>MWCA01000069.1 GCA_002069785.1 Lentisphaerae bacterium ADurb.Bin242 | reverse complement strand
CCGAGGCACGGATGGAAAACTCCGTCGAAGTCATACAATCCTTCCAGCAGATACAGGTAGCCGCCGCATTCGCCGTAGACAAGGCGGTCCTTCGAAAAATCACGGATTGTTTCCAGCATCGGGCGGTTGGCGGACAACTTTTCCGCATACAGTTCCGGATAACCGCCGCCGAGATAAATCCCGTTCAGATTTTCCGGCAGGATGTTGTCGCGCAGAGGCGAGAACGGCACGATTTCCACGCCGTTCCGCCACAGAAGTTCGAAATTTTCCTCGTAATAGAAGCAGAAGGCTTCGTCCATTGCGACACCCAGCCGAAGGTGCGGCGGAGAAATCTCCATCGGAGCGGAGACCGGACGCGGAGAACGGGTAATTTCCAGAAGCCGGTCCACGGAAAGGTTCTTTTCCACCTCATCCGCAAGCGCGTCGAGCCATTCCGGTTCCAGATGTCCGACGGACAACCCCAGATGCCGCTCCGGAAGTTTCCAGCGTTCGTTTCTCGGGAGCGATCCGAGGAGAGGCGGCAGCTGCGCCCGCTCGAGGGCTTCGCGCAGCAGGTCCGTGTGCCGGGCCGAGCCGACGTCGTTTGCGATCACTCCCGCAATGCGCACCTCCGGATGCCATTCGGAAAAGCCTTTCACCAGCGGCGCGATCGAACCCGAAATCCCGTGTGCGTTCACCGTCAGGATCACGGGCAGACGCAGCAGCGCGGCAATCTCGGCGGAAGAGCCCCGGATCGTTCCCGGAACGGCGCCGTCAAACAGTCCCATGACGCCCTCCGTCACGGCGGCGTCCGCATTGTGCGCGTAACGGGTGTAACTTTCATGGGAGTGGAAATAGACGTCCAGGTTGATGGACGGGCGGCCCGCCGCCTGCCGGTGGAACAGCGGGTCGATGTAATCCGGCCCGCATTTGAACGGAGCCGCGGTCCGACCGCGCCGCGCCAGCGCGCGGAGAATTCCCAGCGTGAGGGTCGTCTTCCCGCTCCCGGAATGGGTTCCGGCGATCATGAATTGCGAAAAATTATTGTCCGACACCGTATTTCTCCCGGTAGCCGCGCCGACAGAACATTTTCCCGCGGTTGAGTTCGAATTGCGAGTTTCCGACGATGACCAGCGTGGTCATCCGGACCGAATCGAACGGAAAACGGTCCAGTGTGAAGAATTCGATCCTCTGAGAAGGACGGAAGGCGTCGCTCACCAGCGCCCCGGGCAGAGGACCACCCGCACGGAGAAACGTCTCCACGGCGAATTCCAGCAGATCATGGCGACGCCGGCTCGCCGGGTTGTAGAGCGCGACCGGCATGTCCGCCGAAGCCACGGCCGAAAGGCGTTTCCGGATCACTTCCGCGGGCGTCATCAGGTCGGAAAGGCTGATGAGCGCGAAGTCATTGGCGAACGGGGCTCCGACCAGCGCCGCGCAGGAGAGCGCCGCCGTGATTCCCGGAATGACCTCCACTTCGATGGAGGCGAAACGTTCTTCCCGCGTCAGTTCCAGCAGCAGGCCCGCCATTCCGTAAACTCCGGCGTCGCCGGAGGAGACGACCGCCACGGTTTCGCCCTCCAGCACGGCTTCGAGCGCCCGCGTGCACCGTTCCACCTCCTGGCGCATTCCGCCCGGAATGAGCTTTTTCCCTTCCAGAAGCGGAGCAATCAGTTCCAGATACGGCGGATACCCGGCAACCACCGAACAGGAACGCAGGACTTCCGCCGCCCGGGGCGTCAGAAGCTGAAGGTCTCCGGGACCGATTCCCACGGCAAATATCTTATTCATCCGGCAGACCTCCCGCAATCGCGACGGTGACATCGGCATCCGCCTGTTTTCCAACATACAGCCTGCCGTTTTTTCCGGCGGCGAGCAGCGCGGCCGCTTCCGAAACGGAACGGATTCCAAGACGTTTCCGCGCCGCCTCGGAGGGATGGGGAACATCGACCGCGTTCAGTTCACCGGCGGAATAGAAACGAATCTGTTTTCCGATGCTTTTCGCAAATTCCAGCAGTCCGGGTTCTTCTTTTTTGAGTTCGGCGGTGGCCAGCACGGCAATTTCCTCCCGCCGAAAACGGTATTTTTTCAGGATGGCCTCCACCGCTTCCGCGATCCGTTCCGCCGGGACATTTTTCCGGCATCCGATCCCCAGGACGAAGGAGAGTTTCCTCATCTTCAGACTCCCGCCGGACGCATGGACTTCCACGATCCCGTCCGTCCGGTTTTTGCGCAGGGAAAAGTTTGGAATTCCCGAGAAACAGGCGCGGAACAATTCTTCCGGCATTTCCAGCGATATTTCGCCGCCGTTCACCACGGACGCGGCGACGGCGGTCAGGGTTTCCGGCGTCAGGATCGCGTAATGATGCAATTTCGCGAACTCGTCGAAGGCCGGGAGATTCTCCACGTCGCTGGCGGTGGTGACGACCGGTTTTCCTCCGGTGATTCCGGCCACGTCCCGGGCCAGCGCGTTGCCTCCGCCGACGTGCCCGGACAGCAGGCTCACGGTATAGTTTCCGGCCTCGTCGCAGACCACCACCGCGGGGTCGCCAGACTTGTTGCGGCAGAGTTTTCCGATCAGGCGGACCACAATCCCCGCGGCCATCACGAAAATGAAGGCGTCATATCGATTCCAGGCATCGTTCAGGGCCGTCTGAAAACCGCCGCCGGTGAATTTTCTCGCGCGGAGAGCGGAGACATCCCCTGCGAACTCTTCCGGCAGGTATACGACGGCGTTTTCCAGTCCGGAAGCAATTTCAGCGGCTTTGAGAACGGCGCGGCGGGTCAGGGCGAACAAGGCGATTTTCCCTTGAAATCCGGCATGGCGGAACCCGGTGTGGAATTCCGCGTCGTAGAGCCTGGAAAGTTCGCCGTCCCGCCCCAGAACATCGCCGATCACGATCAATGCCTGGCGTTTGATGCCCGCCTCTTCCACGCGCCGGGCGATGTCGGAAACGGTTCCCCGTACGACCGTCTGATTTTCCCAGCTCGCGCGGTAGACGACCGCGGCGGGAGTTTGCGGGGAACGTCCGGCATCCAGCAGTTTACGGCAGAGGGCATGCATGTCGCCGACGCTCAGGAAAATACAGAGGGTCGTTCCGTGCGCGGCCAGTTTTTCCAGCGCTTCCGCATCGGGAACCGGCGTCCGTCCGGCGTCGCGCGTCAGGATGACGCTCTGCGACACACCCGGCACGGTCAACTCGATCTTGAGCGCGGCGGCCGCGGCGAAAACGCTGCTTACGCCCGGCACGACCTCATACGGGATTCCTCTTTTTTCGAGTTCGCGGAACTGTTCGGCCACGGCGCCGTACATCGACGGGTCTCCGGTGTGAAGACGCACGACATTTTTTCCGGCCCCGAAATCGCGCTCCATGATTTCGATGACCTCCGGAAGCGTGAGCGCGGCGCTGTTGCGGAGTTTCGCACGCGGAGCCGATTCCAGCAGTTTTTCGTTGACCAGCGAGCCCGCATAAATCACGGTATCCGCCTCGGACAGGACAGATGCGCCCCGGAGCGTGATCAGGTCCGGCGCTCCGGGTCCGGCTCCGACAAATGTGATTTTTCCTTTCATGCGCGGCTCCCCTTTTCCGGCCGTGCGTATACGGCGATGGCGATCGGATTTTCCGCCCGGAACATGAATCCGCCCGTCGTGATTTCCATGGAGCGGCTGATGTTGACGGTCAGGAATTCCTTGCGATAGTCCGTCAGGGCCGCGCCCATCAGGGAAACGGTCTCGACCATCACGCCGGTCATCACCAGGATTCCGCCCGGGAGAAGGTGTTCGAAACTTTTTTCCAGAAGTTCCCTGCCGCCTCCTCCGATGAAAATCCGGTTCGGCGGAGGCAGTTTGTCCAGCAGGTCTTCGGCATTTCCGAGGCAGGCGGCGAGGTTCGGAATTCCTTCCGCTTCGATGTTGTTCCGCAGTTCCCTATGGCGCTCCGGATCCTTTTCCACCGCGTGAACCTCGAGTCCGGAACAGAGTCCCCCGGCTTCGATTCCGATGGAACCGCTTCCCGCGCCGAGATCCCACAGCACGCCTGGAACGAGCCGCAGTTTCGACAGCACGATCGCCCTGATTTCGGGATGGGTGATCATATTCCGGAAGTGGGAATAGTGTTCGTCGGGCAGTCCGAGCGGAAGCGGCGGCACGGCGGCATTGTTCTCCGGGAGCAGCGCCAGCACGGAAAGCGAAACCGTCGCTTCCGCCGATTTCGCAATCTGCGAGAGAGTTCCGTGGATCACTTTTTCCTCCGGGAAACCGAGGCTGCATCCCGCCGCGGCCGGACGCCGGAACGCCGCCGGAAACGCCTGGATCAATTCCTGCGCGATTTTTGCCGCCGGACGCCCGGCGTCGCCGTAAACGGCGCACAGAGGGGCTCGCAGGATCTCCCGGTAAGGCAGTTCCTTTTTCCGTGCGTGAAGCGAAAAGAGCCGGGTCTTTTCCCAGGGCTGTCCCAATGCGGCGAAGAGTTGCTGGAAGGCGGTGACGCCGGGATAGAAACGGAGCCGTTTTGGCGGAACAAAACGCAGAAGCGTCGCCCCGATCCCGCAGTACAGGGGATCGCCCGAGGCCAGAAAAACCATCTTGCGGGTCTTGCTCCGGGTGACAAGACGCGGAAGGATCCCGAGGATGCTTCCGTCCACAATGACTTTTTCCGCGTCTCCGGGGAGTTCGTTTTCCTCCAGAAGCCGCTTGGAACCGACGATGATTTCCGCTTCGTTCAGGGCGTCCGCACCCTCCCGGGAAAATACATTGCCGCTGCATCCGATGACATCAATCGTTTTCATGAAATCTCCTTCCGGCGTCGTCATAGAGCGCGACTTCGACGACGGTTTCTCCCGCCCATTGTTTCAGCACGGAACGCGCCTTTTCCAGAACCGCGCACAGCACTTTCCTGTAAACGGCTTCCTCCAGGTGAGCCGCCAGTTCCCCCATCGTATCCATCCGTTCGAGGGGGAGGCCGGGCAAGTCCAGGCCGAAATCGCGCAGCCTTGCCAGCGTCAGTTTGCATTCGCGGGCGTGCGTATTGCGTTCGCCGCAGGCGTATTTAAACAGTTTGCCGGGCATGCACCCGACAATCACTTTCCCGATCTTTTTTTTCCGGGCCGCCGTGACCGCGACGTGAATGAAGTCCCCGATCCGGACAATGCCCTCGGGGGGAAGCTCCGGATAGTCGCGCGCCACCGCGTCGGCGGAACGGTTTCCCGTTACCAGCGCAACGGTTTTTCCGCCGGATGCCGCGATGCTTCCGATCTGGAGCATGATCGTGGCGGCATACGCGGCGTTGGAGTAAGGGCGCACGATTCCCGTGTTGCCGAGAATGGAGATTCCGCCCTCGATTCCGAGCGTCGGATTCAATGTTTTCCGGGCCGTTTCCTCTCCGCCTGGAACCGAAATCACGACCAGAAAACGGCCTCGACATCCGGCCTTGACCAGATTTTCCAGCAGCATCCGGCGGGGCGTCGGGTTGATCGCCGATTTGCCGACCGGAACCGCCAATCCGGGCCGGGTCGCGATCCCCACGCCGGGCCCGCCGCGCACCACCAGCTCGAGGTCATCCGATTTTTCGAGGTAGTCGGACGCTCCGGGTTCACCCTCGAACGGAGTCAGCTCCACCCGGATTTCCGAACCGGTCGTGACGTCCGGATCGTCGCCGCCGTCCTTGATCACGGATGCGCCGCCCGGCCATATTCGAAACACGGGAACCGCCAGGCGTCCGCCTCCGGGCAGAAACAGTTCCACCGGTTCGGCGGACTGCCGGAATGCCGCCACCGCCGCGGCTCCGGCCGCGCTTCCGGTGGTGAATCCGTTCCGCAGTGTTCCCGGCTTCTTCATCCCGGTTCATTCTCCATGATTCCGTGCAGCGTGGCCACGGCGAAGGGACTTCCTCCGCGGCGCCCGTTCAGGCGAATCCACGGGACGGAAAGACCGTCCAGCAGTTTTTTCGATTCGGTCACGTTGACGAATCCGACGGGCATTCCGACGATCAGCGCCGGGCGGATTCCCTCTTCGACGCAGAGCCTCACGACTCCGGCCAGCGCCAGCGGCGCGTTTCCGCACAGGAAAATCGCGCCATGAAAAAAATCCTTATGAAGTTCCACCGCCGCCAGCGCGCGGGTCGTACGGTGTTCTTCCGCATACGCGGCGACATCCGCATCCGCCACCGGACACAGGATGGAGTCACGCGCATAGCCGGGATGGAATTTCTGAAGTTTCGGGACGGACAACCCGGATTTGATCATATTGGAATCGGCGTAGATGCCGCGTCCGGCATGAAGCGCCGCCAGCCCGGCTTCAATGGCGTTCGAGCTGAATTCCAGGACGTCCAGCAGAGCGAAGTCCGCGCCGGTATGCACCAGCCGCCGGGCCACATGCCATTCCGCCGGAGAGAAACGCGCCTTTTTTTCCCGGCCGGCCTCCCGATCGATCCGCCGGAAACTTTCGCGCTCGATTTCCGCACCGTTCATATCCCATGCGATCGTTGAAAAATCCATCAGTAATCCAGTCCTTTCCGGGCGGGAACACCCTGTCTGTAAGGATGTTTGACATCTCCGATTTCGGACACGAGATCGGAAATCGCGATCAGCTCCGGCGGCGAGTGGCGCCCGGTCACGATCACATTCAGGCCCGTCCGCCGGTTTTTCAGGGCGGAAACGACTTCCGCCGTGTTCAGATATCCGTAGGAGAGAACCAGGTTGAGCTCATCCAGAACCAGCAGTTCGCCCTCGAAACCGTTCAGCAGTCCGGAAACTTCGCGCCAGCCTTCGCGCGCGTGTTCGGCATGATTGCCGGAACGTGTCGTACGGCCCAGTCCGCAGCTGCGGAACAGCACTTCCGGAAAACGTTCCGTGAAGAACTGACGCTCTCCGGTGGCGCGTTCGCCTTTCATGAACTGGAACACGGCCACGCGCCAGTGCCAGCCGAGCGCGCGGAGCGCCACGCCGAACGCGCCGGAGGTTTTGCCCTTGCCGTTTCCGGTGAAGTTGTAGAGGAGTCCTTTTCCTTCGTGATTCATAAACCCATCCGTTTGTAAAGAGCCGGGATGTCCAGACGTGCGCGGACGTGGTCCGCGAGACGGTTCAAAGCGTCTTCGAATCCGTAGGCCGCCCCGGTTTCGAGTTCCGGCCAGCCCTTGCGTTTCCGGAGCCGGTTCAGATATTTCCGGCGGAAGGCATCGTCATCGAAGACTCCGTGAAGATATGTGGCGAAAATGCTTCCCCGTTCATAGCCGACCTCCCGGCCTTCGCCGTCGACGATCCGGGTGACCGAAGAATCGGCGCAACGGGTGGCGCCGTGGTGAATTTCGTAGCCGGAGATGGAAGTGCCGTCGGCACGGAGGGCGGTTGTCCGGCGCAGGGTCTTCCGGGGCATCATCACCGTTTCCAACGGCAGGAGTCCCAGGCATTCGACCTCGGGAAAAGAGGATTCCACGCCGTCGGGATCGAGGAGGCGGTCTCCCAGGATCTGGAGTCCGCCGCAGATTCCGGCGATGGGCGCGCGGGTGTTCCGGAGCGCCTCGAAAAGCCCCTCCTCGCGGAGACGCCGGAGATCGTCGGCGACGCCTTTGCTGCCGGGCAGGATGACAAGGTCCGGTTCTCCCAGCTCGGAGGCGGTGCGGACGGTCCGCAGTTCCGTGTCCGGTTCCGCCTCGAACGGCGCGAAATCGGTGAAGTTGGCGACATGTCCCAGGTGAATGAGCGCGATGTCGAGACGCCGCGGATCTTTCTTTCCTTTGCGGAAGAGGCCGAAGTTGACGGAGTCCTCCTCGGGCAATCCGAGACCGGGCAGGAAATCGATGACCCCGAGCACCGGTTTTCCGGTCATGCCGCAGACGTAGGAATGGGCGTCGGCCAGCAGGGTCGGATCGCCCCGGAATTTGTTGACCACGAAGCCGTGCAGGAGTTTCCGCTCCCACGGCTCCAGCGTCGCATAGGTTCCGATGAACGAAGCGTAGACTCCGCCCCGGTCGATGTCCCCGGCCAGCAGGACCGGGCTCTGCGCGTATTCCGCCATGCGCATGTTCACAATGTCGGTGGATTTGAGGTTGATTTCACCCGGGCTGCCCGCTCCTTCGAGCACGATGCAGTCGTGCTCCGAGGCAAGCGAATCGTAGGCTTTCCGGACCTCGCCCCACAACTCTTTCTTTTTGGCGAAGTAGTCGCGCACCTTGTAGTTTCCGATCGGATGCCCCAGCAGGATTACCTGGCTGCCCAGATCGCTGTTCGGCTTCAGGAGGATCGGGTTCATGCGGACGTCCGGATCGAGGCGGCATGCTTCGGCCTGAACCGCCTGCGCCCGCCCGATTTCTCCGCCGGAGGGCGTGACCGCCGAATTGAGCGCCATGTTCTGCGCCTTGAACGGGGCGACCGCGTAGCCGTCCTGAAGCAGGATCCGGCAGAACGCCGCCGTGAGAATGCTTTTTCCCGCATTGGAACAGGTTCCCTGAAGCATCAGCGCCGGACGCTTCCGTTCGATGACAATGGCCGGCGCCTGCGGCGAAAGAAGTCTGCGCACGGCTTCCGCCAGTTTCCGGTTGTCCTCCCGGTTCCGCACGGCGACACGGATGAAACGGCCGTCCAGCCCCGGATAATTGGAACAGTCCCGGACGGCGATTCTGTGCGCAAGAAGTTCTTCTGCCAGCGGACGCGGCGTTTTCAGCAGCAGATAATTGGCGGAGGACGGATAGACCTTGATTCCGGAGCGCCGCAGTTCCGTCCCCAGTTCTTCCCGGAGAAGCGCCGTGTTGTCTTTCCGTTCCGGACGGGTCAGCAGGAATTCCGCCGCCCGGAAAGCCACGGTTCCGACACTCCAGGGAGGCTGTATTTCACGCAGGGCGGAAATCGATTCCGGCCGCGCCGCGATATACCCCAGACGGAGCCCTGCGATGGAGTGATATTTGGTCATGGAGCGGAGAACCGCTGCGTTTTTCAGCAGGGGATAGTCCAGCAGGGTTTCCCCGAAGAAATCGGCGAAAGCCTCGTCGATCAGGAAGGTCTGTTCCGGGTGATTCTGAATGAATCCGTGCAGTTCTTCCGCCGGAACCATCCGTCCGGTCGGGTTGTTCGGATTCCCGAGGATGACCAGTTCTCCCGGTTGCAGCGTTTTTCCGAGTTCCTCCGGGGAAAGGCGGAACCCCCATCTTTCCCGCAGACGGAATTCTTCGACCGCCAGCCCGGCGGACCGGCAGGCCCCGGCATATTCCAGATAGCCCGGTGTCACGATGCGCGCGCGTGTGGCCTGGACCGTTCGGGGAAAAAGGGAAAGCAGTTCGCTGGAACCGTTTCCGAAAAGAATATTTTCCGGGGCGAGATTCCATTTTTCCGCCGTCCGGCGGGAAAGCGTTTCCGCGTGCGGTTCGGGGTAGGGCGACAACTCGTCCAGCGCCCGGAAACAGACGGAGAACAGCCCCTCCGGAATTCCTGCCGGATTCAGGTTCACGCTGAAGTCCAGCAGTTCCTCCGGGAGACATCCCGCCGCCTGCGCCAGTTTTTCCCGGTTTCCGCCGTGTTCAATCATGATTCATGCGCTCCTGAACAAAGAAAGGGGAGGGAGGCGAAATAACCGGCGACTTCGGACGATTCGCCCAGTCCGTGAAGAATGCAGCGGCATTCGTGTCCGGCTGCTTCCAGGCGTTTTTTCCAGGAAGCGGGATCGTCCCCGGCCATGTCGTTCAACACGTGGTCGCCCGCCGTCAGCATGAACGGGATCAGCCAGACTTTCCCGGGCCGGAGTTTTCCGAAAGCCTCTTCCGGCGGCGGATTGCCTTCCACGCACGCAAGATGGAAATCCGGATCGATTTTTTTCAGTTCGGAGTCAAGCGTCATGTAGGTGAAATCGGAACGCCCGTCCCGGTTGCCGTGTCCCATGAACAGCACGCTTTCCCCGGGTTTCCGGTCCGGCGGGATCGCGCACAATGCGCTTTTCAGGAATCCGCACAGAGAAGGCAGTCCGCTCAGGGGAGGACGGCTGACGGAGATTTTCAGCGTCGAACCGAATGCGGAAACGGTGGCGCGCAGCTTGTGGTATTCCTCGCCGGAAGAGAGAAAGGCGGCAAGCAGATCGACGGAATCGAAGTTTTCCACCGCCAGATGTTTGAGAACCCCGGAAAGCGACGGCACGGAATAATTCAGTTTCTCCCGCACGATTGGCGAAGTATAGGCGCGGAAGACCGGCAGGTCCGGATATTTCTTCCGAAGCTGTTCTTCGATCCTGTCGTAAGCCCGGGCCGCCGCGGGGACCGTGGTCCCGAAGAAGGCGGCGACCAGCGCTTTCTTTCCGGGTCCGGCCTTGTGTCCGGACGGCTTCGGCTTTCCGCACTTTTCCGCCGCAAGGAAGAAACGCTCCGCCGCTTCCTTGAGATCATTTTCATCGGGATGCTTCATGGCCTCCGCGACCCGTTCCGCGCGCTCCGGGTTCCAGCCGTGGCTGGACTCGGGCGGAAGGCTTTTGAGCCTGGCCAGGAATTCCGGGGTATAGGCCCCCTGACAGGCGAACCGTGTCACGACGCGGCAGGATTCCAGCAGTCCTTCGGCCCGGCCGAGACAGGTGACCGCATGATCCGAATCGGGCCACGCGCCCAGCGTCATGAAAAGACCGGCGTTCTTTCCGCGGCAGCGCTTCATATACGCGCGCATATCGCCGTCCGGCCAGCCCCGGTAGACCCCGAACCCGAGCGCGAGGAAGTCATAGTCCTCCGGATCGGGGGCGTCGGACGCCGGGAAAAGGCTGCATTCATTTCCGAAGCGCGCGGCAATGGCCTCCGCCAGCTTTTTCGTGTTCCCGCTTTCGCGGCTTGCATACACCACCAGTATTTTCATTGGACTTCTCCTCTTGCCGACCCGGTCGCGATACAGTAGGGAATCCCTTCTTCCGAGACGGTGATTTTCGCTTCGATTTCAAACACTTCCCGGAGATTCCGCCGGGTGATGACGGACGCCGGAGGTCCGGCGCAATGAATTTTGTGATCCTTCATCAGGATGAGTTCATCGGAACACGACGCCGCAAGGTTCAGATCGTGGAGGACCATGACCACGGTGACGCCGTATTGCCGGTTGAGATGCCGCACCACATCGATGATTTCAAACTGGCAGCAGACGTCCAGAAACGTGGTCGGTTCATCCAGGAGCAGAACCTTCGGCTCCTGCGCGAGCGTCATCGCGACCCATGCCCGCTGGCGTTCTCCGCCGGACAGCGTGACCAGCGGCCGTTTCCGGAGGGCTTCCAGCCGCGTCATCCGGATGGAACGGTCGATGATTTCGCGGTCCCGGACCGAGGCGGTAAGCCTCATGCCACGGTGCGGGAAACGTCCGAAGGCGACCAGTTCCTCCACGCTCAGTTCGCCGGAAGCGTGATGAAGCTGCGGCAGGATCGCCAATTTACGGGCCAGTTCGCCTGTTTTGATCCGGTTGACCGCCTTGCCGTCCAGAAGAACGCTCCCGGACTTCGGGTGCAGGATGCGCCCGATGATTTTCAGCAGGGTGGATTTCCCGCAGCCGTTCGCACCCAGCAGCGTGACGATGGAACCGGTGCGGACCGTGAACTCCACACCGTCCAGAACCAGCTTGCCGCCGTAGCCTCCGCGCAGGGATTGCACCTCAAGTTTCATAGGAATGCCTCCTCAGGAGCCACAGGAAGAAAGGCGGCCCCATCAGCGCCATCGGGATGCCGACCGGCAGTTCCGACGGCTCCAGCACCATCCGCCCGAGCGAATCGCAGGCGACCACCATGAAGCCTCCGAACAGAGCCGACGCGGGCAGCAGGAAACGGTTGTCGGACCCGATCAGCATCCGCACGATGTGGGGAGCGATCAGGCCGACGAATCCGAGCAGTCCGACCACGCTGACCGCCGACGCCGCCAGCAGCGCCGCCACGGCAAGCAGGGAAAAACGGATCCATTCGACCCTCATGCCCAATCCCACCGCCACATCGTCGCCTAGCGCCAGGATATTGAGCTTGTTGCCGAGGAAAAACGCGCCCGAGAATCCGGCCAGCATGTAGGGCCAGACCAGCCCGATCTGCGGCCAGCTCCGTGTCGACAGCGAGCCGATGGAAAAGTCGAGAATCCCTCCGGCTTTTTCCGCGTTGAATAACAGGACCGTGCTGCTGAACGCCCCCAGCATCGCGGAGACCGCCACGCCCGCCAGAATCAGGCGGACCGGACTCACTCCGCGTTTCCACGCCAGGAAATAAACCAGCACCGCCGTCGCCAGCGCCCCGATGAAGGCCGCGGGCACCAGCAGGGAACTGAACTGCGGAAAGGCCAGCATCACCAGGATCCCCGCCAGTCCGCCCCCAGCCGAAACGCCGATGATTCCCGGCGAGGCCAGCGGGTTGCGCATCACTCCCTGGAGGATCGCTCCCGAAAGGGCGAAGCATCCGCCCACCAGCGCCCCGAGCAGAATTCGCGGAAGCCGGATGTTGAACAGAATCTGGTAGTGGATGCCCGATTCCTGCGTCCAGAGCGTGGAAACGATTTCTTTCAACGGCAGTTTCAATGAACCGAACCGGAGACTCACCAGCATCGCGCACAGAAGCAGAAACGCCAGGACGGCGCAGACGGCAAGGCGTCCGGGGGTGCTTCTCAATGTCGAACGGAAATTCATTTTCAGAACGGCGCTCCCGGATAAAGAAGTTCCGCCAGGCGCCGGAAGGCTTTCGGGTAATCCGGTCCGGGCATATAAAGGAACCATTCGACCGGCAGGAAGTGAACCCGTTTTCCCCGGGCCGCCTTCAGTTCGTTCCAGGCCGGCTGGGTGGTGAATTCCTTGTCGAATTTTTCGCGCAGCGCCCGGGCGTCGCCCATCGTGATGACGAAGATTGCGTCGGGATTGTCCAGCAGAAGCCGTTCGTAGCTGAAATGGATTCGGGAGCGTTCTTTTCCCCTCATGACGTTCCGTGCCCCCAGTTTCTCCGCCATCATGCCGGTATTGGTCCACGGCGATTCCAGCGAAAATCCGGCAGTCGAGGCGAAAATGATCGCACAGGTCGGCGGCGTCAAGCCCTTTGTTTTTGCACAGATGCTTTCCACGTCTTCCTGAACTTTCCGGGCGGAGGGAATGTCTCGGACCGTCTTCCCGTTGATCCGGCAGAAGAAGTCCAGGATGTCATTGAAGTCTCCGTAATTGTTGTATTCCACACAGACGGCGTCGATCCCAGATCCGCGCAGCAGTTCCGCGATGGAACGGTGCCATTCCATCCTGCCGATCAGCAGGACCAGGTCGGGTTTCATCGCCATGACCTTTTCCGTGTTCGGAACGGTGGCGGCTCCGATGACGGGAAGATTCCGCATTCCTTCCGGAAGGGCGTTCTTTTCGGCCACTCCCGGAACGGCGATCGCCGTTCCTCCGGCAAGGTCCCACACCTTGGCCAGGGAACCGTAGCCGATGACGACCCTTCGAGGGTGTTTTTTGACGGTGATCTCCTGTTGGTCCGGCTGCCGGTAAGTAATGCTTCCGGCGTCTTCCCGGACGATCTCCGCCGGGAGGAGAAGCGGGATGATTCCCAATACTGAAATCCATAAAAGATGCTTCATTTCAAATTTCTCCGTTCCATGCTTCCGCAGCCGCTTCCATCAAAACGCCTGCCGTTTCCGCAAAATGGAAACGTCCCCGCGCCGTGAGGCTCCGGACGCCATATTCCGGTTTTGTGAAAATTCCCCTGGTCTCCATCTCCGAAAGAAGAGGCTCCAGGGCATGCCGCACGCGCTCTCTTTTTTCCTCCGGGACCGCTTCCAGAGTGAATTCCGGATCGAAATTCATCCGGCAGTTCAACTGTCCGGCAATCCTTGCGCCGGCCGCGAAGTCATCCGGAAGTTTTCCGGCCGAAGAGAGCGGTTTGGTTCCGGCCCGGACCATTTCCCGGTAGTCGGCGGGAATGCCGGTCTGTTTGAAACGGAAAGTGCCGAGTCTTCCGCCCGCATTCATTCCGAACGGGATGCACGGTACTTTCCACGCGGAAATTTCGTTGTGGAGGTTCCGTTCCCTCGGATGGAACGCGTAATGCTTGCAGGAAATCCGCCGGGTTCCCGCCGCTCCCATTCTCTTTTCGCAGAGTTCGAACAGGGAGAAACACCCGGCTTCATCCGAAGCGGGCGGAACTCTTTTTTCCGCGATTTCCCGGGCAAGATGGAGACGGTCGTGAAGGTGCAGGCGGTAAAACGAAAACCCGGAGAGACGGGTTTCCCGGAGCATCGTTTCCAGATCGCCGGAAAGCATCTCTTCCGTCTGACCGGGCAGGCCGTACAGAATGTCCGCCGTCACCGAGGCCTGGTTGCGGGCCGTCAGACGGCCCAGCGTTTCCAGCACGGCGTTCCGGTCCGAAGTGCGGCCGAGGCTCCGGCGCAAATCCGTATGGAAGGTCTGAACTCCGACGGAAAAACGGTTGACTCCGTTGGACAGAGCCGCGTCGATCTTGTCGTCCGTGAGGCCGTCGATTCGCGATTCCAGCGTGATTTCACAGTCGTTCGCAAGAGGGTAGTTCCGGCGCAGCGTTTTCAGCAGAAGTTCCAGTTCCGACGGCGCCAGGTCGCTCGGCGTTCCCCCTCCGAAATACACCGTATTGACGGTGTCGCGGGAGAAGAATTTTCCCCAGTGCACAAGTTCTTCCGCCAGCAGTTCCGCATATTCCTTTCTCTCCTCATCGGTGGCGCTCCCGTAATAGAACGGACAGAACGAACACCGGGTCCGGCAGAAAGGAATATGGATGTACAGGATCGTTTCCTGCGGGCCGGAGAAAGACGCAAGCGCATTGTTCCAAGCACCTTGTGCGTCGGTCACCGGCTCCGCCGGATACCCCATCGGACTGCGGGTTTTATTCCGAAAGGTTATCATTCGGCACTGCCAGCGGAGTGAAATAGCGGTCGCTGTCGATTTTTCCGATGGAACCGATCTTCATAGAAGCGCAGTCCACGCCGGATTGCACCTTTGCAAATGCCATTTTTTCACCCGTCGCATGGCCGTCGCCCCAGACGAAGTTCGCCATGGTGTTCGAGTGTCGGAAGTGCATGTTGTTGCCGTGAAGCTTCGTGCCGGAAGTGGCTGCTCTCGAAACCGTATAGGTTCCTCCGGTGGCCGACACTTTCGCCGGACCGTAGAGAAGGAAGGTGGGTTCGGTTTTTGAATCGGCGTTGATCACGTCGGCGAACATCACGGTCTCGGACGGCTTGTCCACATTCTTCATTCCGGCTTGCATCTGCCCATTAACGTAGCCGGTCCCGAGGTAGTATTGTCCGCCGACTCCATAATAATTATATCCGTAGCCGGACCCGTTCGGAAACTCTTCCGGATTGCTCAGCGTCCATGTGAGGGGAATGTCCGGACAGATCAGCGATTTCCAGGAATCCTTCAGATACGGCATAAGAATGGAGGTCTTGACATTGATGATCCCGCTGGCACGCTCTCCCAGCCAGGTGATTCCGGCGGAGCCCATGTTATAGGTGACATACGACGGCATGTAGAAGATGTAGTCGCCGCGATATCCCTCGGAAGCCAGTCCGATCTGTTTGAAGTTGGAAAGACAGGAGACCGTTTTCGCTTTCGATCTCGCCGCGTTCAGCGCCGGCAGCAGCAAGCCTGCCAGAATCGCGATGATGGCAATGACGACCAGTAACTCAATGAGCGTGAATCCTTTACGACTTTTTCGCAGTCTGAAAAACTGACGACTGGATTCGCCTGGAGGATTGCGGTGGAGTTCAGCGGAAGATTTTCCGCCGACGGACAGGGAGACATTCTTCATTTTTTACCTCTTTTGTGTCTTCGCACAAGTTGAAGGTTTTTCTTGAAGCAATGGGATCTGGCTCATGCTCAAAAGCATTCACAGTTGCGGGACAGCCCCCGGTTTTCACGGGGTTCACCATAACGAACTTCAAGATATTGATTCGGGTAATATAACGCCTGTGTTTGAAAAAACAAGTCTCCCATCGATTTTACAGCAGCCTTTTCATCCGGATGCTTCGACTTTGAGGCGGATGGACGGAGCTGTCGCCGGGCCGCGCGGCAGACCTCCTGATCGGCATCATCGAGAATGGAGAACCGGCTGTTCCGATCCGGAAAGCGTCGATGTCGAGCTCATCAGCGCTCATCGCATTCCCGTGATATGCTGAAGGGAACTGTCGTGCGTGCCGCGCTTCCAAAATGAGGCTGTTCGCAGGGCTTTTTCGGTACCTTCTTTTTTTCAATGGGGAAGCAGAACCCCGTTTGAGCGTGGAGGCACGGGCGTTTGAGGCTGTCCGGAATGCTTTTGCGGTGAAATCCTTTTTTTCGCTTTCCGGAGGATTGTATATTGAGGCTGTCAAGGGACATTTCCTGACAAAAAAGAAATATTTTTTGAAAAGAATTTTTTTTCGGTGCTTGCATATTTTCAAAAGCGGTACAAGTTAACGGGTATAGTCCTCGAGGGACTGGTGCGGAATGTTAATAACTTGTTGATAATTTTCCTTTTTGTGGCTGGTTTGGGTTGGGGAATGGTTTTCAGGCGCTTTTTCAGAAAAAAGTTTGAAAAAACTTTATTTTGATACTTGACTTTTTGGCAAGCTGTGTTGTCAAAAGTCATTTTTCTTGTTTTTTTAGCCTCAAAATTCTACCTGCCCGAATTCCATGCCGTCAAAGGGGAAAAATAAATAAAGCAGAAATTTTTATCTTTTTTCATTGGCATTGTGGAGGAAACCGGTATATTTTGCTGTATCACCGATGCCCATGTTAATAAGTCGGGACGGATTTGTGGAAGGACGGTTGGCGGAATGGATCAGGGGCGGTTTTCAGCTTCGGGACTTTGGGAAAGAACATGCAGCTCGATTCGGGCCAGAGTACCTGAAAATGTTTATATGCAGTGGTTTGCCGGGATTGTGCCCGTACGCATGGATGATAGTAAGATTGTCCTGGGCGTTTCGGATGACATCTATGCCAAGTGGCTGACGGAGAACTACAGCGACATTTTGACCGACGGGCTTCTTTCCGCGAATGGAAAGCAGTTGAAGTTCGAGATCGAAACAGGTCACAGCGTTTCTTTCCCGGAAGAAGACGCCGGCGAGGATGAAGCCGGCGCTTTCAACTTGGAATCGGCTCACGGCTTCTCGACGGATTCCGGAACCGCGCCCAATTGCCTGCCCGGCTATACGTTCGACAATTTCATCGTCGGGGAGGAAAACCGGTACGCCTATTCCGCCGCCCTGACCGCCGCCCAGGCGCCCGGAAAGTTCAATCCCCTCTATATTTACGGCAGCACGGGCATGGGGAAAACCCACCTGATCCAGGCGGTCGCCAACCGGGTTCACAAGACCGACTCCGATACGGTGGTCCGCTATGTCACCTGCGAGGCTTTCCTGAACTCGTATCTGGATTCCCTCCGCACTCACTCCACGTTCAAATCCCATTTCGAGTTCCGGAACCATTTCCGGGAGGTGGACCTTCTCCTGATCGACGACGTTCATCAGCTCGGCGGCAAGGATCAGATCCAGGAAGAGTTTTTCAATACCTTCAACACGCTCTATAACGCGGGGAAGCAGATCATCCTCACTTCGGACAAGCGGCCCTCCGAAATCCGCGGCCTGGAAGCACGTCTGGTCTCCCGCTTCGAGTCCGGCGTGACCACGCAGATCACTTCCCCGACCACTTTCGAAACCCGCCTTTCCATTCTCCAGCACGAACAGAAGGAACAGCTCGTAAAGCTCTCTCCCGATGTGATCCATTACGTGGCTGAACGCATCTCCTCCAGCATTCGCACGCTCAAAGGCGCCCTGATGCGCCTGGTGGCTTACTCCTCCATGCTGGGACGCTCCATTCCGATGGCCGAGGCGGAAGGGATTCTCGCGGACATGCTCGACAAGGAGGCCCAGACCCGGAAAGTCACGATTGACCGCATCCAGCAGGTGGTTGCCGAGTATTTCTCCCTTCGCGTAAGCGACCTGACCGGCACGAAACGTCCGAAAAACATCGCCGAACCCCGCATGATTGCCATGTATCTTTCCCGCGAAATGACGGAGCATTCTCTGGTGGACATCGGCAATGCTTTCGGCGGGCGCAATCACGCCACAGTGCTTCACGCGGTGGCCCAGGTCAAGGCGCTTTCCGCGCAGAATCAGGATCTCCGGCACAATATTTCCGCCGTCAAACGCAAAATTCAAGGGTAATCGATCATGAAGTGGGCGGATTTGCATTCACACACCCCCCTCTGCAAACATGCCGTCGGAACGGCGGAGGAATATTTGCAGGCGGCCCTGGACAAAGGCCTTGCATTTTTCGGCGTTTCCGACCATATTCCGTGGCCGCGGGGATACGATTCCGGGGTTCGCATGCAACCGGAGCAGTTCGGACAGTATCGCGCCCTGGTACGCTCCATTCAGGAAAAGGCCCGGAATACGCCGCTGACCGTCTTGTATGGAATCGAACTCGATTATGTCCCGGGACGGATGGACGAGGTGTCTTCCGCCATCGGGAAGGAGCCTTTCGATTACCGGATCGGGTCCGTTCACTATGTGGATGATTTTGCCTTCGACAATCCCGACATGCTGCATGTCTGGGAGGAACGCGGCGCGGATTGGGTCTGGACCCGGTATGCCGGGCTTCTCTGCGAGTTTATCGACGTTTTTCCGTTTGAGATCATGGCGCACCCGGATCTGCCGAAAAAATTCGGTTATGTGCCGCTGGACCGTGCGCCTTTCCTTGAAAAAATGAAGGAAGCGTTTGCGCTGGCGGCATCCAAAGGGATTGCGATCGAGGTCAATACCGCGGGCCTTCGCAAGAAGGTGCATGAACTTTATCCGTCGCTGGAACTGCTCATCCTTGCGCAGAGGGCCGGGATGCCCCTGGCGTTCGGTTCCGATTCGCATACGCCCGCGGATGTGGCGGCGGATTTTGACAAGGCGCTGGCTTTGGCGAAAGCCGCCGGCTACCGCGCCGCCTCCGCGTTTCAGGACCGGCATCTGATTGAACTGCCGTTTTAGCCCGCTGGCTTGAAATATATCCTTCGAGAGAATATATTACCGCGTTTTCAATTCGCCCGGGTAGCTCAGGGGATAGAGCAGCGGTTTCCTAAACCGTTGGTCGCAGGTTCAAATCCTGTCTCGGGTGCCACTTTTTGAACGCAAAATTGGATTTTATGCAATATCGTGCAACATGACCCGAAACTCCCAAAAACAGGAACGGTTTGAAACATTTTTGAGTTTACTCCTCCATTATTTCATGGGCGGCTTCGAGTGAATCAAAAGCACTGATACGCCATCGATTGTATCATAATATCGCTATTGTTGTGCTTGACATTTGCGTGCTGCGTGCTACAGTAATGGAAGAATGGGAATGAGGTTCTCCCTGGGAGATGAATCCCGAAACGCATAAGGCTGATGACTTCTACAGGTTGTCATCAGTTTTTTTGTATATAAGGGAAAACAGAAATGCCTGAAAATATTTCTCCGAACCCAGCTCCCTCGCATCGAATCTCGTTCTCAGACAAGCATGAGAATACTCTTCCTGATACCGGCATCCTGAAGCGATATGCCCGAAAAAAAATTTTGCTTGCCGGTCAGTTCAAGCGCGGCAAAAGTTCCTTGATGAATGCGATCATTGGTTGTGAACTCCTGCCGATCGGTGTTTTGCCGCTGCCATCCGCGATTACCAATGAACGAACCGCTATTCGGATTGTTGGAACACGTCGGCGCTGCGCTCCGCGGCAACAGAATCAGGGGGTGTAACATGTCATACAGCATTCTGTATCCGGAAAGCAAAGATAACGCCCGGAACTTTGTTTCGAATACGACGGCTCCGGAATATTTCAAAGACCTCCATCTTGACCAGATATTCGGAGCGATTCTGAAAAGCGAAGAGGAATATGCCCTGGATCGTTTTTTCTACACGCCCTTGCGGGACCTGGATTCGATTACTTATCGGCAGAAAATATTCCAGGACCTTGAAAACCCCGGCATTCGCATGCCGTTGCTTGATTTTTCAAAGCAAATGAATCATATCGGCATTTGCATGGCCGAAGTCCGGAAGAAACTCTCATCCAACGATACGGATGAGAACACATATCTTACCCGCGGAGAATTATTGGATTTTGCGGATCGTTACTGCCGGACTCTGGAAGAATGGATCGTTCGAATGAAAGAGATCCCGATTGGCTCCCCGGGACTGACCGCTTTTATACAGTATGGAACCTCTTACCTGAATTCCCCGGCTTATTCGGAATTCAAGAACCGGGTTGCGAAACTTCGGAAAGAGCTGTCGGAAGTAAACTACTGCATGCTCATTCAGAATGGCAGAATCCGGGTCCGAAAATATGAAGGCCAATCGAATCTCGGGCAAGAAATATTGAATGTATTCGCCAAATTCCGGCAGGGACGCGTCAACGATTACCGCAAGGAAATCCCGGAGAAACCGTATGCCCGGCATATCGAAGCAGCCGTACTGAACATGGTGGCAGAATGGTATAAACCAACCTTCAAGTCTCTGTTGGACTTCACTGCAAAGTATCTCGACTTTACCGATGAAACCATGATGCGTTTTGCCCGCGAAATACGGTTTTATTTGTCATGGCTTGATTCCATTGCTCCACTCAAGGAGATGGGCTTTCCTTTTTGTTATCCGAACCTGTTGACGGAAAATGGACATCTGTATAATTTCAGTGGATATGATCTTGCTCTTGCCAAAAAAACAAAAGGGAAAGTCGTAGCCAACGATTTCGAACTGATTCCGCCTGAAAGATTCATTGTAGTGACAGGACCGAATCAGGGAGGAAAAACAACATTCGCCCGGACATTTGGACAGCTGCATTATCTCTCCAGTCTCGGCCTCTGTGTACCAGGAAAAAAAGCTTCATTGCTGCTTTTTGACAACATTCTGACTCATTTCGGGCGAGAGGAAGATATAACCACACTGAACGGCAAGTTGCAGGACGATCTTATTCGGTTGAAACGCCTTCTTGCCCGAACCACCGCAAGAAGCATTCTTGTCATCAATGAAATTTTTGCTTCGACTACGCTCCGTGATGCATTGTTCCTTGGCGGACGAATGATGGATGCCATAGCCTCCACGGGTGCCGTGGGGGTCTGCGTGACTTTTCTGGATGAACTGGCTGAGCATGGCCCTGAAACAGTCAGCATGATGAGCACAGTCGATGAAACCAACCCGGTAATACGGACATTCCGGATCGTCAGAAAACCGCCGGACGGCCTAGCTTACGCTGTGCACATCGCGGAAAAACACGGGTTGACCTATAGCCAATTGAGCAAGAGGTTGAGGAAATGAACGTCTATCTGATGTTTCGGGATCATGACTTCAATCCGGAAGCCGAGCATGAGTTCGACAGTGACACACTGGCCTCCGACCTGGAACTCAAACGAATTTTTGAAGTGATGTCGCTCGATGATAAAGTGATAGCCTCCGTATGCGCTTCCGCTATGCTGCATCCTTTGCAAGACAAGGAGGAAATCCTTTACCGGCAAGCCATTGTGATGGATAGTATTGCCAATCCGGAAGCGGTCAGAACTCTTTACGGAATTACAATAGAGGCGCAGAAAAGAATCCGGCAGTCCTGGTCATGGCTTTCCTTGACACAATCCGTATCCTGTGTGTTTTCCAGCGCCGTCAGTCTCTTGAAAATCTATGTTGAAATGTTACTGCGGCTTAGGAAAGTGGCGGAGAACGAAACTCAAAATTTCCACTCGGACGGCTTCATCCGCCTCCTGACCATGCTGCAGAGCGAGCTGAATGACACTTATTTCCATAAAATAAAAGAACTTTTACATGAATTGGAGAATGGCCGGGGAATGCTGATCAGCGCAACACTCGGCAGCTGCAATCAGGGGGTCAATTATGTCCTGCGGCGGAAAGAAACGGACCATTTCCGGCGACACTGGTTTTTCGCGCCGGCCTATACCCTTTCCGAACGGGACGATGCGGGATTTGCCGATCTTTCCAATCGCCGTGAACGGGCTGTCAATGAAAGTTCCAATGCGCTTGCACAGGCTTCGGAACATGTCGGATACTTTTTCAAACAATTGCGGCAGGAATTGGCGTTCTATGCCGGGTGTCTCAACTTGCATGAGGCGCTGCATGCAAGAAAAATGCCCGCCGTCATGCCGGAAATACTCCCGCCGGACAAAGAAGAACGATCGTATAAATTCCTGTATGATCCGGCGCTTGCACTGACCACCCCTTCACCTGTGACCGGCAACGGACTCGATGTCGTGAATAAACGTCTTTACATTATCACCGGAGCCAACCAGGGCGGCAAGTCAACCTGCCTCCGCAGTGTGGGACAAGCACAGTTGATGATGCAATGTGGAATGTTCGTGGGAGCGGAAAAGTTCACTGCGCCGATCAGAAAGAGGGTGTTCACCCACTTCAAGAAAGAAGAGGACAAAAACGGAATCAGCGGCAAACTGGACGAGGAACTTGCCCGGATGGACGAAATTGCCTCGCACCTGGAGCCGGAATGCCTCGTTCTGTTCAACGAGTCTTTTGCTGCCACCAACGAACGGGAGGGTTCGGAAATCTGTCGTCAGATTACGTCCGCACTGGTGGAAAACGGAATAGAGGTTTTTTCCGTGACCCACCTTTACACTTACGCCGCCTCATTTTTAGGGTATGCCCCTTGCGGAGTTCAATATCTTAAGGCGGAACGAACTCCGGGCAATCGCAGAACATTCAAAATCATTTCGGGAGAACCCGAACCAACGGCATTCGGAAAAGATTTATATCATAAAATCTTTGAGGATTCAAATAATCCTTCCTGTTTCTACTGTTTTCTAGCGAATAAATAATATACTAAATAAACATTTTTCAAAGATTTTGCACAAAAACACTTGACAAAGCAGAAATTTCGGGCTATTGTATAACAAAGTTTTGAAATCACTATACATATTATTTTTTCGCAGGGGGGGGAATCATGAAGTCGGTTGTATCTTGTATTGTCGGAGTTTTCATTGCCGTAACAGCCGTTGCCGCGGAAAATGTCCATTTTCTTTCCAAACCATTGACCGCCGGGAAAGCCTCCCTGACCGAAAACGGATTCCTCGTTTCGAAAATGCTCGGGACGGCGAATTTCTCGCCCGAACTCCGCTTCCCGATCCAGCTGGTTTATGAGTCCGCTTCCGAGAAGAGCGGGCTGTTCGGCTATGCGTGGAAATCCCCGCAGCTGGAAAGCTCCGCCGTGCCCGAACGCGACGGCGTGCTCTGGACGACTCCCTGGGGCGAGAAGATCAAATTCTTCCGGAAGCAGAAGCCGGAAAAGGATGCCGTCAAGGTCGAACTTTACGAACAGGAAATGAAGGCGTCCGATTTCTTCGCGCCCTATTCCGAATGGAAGGCCGACACCTCCGCGCCGAAGGGAAAATTTACAGAATCCGGCAACTGGATTTTCAGTGGCAAACGCGATTACACAGGCTGGAAATTCACCTACCGCGACGCAAAATTGCAGCGGATCGACGCCCCTTCCGGACGCTTCCTCCAGTTCACCTACGCAAGCGGAAAACTGGTCAGGATTTCGCAGAACGACCAGGCTTTCGTGGAAATCGGCTACGACGCCTCTTCCTGTGTTTCCTCCCTCCGGATCAACGGAATCGAGCACAAAATTTCGTATGCGTCCGGCGACGTCTCCATCCTGCCGAAAACCCAGGTGGGCGAACTCGCGACCGTGGTCAAAACCCGGATCGCGTCGATCTGGACGGGCGGCCTGAATCCGGCGGAATACGCGTATGACGCCAACGGCTATCTGACGCAAATCAAGCAGGGCGCATTCGTCGAGGAACTCAAGGTCCAGATGGAAACGCTGGCCGACCGCCGGGCGAATGTCGCCGCGAAGGCCGACCGCAAGCTCAAGGCCTCCGGCAAGGCGGCCGGGCGTCTGCTCTCCGACGCGTTTTTCACCTATTCCTACACAAGCCAGGAGCCCGGCGGCGTGCGCCTGACCAACAAGCTCCAGCAGACCGCCACCTATGATTTCAGCGAGAAAACGGGCGTGTTCAAGGTCACGGAGTTCTCCGGCAAAAACTACACGATTTATTACTTCATGCGCATGGACGTCGCCTATCTCGGCAAGGTCCGGCAGATTGTCGACGGCCGCGGCCGCACCGTGCTTTCCTATCGGTACGACAAGCTGACCGGGCGCATTCTGCGTGTCCGGGATAGGGCTGAAAATGACCTCAATTTTGAATACACGCGGGAAGGAAACCTGTCGCGGATCACCCGCCGCGCCGCCGATCAGAACGATCCGGAGCCGGTCGTCCGCTATCAGTACGACCCGAAGAACAATCCCGTGGAGATCGCGCGCCTGAACGAGAAGGGAATTCCCGCCGTCACTACGAGCATCACTTACGATTTCCACAACCAGCCGCTTAAGATCGGCGACGGCCGGACGCAGACCCGTCTTCAATACAACAATTTCGGCTATCCCGTCGCGGTGACCAATGTCTTCAACCAGACGCAGGAAATGTCGTTCGACAAATACAACCGTCTGGTGTCCGCCACCGATCTGTACGGAGTCAAAACCCTCTATTCTTATACGGATTCCGGGCTGATCGCCAAGATTCGGCGCGTCGACGGCAAGGATGTGCTGACCTCGCTTTCCGTGAGCTATAACGGCAACGGCCAGCCCGTCGCCTATACCGATCAGGCCGGACGCGTGAAGAAGTTCGATCGCGACGCCTTCGGGCGGGTCGTCAAGGAATTTTTCCCGGACGAAACGAGCGTGGAATACACCTATAATGCCGTCGGACAGCTTCACAAGGTCCTCGATCAGAATCGGAATACGATTACGTTCGACTGGAACCGTTTCGGGCTGGACAAGAAGACCACCGCCGCCCACCAGCTCACGGATTATGTGCATGACAAATACGGTATGCTCGCGCGCGTCGATTCCAAGCTCGACGGCAAAACCGACCGCAGCATCCAGTATGAATACGACAACCTCGACCGCCTCACGAAAGTCACCTACGGCAAGGGAGAAGTCGAAACGTTCCAATACGATTCCTGGGGCAAGCTCATCGCCTCCACGCGCGGCGATAAAAAAGCGACCTTCGAATACGACTATTTTGGACGGATGATACAGAAATCCGAGGACGGCGCCGTGACCCGCTATCTGTACAACGCCTGGGGACAGCGCACGGGCCGGGAACTCAAGAACGGCGCGTTGAAGCTCACCGAATACCGCAAATACGACGCCTTCGGACGTCTCACGGAGATCGAGGCGGAAGAGAGCGGCAAGACCGTGAAATATGTGTACAACGCGAAGAATCAGCTCGCCGTTCAGGTGATCGACAACGTTCCGGTCGAGTTCACCTACACGAAATACGGCCAACTGGAAAGCAAGATCCTCGGCGGACGCGTCGCCCCCGTTTCGGCCCTGAAATACGTCTATTCCAAAGACGGAATGATCGTCGGTCGTGAGATCGACAAAGTGTTACAGACGTATCAATACGACAAGAAGGGCCAGCTTCTCGCGGTGATCGATTCCGCGACGAACAAGGCCGTGGAACAATACACCTACGATCCCGCCGGAAACATCCTCCGCAAGACGATCCACGGCAAAACCACAACCTTCACCTACGACAAAGCCAATCAACTCGTGACCTCGACCGTCGACGGAAAAGTGACAAAATACGCCTACGACGCCGCCGGACGCCTTGTAAAAGAAGGCGACAAGGTGTATTCTTACGGCTGGCTGGATAAAATCCTTTCGGTTCAGGAAAACGACAAGCAGACGGCATCTTTCGATTATCACATCGGAGGCCAGATTGCTTCCGCCACGACCGCAACCGGAACGGAGAATTTCAGATGGGATGGTCTGGCCCTGATTCACCGTGGAAAAACCGCCTACGTGAACGAGCCATACATAACGGGCGGAAACCCGATCCTTGCCTTCGATCCGGAGAAAGCTTCCGGCTTGGACAGCAAGGTGCTCTTTACCGACATTTTAGGCACAACTTTGGGTGCAAAGGAAGGCGATCAGTTCAACCGGAACAGCCTCACTGCCTTTGGAGAATCTTCCAACGCTTCATTCTCAACGGAAAGCTCTTTCTTCACCGGCAAGCCCTATGTGGGTGAACTCGGCTACGCCTTCCTCTTCCGTAACTACCGCGCAGATCAGGGCAAATGGCAAACCGCCGACCCGCTCGGCTATCCTGATGGGTGGAATAATCTGGCGTATGTTAATAACGGAGTATTTTTATTTATTGATTGGCTAGGTGCCGCAAGTGCCTTTGTACAAGGGCGTGAGGTTAATAATACTTTTGGACTTTTCTCTCATCTATCATTGCATTATACGGTTACTCCGAGTGAATATGCCCAATTAACTCCCGCACAGCAAGCATTTTTCCATGCATCGCCAGTACAAATTCTCCCTGGAGAAGGACAAGTATACTTAGGGCATATTAGTGGATTCCCAAGCAATAACCTGCCTGCTTTAACTGGAGCTCATCTTACTATTGATCCATTGAATGTTTCTGATGGACTTGGAGAGACTGATTATATTGGTGCTGTAACGCCTCAAGGCAGCTCTTCACAATTTGACATGTTAAAGAGCATCTTAAACGCAGCTATAGTATTTCAAAATAATCAGACCGGAACCGATTACGACTGGTTTCCCAATGATCCGGACGAGGGAAATAGTAATACCCTCATAGGTAATCTAATACTGAATGGCGGAGGTATTGCTCCTCAAAACATACCAAATAATGCAGCAGGATTTTCTCATGTGATGGGAAGGCAATTTTATGAATAGAAGATCAAAATTTTTGGCAATATTTTTTTGTATAATTATTGCCTGTTTGTTTTGCAATTGTGTCAATGACCGTCAGTATATTGGCATGTCTAAAAAGGAAATAGTGGAACAGTTAAAACCATCGAAGGATAAATATCTTTTGGGATACTATTACGAACCATTCAAGATCAACTACAGTTGCATCGGTTATAATAGTAAAGAGCTTATTTATAATGATAAAAGAGCTATGTCATCAAAGAAGTGGCATATTAACTTTATTGGGAAAAGAGGGTTGCTAATACCTCAATCATCACAAACGATAATCTTTGATCACAACGATGTAGTTATCGAACAATACACAACATATGCATATGAAGGCCTCTGACTTGGAGAAGAAAAACGCCGAATGAAAAAACTATTCATGATGAAACATAATAAAAAATTTAGATACCATCAATAAAACAGAGAAATCAATCCATCAATATGAAAAAATATCAGAATCAGAATTGAATCAATATTTGAAGGTTGGCTGGATCGGATTTATCGGGGTTGTTGTATTCAAGAAATTTTTTGACAAGACTGCAACCTCTTATTGAAAATCCTCTTTTTCAGTTGGGTTGATAAAAACATAGAGAGTCATTTCAGGAATGAAAAAGATTTTTCCCGCATTTGCTTTATTGTTCTGCCTGACGCTATGGGCTTCTCCGGCGAGGGTGGAGTCGGTGGTGGTGAAGACGCGGGCGCCGCAAAACCAGACGACAAGGGTGTATTACCGCGTGCCGAAGGATTTTTCGCCCAAGGGGCGGGAGTTGGCCCGCGTCCTGGTCATTTTCGGCGGACGGAACACCACCGGGGAAAAAGAAGCGTCCGGACAGCTTGGCTGGGGAGCCTGGGCGGATGAACACGGCGCTTTCCTCGTTTGTCCGGGATTCAAGAATGATGACTACTGGGAGCCTCAGGAGTGGTCCGGGCGCGCCCTGATGAAAGCATTGTCCGAGATCAAGAAGAAATATAACATCTGTACGACAAAGATGCTGTATTACGGCTACTCGGCCGGATCGCAGGCGTCCAACCTCTTTCCCGCGTGGAAGCCGGACGCCACCCGCGCGTGGGTCAGCCACGCCTGCGGTGTCTTCCATGAACCGACACAGCGGATGCGCGGCGTTCCCGGTCTCGTGACCTGCGGAGACGCGGATCAGGCGCGTTACATCCTGACGCGTCACTTTGTGGAGGAAAGCCGGAAAAAAGGCGTCGAAATCCTGTGGAAGTCTTTCCCGAACCATCCGCACGATGTCCCGCCGGATTCGATCAAGCTGGCCCGCGCCTTCCTGACCTATTTCCACGTGATGTACCGCGAGGACCTCTCTTTCCAGTCGGGCCTCGCCATGCGTCACGCCCCCAAGTTCATTGGAGACGATCAGGAACGCGTCTACTACCCCGCGAATTCCCCGAAAGCCAAAAACATCTTCCCCGAGGACCGTGTTTTCCTCCCCACCCTCGAACTGGCCGAAGCCTGGGGAAAACCCTCCCGATGAGGCCGGGGAATGCGTGCCTTCGGCGGCCGGCATCTCGCCGCTGGACCGCGACAAGGCCAACGGCCTTGACCCGGGAAAAATGCGAAGCGAAAACTCCCGTTTTCTTCCTTCGCATTTTTCCGTCTCTTGGAAAATGGAAAAGAGTTCGGATGACCTCGATGAAAACAGGAGAGAGCCTCCGGAACCCAGCGTCCCGCCGCTGGACCGCGACAAGGCCCACGGCCTTGACCGTGCGCGGAATCTTTCCATGCTTGCGCATGCCGAATTCCGCTGTCGTTTTTTGCATACGGCTCTGTTTGTGGATGTGCATTATTCTTCCTGTACGGAGCATTGCCGCCGAAAACTTCCGGGCGGACGGGGTGGAATTCGTCTGCCGGGTTCCGGCGAAGGTGGATGAAAATTCCCGGATCATGGTATTGTTCGGCGGGCGCAACTGGCCGGGAGAACAAACCTTGAAGACTTACCGTTTCGATGCTCTGGCCGACAAGTATAAGCTGTTTCTGATTTCGCCTTCTTTTGTGACGGGGGATTACTGGGAACCGGAAAGCGGAACGGGCAAGGCGTTGAAGTCCGCCGTGTCCCGGATCGGAAAAAAATACAACTTGAAGCCGCAAAAACTATTGTTTTACGGCTACTCGGCCGGAGGGCAATGTGCGAATCTGTTTTACGCCTGGATGCCGGACGAGGTCGAATCGTGGGGGGCGCACGCCTGCGGCGTTTATTTTACGGGAGTCATGCGGAATCCGGTGCCGGCCCTGCTCACTTGCGGGGTGGAAGACAAGGAACGGCTGGAAATCAGCCGGCTGTTTCTGTATCGGTACCGGGAGTCCGGCGGCGCATTGCTGTGGAAAAGTTTCCCGAAGGGCGGGCATGACCTGAACCCCGAAGCGCTGGAGCTGGCACGGCTCTGGTTCGACGCGATTCTCTCCGGAAAAGCGGTCCGGGAATACGGCGAGGACGATACGCGGAAGGTCGTTCCGGAATCCAGAAAGGAACGCATCGAAATCGAGTTCCGCAATCCGCTTTTCGAGGCTGGAATCCGGGAGCTGTGGCGGAAATGATGGAGTTCACTTACGAGGGCATTGTCCGGCAGGGTTTCGGGTTCTACAATCCGAATCACGCGGCGGCGCTGTTCTGCGCGCTCCAGCCGTTTCTATGGGAAGCGATTTTGCGCGGGAAGTCCCGGAGCGTGCGGATCGCCGCCGTGGCGCTGTCGCTTCTGCTGTTTGCCGGACTGGTGCTGACCTTCTCCCGAACCGGAATCCTTGTGCTGGCCCTGGAAGGAGCCCTTTTCTGCGTTCTGCACCGGATTTGGAACTGGAAATGGATCGCCGGAATCGCCGTCTCCGCCGCGGTCGTGCTGACGCTGTCCGGTCTTGCCGGACGCTTCCAGTGGGATGGAGCGGCGTCGAACCGTCCGATGATCTGGCGCGCGGGGCTGTCGCTGGCCGCGGCGAATCCGGTCTGCGGTGTGGGACTCGGCAACTCCGGGGCGCTTGCGTCCGCATTTCTGCTGCCGGAGGGGGTGGTCTGCCGGACACTGGTCAACAGCCATCTCACGTTGCTGGCGGAATTCGGGCTTCTCACAGGGTTTTTCTGGATGATGTGGATCGGGTATGCGCTGCTGAACGGCATCCGCAAGAAAGCCGCGTGGATCGCGTTTCTCGGACTGACGCTTTCCGCGTGTTCCGCCAGCATATTCGACGGAGGAGTCCTCTTCGACTTCCGGGACTTCGGGCATCTTTCCGCGCTCAATTTCGGG
>MWCA01000068.1 GCA_002069785.1 Lentisphaerae bacterium ADurb.Bin242 | reverse complement strand
GCGGTTTTCAAGCCGGTAAAAATGGAACGGGAAATGATGCTGTGTCCGATGTTCAGTTCATGGAGATAAGGTATTTCGAGGATCAATTTCAGGTTCGCATAGTCGATGCCGTGTCCGGCGTTGACCTCCATTCCGAGCGCATGGGCGGTCTTTGCGCCTTCGATCAGGCGTTCCAGTTCGCGGAGCTGCGCGTCGCCGGAAGCGTTGGCGAATGCCCCGGTATGCAATTCCACAAACGGGGAGCCGAGCTTTGCCGCGGCTTCGAGCTGTTCCTTCACCGGATCGATGAAAATGCTCACGCAGATTCCGGCTTTGGTCAGGCGGGCGACCGCGCTTTTCAGGGAATCGTATGCGCCGACCACATCCAGTCCGCCCTCCGTGGTCAGTTCGCGGCGTTTTTCCGGGACCAGGCAGCAGTGGACGGGTTTGAGGCGCGAAGCAATGGCGATCATTTCTTCCGTCGCGGCCATTTCCATGTTCAGGCGCTTGACCGCTCCGGCCAGCGCCTCCATATCCGCGTCCTGAATGTGCCTGCGGTCTTCCCGCAAATGGGCGGTAATGCCGTCCGCGCCGGCTTCTTCGCAGATGCGCGCGGCCTCCAGGGGACTGGGAGACGCTCCCATGCGGACCTGCCGCAGAGTAGCCACATGATCGATGTTGACGCCAAGTTTCAATTTCCGCACCATTCCTGAATTTCTCCTTCATTAAAAGCTGTTTTCGGGTGAAAACCGGATATCAATATAATTCCTCCCGAAAAGATTGCAATCTCCGGGAAAAAGATTCACGGGAAAGATTTTTTCAAACTCTTTTGAAAACACGGTTGAAAAAAAGGCTTTGCCGGGGCAAATTATCCCCTTCCACGAAAACGGATGAAAAAGAAGGATTTCCGCCATGAATCAGATGATCGACCTTTTTGAAAAACATTTCCATAGAAAACCCGCCGTCATTTCCCGGGCTCCGGGGCGCCTGGAGATTCTCGGCAACCATACCGACTACAACGAGGGGTTCGTCCTCAGCGCGGCCACGGAACAGGCTACCCGGATGGCGATGGCGCCCAAAAGCGGAACAGTCTGCACGCTGGCGGACACCGCCCTGCCGGGAAGCTTCACGATCGACCTGAACCGCTTGGACGCTCCGGTCAAAGGCGACTGGACCAACTATATCAAGGGGGCGTTGGTTGAACTCAACCGCCGCGGGCTGAAATTCGGGGCGTTCGACGCCCTGCTCTCCAGCACGGTTCCGCTTTCCGCGGGAATGAGCAGCTCCGCCGCGCTGGAAATGGCGTTCTGCTTCGCCCTCAAGACGATCTACGGCATCGCCCTCCCGAACGCGGACTGGGCCCGGGTCGGACAGGCGGTCGAAAACCGCTACCTGGGGCTGAAATCGGGGCTGTTGGACCAGTTCAGTTCCATCTTCGGAAAAAAGGACTCCCTGATCCTCTGCGATTTCCGGACGGTCGAAGTTCTGGAAACCGTTCCCCTGCCCTCCGGCTACGCGTTTCTGGTCGCCAACACGCTGGTCAAGCACAATCTGGTGGAGTCCGATTACAACCGCCGGCGTGAAAGCTGCGAACGCGCCCGGGACGCCATCGCCGCGGAATGTCCGGAGGTGAAGATGCTCCGCGACGTCGACCACGCCCTGCTGGAACGTTTCCGGGACAAAATGGACGCGGTGGACTATCGCCGGGCGCTCCATGTGGTCGGAGAGGATGAGCGGGTCATGCAAGGAGTCGAATGTTTGAAGGAAGGCGATGTCGCCGGTTTCGGACGGCTCCTTTTCCAAAGCCACGAAAGCTCGCGCGCGAATTTCGAGAACTCCTGTCCGGAGCTCGATGCGCTGGTGGAAATCGCGCATACCCTGCCGGAGTGTCTCGGCGCGCGGCTCAGCGGCGGCGGCTTCGGGGGGATCACGATCCATCTGATCCGCCTTGCCGACGCGGAAACCTGCCGCGGCCGTCTGGAAACCGCTTACAAAGCCATGACGGGCAAAGAGATCAGGACGATTCTCTGCGCCATCGGCGACGGAGCTTCCGCCGTCGCACTGTGAAGCGGTCCGCCGGAAAACATTTTTCGGCATTTTTCAACAGGGAATGAATCCTTTTCACTTTTCCCATGTCTAAGATTTCTGAAGATATATCTTCATTGGCGTTGGAATTTTTCCATAAAAGGTGTATCTTATTGACTTACGAATAAAGTTTGAATTCCATAATTCTGTAACAGCCGAGGCACGTCCATGACAAATAACCGGTTCTTCAAACCCCTGTTTTTCTGCGGTCTTTTCTTTCTTTTTGCATCCGTGCTCCATGCGGCAGCCAAACCCAAGGTATTGGAACCGACCCAGGAAATGGCCACCATCTCCCGCACCGCCTCCTTTCTTCTGACCAGCCACCATTTCACCCAGAAAAAGATCGACGAGGAACTCTCGGAACAGCTCTTCGATGATTTCTTTAAAACGCTCGATCCCATCCGCATGTTCTTCACCCAGCAGGACATCGCCCAGTTCGAGGTCTCGAAAAAGTTGCTCGGCAGCCAGATCCGCAAAGGCGATGTCCAGTTCGCATTCAACGTATTCAAGCTTTTCCTGAAACGGCTGGACGATTATGAACACTTCACCGAAAATTACATCAAAACCAATCCCTCCCTCAATCAGGAGGACGAATTTGAATTCAACCGGGCGAAACTTCCGTGGGCCGCGGACCCGGCGGAGCTTCATGAAATCTGGAAAAAGAAAATCCGCAACGACCTGATCCTGCTGGAACTCCTGGACCGCTCCCGCAACGAGACCACCGCATTCAAAGACAAGAAAATCTCCTCGAAACCGCCCAGGGAACGCACGCTCCAGCGCATCAAGCAGTTCCTTCAGCACTACCGGGAAATGGAAGCCATCGACGTGCTGGAACTTTACCTCTCCAGCATGACGAAAGTCTACGATCCCCATTCGGAATACATGTCGCCGCGCTCCGAGGAGGACTTCAATATCACCATGAAGCTCTCGCTGGTCGGGATCGGCGCGCTCCTCACCAATGAGGACGGATACACCAAGATCGTGAAGATCATCCCCGGCGGCCCCGCCGATCTGGACGGGCGGCTCAAGGCGGAGGACCGGATCATCGCCGTGGCGCAGGAAGATTCCGAACCCGTGGATACGCTCGACATGCCGGTCAACAAAGTGGTCAATCTCATCCGGGGCAAGGAAAATACGAAAGTCTTCCTGACCGTTCTGGAAGCCTCCAAAGGGTCGTCCGCCGTCCCGGTCGTCATCTCCCTTATCCGCAAAAACGTCCGGCTCCAGGAGTCGGAGGCCTCCGGAAAAGTCTATGACATCCCTTCCAAAAACGGTGTGAAGAAGCGCGTCGCCGTCCTGACGCTGCCCTCCTTCTACATCGATTTCGCGGCGGCTTATCAGGGGGACGCCAATTACAAGAGTTCCACGCGCGACGTCGCCAATCTCATCAAAAAGTTTTCCAAGGACGCCCCGCTCGACGGTCTCGTGATCGACCTCCGCACCAACGGCGGCGGCAGCCTGCTCGAAGCCGTGACCCTCACCGGACTTTTCATCAAGGAAGGCCCCGTAGTCCAGGTCCGCGACCAGCGCGGCAAAAAGATCGAAGAGGACCAGGACAACGGATTCGTCCTTTATGACGGACCGCTCGCGGTCCTCACCAACCGGTTCAGCGCCTCCGCCGCCGAAATCTTCGCCGGCGCCATCAAGGACTATCAGCGCGGCATTATCCTCGGCGACTCCAAAACCCACGGCAAAGGCACTGTCCAGACCCTGATCGAACTCGACCGTTACACCGCTTTCCTCGGTCCGAAAATCCCGTCCGGCTCCATCAAACTCACCAACGCGAAGTTCTACCGGATCAACGGCGCCTCCACTCAGCTCAGGGGAATCACCCCGGACATCATATTCCCCTCCTTCACCGACAATATGGACATCGGCGAGGACAAGCTTCCGCACGCCATGAGATGGGATACCATTCAGCCCGTGGAATACCAGGTGGTCGATCCGCGCCTTCCCAGCCTCATCCCGATTCTCCGTGAACGCGCCCTCTCCCGCGTGGAGCACAGCAAGGAATTCGCCGCCCTCAAACACGATATCGAAACCTTCCGGAAGATCCGCGACCGCAAAACCGTGTCCCTCAATCTGGAAAAACGCTGGAAGGAATATCTCGCCGAAAAGAAACTCCAGGACGAACAGGACAAGCTCCTGCGCCTGGATGCGGATGAACCCAAAAAGAACACCGCCAAGGATCTTTACCTGGATGAGACCCTCAACGTCATGGCCGATTACATCGACATAAACGCTCCGAAGGGAAAACTGGCTGTCGGAAAACAATGATCCCCTCCCCTTCTCCAGACGAAACGGCGGCCGCATCTCCTCCGGGAGATTTCGATCTCGCCGCCCTCCTTCCCGACGGGTGGCGGTCCGTTCTTTCCGATGCGCTCTCGACGCCGTCTTTCAAATCGCTTTCCGCTTTCCTCGCAAAAGAATATGCCACGAAGACGGTTTTTCCCCCGCGCGAAGACTTGTTCAGCGCATTCCACCTGACGCCCTTTGACTCCGTGCGGGTCGTGATCCTCGGACAAGACCCGTATCATGACGAAGGACAGGCCCACGGATTGGCTTTTTCCGTGCGCCCGGGCATCCGGTTTCCGCCGTCGCTCCGCAACATCTTCCAGGAACTCGCCGCAGACACCGGCGCCCCCATCCCCGCCGAAGGCTCACTGATCCCCTGGGCAAAACAGGGAGTTCTTCTTCTCAACACAGTGCTGACCGTCCGGGCGCATGCCGCGGCCTCGCACCGGAACCGCGGCTGGGAGGAGTTCACAGACCACGTGATCCATGTCCTGAACGAACGGAAAAAGCCGGTGATCTTCGTCTTATGGGGATCGCCCGCGCAGAAAAAAGAATCGCTGATCGATCCGCAGAAACATTTCGTGATCTGTTCTCCGCACCCCTCGCCGCTGTCCGCGCACCGCGGTTTCTTCGGCAGCCGGCCTTTCTCCCGGATCAATGAACAGCTGAAACGGAACGGAACCCCCGCGATCGATTGGCGGCTGCCGTCCGAAGGACGCCTTTTCTGAAGCATCCGGTTCCCCGGACCAAGATCAGTCCGGATCCCCCGGGAAGAAAGCGAAAGCAGGCAGAATGCGGCTCCGGTCCGCCGAGATTCTCAACCGGTAGAACCCGAGCGGACTGTAGACTCCCGGAACGCTGAAAACGAGGGCCGGATCCACCTCCAGCGGCGAATATACGAGAAACCCGTTCTTCTTCCGTTCCCCGGAAGAGCCGTCCCCGTTGAAAAGAAGACTGTTGATCTCGCCGCTTCGGAACCGGTATGCTTCCCCGGACCAGGGGTCCCTGGGCAGAGACGGCAGAAATTCGGGCGTCAGTTTTTTCAAGTCGTTCGGATAGATCCCGTATTTCATGCGGAAACGTTCCGCTGCGTATGCGATCTGTACGCAGTCGAGCGTCTGGGAATAACGGTTTTCAAGGAGCGGCGCGATAAAACCGTTCCTCAGGAAAGCAAAGTAAGGCGGCAGTTTCCCGGAATCCTCCATCTTCTGAAACCGGATCACATCCTCCCGTTTCTTGTAATAAGGAACGGAAGCCTTGATTACCAGCCCCCGGTGGAACGCCATGGCGTATGCCGTGTTCATCCGCAGGAAATAATAAATATGCGGATAAAGAAGCCGGTAATCGGAGAAATTCGGATAGTCGGCGTTATCGCTGTCGAGGAGCAGCGTTTCCACGGCGTCCGGCATGGAAAGCGAGGATGCCGCCGCGCAATAAGGCAGGGAGTCGTTGATCCGCCGCCCGGTCTCCAGGAGACTGGCGTATGCAAGGTCCAGCGTCTCCGCCGGGAAACGCCCGGAATTCACCATCTTCGCGAAGATCCGGAGCCGCATGGCTTCCATCGCGACGGCCTGAACATACCCGAACTCCGTAGGCACATCGGCGGAAAACAGGCTCAGGCGGTCGCTTTGGAGGAACAGCCGCAGCAGCGTCCGGGCGTCTCCTTTCCGCAGGGCTTCCTCCATGCGCGGGACCTGGACTTCCGACAGCAGCAGCCGCGCCGTCGCCATGCCCGGAAAACGCATCTGGACAAATGGCGTCTTGAAAGAGATTCGCATTTTCAGGACTCCGTCCATCGCCAGCATCCGGTCCAGCGGGTCGGGCGCGCGTTTCCGCAATTCCTCGAAAAAGACCGGCAGACGGCGGTAGCCTGTCGCGGCTGACGAATGAAGCCTCGGGTCCATATCCATCTCCGTCACCAGGTCGTCAAGCTGGTAAAAATGATCCGTCATCATGCGGTTGAAAGGCTTGCGGCGATATATCTCCGCGGCGTCGGCGCGCGTCCCCGGCAGACCGGCCGCCCGGCGCGCCGCCACCTCGTTTCCGTAAAGCCGGTCCGCATACCGGGTGGAGGCAATGCTGAAATAATAGGAAAGGATTCCCAGGAATGCCAGCAGGAGGATCATCCCTTCGGCGGACCGGTTCAGGCGTCCGCCGGTCATGGACCGGTAGGCAAGGACGGCGGAAACCGGCAGCACGATCTGGAGCAGGATCAGCGCAAGAAAGCAGACCGCGTCCCCGGAAGGAGTCAGCCCGCGATCCCCGAAACGGCCCAGTTCCTCCAGAATCTTCAGCGGCAGGGCGAAGAACTCCACCGTGGACAGCACCGCAAAGGCAGCCGCATGGAACCATGCGCCGCCGCTCTTCTTCCGCGCGGGAAGAAGCAGAAGGAAAATCCCGAAGGGAACCGCCACACTCGCAAACGCCCATAGAATGGCGTCCACTTTTTTTCCGGGCCGGTATTCCTGAAACAGCAGGAAATCCATCCGGAACCGGAACACCCAATACGCGAGGACCGCAAAGCCCACCAGCAGAAGCAGAGGAAGAAAAAGAGCAAGGTTCCGGGCGCAGAAAAGGTCGGACGGACCGGTCATGGAATAGTAAAACGCCGCATTGAACCCGATATAGGGAAGGAGGAACGCGGCAGCGGCGGACACGGCAAACCGGGGAAAAAGTTTTTCTCCCGGACTGGGTTCCCGTCTGACGTCTTCCATGAGCCTGGCCTCCTTCGGTTTTCATTACGGTAGCATACATGCCCCGAGTTTCAAGGGGCGGGTTGCGTTCATGTAAAACTTTTTCGATCCCGGCGGCAGAGGCATCCATCTTCCTGAAAGGAAAACCTTTTGATCCGTTTTTTTCATTTTTTTCGTTTTTTCCCGTATAAAATATTCCATTTCATTCCACACAAAATGCTTGATTTCACTTAAAGAATACATAAATTAAATTCATGGACAAATCCGGAAAACAAGGAGAAAGTTCAAAAAATGTCCCGCAGCCTGATTGAAATGGAAGACCGGATCGATTCCCATATCCGGTCCGGAATCTACCACGGAGCCGTTGTCCTGGCCGGAACCGCCCGCAAAGACGGTGTCGTGCCGGCGCGCGGCCCATCCCCATTGCATCGGCAACGCCGGCATCTTTTCCACCGCCGCCGATCTGGCAAAGTTTTCCAGGATGCTTCTCCGGCTTGGAAAAGGATTCTTCAAAACCGATGTCGCGGAAGAATTCTTCCGGCTTCAGACGCCGCCGGAAGTCGGAGAGCGTTCTTTCAGGTGGAACAAGGAACGCCGTCTCATCCCGAAGGGCTTTTCTTCCCGGACGGCTTTCCACAGCGGCTGGACCGGTCAGACTCTGTGGGTCGATCCCGGCAACGGTTTCTTTGTCCTGGTTCTCACCAACCGGGCGGGCGACCACGAAGAGGCGAAACTCAAGCGGCTGGAAATCGCCGATATGACAGTGCCGTTTTTGAAGAATTGAACCTATAAGCCGAAAAAAAGGAGGCATTTCAAAGAGAAATAATGAAGAAATTTCCGAAATCGGGAACGGTTTTCCTTTCATCCCCGGAAAAATCATAAAAAAAAGAGAGGTTTAGAAAAATGAAGAAAAAAAGAAATTTCACATTAATAGAACTCCTCGTTGTGATCGCGATCATTGCGATTCTGGCCGGACTGCTGCTGCCCGCCCTCTCCAAAGCACGCGACATGGCGAAAAGCACACATTGTCTCGGCAACCTGAAACAGTACGGGCTCGTCATGCAATTTTACTCCGATGACTACCGTGAATGGATCATGCCGGGGTATTCCTCCGCCGTCTCGGGATACATGAAATGGTGGTATCCGGTGGTCGGCGATAAAATCTGCTCCTACATGAATTCCCCGAAGCTTCTGATCTGTCCGGCCGGAGATAAGGAGACCTACACCCCCGCGTATGTTTATTCCACGTCCAAGACCCATAACACCAACTATGCCTATCACTTTTATCTGGGCGGGGTGGTTTCGACAAGCAGCATCACCTTTGGAATGTTCAAACGCTCCCAGGTGGCCAAGCCAGAATGGATGTTTCCGCTTCTGGACTCCGGCAGAAACGACCTCCTTTTTTATGATCTCCAGCATTACGCCACCAACTACATCAACGGCGGCACCATCAACGCCATCGACACGAATTATCTGCTGCGATATCAACCTCTCGACAAACAACTTCGTTACCACGGCAAAAACACCGTGAACCTGCTTTCGCTTTCGGGCTATGCGATCGGTTCCCGCTGGCAGGCGAACCGTCCCGCAATGTGGGGATACAGCATCTGGGCTCCCTGGGAAAAATAATTTTTCAGAAACAACTTCCAGAAAAAGGATTTATCATGAAGAAAATTTTGATGTGCGTTGTACTCCTCACGGCATTTTTTTACGGAAATGCCCAGAATCTGGTCCGGAACGGAGATTTCAAGGAAGGCGGTAAATTCTGGACAAAAACCGGCTGGACGAAAAATGCCGGAACCATCGAAGTCAAGGATGGAACCGTCTGCGTGACGCAGAGCGATCCCGGACAATATACCATGTTTGAAACGGGAATCCCTCTCAAGCCCAAAACCCGGTATACGGTCTCTTTCCAGATCAAATGCGATGACATGAAAACCGACGGAAAACGCCAGAACGGGGCGGGACTGCTGATTCTTCACAACGGCGCCACTTTCCTGGAACTAAGCCCGAAAGGCAAATGGAGTTTCGCGGACGGCTCCTTCGACTGGAAAAGCTGTTCCGAAACATTCAGCACGGATCAAAAGGAAGGACGTTTCATGCTTTATCTCCGAGTCCGGGGCGGCGTCGGAAAAGCCTTCTTCGCGGATGTCAGAATCGAGGAACAGCCGGAGACCGTCCAGACGGGCGCCTCCGTTGAACTTCAGCCTCTGGTCTGGCAGAACAATCTATTTCATCTCGCCGCGGGATTTCCGGGCTGCATCTACGCAGACCTCCGCATGCCTCCGCCGAAGGGAACTCTCACATTGACCTTGGATCTCCCGAAGGGAATCTCTCTCGTCGGCGCTTCCCAGTGGCGCTGGAATCCTTCTCAGGACGGACACATTCTCTCCGATAAAATCTCCTCCGCCCCCTCCCCCGAAAAAGGGTTCACCCGCTACACGGTCTCTCCAACCCCTCGTTATGCCTCAATGCTCCAACAGAATTCTCTGGTCTGGAGAAATTATTATCGTTTTTTCCTTCTTGCGGACACCACGTCCGAGGGGGGAATGGCTTCTCTGAAAATCAGCGTCGACGGAAAACAAGTCTCGAAAGACTCCTCCTTCCGGCTCAAGGTTCTGCCTGAACTCAAAATGCCACGGGAAAAACTGGACTCCTTCAAACTTCACATCTGCTATCTCTTCTGTCTGAATGCGCCGACAGCGACAATCCGGGACGCCTGTATGAATTTCTGGCTCGGACTTGCCGAAAGGCCCTCCACCTTCAATGTTTTCAGATTTTCCTCCTACCCGGAAGATATCCGGAACACCGTGAACGGCCGCTTTGACACCCTCCTGTTCATCGGCGCAGCCAGAACCACACCGCTCGGAAATCTCTCGACATGGGAAAAGAAAAAGGGACTCTCCCTGCCAAGAATTGTCCTCGCCAACGGAAAAAAAACGGAAAGCGTCTGCCCCTCCTTCATGGAAGACGCCTCCAATCCGGTCTGGAACGACTTTCTGCCGGAACTGATCGCGGGCAATCTCCGTTATTTGAGAAAAGACGCTCCGGTCGTCTGGGACTTCGAGCCCGGCGCAAAGGACTACTGTTTCTGCGAAATCTGCCGGAAAAAATTCTCGGATTCCGTCCGGGCCGGAAAACTGCCGGCCGCGGACGAAATCACCCGTCAATATCCTTCACAGTGGTTTGCCTTCCGCGTAAAACAGAACACCCTCATCCTGAAAGCATTTTCCCGGTCCGTCCGCGAATATTTTCCGAAAAATCCGGTCTGGCTTTGCACCGATCCGCTTCACTCCAGACAGCCGCACGTGGCCGAATGGTGCGGCGTGGATGTCCGCGAGGTGGACAACGGGGAATTCGACATGTTCATGAATATGCCCTATTATGAAGGCACCGTCTGGTACGATGACATGGCCTTCAACCGGAAGACGCTGAAAACCCCGGATTTCCCGCTGATCGATCCGACCGAGGATATGGAAATGTTCTATAAACGTTATACCCCGGAAGGCGTATTTATGAACATGGTCGCGGCCGCCGCGCTCGGGGCAAAGGGAATCGGATTCTGGCCGGGCGACAATTTCGACGCGCGGTATCTCCATGTCATTGCCGATGCTTCCGGACTGATCGCCGGCGCGCAGGACTGCTACGCGGCGGAACGGTGCGACTCCCTCATCCGGATCACGCCCGAAAATGTCATGAAGATGGAAATCGCGGACGGCTCCCTTCGCCGGACGGTTTCCTTCCCGGACTTCGATTCCTCTTTCCGCTATACGGTCCACCGGAAAGGCGCCCGCCTTCTCGCCACGGTCTTCAACTACAACCCGGAAAACCGCCTTATCGTCCGGATCGCGTTCCCGGAAATGAAAGAATCTTCCGGACGGACCGTGACGCGCCTCAACGACGATGCCGGGTATCCAGGCGCCGATCCGAAAGCAGGATTCCTCGCGGAAATTCCGGCCAATTCCGTCTGCCTTTTTGAAGTCTCCCCCGAGAAAAGGAAGACGTCCGTTCTTTTCACGCAGGACGAAATGCGGAAACGGCTGGAAAACGACCGGAAGCGTCTTGCCGGCGTCCAGCTTTTCAAAGGCGAAACGAAAGGTGCCGAATCCGCTTCCTGGGGACTCCTTCCCGGAATTTCCACCCCGCTCGTGAAGCTTTCCAGCGGCAGCCGGAGCGTTTACATTCACGCTTCGGAAAACGCCTCCGCGGTCGGATACTTCATCGATGGATTCGAGGATATTCTGGCGGACTTGTCGCGCGGCGTCATGGACGATGCGAAGATTTACGGCTTCGACGGAGCGCTGAACTACAAAGTGACCTCTTTGAAAGTGGAAAAGGAAGGCCCCTCCGTGACGATGACCGCAGCGGTCCCCGTCCCGGAAAACGCCGACCCGGATTCGACTTCGCCCTACGGCCTTGTCATCATGAAGAAAGTTTCTCTTGAAAACAGCGGCTCGCTGCTCCGTTCCGTCTATACGCTGGAAAATCCTGCCGGGAATACCCGCCGGATTGCGGCCGGACTTCGCATCCGGCACCATCCGAGGCTGGGCGCCGCCTGGAAGACGGACAAGCCGCTAAGCTCGCTCTGGACCATTTCCTTCGACGGAGAAAACGGACGGACCGATTTCCGGGGAAGCGGAAGTCCGGACCACATTTTCCTGCGCAAAGACCTCTCGAAAGCGCCGGATGGACTGCCGGGGCAAATTCAGAGTGCCCGTTTTACCGGCGGTCCGGTCGTGCTTCGCGCCGCAAGCGGAAGACAGGCGGTCTCTCTTTCGTGTTCTCTCCTTCCGGCTTCGGATTTCGCCGGATTCTTTTCCTGGTGGTCCACCTCGAACGCCTCCACGCTGGAACCGATATCCGGGGTCAAATCCCTGGCCGGCGGCGAAAAAATGCAGTTGACGTCCGTTGTGCTTCTCGGGAAGTAACCCGTCCGACAACGGGCCTCCTTCCCTCCGGTGTTTCAGGAATTCAGGAAGCCGAAACAGCCTTCATTCCCGAAACACCGGTTGATTTTTTCTTCCGCGGCGCTATACTTCATGTCATACGGACCGCAAAAAAGGAGCTGGCCGTGAAAAAAGTGACCATGAAGTCGATCGCCGCCGCATGCGGACACTCGCCCAGCACGGTGGCAAGGGTTCTGAACGGGACTTCGTATTCGTCGAAGGACACCCGGGAATCGGTTCTTGCCGCCGCCCGCAAGCTCGGCTACCGCCATTTTTCCAGACACTCGAAACTTCTCTGGGGAGTCATCTTCGAGAACGGCAACATCGGAATCGGGAATTATGACAACCTGCTCCTGAACAACCTCCTGATGAAAATCCAGGGCTCCGGCGACGAGTGCATTTTCATCCCGGATACCCAGATGCATCTCCTCGACCGGATTTCCTGCGACGGAATCCTTTCGGTTTTCTACAATCCGGAAAAGGAAAAAAAGCTCCTCGCGGAGTATTCCCTTCCCATGGTCGTCATCAATGAATACAGCCTTCACTCCGAAGGAATCTGGTCCGTGACTTCCGACGAATACGACGCCGTATACCGGGCGTTCTCTTTCTTTCAAAGCAAGGGGCATTCAAAAATCGGTATTCTTTCCCGGCTCAAAGACGAAAACTACTCCATGAAGCACCGGGACATGGCTTACCGCGAGATCATCCGGCGCTACGGTCGGATTCAGCCCCGCATTTTTTCCTGGGACTCGGATGGCTTTCCGTCATCCGAGGCGAAAAACATCCGCGGCAACGGCATCACCGCGCTGCTCGCCCCCATGGAAATGAATATGGGACAACTCTCCGATCTGACCGGCAAGCTCGGCTGCCGGATTCCGGAAGACATCTCTCTGATCGCCTGGGAAAACTCGGAATCGAGCTTGTTTTTCCATCCGCCCGTCACGACTTTTTCCCAGGATTACAAAACGCTTGCGCACGAGGCTGTCGAACTCCTGCGGAAGTTGTACCGCCGGCAGTTCGCGGGCCTCTGCAACATCAAAGTCCCATATATCTTCCATGAACGGAAAAGCGTCAAAACCCTTTTGAAATGAACTCCGGAAAATCCTCCCGCAACGCCATTCCCGAAACTCGGCATCCGGACCTCCATTGCCGTTTTCCGGAAAAATCGGGGATTTTTGAAAAACCTCCTTGACAATAGAGATTCTCCATAATATAATAATAGGTGGTAAATAAAACTTAACCTCCTGATTTAACGGGATGAAAAATGGCAGGATTTCCAGCCTATATGAGAATCCGGCAATATGTTCTGGATTTGATGCGGGAGCATCGGAATACCGACGTCAGCATCCTGTCGGAACGGGAGTTGTGCCGGAAATTCGGCGTGACCCGCCCGACCGCCCGGAAGGCTCTGAAAGCCCTGATCGAAGAAGATTATCTGTATGTGAAGCCGGGACGCGGCATGTTTGTCCGCGCCGAACGATTGGAAGCCGCCCCGGTCCGGCGTTTCAAACGGATCATGGTAGTGATCGGAGACGGCGGCCTGTCATGCATGGACGGTTTTTTCATGTCCGTTCTGGAAAAACTGTGCGGAACCCTGAAACACCTGCCCGTTCATCTTCAGGTGGTTCCATTGGATGTGGACCATGATTGCGCCGTTGCTGAAATCGAAATGTACAATCCGGACGGGATTCTATGGGTCCGTCCCGGGGAAAAGGGGAAAAAATTGATCGGAGAGCTCCGGGAAAAAATTCCGGTCGTCACGCTCGGACTGGTCCCGGACGGAGACCCGTATGCGGTTACCTGCGACTATACGGAAGCGGGGCGTCTGAGCGCACAGTGGTTCCGTTCCCGCGCCCTGAAAAAGATTGTTTTTCTTCAGGATCGGCCAGGTGCCATCCGGGAATCGGTTTACAATGGGTGGCGGAGCGCTTTTCCGGGATACGATGAGTCGCTCCATTACCGCGACCGGACTCAAGAGAACGAACAGTCCTCTGTTCGGGAGCTTGTCGCATTTCTGGAGAGCCGGAAGATCGACGGCATTTTCACCTTCGCATCCTATTATCCGGTTCTGGACGCAGCTTTGAAGCAGACCGGCAAAACCGGAATTCCGATTCTCTCGGACAACAATTACTGCAACTTTTATCAAGTGGCGACTCTTCCTTCCGTGGAACTCCGGATGTTTCCCTCGGAAGTCCCGGAGGCCGCGGCAAAGCTGATGTTCCGCATTCTGATTGACCCCGGATTCAAGCCGAAGAAGGAGAAGGTCATTCGTCCCGGAATCCGGGATTTTCCCCCGCCGGGGACAAGCTGATTACGCAACGACGGCTGGAATGGCGTTGTTCTCTGCTTGAAATTGAACTCAAAGGATAGAAAAAGGATTCAGGAGAAAAAATGGATTGTTTTCAATTGGATTTCCCGTTAATGCGTCCGCATTGCGGACTCCCCATGGCTAACGGCAACCTCGGCATTCTGATCTGGGGAGACCAAACGCTCAATCTCACGGTCAACCAGAGCGATTTCTGGGATCATCGCGGCGGCGAGACCGTCGTGGAAGGCACGCGCTATGACAAGATCGCGGAACATGCCCGGAAACACGGATTTTCCGACGAACTGAATGCGTTGATCCTCTCCCGAAAAAATTGGAAAATCGACTTCCTCCGTCCGCAGAGAATTCCCGTCGGGCGCTTCGAACTGAATTTCAAGGAGAATGTCAAACCCGTCTCCCTCCGGCTGGATTACCAGACAGGAGAAGCGACCGTTTCCCTGTCCGGCGGCGCTGAACTGAGGATTCATATTTCCCTCCGGAACAACGTTGTTTTCATCGACGATCCCGGCCGGAGCATCCAAAGTGTCCGTCCCCGTCCCTCATGGGAGTTCCGCAAGTCACAGGCATGGCTCATGAAATTCGGATTCCAGCCGCCGGAACTCTTCCCGGACGGATGGGAAATCCATTGTCCCGATCCCGCGGACGGTTCCCTCGCGGTTCGCTGTGTAAAACAGAATGGCGGATACATTTTATCGACGAACGATGCATCGGACAACTATAAGGAAACGCTTCGGGACAACCGTATTTTCTGGGAAAAATTCTGGTCCGACATTCCCGAACTCGACATTCCCGAACCGTTCTACGCCCGGCTTTTCCGCTTCAATATGTATAAGTTTGCCGCGGCCACGCATCCGAACGGGGTCGCCGCCGGACTTCAGGGACCGTGGCACGAGGAATATCAGGAGGCGCAATGGAGCGGCGACTATCATTTCAATGTGAATATCCAGATGATGTACGGAGCCGCGCTCTCGCTGGGCAAATGCGAACATCTCCTGCCGCTGTTCGACATGATCGAATCCGCCCCGTTTCAGGAAGCCCTGCGCAGCAACGCGAAACAGCTTTTCGGGATCGACGATGCGCTCTGGTTCACTCATGCGGTCGACGACCGCGGACGGCAGTGCGGCGGCCTTTCCTGCGGGTCGGTCCTCGACCCGGCGTGCGGCGCGTGGACCGCGCTTCTCTACTACGGTTATTTCAAACATACCGGCGACAAAGCATTTCTGCGGGACCGCGCGTTTCCATTTATCCGGGGCGTCATGCGCGGCTATGAGGCCATGCTCGACAAGGATTTCAACATCCCCGTGGCCATCTCGGCCGAATATGCGGCCTCCAACCTCGACGGCGATGTCGCCGGACGGAATCCGTCGTATCAGCTCGCGGCCATGCGCAAGCTGGCACAGATTCTTGTGGAACTCTCCGGAGTTCTGGAACTCCCGCCGGAAAAAATCTGGCTGGACGTGCTGGAACGCCTCCCGGAATACACCCTTGTCGAGGGATACGACGCCTGTTCCCGGAACTTCGTCAAACGCATCGGAATCTGGGAGGGACAGGACCTCGCGAACTGTCACCGCCACCATTCGCACCTGGCGTGCCTTTATCCTTTCGATTCCCTGCCGGAAAAACTTTCCGCGGAACAGGAGGAAATTCTGGAAACGTCCATCGACCACTGGATCGCCATGGGCGAAGGACAGTGGAGCGAATGGTGTTATCCGTGGGCGTTCATTCTGCTGGCCCGCATGGGAATCAACGAGGCCCCGGCGGTCATGCTGGATGTCTGGCGCAAACACTTCATCAACGAGGGGCTCTGCACTGTCTACCTGCCGCGCTTCCGGGGAATGATCGCCCACCGGAGGCTCGACATTCCGAAGCCGAAAGATGAAAACGAGGTCATGCAGCTCGACGGCGCCATGGGCTTCATCACCGCCATGGTCGAGATGTCCGCCTACAAGAAGGGTTCGACGATCTATCTTTTCCGCGGAATTCCGTCGGAATGGAAGGATTATTCGTTCCGGAACATCCCGCTGCCCGGCGGATACCGGGTGTCGGCCCGGCGCGGCGGCGAAGTCGTCGTCACGGGCCCGAAAGAGGAGACGCTCCGGATTTGTGCGGACGGCAGGATTTCGGAGTGCAAAGTACAAATCCGTTAATGCGAATCCCGGAAGAAATAACGGGAGGATTTCCATATCCGGATGGAAAAAAAATGCGATTATTTGGAGAAACCTTTCCCAAACACACTTGCATTTGCGGGAAGAAATGGTATAGTAAGGGCTTGTCTGCGGGGTAGAGCATTGGTAGCTCGTCAGGCTCATAACCTGGAGGTAGTAGGTTCGATTCCTGCCCCCGCTACCAATTACGATTCAGTCGTCCACCGGACGGCTTTTTTATTATGTATTACGTCTACATCTTGCGCTTGAACAACAATCGATTTTACACCGGCTTTACTTCTGACCTCAAAAGAAGATTAGCGAAACATCAGTCCGGACAAAGTCCATTTACCTCGGAACGCCTCCCGGTCGAACTCAGCCACTACGAAGCTTACCGGCTGGAGTCTGACCCCCAGACGGCGTGAAAAATTTCTCAAAACCACTGAAGGCAAACGCCTCTTGCGCCAGCAAATCCGCGATTTACTCAATACATTTGATGCAGAAGAGGAACAGGTTCGCCATATCATCCGACATGGCGCCATGTCGGATGATATGGCGATTCCTGCCCCCGCTACCATTGGATATTCCGCCGCTCCCAAAGGGTCAGGCGTCCGTTCGCTTTCCCGCAGACTTCCTGAAGAACCCATACAAGTTCATACAAGTTTTTCGCTTTCATTTTCACGCTATCCTCTTGAATAAAACAGGCATCTGCTGTATAATCTCAGGCAAGTTGAAATGATTTCCCCCTGGAAAAAACAGACAGCGCGGACAAGGCGGAGCCATGAAGAAGGATTCACGTTCAGTTGCTTTGACACTGGAAAACCGGCTGCGGCAGAACATTCATACCGGCCGACTCCAGGGGAATCAACCGCTGCCCTCGGAAAACCGTCTGGTCCAGCGTTACAAAATTTCCCGTTGCAGCGTCCGCAAGGCGCTGAAAACGCTCGAGAACGAAGGTCTGGTCTACAAAGTCCGCGGGAAAGGATCGTTCGTTTTGCCCGATGAAGAACGGCGCAGAATGAGGCGGAAACAGCCGGATGCGTTACGAAAGAGGCAAATCCTTTATCTTTCGTTTTCCAGTCTCTACAACAAAGAGCTTTTCATGGAGTCGCGCTATTACTCCCTGGCATTCGACGGCCTGACACGGGAACTTCAGCCGGGACGCTTCAATTTGCTGTTTTCCCATGTCTCCCTGGACTGGATGCCGCCCGCGTGTCTGCTCGACCGCGAGGTTTCCGGCATCATCTTCAACGGAATTGTCCGGCACGATTTCTTCCGTAAATATATGAAAGACCTGCCATGCATCGGCGTAAATGCCTTCGATCCCGAACTGGACTGCAACTGGGTTCTCCTCGACAATCCGCTCCGCTCCTATCTCGCGGTCTCCTGTCTTTACAAGAGCGGACACCGCCGGATCGGATTTGTTTCCAACGAGATCGAAGAGCCGATCCCGGCGGAACGCTATCGCGGATACAAGGATGCCCTCCGGCATTTTCATCTGGAATTCCGGGAAGAATACCAGATCGTCTGGCAGCGCCCCCGCGTAGACGGAGCCCTGCCGCAGGAATCGATCTACGACATCCCCGATTACTGGGAGCATCTGGCCTCCGCATTTTCCGGAGAAGAGCCGCCGACAGCCCTGATCTGTATCGACGACTGGCGCGCCCTGTGCACCTGGCAGGCACTGATCCGGCATGGAATCCGGGTGCCGGAGGAGGTCAGCCTGATCGGGGGATATATCGGCGACGCCTTTCTCCCGGCGAACATGCGGTTCACCTCGATGTATGAGCAAACCGAAAACATCTACGCGGAAGCGGCGAAAACCATGCTCGAGATTCTGTCCTCTCAGGGAATTCCCCTGAAACGGCGGATTCTGATCCGTCCCGGGATCATCCCCGGCGATTCGGTCCGGAATCTGAACAAGCCGCCGGATGAACCGGACGCAAAACCGTGAAGGAGCATTCCGGAACCGGCAGCGGAAATTCACAACGGATTCCACAGAAATGAAAAACATACATTTGAAACCTTGGAGGTTATCATGAATCATCGAATTTTCGGAACACAGAAAACATCCGTCGGGAAAAAGAAAAATGCATGGAAAAGATTCACACTGATCGAACTTCTGATCGTTATAGCGATCATCGCCATTCTGGCCGGGATGCTGCTGCCCGCGCTGAACAGAGCCAAAAATCTGGCCCGGGAAATCAGCTGCACCGCCAATCTCAAGCAGCTCAATATTTACTGGAGTCAATACATGTCCGACAACAAAGATCAAATTCTACCCTGCCGCCAGTACAGCGGTGATGCATGGGCGGGCGGCAATTACATCGCCTGGTATGAGTACTTTGTAATGACCTATCTCTCCGGGAAAAAAAGTGCGCAAGGGAACGAGAAAAAAGTGCTGATTTGCCCTGCCGACACCAGCGGCAATTACCAGTACAGTCTGGTCAAGACAACCTTGAGCTATGGATACAACGGCAGCATGGGGGGAGGTTTTTCCCCTCTCTCGACAGTCCAACTGCTGAAGCTGCGTCCGTTCCCTTATATGGCCGATACGCCGACGTTCGGTGACACCTACGGGTACTATCGTTATCCCGGGAAAGCATCGGAATGGAGCCTGGGGCAGGCTTCCAGTTACATCCTTCATTCCGGCTGGCGGGCCAACGTCGGCATTTACGGCGCGCACGGATACCGGATGAATATGGGGTATCTCGACGGTCGAGCCAGCAAAACCGCCGAATTCAAAGTGAATTTTGATTCTTACGGGTGCGATTTATGGAATATAAACAGACCCGAATTATTCCGGACTGTCACCAACAGATAACAGAAAAGGAAATACGTCATGTTCATCGGAAAATTTATAATGGGAACCTCCATCCTGGTCTGGTTCGGAACTGAAGCTTATGGAAACATGCTTGTCAATGCCGGATTCGAAGACGGCTCCAGCGGCTGGCGGCAGGCGAAAGGCATACCGCAGCAGTATGAAGTTACCAGCGCGGAAAAACACACCGGTCAATATTCACTCAAAATCAGCAACACGTTTCATTATACCATTTACAACGGACAAATACTGAAAGGTATTGAAGGCGGCGCAACGTACCGATTCTCCGCCTGGATCAAGGGCGGCCCGGCAGGATTATGCATCGAATTCTATGATGCCAAAGGAAAATGGATGGACTCAAAATCGGCGGTCAAGTGGAAAGTCGAACAGAACTGGCAGGAATGGCAGCTGGAACAAAAAATGCCGCCGGAAACCGTATCCGTCCTAGCCTGGCTGATTTGTCCTGGCAAGGGCCCCGCCTATTTTGATGATGTGAATTTTAAAAAAGTCAGCGATTCGGCTTCCATACAGCTGAGTCCAGCCCGTATCTCCGTTGCAGCAGCCCAAAAACAATTCCCGATGCAGCTGATTCTCACACGCAATCCGGAGGCCGGATTGGCAGAATTGAAAATATGTCGGGATGATACCAAGGAAGAATGGAAACTTACATTCACGGCAATTCCCAGGGACAAGCAAATCGATTTGAATGTCCGGCTTCCGGAGATGCTTCCCGGCAAATATAGATTGAGCGGAACCATGTCGAACGGCAAACAATCCGAAAGCGCCGATTTATATGTCTGCAATCTGGAAAAACCGGCCCTGCTCGATGCCCGCGGGAGCTTCATTATCGACGACAAACCATTTTTCCCCCGGGGAATTTATGGACATTCATTCAATTCAAAGGAACTGTCTCTGCTGAAAAATCAGGGATTCAACACATGCTACAGCGCTTATGATTTCACTAACCGGAAACTATTGGCCGATCTTTTCGAAGAAACCCGGCAGGCGGGAATGCGCCTGATGTTTTATATACGCCTGAAAGATATGATGAAAGATGAAGCATATTTTCAAAAATTGACGGAGACAATCCATGCTTATGCCAATCATCCGGCACTGCTCTGCTGGCAGCTGGAAGAAGAACCGCCCCTGAAACCGGAGAGGGTCGTCAATGCAATCCCCCGAACATATCATATCATCAAAACCATCGACAAGGTCCATCCGATCGTTATCACCCACAACCGCTTCCCGAAAGAATTCGATTTTTATAAAAACCTGAGCGACGTGATCGATATTGACAGCTATCCTTTATCCGGAGCCAGACATCAACCGCTGGAACAAATTGCGCAGGATGTCAGTAAAGCAGCAATGGGCAGGCCTGCGGCATGGCAAGGCATTGCAGCCTCCCTGCAATCCGGGTGGACACCGGACCTCTCGACTCAACCCGCTCCGGAACAGGCTCATGTCATGGTCTACCTGGCTTTAGTCAGCGGAGCGAAAAGTATTTTCTGGTATTCATTCCGCGAAGCCAACGGATATGAACTCACGAAGACTCCGCTTTGGCCGCATCTGAAAAAAATCAATGATGAAATAGAAAAATTGACACCCATTCTATTACTGGGTGACGAGGTTTCAATCAGTTGTCAACCTTCCGGAATACGCTTCAAAGCGCTGGACTATCAAGGGAAGATCTGGCTGCTGGCAGTCAACCCGTACGCTGAGGTCGCGGAGATCGTTTTACCCCTTCCCGATACATTGTCGGCAAAACGCTGGAGCATCTTCCGCGGCAATAGTCTTTCTTTTACTCAAAAGGACAACACCTTGAAACTGAAACTGTCCGGATTGCAGACCATTATCCTGACTGGAGAATAAATCAACCGGATTGGCCCGCCGGCAGAAGCAATAACCGGGGCAGCATAACAAGGGATTCCAATCCGTTCACTCCATGACTCGAAATCTTCCGGCCGTGCGGTCCGGAACTTGCATTCGCCTTCGCCGCATTCTCCCGAAAAAGTTTTTTGCTTTTTCCCGGATTCATGCTATTATATACGATTTACGGCCGGAATAAAAAACAGGGAGTCTGTTCATGGATTTCAACGTTCAATATGATGTAGCGGTGGTCGGCGGAGGAATCGCCGGCGTGGCGGCGGCCATTCAGTCGGCGCGTTCGGGCAAAAAAACCGTTCTGATCGAGAAAACAATCCTGCTGGGCGGCCTTGCCACCAGCGGGCTGATTTACGTATATCTGCCCCTCTGTGACGGAAACGGGCATCAGACGACGTTCGGCATCTGCGAGGAACTGATTCACAACAGCCTGATCTACGGTCCGGGCGACATCCCTGAAAACTGGCGGAACGAAAAAAATGCCCCTGAGCTCAAACGCTTCATCTGCCGGTTCTCTCCCGCTTCCTTCATGCTGTCGATGGAAGAACTTCTGCTGGATGCCGGAGTGGACCTCTGGCTGGACACTCTTGCCTGCGCCGTAGAGACGAAAGACGCCAAAATGACCGCGGTCATCGTGGAAAATGAAAGCGGACGCGGGCGCATCAAGGCCCGCTGTTTCATCGACGCCAGCGGAAGCAGCATTCTCGCGCGCCGGGCGGGTGTCCCCTGCCTTCCGGAAGATAATTTTCTCTCCCTCTGGGCGATAATGTACGCCCTCGGAAAAGAGTCCGAGCTGGGACAAAATCTGGCTTTCGAAATCCATACCGGCGCCGCGCTTTCCACACCGGGAACCATCTGGCTACGCAAGGACCTTTCCGAAAAACTTTTCCCCGAAGCCCGCACGGATCAGGAACTGCTGGAAATGCTCACCTATCGCGGACTTTCCGGAAAAAAGGTTTCCCGGTTCGTTCAGGATACCCATCGGCTCCTCCGGGAATCCCTCAAGATCGAATACGCGTCCGGACGCTCCGACCGCACCCGCTATTTTCCGCTCAAACTCCCCCTGATGCCCCAGTTCCGCAAGACCTACTGTATCGACGGCGATTACGTGCTTGCGGACAATCAGAACAACCGGCATTTCGAGGATTCGATCGGAATGCTGCCGGACTGGCGCAAATCCGGGCCTGTCTGGGAAATCCCCTTCCGCACGCTGTACACCCGGCGCATGGGCGGTCTGCTGGCCGCCGGACGCTGCACGGCGGCCTCCGGCGACGCCTGGGAGATCACGCGCGTCATTCCTTCGGCCGCCATGACCGGACAGGTGGCCGGGCTCGCCGCGGCCATGTCGATCGATCAAGGCAAGGAACCGTGGGAACTGGACATATCCGACCTCCAGAATCGTCTCCGCAAGCTGGGCTTCAAGCTCCACCTCGGCGAAATCGACCTGTAAGCCAGCCTTCGGACGGGTGACCTGTTCCTCCGCGACACTCCCGGAAAAAATATGCAGGGAGCTTCGGAGACTGTCGAATTCATTCGCTTTTTCCCATACGATCCGGAGGGGGTTCCGGCCGGGACGGCACAGCGCCCGGATGTCCGCGGCCAAGTTCCGCGGATTGTAAATCCGTTTCTTTTTCAAACCGGCGTGATCGGGTTCCGAATCGTTCCGAAACAAGCGGCAATCTCCCAGAGCAGGAATAAATCTCCCCGGAATCCGGGAGTGAACTCCGGTTCCGGCGACTTTCTGATACCTTCGCAATGTCTTTCACCGGGTCGATTCGATCGAACTCGTCCGATACTGCTGATTTTTGTGTCATTCCGGTTTGCGGGAAGGTGAATTCTTCATTTCAAAAAGGGTTTTCACGGCCCCGGAAACAAGGGTGAATGTCGAGGACGGAGCCAGATGGCAGGTCTCCGCTTCGTAGGCTCCCTGAACGAAGCAGTTGGCGGGGGGAAGATAGCTCAGATATGCCGTGGAATTGTAGAGGATGAACGTTTTCCGGAACGGGGAATTCCATTTGATTTCCAGTCCGGGACCGGAGAGCAGTTCTCCCGGGACTCCGATCAGCGCGGCCTCGCCGATTTTCAGTATCTGAAGTTCGGCGTTGACGGAACTCCTGTCCCGGTAGAGGGGCAAGCGGGGTTCGACGCATCCGGAGCTCCGGAACGGAAGTTTCACAAAAACCGAACGGATGTTCAATGCCGGAGACGGCATCCGGCAGCGTTTCGGATTTCGGATGGCGCCGGAACAGCTTTCCGCGATTTGCGAGGCAAGAGTTTTTCCCATTTCCTCCGTACGGGAGAATCCGGATTCGAAGCCTTTCGGATGAAGATCGCCGCAAGCGCCCGACGTGAAGACGCAGTTCCCTCCGGTTTTCTTTTCCACCTCCCGCCGCAGAACCCCCGGATAATCGGCCGAGATCATGTGCGAGGCCAGGCCCTTCGCCTGACAGGTCAGCGGATGGGCGGCGTAGTTGACGAATGTTGCAAAGGGATGTTCCGCGCCGGGTTCGATGAAGAACAGCATCCCGAGTTCGGGGTCGGTGATGTTGTTAGCCAACGGGATCAGGTGCTTGGCGTCCGGCAGATAGACGCAGTCGTTGTCCGGGGCAACATAACGGCGGTTGAGATTCTCATGACAGCGGACCGAGTAATGAAAGACATCCACTTTCCGCATATCGGAAAAAGCCCCGGAAACCGTCCCGGCCGAGTTAGTGATGAGAAATCTCCGGTATTGCTTGAATTCCCGGAGCCGGGCGCGGGAGAAATGAAGTGTTCCCAGACGGCGGGTGTGCGGACCGGAATGGGTATGGGTGCATGTCAGGACCACGTTTTCTGCGGGAATGCGGGCGGACGCCGCGCAGGCCTTCCGGATAGCGACGACGAAATCGCGATCCAATCCGAGCAGATCGAAACTCAGCAGGAGAACCCGCTGCATGCCGTCCCGGAACGCCATCCCCTTGATGAACAGAGGATCGTGAATGTCCCGTGAGACCACTTCCGGGCCGTATCCCGCCAGCAGGACGCCTGCCGCAGGGGTGATCTCCCTTGAAAATGTCGCAATCTCAAGACTCATGACACGGGCTCCAGCGGATTCGGAAGAAGGTGTTTTGGCGGAGTCCCTCGAAACGGATCACCGGATATTCCGCATCGAAACCATCCACGGAAAAACGGACCGCATTCGTTTCGATCTTTTCGATCCGGTGTCCGTTCCCGGCCAGAAAAAGACGGGCGTCATCCTGCCGGAAATGGCATATTTCGAAGGACAGGACGTCTTTCCGGACGCGGAGATTCTTCACTTCTTCCGTGCCGGGCAGCAACCGCAAATCCGTCGCGGCCAGTTGGGGGACGGATTTTTTTTTCCGGAGCGCGATGATCCGGCTGTCGTGAGCGGCAAGTCCAGAAACCTTCAAGCGACCGCGGAAGCCCCCGAGCATCCTCCGTTCGAATACGGAGAAGGCATGATATTCCGAAGCGTCCGGCAACGGGCATTCGAAATCCGCCATCCGGTCTTCCCAGTTGGTGAAGGAATAGAAGAACAGGTCCCCGTCCGCCGGGAGTCTGTAGATGGAGGAATAACGTCCTCCGGGGAAGGCGTCGACCATCTCCGCCGCCCGGTCGTGAACAGGCAGCAGCCTGGAAATCCAGTCGAAACGCTCGCGGTCACGGATCAGTTCCCGCATGGGGTCGGTGAGGAGCAGACCGCCCGATCCCATGACCGCGGCGGTCAGTTGCGTCCGGAACTCCGGCTCGCTGAAATGCGCTTCCACCGCATGGGGATTCCGGGCCGCGTCGTGGCAGAATTCGGACGGCCAGTTCCGGAGGATCACGTTTTCCCGGTGGTTGCACCACCAGCGGCGGTGAAGGAATCCCATCAGCAGTTCCTTGCCGTAGACGCGGGGAGCGTAGGCATCTCTCCGGTCATTGTTGCCATACCACGTCGGATGGTTGTCCGTCTGAACCCGGTGGATATCCACTTTTCCGAGAGCCGGTCCCATCATGCCTTCGCCCTCGATCAGGACATCGGGGCCGGCTTCTTCCCGGATGATCTCGAAGGTCCGGTTCAGCATTCCGGTAACCGTTTCGGAGCGGTCACGGAGACGGCCCAGACGATAAAGGGCACTGTTGGGACCATCGAGTTTCAGCCATTCGACCCGCCACTCCTTCACGAAGAGACGGAGCTGTTCCCGGAGCCACTGTTCCGTGCCCGGCACGGTATAGTCGATCAAGCACGACCTCCCGACATTGGACGATCCAAGGACCACCGGCTGTCCGGCGGAATCCCGGAGAAGCCATTCCGGATGCGAGCGGACCACGCTCGTTTCGACGTTCTGGATATAAGGGGCGAACCACAGTCCGAATCGGAGCCCCATTCCGAGGATCTTTTCCGACAGTTCCCGCATCCCGGGCGCGAAACCCGGCTTGACGCAAGACCATTCGGACAGGTGGGCGCAGAACCCGCCGTCCACCTGGATGAACGCCAGCGGATATCCCCGGCGCTTCAGTTCCGCAACGACTTCGGCGCTGTCCAGCACATCTTTCGCGGTCTTTTCGTTGCGGTAGTACTGCCAGTCGTTCCATCCCGTGGGCGGCGCGGCCGGAATGCGGGCTCCGCGGCCTCGTGCCGCAAGTTCCGCCCACTCACGGAGCAGCCGGTTCAAATCGGTTCCGGTTATGACCGTGAAACAGTCCAGTTTGCGTTGTTCCCCGGCGGCAAGGGAAATGCCGTCCAGAATCATTTTGTAAATGATTCCGGCGGTTCCACTGGCCTTGTCGTATTCGAACTCAATGGTCCCTTCGGTTTCGGCGAATGAGAGGGCTCCGATCAGGGTGATTTCTTCTGTTCCGTCTGCCTTGAACGCAAACAGGGAATTGGAGGAAATGCGACATTTTCCGGCATCCTCCGACGCGAACGCTGAATCCTGCGGATCGAGGCGCGGGGAGAAGCCTTCGGGACCGACGCCGTAAAATCCGGCCGGATCGCCGGGCATGTTCAAGCCGAAGCGGAGCAACCGCATCGGTCCTCCTGCTTCAACGGCAAATCCATAAACCGCCAAGTCAACGATTCCGTCAAGGTTTTTCAGGGGTTTCAGCACCGGGGAAAACACTCTTTCGGCAATGGAATCCCGGACGGATTCACGCCAAGACAAATGGAGTTCAAGGCCAGCGCCGTCCGACCAGACGGTACCGGAATCATTTCCTCTCAACTTCATTTGTCCGGCGGCGCCGCAGTTCACCGGCAATGCGGTGACAAGTTGTGACATCATGGAAAAGTCCTCCTGCCGGCATTCCGGAGCCCCCCTCCCCCCGAAGTATGCCTGATCAAAAATCGTGGTGAGATTGATTATTTCTGATATAAAAACATGCCTTTCCATATCCCGCCGTCACCGCCGGAATCCGTCACACTGACGGCAAGCACATTTTCCGAACCGTAATTCAAATATTGGGAGACCGGGAATTCAAAAGATTCTTTCCAACCGTCTTTAGTCAGATGTTTCCGGATGAATACTTTTTTTCCGTTCAGATAAAACACCCCTTCCTCGTCAAGCGCACCCACATAAAGCATCAGCTCTCTGCCCTTGAAATTGAGAGGCAGAAAGAACTTTTTCCGGTACCAGGCCGTGCCATCGTAATTATATCCCTGTTTCTCCCATGGTGCAGTGAGGCTGATATTTTTCCAGTCGATGGAAGAATAATCGACGCCGAACCACTGTTCTTTGACTCCGGCCTTGTCCGGATCTGTTCGGAAGCTGCATTTATTCAGGTCGGCCACTACATTTTTCCCGGCTTGACTGTCCTGACGTTCCTTTAAGGCGGCGGCGGTTTTTTCCAGTTCCCCGTCTACATATTTCCGAAGAATGGCAGACGGATAGGAACGGTCGAGTTCGGCCACAAGTATTTTCATTTGACCGATAACGTCAAGGGCGTCCTTCGTTTTACCTTCATTGATCTCCTGAAGCATCTTGACATACAGCTTCAAATAGTCAAAATTCATTTTCAGCATGGCAATACGTTCCGCATATTTTGATCCTGGAGGACAAGCCTGTACGGCACGCGCAAGGGTATCGGCCATAATATCACAGTTGCGTGATGTGAAAAGTCCGAGCATGGCATAATCCAGATCCCTCGCCACCGGGTGCAGAGGGGACTTTTTCAGGAGACAGGCGAACAGGGAATAATAATTTTTCATCTCCACGGAAGCGGGGCCGAAAAACAGAACGAAATACTCATCCATAATCTTTTGAAGGTCGGGCGGTTCACGTTCCCATCCCAACCTGGCTTTCAAATAATAATTGGGCACATTGGTCGCCCAGGACCGATGGGCTTCCGTGTTGAACCCCAGAAAGCCCGGCGTGGAACCGCACTGTTTCAAATTGCTGTAAACCGGACCGGTAAGCAATGCCGGCAAGCCCTTCCAGTAAACGATCGGATCATAATCCCGGATGTACATAGGATTCCCGAACTTTTCCCAGCTCTGATAAAGTTTCAGGAATTCACTATTGACAGGACAGTTTCCGTCGGTCAGGGCGTGCAACTTGCAGCAGGGCATCGTGGTAAAGCCGAAAACAAGATGCTTGTCAGGTACAACTTGGCGCGGCGGCCGTGAAATATTGTCATAATTGACAATCGTTATCAGATATTTATCGGGAAACTCGGAACTTATCAGATTCCTTATCCGGTTCATCATCTGAATATGCAACTCGGCACCTTCCGGATAACCATAAGCATAAGTCCGGGTATCGACCAGATACGACGGGTCCTGATATTTGAGACAGTTTTCACATTGGCACATGTAAGGATTGTCATTGGGAGTTAAAGAATAGCCCTTCAGACTGGGGGTGTTCTTGAAGGCGGCGGCAGCGCTTTCGGCAACAATGCGGATGACCTCGGTATTGCTTGCGCATATCTGCCCTTCGACGGCGTCGGCCTTTCTTTTACCTTTGATTAAAGAAAAGTATTCCGGATGGGCTTTGAAATATTTATCTTTCGGAAAAATACGATAAAAGTTATGATAAGCGGGATAGTCCGTAGTGTTTTTGATATGATTACGCCGGCTCCACAATTCGAAATCCTCCATTCCGGCAGGCGTATTATAACCTTTTGTCCAGAGTCCGTAGGCATACCAGATGTAGCGCATTTCCCATTTTGGAGAAATGTGTTTGTCCGTCTTCTTCAAACGAAATGTCATACATGGAGGCAGACATTCGCCAAGCTCTCCCGGCATATACCATCTGTAACCTAACCCGTGCAGAAATTCGTAAATTCCGTTGATCAGGCCGGCTTGTGTACCGGCCTCCAGTAATATGCCTTCTTCAGTGACCGCAAGCCGGAAGTCTTCTCCTTGCATGTCCGAAACCGTTTCCGTTTTTTTTCCATCGCTGCGGCTGATGTAGATGAAATAAGGATTCTTTCCCTCTCGTCTGACAACTTTTAATTTGCCTCCGAGGGTTTTGGCAAGCTCCGCATTCAGTTCATCCGCCAGTTTGGCTATTGCGGCAGGGGCCGCAATCGTGCAGGCTTTGTCAAGGTAAAAGGATGATTCTCCAGCCTTGTCGGTCAACAGGGGATGCAATGTTTCCGGATGAATCGTGGGAGTGGAAGGAGCACGCCAGTCGTTCAAGGTTACTTCGGAGGAGGGTGTCGCGGCGACTTCTTCAATCGACAGTTTTTTTAAATATAGAGTCTGCAAGTTGCCATCGGGCGCTGTTTCCCGCTGTATGATGAATAAGGAAACCGAGGTGACGGCTCCATTATCCGGATTGAACCGCTCTTTCCGGGGGCCGGACATTGACATTAAAGGAATTTCCCATTCGAACCATTCATTGGGAAGAATTCGCCCATTTGCCATGCCGACATAAATATTGCCTTGTTTGACGCTGCAACTTATGTATGCAGGGGGTACCGCACTGTCGATTTTTAGTTTCATTTTCAGAACGGTTTGTCGGGGAGACGTAATTTTCAAACCGGTAAATTGTTTTATCAGATAAATTTGCCTGACGGTACCGTCCACATAAATTGCCTTATCACCGCCCTCAATGTCTTTTACCGGGGCTTTTGCCCATTTCCAGTTTCCACCGTGGGCTACCCATTGCTCATTGTTTCCATTATTGAAGTCAGTCGAATAGATGACTGGAGCCCCTGTGACGCTTTGAGCAATCGCAAAGGCGGCGAACAGAATGTACATAAGTTTCATTGTTCAATCTCCTATCTGGGCGTGACGTTCATTGTTATATTATTCCATGCGTATGAGACAATTTTTATCCGCGGCGCTTTTTCCACATGTCCGTCAAGCTGAAGCTGGTTGGCAAAGAAGTTATGGCGCGGATCCATGCCGCCGGTATCGCTGAATGTTTTAGGGGTGGACGTGCCGCGGAAATCCGTTATCAAAACCAGATTGCCAGCCTGTCTTGCCAGCTTTCTGGCTTCGTATCCGGACCCGTTTGGAATATAACCAATACGTATGTTGTATGCGTAACTTACTCCAAGTCTGTACGACAAGTCTGTCGGGTCGGGATTCGAAGCATCACAGCGGAACAGATGTTTATTCTTGATGGACGAAGACGTGAAACCGGTATTGTCGGTAGCTACCCAGGGAACAAATATCATGCCGGAATCCGATTTGGAAGTCAAAGTCCGCAACAGGCTGGTTATCCAGTTTTCCGAGCCATTTGCCGGACCATAATACGCCAAAGGAAGCCACCCGTTGCCGGCATCGGAATACATATGGATTAGCAGGCCGTGCTGTTTCAGGTTGTTCATGCATACGATGGTACGTGCTTTGCTGCGGACCTTGTCCAAGGCAGGAAGCAGCATGGCGGCAAGAATTGCGATGATCGAAATCACAATAAGAAGTTCGATCAGTGTGAATCCCCAGACATCCTTTTTCATTTTTTTTCATGCTCCTATGTTGTGAATTCGTTTTGACTTGCGGGAATCCTCCGGCTTCCGGTTCATCCGGAGACCGGCCCGGTCGACTTCCGGACGACCAGCTCGGTTTTCATTGGAATGCACCCGGAATCCTTCTGGAAGCCGGACAAAAGTCTTTTCACCGCCTGAACTCCCATTTCATTGTAATAGGATATTCCTTTAGTATAGCGTCTAATTAAGGAAATCGCTGGGTTTGAATATTTTAATAAAAAGTTAATTATTAACCCTATTATGCCTGATGACATTACACCTACGATAACTCTATATTCATTGTTTACCACTAAGAAAAGTAATGAAAAAAGTAATATTAATAAAGCAATATCTCTGCAAATAGTTGACCAGTTATGTTTTATAGAAAAAAAGAGCCTAAACAACCATCCCTTATACTTAAAAATTGTCTCAAATAAATAGGCCCATATAGCAGGTGTCTCTTGGTATTTCCACGCATTGAATTCAACTACATCGTAATGAATCGTGGATAAATTCTTCAATTGATTTCGTTTATTAATTATTTCCTTGATTATTTTAAAGAAATAACTTTTACCTCTACCCCAGGGAGCAAATATCCCAATCATGCATACATTGTTTGAATGAGAGTCCGATGCGGTATCGATTTGCCTAACAAAACTTTCAGCTAACTTATCAATATCAAAACACGGCGCTACATTTTCATCTTGAATTTTCTGATAATTTTCTCCTGTATTATATTCTTGAAATATATTTTGATTGACGTCAATATCATGCTTAGGTTTTTGTAGAAGAATATTTTGTGTTTTTTCTCGATCTGGAGCTTTAATTTTTGGCTCTGTGGTATCTGAAGATGTAATTAATTCTTCCGCAGCATCAACACCAGAGGATGTAATACTCATAACTATTCCATCTCCCCCTTCGTAAAGCATAGCTTTAACATATCCTTTGTCATGCAGAAATTTCAATACTCTAGCAAGCTGAGCATCACTTTCAAATTTAAAGCCTTGATCTTTACAAAACGTAGAAAATAATACATCTAGACTATCGCGGTGCTTATATATAGCCAGTAAGATCTTATTTCTCAATTCCTTTTCTGTCATATATTT
>MWCA01000067.1 GCA_002069785.1 Lentisphaerae bacterium ADurb.Bin242 | reverse complement strand
AGAACCGCCAGAAAAATGGGCGCCAGAAAACCAAGCGACAGGATCAGGATCATGTAGCGGAAAGTGTTCCAGACCGCGCTCCACCATTCCGTGCTGAACAGCACTCCCGCCAGGTTGTCGAATCCGATCCAGCGGCTCTCCCCCACCACCCGGTAATCCTGGAAGAAAAGCTGCGAACCCGTCAGCATCGGATAATAGGTCCACAAAAGAATGCTCGCCAGCGCGGGAATCATGATGAAATATCCCATGTAATTTTTCCGGAAATCCCAGCCTTTCTTCCTCCCGGAAAGGGCATCCTTCGGGGAAAAGACCTTCCACACGCTGTAAATGACATAACAGAAAATCCCGGCAATCAGAATGGCGACGATTACCGCGATCCTCGTCCGCTTCTGTTTTTCCTCCGGAGGAATGCGGCCGATCATTTTCAGGTTGGTCCTTTCTTCGGCCCGCTTGAGAATCTTCTGGAGAATCCGGATGCGCTGCTCCCTGACCTCCGGCGAATCCCCCACCGGCAGTTTTCCGTCCCGGAACAGTTGAATGGCCTCCTCGACCGGCTGGGTCAGGTAGACGAAAATCATCTGGCAGTTGCGCCCGTACGGTTCCGGCTTCCCGTTCTGAAGGGTCTTGTTGAAGGCGTCTTCCCAACCGGGCGGGAAAAATTTCAGATATTCCGTATAACCGAATTCGCGCAAATACGCCGGGCTCAGGCAGGCCCCCTGCCCGGACTCCACCATGGATTTTGCAAACGCGGCATGGGCGTCCCTGGAGGTGATGAAGCGGATATACTTCCAGGCGGCGTCACGGATTTTTTCAGCGGGAATGAATTGTCCGTCCGAGTTTCTCCGTCCCTTGATCCCCGCGAAGATGGTATAAAGCTCCGTGTTGATTTCCGTGGCGCTTTTTCCGGAGGGTCCGACCGGAAACGGGGCGATCCCGAGAAGGTTCGGGTCCTGCCCGCCGCCCATGGTGTTGTCCGACAGATAACCGGCGTACATTCCCAGTTTGCCGGATTGGAGCGCGTATCTGACGGAACGCACATCCGCATTCAGCGTGGAATAGCCGTATTGAAGCGTTCCGTCGGAGTCCCGCCACGGCTCCATGGCCAGCCTCAGGTAGAATTCGAGGGCGACGGCGGCCTCGCGCGAGCCGAATGCGGCCCGCCACTCTCCGTTCGGGTCCTGAACCACGGCCTCGCCGCCCGCGGCCCAGACATACGGCAGGAAGTCCCAGGAAGACTGGGCGCCGGTCGCCATGCTGATTCCATATTTGCCCCGGGCGGGGTCCGCGATTTTCCTGGCGAATTCCAGAAGCTCGTCCCAGTTTTCCGGAGGCTTTTCCGGGTCGAGTCCCGCGTCCTGGAAAACATCCTTCCGCCAGAAAAGCGCCCGTGTGGAAACCTCGCTCGACGCGGCCCAGACGTGTTTCCCCGCCGGCAGCCCGCCCATGGCGGGACCGTCGCGGAAAAGGACCGGAATCAGCGGCTTCGGAGTTTTCTTCAGGAAACCCGGAACGTCTTTGTATTCCGGATCATGTTCGATATATTCGTCGAGAGGCCAGAGAAAGTTCTGCCCGATGTAGGTGTCGGACATCCGGAAGTTGAGAACGATCACGTCCGGCGCCGCATCCCCAGCAATGGCGAGAATCAGACGCGACTCTTCCCCCAGATTCTGGACGGAAATGCCGTTGAACTGCGTCAGTTCGATCTCCGGATACCGCCGCTGGAACTCTTCCAGGACTTTGAGCCTCGCCCTGATTTTCGGATCGGTGGATTTCGGATTCGGAAGATACATCACGCGCAGCGGAATTTTCTCCTCCGTGCGGGAAGCTTCCGGCTCCCCGGCGGACGCCGGAAAGAGGGAGAACATGAGCGTCGCGCATCCGAAGAGAATGCCGGTTCGTACCACTGAAACCAACCTCATTTTTTATCTTGCCCTGTCTTTCGGGAAAAGGAACCACTTTTCAGGACACGGAATCCCCTTCCCGGTTTTCCGTGTTCTTTCCGGCCGTCAAGACGTCCGGAAACGCTCACTTCCCGTAAATTTCCAGTTCGCGCACGTGGCTGGCGGCGTTGTTGGGATTATAAGTCACATACAGCCGGACGTAGCGCGCCTTGCACGGAGCGATTTCATGCGGGAACCCTTCCTTGCGGGAAACCGTCCGGTTCTTCCGTTCATCCACGACTTCGCGCCATTGTTTGCCGTCCTCGGAAACACGCACGAAATAGGAATAGTAACGGTTGTCGCCCCACCAGAAGAAAATCCGGAATCCGTCTACCGTGCGGACTGTTCCCAGGTCCACTTCCAGCCAGTTGTTTTCGCTCCAGCGCGCCCCCCAGAACGAGCCGTCGCGACGCCCGTTCACGGCGGCTTCCGGGTTGTCTCCGTTCTGACAGAAAACCATCGCATGCAGCGCCAGGTTTTCCCGTTCCTCCGTCCGGCCGGTCCAGGGAAGCAGCAGCGCGGTGAAAAGAAGCGCGAAAAAAGAATATTTTCCCATCGTTCGACTCCCTTTCATTGGATTTTCAGAACCCGGAGGTCGCCGGGCGGCACCACGATTTCCACGGTATTGTCCGGTCCGACCGCAAGGCGTTTTTCCGTGCGCAATTCCGTGACCGCGCCGGGTTTCAGTTTCCGCAGAAGGACTTTCGCCTTCACCGCCTGCGACGGATCGAGCTCCTGGGCGGTCGTGGAAGTTTTCTTCACGCCGTTGTTGTTGATCAGATACAGCAGCAGGCCGCCGTCCTTGAGTACATTCAGCCCGTATTCCACCTTTCCTTCGACTTCCAGCGGCAGGACCTCCTTCACAATTTTTCCGAGCAGATAGTCCATGAACGGGAATTTCAGATTCCGGCCCCATTTCGAATACGTATTCGCATCCGGGTTGCCGGTGTCTTTCTGGATCAGGTGGTCCACGGTCGTGACGATTACATTGCCTTTTCCGTAACGGTGAAACGCCATCATCACGTTTTTACGTCCGTCCACCAGAAACGGACTGGCCCCGGCCAGGGTCACCGGATCGAAGGAATGAAGCTTGTCCACGGTGAAAACTTTTTCCCCGGACGGCGTGAACATATCCCCCTGCGTATCGGCGGGAGTTCCGGACAGCGTCACTCCGGTGAACGAGGCGGGGAGAAACGAACCGAGCTGCTTCGTGTTGATGGCCAGCGTGCCGCCGTTCCGGACATATTCCATGAGACGGCCGGCAAACGCCTTGTCGGGGTTGAACTGCCCGGAGAGGAAGAGCACCCGGTAATTCTTCAGGACGTCCATTTTGACCGGACCGCTGGGCGGATTCGGCAGGATCACATCGTAAATATCGCCGTACGGCGTTTCGGAGAGGGCCCATTCCTGATCCCCCAGCCCGAATTTATACGGAACGATCGTGCGCAAAAGCGCTTCGGACATCAGATCGCCGCGTTCCTGCGGAAGAATGCCGAAGATTTTACACCCGTTGATGGGGGAGGTCATGTGGTCATACTGAAGCCCCAGCGCCACGGGGGCATAACTCACGCCGCGGTCCGGATATTTCCTTGTGAAGGCATACCAGTCTTTCATGGCTTCGCCGTGCGGGGAAAGCCCCCAGACGCCGTCCTTGTTTTTGTCTTCGCAGTAGGCATACGGCCAGACTTCGTTGAAGACGGAGGTGGCTCCCGCAAACCACGCAAGATAGCGGTCCCGCAAGTTCAGGGACTGCGAAATGCCGCCCTTGCCGCCGGCATTGCCCACACTCCATTTTCCGATATAGTCCGGATCGTTGTAGCCGGTTTTTCCCCACATTCCGACGGCGATGTACCACCCCCACGGAATTCCGTACTGCCGGGCCGCGCCGCGAATGAAATACATCTGGACCTGATGCCGCTGATACCCGGCGCAGGTGGTCTCGATGAAATAGTAGTCCGCGCATCCCCATTCGAGCGCGTAGTGGCTGAGCGCCCGGCAGCAGTCGATGAAGACCAGCTTTTTGGGATCGTCGAAAAAGTGTTTCCGGATGGTTGAATGGTAGGCTTTCAGAGCCTCCAGCATGCCCTGGCGCGTATCCGCTTTGGAAAGGAGGTCCCGAATCCGATCGCGAACCAGGGGGGAAATGTTGAGCTGTTTGCAATATTCATCCAGCTTCTGTCTTTTCCAGATCAGATTCTGAAAATCGTTGTCCCACTCCGCCACATAGAATCCGAGGAATCCCGGATTTTCCTGTTTCCATTTTTCATAGGCGGGCCGGTCGCAAGTCACTTCCTCGAAACAGTGGAACGGCGGACGCGAGGCAGTGCAGGGGATCAGGAACGGACGGTCTTTCTCCGGAGTGAATTTGCTGAACCGGCTCGTGTTGACGCGGAACGTCGTGCCCTGCCCGAAGACATGGATCCGGATTCCAGCGGTTTCCACAGCCGGAAAAACCACGGTGCGGACCGCGTCGGTATTTTGGGTCACATGAGTGCCGGGAATATCCTTCCAGGAGCCGTCCTTCTGGAGGGACTGAAAAGAGAAATTGGTCGCCAGATGAATGAAGTCGGATTTTTCTTCGGAACGCTTGCGTCCGCTTTTCACGACGACTTTTCCGATTTTTTCCGGTTTTGCGAACGAAAGGGCGAACCAGCCTTCCTGATTTTCCCGAATCCGGGCGGGCGCGGAATAACTGGTGCTGCGGGGATGATCGTCGCCGTCATTGACGCGTTCGGGAAAACGAATGGAAGCGTCTTTGGCCCAGGCCGTCACCTTCGCTTCCGGGGCGATGTTCTTTTTGGAATCCGGCGCGAAAATTTCGATTTCGCGCATCATCAGACGGGTGTTCTCCGGCGGTTCCCCGTCGAACAGGGAGCTCCCGATGTAGGGGATTGTCCCGTAGGAACATTGCGTCATGGGCTCTTTGGCGATTTCACGCAGTTCTTTTTCAAAGCGTCCGGTAACCGGGACATTGTTCCAGAGATCGCGTCCCATCAGCTTTCCCGGCGGATCGAAGTAAGGCTTCAGCGCGGTGTTTGCCACCAGTTCATCACCGGATGCGGACAATAGAAGGAGTCCGCCGGAAAGGAGGAAGGAAAGAAAAATTTTTTTCATAAGGAATCCTTTTTTTCTTTGAATTTTATTTTTCAGGGATTGGTTACAATGTCGCGCTCAGCGCCTTGCGGTTGCGTCCGTTGCAGGGGTAATTCCAGCGGGAACAGTTGCTTCCGAAGGCAGGGGTGTTCGGATACGAAGTGGAAGGCGCGGAGTAGCCGCTCACATCCTTCCAGCGGAGCGGACCGACGTGTCCATCGACAAATCCGACGATCGAATTGCCGCTGTGCCAGAAGCGGAGATAGGCGTCCGTATAGAACATCGCGCAGTTGATCCAGTGAAGCGAGGACGGATTGGGGGTGGAGGAAGGCTTGAACACCCCGTAATCCGAATCCCGGATCCAATCCCGGGGCCGGCCCAGACTGGGAGAAGCAACCGGAGTAGGACAATCTAAGGACAGACCATCGCAAAGAAAGTAGGTGGTGAACGCATTGACTCTATTGCTTGGGCTGAACTGAATGCAGTTCTGAAGTCCGTCTTCACAGCGCAGAATCTTCCAGACGTTTGACCTTCCGTAGTCCCAGGGGGCGAGATTGATCCCCGGATACCAGCCCAGGTCTTTGGCATACATCGCGGGAAAACTGGCCCGGATGGCTTCTCCGCGGCTGTTCGTGCCATGGTTGGAGCGGTAGCTGGCGCCGAGCCCCCACTCCTTGTAGTTGTCGGCATACAGCAGATGGTAGATAAGAATCTGTTTCTGATTGTTCGTGCAGTTCGTCGTGCGGGCCAGCATACGCGTCTTGTTGAGCGCCGGAAGGAGCATCCCTGCCAGAATCGCGATGATCGCAATAACGATCAGCAGTTCGATCAATGTGAAAATCTTCTTTCCTTTCATACCCGCCACCTCCAAGTCATATTCGTTTTCATGATTGCAACCTTCCTGTTCCGGGTCTCTCCTTCCGGCGGCTCCCTTCGGCCTTCCAGGCCTCCGGAAATCCGCCCGTGCCTTTTCTTTATCCGGATTATTTTGCAAATCCGGCGACTTTCAGGATATCCTTCACAATATCGATGTTTTCGGCTCCGTAGAAGAGGAACTGCCCCTTGCCGCTCCGGGAGATCGTGGCCAGCGCCATGCCGGGTTTATCCTTGTTGACAAGAAGCGCTTCCGCATCCACCAGGTCCGTGGCGTATTCCGTATAGAGCAGCGACTGCTCCACTTCTTTCGAGCCCATTTTTCCGGCGTATTTGAGATTGTGTTTCATATTGCCGGCTTTCGGATAGGGGGTGAGATGGACGGCTTTGATTCCGTCGAAACCACAGATTCCGTATCCGAGTTCCTTGGACTTCGCCCTGGTGGCCCCGAGGCTGTTGTAGAGGAAAAAGATCGTCCCGCCGTTGTTGACATACTGCACCACGTCGTTTTTGTTTCCGGCAAGGAGATTGGCCAGCGGGCAGATCACCACGAGGTCATATTTTTTGAGTTCCTCAAACGCCGGAAGAACATAACCTTTGTCCTTCCAGTTTTTTTCGCCGTTGTCCTTGTCGATCTTCACGACTTTGAAGCCCAGTGGTTTCAAGATGCTTTCAAAATGGTCGCAATAGTTCGGGCTGCCGGCCACCAATGCGTTTTTGGCCGCCGGTTCGGCTTCCGCCGCCCGCAAACATCCGATTCCCACCAGGATTCCCGCTGCAAGTGTTGTTGCCCATGTCAGAATTTTCATGTTTCCTCCTTGAAAAATTAATATGTTTTGATTTCCTCAATGGATTTTTTCAGATCCATCCGATGAAGAATTGAGTCCATGCTGACGAATCCCATTCTGTAATCTTCCAGAAGAAGAGTCAGAGCGGTGTTGACGTTTTGAGAGAAAACATTGCTTCCGTAAATGACAAGATCGCCCTTTTCCGGGATGGAGGCATCCCAGAAATGATTCCGGTTCCATTGATATTCGGAAGGCGCGATATTCCGGCGGGAGGAGACCAGCCCGCTGCAATTGGAATAATCCAGCTGGAATTCCCGGGAAAACATCAGTTTCATCAGCGCCCAGACCCGGTTCCGCGCGTCCTGCTTGAGCTCCCCGTTCAGATAGGCTTCCAGCCGCATCATGCCGGCCGGGAATATCTTGCGTTTCCCGAAACCGAAAGGGATGATGATCGGGTCGTCCACCGCGACGTCGGGCCGTTCCGCCAGATGGTTCTGTACCGAGAACCAGTTCCCGACATACGGGCACATCCCGGAGCCGCCGCAATAAAAGGATTCCGCATCCGGCACGACCGGATAAAAATAAATATCATTGATGATTTTCAGGAAACGCCGTCCGCCGGGAGAATCGAACAGGGCGGATGAATCGGTCAGTTTTTCCGGTTCATATCCGAGAATGGAAAAAAAGAGTCCGTAAAGCGCAGTAAATTGCGAGGTTGTGTTCGGAGCCCAGAACAGCGACATCGGATGAATGCGGTGTTTTCTGCACTTTTCCACATATTCCTCCCACCAGTCGAAAGAAGAATCGATTGAATCCGGACTGAATCCGATTTTTTTCATGAGCTTCCCGCTGGCAACCATGAAGAAATAGGTCTGGCAGAAGGGCAGAGCGATCCGGGAGAGTTGTTCATCGTCGATCCGCAGACCGGACACCAGATCCCCGTAATCCGGGAAATGGCTCAGCTGGGTTTGCGGAAGATGGAAAATCTTTTTGTCCTCGAACATGGTGATTGCCGCCCTGGTATGCCCCAGTATCCGGTTGTAGTTTTCCTGACTGGCGAGTTCGTGGCTGGAACAGATTTCAAGGTCTATGTTCAAATTTTTCCCGGCAAGATGTCTCTCAAAAAGTTTCCGCGTTTTTTCGATGGACAGCGCTTCCGGAATGACATTCAGCCGTACGGGAAGGGGATCGCCCCCCGCCAGGAACGTTCCGACGCCGTTTTCCACCTGAACCAAACCTTCCGACTGGAGGCGGGCCAGGGAACTTCGGACCGTGGCGTAACTGCCGGAGCAAAGGGTCATGAACTCATGGCACGACGGAAGCCGGCTTCCCGGCCGGAGACTTCCGTTCCGGATGCCCTCCCCGATATATTTCCGAATCCGATCGATGGTTCTCATTTTCATCCAATCCTATCTAGCTAGCTAACCATAATATAGAGACCGGAGAATGTTTGTCAAGCGGCGCGGATAAAAAAATTCGATTTTTTTTCATCCCCCCTGGAATTTTTCCCATACGCGGACCGCGGACAGAGGAAAGCGGTTGAACTTTTTTTCATTTTTCTGAAAAAAACTCTTGACAAACCCATAGGACACTTATTATAATAGCAGCAAAACCAATCAGGCCGGGGCAGATGGAAATCAGATCATGGTTATCCCGAAATACAAAGAACTGAGCGAGAAAATCGAGCGTCACATCTTTGACCGCAAACTGACCGGACGGCTTCCCGGCGTGCGTCAGCTGGCCTGCCGGTTCGAGGTCAACAAAATCACCGTGAACAAGGCGCTGTGGCTCCTGGAACAGAAAGGAATCCTTGCGATCGACGGCGCCCGCGGAACCTATATCAACGCCAACTACACCAACCGGCCCCGCTACAACGTCATCGGAATCGTCGGCATGAACGACAATCATGTGAACAACCGTTTTCTGGAATGGCTCAACCGGAAACACGAGGCGCTCGGCTACAAACTGATGGGCTTCTTCTGTCCGTGGGAACTCTGGCATAAAGACCTGGACCTTCTTCTGAAATTTCCGGTGGACGGCTATATCTTCCTCGGCTCCTATGCGGATGAAAAGACTCTCCTGCTGCTGCATGAAAACCGCATCCCGGCCATCGCCAGCATCTTCTTCGATTTTCCATGGCTGGACCGGGCGACCTACGACCACGCGCAGGGCTACGCGTCCGCCATCCGGTACCTGAAAAGCCTGGGACACCGCCGGATCGGCTTTGTCGATCTGTACCGTCCGCCCGAATACCGGCTCTATCTCGACACCATCCGGAAGACGTTCATCCAGGTGCAAGAAGCGGATTTCCGCGAAGAACTGTTTCATGTCATTTCCGAGGAATTCATCAATTCCCTGGATCGGTATTCACCTCATTTCTCCTGCCGGCTCGCAGAGGAGACGGTGAAATATTTCATGAATCGGGCGGAACCTCCGACCGCGATCATCGGAACCAACAGCGTGCTCAAGCACTGTCCCCGGCTGCTGCGGGCCTTTCACCGCCGGGTGCCGGACGACATCTCCCTGATGGTCGTCGGATGCAGCCTGGAATGCACGCCCGGCTATACGGCTCTGACCGCGCGGGAAGACGACCTTCTTTCCTGGGCCGTGCGGCGGATGGCGCTGATTCTGGAAGGACAGCTCCTTCCACGGGAGCTGTATGCGTCGAGAATGCGGCTGAGACCCGGAAAAAGCGTGGCGGAAAACCGGCAGAACCGAATGGAAAAAACCGTTTTTTGAATCGATGTCCAAAAAAAGGAAAGAAACAATGAAACCGAATCGCAACTGTTTTTCTCTCGTGGAACTTTTCGTGTTCCTTGGCGTGATCGCCGTGACGGCCGTATTCCTCTCCTCCGTTCTCCGCGAAGCAAGGCGGATGGCCGGGCAGTCCCTCTGTTCGGACAACCTCAAACGGCTGGGGGGCATCACCGCGGCCTACGCCAAAGACTATGACGGAACGTATTTCATGTCTTCGCCCGTCTGGGGAAAAGGTCCTACGCAATACGGCCGGTTCCTCCATAAAAACGGACTGATTCCCCAGGAGGACGGCGACGGCGGCGAATGGATCAGCGGAAAGTATGCCTGTCCCGAACTGGTCGTTTTTTCGAAAATCAAGCAGAACAAAGACCGCATTTCCACCTTGCATACCTACGGAATCCGGGTGGATTCGCGGTCCGGCGATCCGGGCGCCTACCGCGGGATGTATTGGAATCTCAACTTCCAGAATTTTTCCAAACTGAAAAATCCCGCCGCCTACAATCATTACGGATGTTCGCTGCGGGGCGGTTCAAAACTTCCGGTGACAACGTATTATTCCAAGCTCGTGACCGGCGACCGGTTGGCCGGGATTCACGGAGGGAAAGCCGGTGTCTGGTGTCTGGACGGACATGTGGAAGGGATCACGGCAGTCCGGCTGGCGGAAAGTTTCGGCGGAAGCGAGAAGGCGTGGCATGACATTCAAGAATAATGCGGAAGCAGGAAGGAAAGGAGTCAAAAATGAACCGTAGAAATTGTATTTTCACACTGGTCGAACTCCTGGTTGTGGTTGCGATCATTGCGATTCTGGCGGGAATGCTTCTTCCGGCGCTGAAAAAAGCGCGCGACAAAGCCGCCTCGGTCACCTGTATGAACCAGCTCAAACAGATCGGACTCATCGATGTTGCCTACAGCAACGACAATCAGGGGAAATGGATCCCCTCGGTCTATGTCACGTGCGAAGACGGAGGAAAGACGGTCACCATAAAGTACATCCACTTTTACTGGGTCGCCGGGTACATCCCCCGTTCTCACGGCAGCGGCTCCTCCGGCGACAAGTATTTCAGCAAACTCTATTTCTGTCCCGGACTGGTCAGCCGTTTCAATCCGACGAAGTCTCCCTACACCCAAATGCAGACCCAGTACAACAGCAATCTCGTTTACGGCATCCGCTGCGACACGCGGCCCGGGGACATCGGCGACTATGAGGCAAACCCTCTTTACTGGATTTCAACCGGATTCCACGACTTCTCAAAGTTGAAAAATCCGTCGAAGTACAATCATCACGGGTGCAGCTCGCGTTCCAGAAACAACGCGATCAGCGCCTTTTACTGCCGGATGGGCGGAAATGACAATCTGGCCGGGATTCACTCGAACAAGTCCAATGTCTGGTGCCTCGACGGCCATGTCGAAGCCATCGACCGGGCCATTATGATCAAAGACTTCGGCGGAGGAATCGTCAACTGGAACTTTCTGGACTGATCCGTGATCAAAAATCATCAAGGACACCCATGAAAAAACACAATCTTCGAAGTGAAAAACAAAGATCGATACGGACATTGCAATAGAATCAAACAAAGGAATCTCCAATGAACTGCAAGAAAATCGTTGTGCTCCTCTCCCTGGCGTTTTCCGGCATGCTCCTTCCGGGGGCGGAAAAAATCGTGGTGAGGACCTTCCCCGACGGCTACAAGGACTGCCGGATCGGATCGGTCTTCTCGGATGCGCCATCCGCCCTGATCCTCCATTCCTGGGCAAAGGACAAGCCGTTCTCCTCCCAGGATGTCCAGATCAGAATGACCCTTCCCGAAAACTTCAAGATCACCCGTTTCTCCATCTGCCGCAGTCCACGGGAAGGGCATCAGGTCTATCCCGAAAAAAGCGGAAACGGCGAGAATACATGGCTTATGGATGCCGGAAGCGTTTCCTGCAATGTCGTTTATCAACGGTCCGCCCATCCGTGGCGTCCGGAAGTGCCCTGGACAAATAGTTCCGTCATCATTTTCATCCGTCCGGAGGGACCGGTGCCGGAACGTTTCGAGGCCAAGTGGGAAATCGCGGGGGAGAACCTCGAAAAAACAAGCGGCGTCATGAAGCTCTGCACCCTGAAAGCGCCCAAATTGACAAAACGCCCGAAGGAAAAAGAAGTCTGGTCTCTGGCCGGGGGATACCAGTCCGCTTTCGGCAAAACCAATTACATCGACATGCTCAAAACCATGCGCGACGCCGGAGTCACCACGATTCTCCAGGCCGGCGGCTACTGGCTCCCGGACAACCTGTATCCGATCAAAGAACTCCCGAAACTGGGCCTCCGTCCCATGGCTTTCAACAATCTGGATTACGCCCAGCGTATCGATCCGGACGCCTTGAGGAAAGCTGGGTTCAACGTCACGGATGAGGACCTGAAGCTGGACGCCTCCGGGGAGCGGGTACGTTCCCGGAAAGACAAAAAAGTCAAGCAGATTTACTGTTTCACGGCCATGGCGGAAAAAGATTCTCCTGTGCGCGCGCATATGCGGTCCTTCTACAAAAAATACACGGACCTTGGATTTCAGAGTTTCTGGACCGATTACGAACCCTCCGGCTACAACGGCTGTTTCTGCGGAAAATGCCGCCGGGCATTCGCCAAATTCGCCCGCGCCGAGGAGTCCGAATGCCTGAAAATGTCTCCGGGCGAACTGGTTTACAAGTATCCATACGAATGGTATGCCTACCGCTGTCACATGATCGGGCGGCTGCTGACGCTCCTGAGCAAAGAAATCGGCGTGCCCGTCGGCTGGAACTCCAATCTCGGGCATCAGGATTACTTTCTTCCGTGCTACGATTCCTACGGGCTGGCTTATTTCGCGGAAGACCCGCGGATTTTCGATCCCTATGTGGCGTATCACAGCGCGGATACGCTCGGCACGGCGCTGGAGAGCGTGTATGCGCTCGAAGCATTCCTCCAGAAAAAACCGGGCGGGGAATTCGCGGTCAAAAAACCGGTCATCGTGCGTGCGACGTCGCTCCATTGGGTCAGCTGGTTTTTCACCTGTATTTACGGACGTTATGAACTCGCGCTGGAAAAAGGCTTCGAAGGCCTCGGCACGGATTACCGCCGGAAGCTCCACCGTCTGGAAATCGCGCAGGACTTCGCCATCGGGGCAGCCGGGATCGAAGTCGGCGCCGATCCGTTCACCGCCGACGCCGAGGCCCTGACCGGGATCACGGAAGGAATCCAGTTCGCCGCCGACTTCGAAGACTACATCCGCCGCGAGTACCGTCAGGACCGCCAATGCGTGAAGCTGTTTGACTGCACCGATGCGGAATCCCCTTACGAAAACATCACAAAACGGGGATATTTGAGCAACTGGTTCCGGCTGGCGGCCCGGAAATACGGCAACTTGCAGGTCGTCGTCCACCAGAACAAGGAGTGGCTGCTGGCGAGCATATTCAACTGGGACTACTATCAGGACAAGAAACTCCGGCTGGAGCTCCCTCCCCTGCCCGCCGGAGAATATTACATCAACATCAGCCTTGACAATGAAAAATACACCCTCAAGACGCCGGTCACGCCAAAAACGCTTGCCGAAGGCTTGTCCGTGAATCTTCCCGGGGGAAGTTTCCTGGCGATTCTCCTGAGCCCGAAAGCGCTTTTTCCCGTCCGCGACATGTCCCTGCCGCATTTTGCCGGAGGGAAACTCGTGACCCCGTACGTGCCCGGCACAAAACACGAAGGCATGAAACCGTTTTACGAATATGTATACAATGCGCAAATCCGGCCGATGATGTCGCTGTATCCGAAAGCCGGATTCAAACTCATCGACGTGAACACAAGAAAGTAACTCGAGGAACCCAATGCATTACAGAATGGTCAGCTGGTGGCTCCGGAAAAACAATCTTCCGTGGCCCAATGAAAATGGAAAAGAAACCTTCCGCCGCCGGGCGGACGCCATGGCGCGGGAAGGCGTCAACAGCGCCATCATTTTCGGCGCTCATTTCCGGTGGGATTTCGAACCCGTATGGGATCAGCTTCATGAATTGATCCGTTTCGCGGCCGAAGAACTGCATCAGCGGGGAATCCTGCTCTTCGACCATCATTCCTCGGTGCTTTCCTGCAACTACAATCCCGATCCGAACCGCTTCAACGCCCGGAAAACGTCCAGCAACCACCGTCAGATGCTGATTTCTCCCCCGGCCGGAATCATGCCCGGGAAACGGCGCGACGAATGGAAAATGATCGACCTCGTCACGGGAAACCCCGTTTTCCTTTCCCACTATGCGGCCCAGGAGTTCTGCATGAACAATCCGGAATTTTCCGCCGCCTACCGGGATTACGTCCGGCGGCTCCTCCGGGAAACTTCCATCGACGGCCTGATGAGCGACGATGCGCTCTTTTATTCCCACGCCGCCTGCGGATGCGTCCATTGCCGCGCCCGCTTCCGCCGGGAATACGGGCTGGAACTGCCGGACACTTCCAACCTCTCCTTCTGGGGGAACTGGGAAAATCCCGCCTACCGGAACTATCTGGACATGCGCCGCCGCACCGTCCGCGAATTCCTTGCCGGCGTCAAATCCGTGCTGCCGGAATCGTTTCCCCTGATGAGCTGCTGTAGTTCCAGCATTCATCCGAGCTGTTCCGAAAGAGGGCTTTCCTATTCCCTTTTCCTGGAAGCCGGAGCCAACACCGTCATGCTCGAAATGTGCGGAAACACCCCGACCGCCGACGGGAAGCTGTTCGGGGAGCTTTCCTCGCAGATGCACCACCTCGCCCTTTCCCGGGAGAACCGGCTCCCCTGCATCGGACTCGGCTACGGCTTCTCCTCCGACGCCGCCAGGCTGATCTGGGCTTTCAACAAATTCCTGGGATCGGACATGTGGTATTCCTCCCTTGTCCACCGGCTGGGCCTCGGCGACGCGGACATCGCCGCCATTCCGGACGATCCGGAGCATCTGGACGACATTTTCAACTATGAAAAAAAATACTCTTCGTGGTTCGATTCCGAAAGCGCCGCGGAATGTGCCGTGTTCTTTTCCCGTTCGACGCTGGACCACTATGGAAGCAGTCTTATGGATTATTCCGCCGATTATTCCGCGCTTTGCGACACGATGATCCGCAGCGGCTTCGACGCCGATGCCGTCACCCGGATTCCCGATCCCGGATCGCAGTACAAAATCCTCCTTCTGCCCTCGGCGGCCTGTATTTCGGATTCCGAACTCGAAAAGATAGAGGAATGGGTCCGAAGCGGCAAAAAAGCCGTTGCATTCGGGCCGTTCGCCTTTTTCGATGAAAACAGGAATCCGAGAACGCCCGATTTCGCCGCCCGGAACCATCTCGACATCCGGCTGCCTCCTTTGAACCGGTCCGGATATTCCCCGGACAAGCTGATCCTGCCTCCGCCCCCGGCGGTTCCATGCACCGGGGTGAGACAGGCACAGGTCGGCGCCCATTTCCACTGGTTCACACAGCGTCCCGCCGAAGGGCTGCCTCCCGAAGCATTGGAAATCATCCGGAGGGAGATCGTCCCCTGGGCTTCGGACGGCTGGTTCATCAAAAAATACAGAGGGAAAAACGGGGAGCTCCTGGTGCATTGCATCGTTTCCGAATACGCGGTCGCCCTGAATCAAAAACTGGAGGCGCTGCGCGATCCGGAATCGCCCTGTTTCGATTCCCTGAAAATCATTTCGGAAATCCGGCCGGCCGACACTACGGGAAAACTGAAGCTCCGCTCTCCGCAGGGATTTAGCCGCGTCGAAAGAATGCTTCCCCTGTCCGGAACGGAACCGGAACCGCTTCCGCTGAAAGAGATCATGGAGCCGGAACCGCCGGTTCATCCGTCCTACCTGATCCTGCGTTTTTCAAGATAGAAATTCCAGGCGCGGGAAAAACCTTCCGCTGCAAAATCTCCTGAAAAAAGTGCTCCGTTCCTCTCCGAATTCCTCCTGTTTTCATTTTGGAACCGTTTCCGGTGCTGGAAAACTGTAGAAAAGGAAGTATAATAATCCGGCATCGTTCTTTTTCCGGAAGGATTCGGGAGGCTTTGGAAAGAAAAAACGGGAGGACAAAATGTTTCAGAAGGATTTTTCAACGCTGGACCGCACGGAAATCCGCATCGCGTTTCCGTCGGAACGCATCGCACGGATTCAGATGGTCCCGGCCAAACGGGAGATGGAAGACAGCGCATTGAACCGCTACGGATTCATCAACGATCCCGGACCGGTCGATTTCCAGTTTTCGGATTCGCTCTGCCGGACCTCCGCCATGAGCGTCGGCGTCGATGAGCCGACAGGCAAGATCCGGGTCTTCGACGGGGCGGGCGGAATCCTTCTCGACATGAAGGATTATTCCTTTCAGAAAAAAGGTCCGGCCGCGGCAACTTTCAAGGCGATCGAAATGGAAAACTGGACCGGTTTCAGCAGCGGCGCGCGCGACCGTCTGTTTCATCGCGGGCATCCGGTGAATTGCCGTCTGGTCAACATTTATTCCTACATCGCTTCGCCGTTCTGCATGTCGACGGCCGGGTATGCCGTGCTTGTGAATTCGACGCATACGGTCCGCTTCGATCTGGCAAAGACGCATCCGGATTCCTGGGCCTGGCAGGACGACCGCGGCGTGCTCGATTTTTACGTTTTTGCCGCTCCGACCTTCCGGGAACAGATCGCCCTTTATACGGAACTGACCGGCAGACCGCAGATGATCCCCGAATGGGCTTTCGGTTTCTGGTACTGCTGCCGCGACAAGGTCAACTGCTACGAACTGACGGAAATGGCCGCCCGTTTCCGGAATGAAAAGTTCCCCTGCGACAGCCTCGAGCTGGAACCCGGCTGGATGAGCCGATATTATGACTTCACCACCGAAAAGGAATGGAACAGGGAGCGTTTCGACTTCTACGACGGACAGAAGCCCCTGCCGTTCATCGGAAACCTCAAGCGGCTGGGATTCCATTTCGGACTCTGGCTCTGCAACGATTATGACCTTTCCTTCGAGGAGGAACGGCGCCTGGGAAATCGAATCCAAAAAGATGAATCGCAGAAATTCAACGAATTTTTCGACATCCAGGATGAACACCTGACGGTCCCCTTCCGGTTCGATTCCATTACAAAAGTGGAGGAAGCATGGTTCGAGCATCTGAAGAAATTCGTCGACCAGGGCGCCGATTTCTTCAAGATGGACGCCTCCCGGCAGGTACTGGAACATCCCGACCGTCACTACGGCAACGGACTGAATGATGACGAGATGCACAACCTCTATTCCCTTCTCTACTGCCGCCAGATGTGGGAGGGCTATGCGGAACATACGAAACGCCGCCCGTTCGTCTTCAATCCCTGCGGATGGACCGGATTCCAGCACTGGGCCGCAACCTGGGCCGGAGACATCGGCGGCGGGAAAAACACGCTTCCGGGAATCCTCGGGCTGTCCATGCTCGGACACAGCCTCAACACCACGGACATGGAATCCCGGACGCCCGAAGGGATTCATTACGGTTATCTGCTCCCCCTCTGCCAGATCAACGGCTGGTGCAACAACCTCATGCCGTGGCTGCTCGGCGGCAAACTCTCAAAGATGCACCGCGACTACGGACAGCTCCGCTCCCGCCTCATCCCGTATCTTTACTCCGAATTCCGCCAGTCCACCCTGGACGGACAGCCCCTGCTGTCGCCGCTGTGCCTCGAATTCCAGAACGACCTTGAAACCAGGACCGTCGTTTACGAGTATCTGCTCGGACATGCCCTGCTGGTAACCATCTACGAGAAAAAGGTCTATTTCCCCGCCGGGCGCTGGCACGATTTCTGGACCGGCCGGATTTTCGAGGGACCCGGATGGCGGAACATCGACTGGCCCGAAGACCGCGGAGGCGGATTGTTCCTCCGGGAAGGCGCTCTCCTTCCAATGGGACCGGTCATGCAGTACCGGGGCGAAATCCCGCTCGAAGACATGGAACTCCGTCTCTTCCCCGGACCGGGAAAACGGACCTTCGGGTTCTATGAGGACGATGGAGCCACCTTCTCCTTCCGGAACGGAGAGTTCGAGCTGTCGCCGCTGGTGCTCGAAGGCGGCACGCTGACCCTCCCGGCCTCGCGGAAACATCCCGCCCGAAACTGGAGACTCCGAATCGTCCTCGACAAAGCCCCCGCACGGGTCTCGCTCGACGGCCTGCCGCTCGACTTCGAGTGGAACCCCGGACGGAAGGAAATCCTTACGGCGCCCGTCGCTTCCGGGACAGTGCGCTGGGAATAAATCCTGAAAGTTTGGTGGACAGCTATCGTCCCCATGCGGACCGGTGCGGTTGCGGGGCCGGAAGGAAAGGCCGCTGCATCAATCATGGGGTGCGGGGAAAGGAAATCCTTTCCCCGTTCGCCGGAAACGGTCGGAGACGAAAGCAAAAACGCTATTTCATCACAGGGAACAGCTCGGCGGCAAGGCGCAGCGTCGCCTGTCCGATGGCATCTTTGGCGGCAATGACATAGGTCACGCCGGCAAGGGTTTCTTTCACAGCCCCGGCGGCAAGCAGTTTTTTCTTCTGATCATAGATGGACATTTCGAGCCGGGCCTGCGCCGAAATGAATTTCTGATAGCTTCCGGCCTGGCTGGCGATCGCCTCTCCCATCACGGAGAAATCCGCCTCGTCGCGGTTTTCAACGACCTGGAATCCGAGTCCGAGCAGAAGTTTCTTCAATTCTGTTTCGGCGGCGGGATCGGGAATACTCACCTGGATGTTTTCCGGAACCTTCACGTAGACTTTCCGGGAGTTCCCCTTGACGACGGCGGAGAGCGTATCCAGAACCGATTTTTCGGATTCCTTCGCGGGCAGAAGCTTCGAACCGGATTTCAACAGGATTCCCGACACCTGCCTTGCCAGTTCCGGCGTCAGCGAGGCGAAGTCGCCCGATCCGGAAACACTGCATCCGAGGACCCGGCTGGTTTCCGTTCCGATGACCTTTGCGACGAGGAAATTCTTATCGCCGGAGCGGAAGCTGGACCCGGTGATCAGAATTTTGGCGCCGATCAGTTTTCCGAGTTTCGTCTGCGATTCCTTCGAGACCAGGTTGAGCGCGGAAAGCTGGAGTTCGTTCATGGCTTTTTCAAGTTCGACGCGTTCGACCAGTTCGATCTCCTTCAACTTGAGCAGTTCGATGTTGAGCAGTTCGGCGATGGACTTTCCGTCCTCGTTCTGGCTTCCCGAACGGGTTCGGGCCTCAAACGGCAGGACGGCCACGGTAGGCACCATTTCCGTTTTCACTTCCTCCGCGGCAAAGCCGCAGAATGCGGACAACACGGTGAGGACGGACAACAGCTGGATCTTCATTTTGCACTCTCCTTGATCAGTTTTTGGATGAGAAGTATATTCTCAATTTTGTCAAAATCAAACAACGGGGAAAAAAGAAACACCCGTTTTCCTTTCTTTTCCAGTTCGATGTACGACCCGGTTCCGTTCACGTCCGCACACCGTTCCCGTTTCTCCACGGAGAGACCGAGACAGCCCGGGAGACGTGCCGTATTCCAGGCGATCCGTTCCCATCCGCCCCCGAGTTCCAGCGGGAAGTCCCTTTTGTCCGGAAAGACCAGAAGAATTTTTCCAGGCCGGCTTTCCGGATCGAATTCATTCCCCGCCCGGATATTCGCCCCTTCCGCGGGCGGAGGCGGCGAGAGGAGATGCCGGTCCAGTCCGGGAATCCCGGATGGCGGGATGTTCAACAGTCTGGGCGCCCATACGCGGACCTTCCGTTTTTCTCCGTTGACAACCAGCACCGTGTCCAGACTCGTCCCGTCCGTCATGGGGGGCAGTTCGAAACGGACTTCCCCATTGCCGGACGCCAGGATGCGCCCGTGTCCGCTCTCCAGACGCCAGGCCCCGTTTCCGGGCAGCACGACCTCCCGTCCCGACCAGACGGCGACCGCTTCTTCCGCGACCGGGCGGAAACACAGAAGAAGAAGCACAAGGCTCATGGACAACCTCATCATCTCACCTCCGTTGTTTTTCTCAAAATTCTTCCTTTATTCAGGAGTATGTCGATGTGGCCCTTTCTCCAGAGGACGTTCCATGGCCTCTTTTTCTCAATCACTTCAATTTTCTCTTTGTTGAAATCGAAGCGGTAAAGAGTTTCCCCTTCATGGAAAAGCAGCACACCGGGCGTTCCGGAATCGTAAATTCTTTGAAAGTTGAAGTTCTTCGTTTCTTCCCGGAACCGGGGAGATTCCCGGTGCGCGGAGAACTCCGTCTTCCAGTCGTCTCCCTGAAGCGAACAGGAATAAATCGAACCGCGAAAAGGGATGTACATCCGTTGTCCCGAGGGAATCCCCACGCCGGGGACCCGCAGCTTCTGCTTTTTGAGGAGCCGGAGACTCTGTCTGTCAAACCAGCAGACTTCGCCGTTGAAACCAACCAGAAATGCTTGTTCCGCTGCACAAAAGCCATCCCATTGATTCGTATCGGGCCGGGACGGCTCCAGTTCGAGTTTTCCCAACTTCCGTATTGTTCCGGAGGGCAGCTGCATCACGGAAATTTCCCGGGAGGCCGGGAAAAACGCACACAACTCATCGCCGCGCAAGGAAAGTCTTGCTCCGGTCCAGTCCGCCAATTTCTCGAAGTAATACAGGGAACCGATTTTGCGCAGGACTTTGTCATGAATTTCATCGTCGTGATCCAGAAGACTGTTTATTACAGCCCATTCGAGCTGATTCCCCAGGAAGGATGTTTTATCCTTCGAGAGCGATTCCGGCGGAAAAGCTTCCAATGCCATTTCAAAGGCCTTGCGGCGGTTATTCTCCGTTCTCAGCAGCTCAAGCATCTTGAGGTAAAGACGCTCCGAATCTTCCTGTCGGAGGCCGGGTTTCTTCCCGTCGCTGTAACCGTCTTTTACGATTTTGAAATATTCCTTGTTGTAGCAACGGATGTTTTCATTCGGATATCCATTGACTTTCTCCCGTTCGCGTTCCAGCTCATCGACAGGAACCCCCGGAGTGCAGAGAAGTTTCAGGAACAAAAGTCTCCGCAGAGTTTTTTCCTGTCCTTTCGTCTCTTTCACCCGGTCGAGGAATTCCTGCGGGATCGAGGCATAAAAACTTTTCAGATTTTCATGGTGGGGGAACTCGATGGAAACCCGGGAATATTTTCTTGTCTTTCTCATTTCAAGTTCTTTTGTCAGAAGTTTCAGAATCACCTCCCGGATGGCGGGCGTTTCCGCAAGAGCATAAAAAGTCTCATAGTTGATTTTCAGCATTATAAACAGGTCGGGTTTCCCGAAACTTTTGGTCTGACGGATTTCTTCATAAAGGTCCTCCGCCGAAATTTTATCATTCCGGCCGGATTCGGAAAAAATCTGTGAAAAAGCCAGGTACTCTTTCAGAAGAGAAGGGTGTTCAGGATATTTTGAACGGACGAGACGGCATGATTCCTGCATGCGATCCGCCGTCTCCCGTATCTGCGTGAGAATTGTCTGCTGGACAAGGGGTTCCATCCGGAGAACATCTTTCAGTCTTTTCGCCTCCCCGGCATCCGGATTGGGCTGTTTCAGCTTCTTTTTCGCGTCGTTCAACTTCCAGATACTGCGCTGAAAGCTGTCGCGGAGCTTGTCGAGCCGGATGGAATACAACCGCAAGCGGTAAACAGGGTTTTCCGGGTCGAGCGCACAGGCGGCAAACAACAGGAACAAGTTCCGTTTCTTCCGGTATTCCTCATAATATCTGGCGGCTTCATTCACCGGATCGCCCGGAACAGCGTTATTCAGAAGGGCTACGATGGGTTTGCACTTCTCCTTCAGAGACACGGCGTCCGTTTCCGACACATCGGGAATGACAACGGTCCCCAGGCAGACGCCGTTGAAGTCGGAAATATTGATTTCCCAGGCGACCTTTCCATCGCTTCCCAGAAAATAATGAGATTTCCCGATGCGGGATGAAGCCGCAAGCATGAACGTTTTCTGTGTGAACTCTCTTTCGTTCAGAATCAGTTCCAGATTCTCCCGTTCCATCAATACGACATTGTCGTAAGAAAGCAGCGCCGCCATGAGATGATCTTCAAAATACTCCAGCGTTTCTTTTTCGGCAAGCCCCCTCATGTTTTCTTTTTGGATCGGCTTCAGGGACAGACACAGCGGATTCGGAAGATTCCGTTTCCGGTTTGCCTCCTTCAGGCATCCGATGATGTCGGGAAGAAGTCCCTCCTTCTTTTCCGGCAGCTCCTTCTTCATCAGGATTACCCCCCGGCCGAGTTCTATGACCTGAACCTCGAAATAAGAGGCTTTCCGTGTCTTGTCCCACCGCCAGCGGAGGGTCCCGAGGAGGTCTGCGTGCGGGAAACACTGGCGCAGCGCTTCGCTCGAAATATTCTGTTCCCGAAGCAGTTCGTCCGCCATCTGGCGTTCCAGAAACTCGAAATCTCCGGACAACTCCTGATCGGCCGCAATCCGGTCGACAAGCATTTTGCTTTCAGAGTCTTTGCCGACCAGTATCAGCTTTGCCGGAGCCGCGTGCAGGGACATTGTCAAAACGGCGAACCCAAATAACAGCCACTTCATTCTCATTTTTCCCATTCCTGTAAAACAGAAAAAAACATCCGGACCTCCGGAAGGCCGCGCGGTCTCCGACATCCGGCAAATGAAACCCTGCCGACTGTCCACTGCTATTGTCTGCAACCTTTTCCGATGGCGCATTGACAACTTTTACAATCGGTCCGCCATTAATTATACACCTTTTCGACTTTCTTTCAAGCTGCATTCCGACAAATCGGCAAAACTTCACGCATTTGCCGAGAATGCAAAAGGCTTTAAGGGAACAAAATTCCGGCTTCCGGTCTGAAACGGCTTTATCCGGTGCTGAAAACAAGCTTGACGGGACATGGCGACCCGTTATTTTTCGATTACTGAATTTTTTAATTCTTTCGCAAGACTTTCAATAACGCCGTAATTTTCGTCCATCTTGACTTTGAATTTTTCGATTGTTGCGGTTGGGTGCAATCAATTCGATATCATGTTCTGCCTTGAATTTTTCATCCATCGGATCCGGATCGTATGCTTTATCCCCTATCAGCTTTTCAGGTGCGCTATCGCTCCATGAATTCTTCAGCGTTTCCTCCACAAGCGTGATTTCGTGAGGCGAAGCGCTTTCCACTCTTCAGTATCCACAGAATCCCCTCTAAAATGCTCTCGTCGTTTCGTCGTGGAAGTCCAAATTTTCTCCGCTTGGGCTCATACTCTTTGATCAAGTTGTAAATCAACGTTATCTGCTTATCATTCATAATATTACCTCGAATCAGGCCACTGTCGTCGAGTTTCGATAGATACGATTCAGCGGATCGTTGACAGAGAAGTTTTGCCTTTTTTCGTGATTCCGGCGCTTGACAATGGTTCGGCGGGTAGTATTTTAAATGGTTGATGCACCTTTGGATTCGTCGAAGGCGGTTAACATAAAGAAACATTATGAGACAACAACAATGTCCGCCCGGGAAAGTTACCGCTTATTTTTCCTATCCGCCCGGATGCAGAAACGCAACTGCGCAAACTTGGATGATGTTTCGGGAATTTTTTCGATCACAACAGTGTTTTTCAGAACGCAGAGAAACTATTTTTTACCATTGAACAAAAAAAACTCTATTGGCTGAGGTAGTGAGTGGCCGCGAATTATCAGGAAACGTTAGGCGAAATCTTAAAGAAAAATGAGGTTGAGCCGTCGGTCGGGTTGCGATCGGATGAGGTTTCCAGACGGGCTTTGGAGTTCGGCAGGAACGAGCTGAAAAAGCGAAAAAGAGAAAGCATCTTTGTCAAAATTGCGAGTCAATTTAAAGATGTTTCCGTCATTATTCTTCTTATAGCGGCGATTTTGAGCCTGGCGCTCGCGATTAAAGACGGGAGCGGGTTTATCGAGCCGGCTGTTATTTTTATCATTATCGGGGTAAATATATTTCTGGCGGTATCGCATGAAAAGAGCGCCGAAAAGGCGCTTGAGGCGCTGAGCGCGCTTTCGAGTCCGCGCTGCAAGGTCATTCGCGACGGTCACGTTCAGGAGATCGATACCACTTTTGTGGTTCCTGGTGATATTCTGTCGCTGAAGGCGGGCGATCTTGTGCCTGCCGACGCCCGGATCATAAAGGCGGACGGTTTTTCGGTTGACGAGTCGTCGCTGACCGGCGAAAGCGAACCGTCGAAAAAAAACCCGGACGCTGTTTTTTCAGGAGATGTACCGCTTGGCGACCGCGTGAACATGATGTATTCCAGTTGCCTTGTGCTTACCGGCAACGCGACGGCCATCGTTACAGAAACCGGGATGCGGACCGAAATCGGCAAGATCGCCGGTTTCCTGAGTGAAAAAAAACGGTATCAAACGCCGCTCCAGGTTCGTCTCGATAAAGTCGGCAGGATGATTTGCGGCCTGGCGATAATGTCGTCCATCGCTCTCCTTACCGTCGGGCTGATGCAGGAGCATGATTTTTGGCACTTGGCCCTTGTCGCCGTTACCCTCGCAGTCGCCGCAGTTCCCGAAACCCTGTCGCTCATCGTCACGTTGACTCTTACGCACGGCGTCAAAAAAATGGCAAGGAAAAACGCCCTGATTCTGAAAATCCAGGCGGTCGAGACACTCGGGAGCACCTCCGTTATCTGTTCGGACAAAACCGGGACCCTGACCATGAACAAGATGGCGGTCAAGCGGTTGTGGATTCAGGAAAAAGACGCTATTGACGATGCCGCCGATTTTTCCGGCGACTATCTCGGGCTTCTCGAAAAATTTGTACTCGCTTCGAACGCGGCGCTCGGCGTCGACAATGCGGGCAGTTCCAAAATCATCGGCGACCCGACCGAAACCGCCATTCTCCGCCTCGCCCGGGAAAAAGGGGTCGATATTGAAGCCGTTCGCACGCGCTATAAAAAAGTCGCGGAAATTCCTTTTTCGTCCGCCCGGAAGATGATGACCGCGATTGTCGAAGATCCCGATGGCGGCTATATCGTCTTCACGAAAGGAGCGTTTGACCGTATCCCTTTCGGGCATACTGACAAAAACTACATGCGCGATCTGGAAGATGTTCACAATTCGTTCGCCAAAGACGCACTTCGCGTGCTCACGCTTGCCGCGAAAAAAATCGACGAACTTCCCGCGGACGGCAATTTGGAGGAAGTTGAGACCGGTCTGGAGTTTAAAGGCTTTGTCGGCATTATCGATCCGCCGCGCGAGGAAGCAGGCGAATCGATCAGGCGCGCAAAACATGCTGGCATCAGAACCATTATGATTACCGGTGATCACGCCGCGACCGCGCGGGCTATCGCACGACAATTGGGAATTATCTTCGCCGATGAAGGGGTTATTACCGGCCAGCAATTGTCAGGAATGACGGAAGAAGAATTGGCCAACAGCATCGAGTTCTATTCCGTGTATGCCCGGGTATCGCCAGAAGACAAAATCCGTATCGTAAAAGCCTGGCAAAGCCGCGGGGAAGTAGTAGCCATGACCGGCGACGGCGTTAACGATGCCCCGGCGCTCGAAGCCGCAGATGTGGGTGTCGCGATGGGCATCAACGGCACCGAGGTTTCCAAAAGCGCCGCCGCGATGATTTTGATGGACGACAAATTTTCGACCATCATCGAAGCGGTTGTCGAAGGACGGAATGTTTTTTCGAATATTCGAAAACTCATCTATTTTTTGCTTGTGTGCAATATTTCCGAAATTGTCGCGATGCTCTTCGCGCAATTTATGAATTGGCCGCTGCCTCTTACGCCGATGATGCTCCTTTTGATTAACGTGCTCGGCGACGGCGTGCCCGGTATGGCGTTATCCAAAGAGGTGTCTGACGAGCGGATTATGAGCCGAAAGCCGATTGAACGGGAAGAAAGTTTTTTCGCCGGTGGCCTGATGGAGGTTATAATTCAGCAAACCTTCGTGTTCGCCCTCGTAACGCTCGGTGCTTTCGCGATCGGTTATAACTACAGAATCCATCCCGGCTATGCCCCGTCGGTCGAAATTGCCAGGACAATGGCGTTCCTGGTTACTGGCTGGACTTCGATTCTTCACGCCCTGACTGTGCGAAGCCGGAGCAGCATCGTGAAATACCGGATAAAAGACAATCCGCAACTCTACCTCAATTGTTTAATTATGTTTTTGGCGTTCGGGCTTCTCGTCGCTTTTCCGCCGTTCGCCGGCATCTTCGGTTTTGCCGCCTTGAGCGGAATGCACTGGCTCGTTGTTCTTGGCCTGACGATGCTGCCGACCCTCGTTGCCGAATACGGTAAATTCTGGGACGCGCTCAAGTTCAAAACCATGGAGCGCAACCGGGTAAAGCCGTTCCAATCGTATCGCGATGAATAAATGGATTCGATAACGGTCAAGTAGTTCATCGCGACAACCTCCTTCGGGCATCTCTAAAATAATACTGTCAAAACCGCCAAGTTTGCAGATGAAAAATATAAGGAAATACAAATATTATGGAATGCATGCAATGATTTTGATCAGCTTAAGGAATTTGGAAAATCAAAATGGCGGAAAATACGATAGTCGGTATGGGTGGCATTAAGACTTTTTAGTGTGTGTTTTCGGGCCGGATTTTCTCCATCGGTCAGGACTGCGTCCTCTGTCCGACAGAGAAAATCAGAGAGTTGGAAAAGTGGTGGAGACGGCGACGGCAAATCTAACCGGAGGAATTTAGAGAAATTTTTCAAATTTTTTGCGCTATTTCTTGGCCGATATATCTTTCCTGCCGGCAGGATGACCGGTAAAAATATGCCATCTCCATCCCAGATACATGAAAACCAGCGAAAAAAAACAGATTGATCGGATCATTCCAGCCGGTTGCGCAAGTCGGCGAGTAGAAGGGAAGCGGAGGGCTGCTGAAAACAATCAGCAAGAAAAATGCCAAGGCAAAAAGCACACCGCCGACAAGTTCCACTCCCCATTGAAGAAACGTTCGGGACAAAGTAAAAAACTGGTTAAGAAAATGATTCATATCAAACTTTTCAGGTTGACTCCATCTCCTTGGAGATACAATTCAACTTCACCGCACTCAATTTAATCGAATTTGACTTGAACTTTGAGGCAGCTGTCAAGAAATCTAAAACGACACCAAAAATCTCTTTTTTTCTTGTCAAATGGCACCATCGATTCTTGCTTAATTCCTTATCTCCAATATAAGCATTCAAGGACTGATTGTCAAGGTCGTTTCATTTTTTGTCAAATGATCTCCCACATGAAAGAGCCTTTGCCATGGAAACAAATTTATGATCGGCCCGCTGACGAAGTATCATGGCAACATTCCATGGAAATTTCTCGAAAGGATAACCGACTTTCAACTGGATAAAATTGAGTTTGAATTCATTGCAATCTTTATTATCCTGCCAAAAGGTAAAAAATCCGTTGGCCTTCAGATAACCGCTTTCCAGTGTCCCGCCGGAATGATTCGTGACAAGATAATAGATTTCAGAAGCCTTTTTCAACGGAGAGAAGTCCACCTGATCGTATCTGCCCGAATCACACAGGAAATTCGTAAAGACAATTCCATCCGGAGTATTCTGCATAATTCCGCTAAACCATCAGCGCTTCGTCTGTTTTTTCAGTTGTTCTGTCGGCGTGACTGCTACATCTATACGACCACGAACGGTGGTCATATAGTCTATGAACATATCGTCCGGAGAAAACTGCGGATGCGGATCCACATGATATGGCCAGCGCGATATTGGCGGTGGCGGCATTGCACTAACGATCTGCTTTTCAGAACCATCCTTATTGTAATTGTCTTCTATGATGAGTTTGACACTATCAAAGTTGCCTTTACTTTTTGTCTTGCCCGCAGGAGACAACGTTGAGTTCATAGTCTGCGTCACATGCGAGACGCAAAATGCATCCGCCTATCTCTTTGCCTGTTCTGAAACCCAGTACCCGTTTGTTCATGATTTGAATCTCTCTGCTGCGGTGAATTCTATTACGGAAACCCCCGCTCCAGGCAAGGTGTATGTACCGTCTGTGGACAAAACCTCGTGCGGTGCGAAAAGCTCGGGAGTCATTTCGGTGATCTCTGTTTCCGACGCCGCGGAGATTTCCAGAATACGTTCCGGCGTTTCCGAAAATCCGGGGATTTGAAAATGCGTTCTTTTCGCAGCGGTACGATCCAGGTTGACTAGATGCAGAAAAAGCTTGTCTTCCGTCCGGCTGGCGGCAGCGTCGATCCCATTAGGAGCGGAAACATGGACCGCATCGCGCCCGATATGAGCCGCATAAAGCGCCATTACGCTCCCCACCGGTTTTATATTCTCGGAGAAATGAGGCATTCATTCAACGGAAGTTTTGGATTTCCGGTGAATGCGGTAACGGCCGGGGGGAAGTCCCACGCATTCCCGGAAACGACGGACAAAATAAACATTATTCGGAAATCCACAGGCTTCCGCGATCTCCTTGATGGGCTGTTGTGTATAGGTCAGCAGATATTTTGCCTTGTTGAGGCGGCAATCCGTAACATAATCCTGAAAGGAATGTCCCGTGAATTTCCGAAAAATCTGTGAGACATAGGAATGACTGAGGCCGAAATATCCGGCAACCGATTCCCTGCTCAGCGATTCGGTGAAATGCAGTTCAACATGATTGCGGAGATCTTCGAAAGTCATCTGGGCTTTCATCAGGCCAGAAAGCGGTCTGTTGACTTCCTCGATCACCATTTTTGCAATCAGGCGAACGATTACCGCCGCGTATTCCGGATTCACCACCGTTTTCAGTAGAGAAAACGCCTCGCCGATGGAATCGGACATCATGGAGGTATGATAATAGTCGGCATCGCCCCAGGGCATGCCGGGCACTTCCATCGTATGCCGGGCAAGCCGCAGGTAACTGCCCCGGATCATGATGTAGAACAGTTCGTGCCGCTCAACCCGGGCGGCGCATTCCCAGATGTTTTTCCGGATCAGGTAATAATCGCCCCGCGTCAGCCGGACATCCCGGAGTTTGCCGTTCAGGCTCATCGGCTCGACCTTGACGCCGTCGAGGATGAAGAGCAGACGATCATACGGCAGAATGACCACGCTGGGAGCATGATAAGGGGCCAGCCCGTCCGGATTGTAGAAACTGTGAAGCTCAAAATCCGTGGCAATGCACGTCAGAATATCCAGAATCAGTTCTTTTTGTTCCATAATCTAATAATCCGAATATAAAACGAATATGCTTCTTATTGAAAGTCCTTGATTTTCCTATATAATATATTCAGGAAACAGAGAATAGTCAATACACAAAAAGACTATTTTCACGAGGAATGAAATGGATTGAAAGGAGAAATATGAGTTCCCTGCTCTGCAATTTTTATGACCCGTTTTCATTTTCCGCCGTGTGGATTTCGCTGCCGGAGGCCGTCCGTCCGAACTTCTGCATGCAGGGGACCCGGGGTTTCCAGTATGAACCCGGTCCGGAAAAAGCGATTTTGAGGATTGCCGCGGAGAGCTATTACCGGCTTTTCATCAATGGATTTTTTGTCGGAAATGGACCGGTCCGAGGCACTTGTTCGGTCAATTACTTTGACGCCTATGACATATCAGGGCTGTTACGAAAGGGAGACAACCGCATCGGAGTGGTTGTACAGTCGATGAACTCTACACAGAGCTTCAATTCCCATCCGGCCGGGTGTGCTTTCATCGCCGAACTGCCGGGAGTACTGGCGACCGGCACGGACTGGAAAATACGGCCGACGCCGGGCTGGATCCATACGGAACACAATTTTACGCTTCAGCACGGATACAAGATCGAGTATGACCTCCGGAAGGAAGATCGGGGCTGGCTCGACGGCACGGGAACCGGCACATGGGCCGATGCGATTGTTTTTCACAATGCCGCGTTGAATGCAAAGCGTTTGTCGCCGCGTGGGATTCCGCCTCTGCGCGAAACCGATTTTACGCCAGAGCTGCTGATTGCCGCAGAAACCGTGCCGGAGGATGTACCGGAAGGGGAGGATATCGGCGATGTGCTGAACCGGGAGGTCTGGCATGACAATACGGACCGGGTCGTCCGTTCCGGTGAAGATCAATACACCCTTCTGCCCGGAGAGGGCGGGGCGACTCTGATTTTTGACTTCGGCCGGGAATGCACCGGATATCTCGAGGTTGAAATCGAAGCCGCAGCCGGGACGCGTCTGGATATTACCTACGGCGAAGACCTCTGGCATGGACGTGTCCGCGCCAGTTTTCGCGCAACCGGCTACAAGGAGATGTATTTTTTCACGGATACATATTATCTGCGCGACGGCCTTAATTCTGTGGGTAATTATTTTCTTGAGCACGGCGCCAGCCTTGTTCAGCTCTCCTTCCGAAATATGACGGGACCGGTTTATATCCGGAAGATCGTTTACCACGACTGCCGCTTTCCCTATCGGGCCGCCGCCCGCTTCCACTGTAGCGATCCTGTTCTTGACCGCATCTGGGACATCTGCCGGGAAACGCTCGAACTCTGTACAACGGATGTTTTCGAGGACTGTCCCTGGCGTGAACACGCGTTCTGGGTGAATGATCTGGTGGTGGAGAATCTGACGAGCCTGACGTTGTTCGGCGCCGCCGCTGTTCACCGCCGGGCCTTCGATCTGGCCTTTTCCCAGCAGTATCCGAGCGGGTGGTGTCCCGGCGTCGCGCCGACAGCCCGGAACGAATCCAAGCCGTCGAACATTCTGCCCGCTACGAATTTCTTCCTGTTCAAAATACTCGAGGATTATTACCGCGAAAGCGGTGATCTCGCAACGGTGAAACGTACAAGGTTTTTCGGCATTTTCATGAAAATTGGTCCAATGCTTGGAAAATTGCTGAATGTAGGAAATCATTTGTCGAATCCATTCCTCGCATCGCTTTCTTTATCACCGGAGATCATCTCCATAATGTCACCAATATCGCATTCCAGCGTGGCGCATATTTTTTTCAGAACTTCGATGGAGACATTCTCACCCTTGCCAAGCTTCGCCAAGGCCATTGTGCTAATACCGGAACGCATGCGCAACTCGGTTTTGGTCATGTCCCGGTCAATAAGTTGCTTCCAAAGTTTCTTATAACTTGTTTCCATTGCCGAAACCTTTTTCTATCGATATATTTCGCCGGAGCTTTGATTCCCCCTGATATGATATAATAGAGCACAATGTCGCAAACAAGTCAAATGAAGTATCAGCCAAATCAAACATTATATTACAAAAAAGCCGACTTTGCTGATTTCTCAGCCCCGGTCGGCGCGGGTGTGGGCGGGGTGGCGGTGCCTTCGGTCTCCGGTGTGCCTATCACCATGCTGGCGACACGTGTATAATGGCACTATAAAGAGCTGATAGCCAGCTGCTTATTACAATTTAGCCGGAAGTTTTTTACTCGGCATCGACATACTCCTGAACGGTTTGAATGAGATGGTCGTAATCGCCTGACATGGCATCTCGCGTGAACTCCTCAATCAGTTCCGGCTCGTATCCGGCACGCCGCAGAGCCGTTCGCACTCGACCAATGATGGCGAAGGCGTTGCCGTCCTCGCCCGTGAGGGGAACTTTTACGTTCGTTAGCGGCTTTTTGGGGACGCGCATTTCCTGCCAGCCCTCTCTTCGGATTGCGCCTGGCGGCAGATGTTCCATGACATAGCAATATGCGGTGGATTCTGTTCCTGCCTCGCTCACGGCTATGGCTTCGACGCGTTGGTAAAGGCGGGGGATTCCTTCGAGACGGTCGATGGCGGGGAGATCGGCTTCCGGGATGGTGATGATTTCGCCGTGGACGATGTCGTCGGGCTTGTCGGACAGCTGCATGGCCGGGAATCCCCAGCCGGTGTCGTAGAGTTTACCGTTGACCGTGGCCGGTCCGATGCTGATCGCGTTGCCGCAGAAGCGGGCGTGGTTGCGGAAGCCTTTCTTCAAGGTTCCGTAGGCGAAGATTTTCACAGTTTTCATTGGTTTCGTTCCTTGGTGAACTGGTCGGGGATGCCGTGCGACCGCGCCCCCGACGAGCAGATTTT
>MWCA01000066.1 GCA_002069785.1 Lentisphaerae bacterium ADurb.Bin242 | reverse complement strand
TTTCGGGCCGTTTTTACCGCCAAACAAAATTTTCTCAGCGTTTCCGCCGCAAATCAGGTTCCGGCTCGTCGCCGAATCAACGTTTTTCTCTTATTTCGCACGAGTCATTGTTATATAATAATATCGAAAGTGATACAATTCAAGGACGAGCCGGATGAATTTGGCGGATTTTTCCTGTTTTTTGGGCCTGGGGATATTTTTTCGGAGAAAATTAGCATCGACTAATTGACAATGGGCGGTCGATGTGGTATACTATATGGAAACCAACTTCAGGAACTCGTGTAACGACTGCCAAATGAATCGAACCGGTAACATTTTTCGCATCACCATGCTGCTGACGGCGCTGATGTTCGCGTCCGTCGAGATGTTCCATTCGTTGCTGCATGACTGCTGCGGCGAAACGGCGGGGGAGCTTTGTCAGATGTCCTCTCCGGAGGCGGATGACGAGGCGAAATCAGTTTACGCCTCGTCTTACGGCACCGGCCATTCGGCGTTGAAAGCCGGGTGTTTCTGCCCGGTTTGCAGCGGTTTGATCGTTTCCACCCTGCCGGTTTCGACCGACATTGTCGTTCCTGTTCCGGTGCTTGTGCCGGAGGTTCACCCGGTGCGGACCTGTGATCCGCCCGCGAGGACCGTGCTTCTACCCCTTGCCCCCGCCCTCCACCAGTCTGCTGATTCATTGCGCAGGCGTCTTTTCGTCCGGCTTTTGCCGTGACGGGGAGGCGGCATGTCATCCATGAATCCGCTTAGACAGGTCTTATCATGCAGCAGGACAACCATTCCGGGACGTCGGAATTGGAGCGGGCCAAACGCCAGTTGCTTCAGTCGTTCGACTTCCTTTACGAATTCAGCGGCTTCGGTCATCTCGAAGTCGATATGAAGATTCTCAAACGGGGACAGAAAGAGGTCCTGATCCGGTGCGGTCGGGAATATCGTTTTGTTCTGGACACCAATGACGGCGAAGCGTCCGCCGTAAAGTAATTCAGTGAGTCGTGCGAAATGCGAGATTTCGCCCGCCAGTTGAAAGTTCCGGTCTGCGACCGGGCAATTGAAAGAACGAGAAGATCTGTAGTGAATGAATAATTTTCTCAGAAAAATTGAAAATTTGGGCGTAAGTGCCCACGCATCGGCAAGAATGCGAGTTGTTTGAAAATTCAGTTTTATGACAGATGACGTTAAGCGGCGCCAGCGAAGGTCTTGTAGCAGCGGATTTTGTCCTTTTGCGTAAGAACCAATGCTGCAGCAACCGCAGTCAAGCTCAAAGTCAGATGGGCAAGGGTCATTTGATTGCGAATGGCACGGTATTTGTACTGTGACATTTCCTCGTGGTCATCTTCGTCAGAACGACAGCTTTGAGCGTCGCAGTCGAACCAGCTTGGGGGAGTTCAAAATGAGGTTCTGGCGCGTGAGTTGTTCCGCTTGCGGCAATCTCTGCTGAAAAATTAGAAAGATCGGAGTTTGGACGACCATCTTTATCTATCTCAAATCCAGTGTGTTACAATAAATTATAGTTACTGGATTTTTCTTTTGTGCGTCAAAATGCGTAACCGCTGACTATACTCAAATTCGCCCGCGAACAGTCTCGCCATTAAAGCATTTTTTATGCATTTTGAGCGTAGGCAAAAAAAGAGGAGAGGCGATCACCACAAACGCCTCTCCCAATTTGGCATCGCACAGGAAACAATGCCATCCATGCGGGAAATTGTCAATTCTAGTGAAATGATAAACCGGTTCGTGTTTCCAAACGTTTCTCCCGGATTCTTTTGTCACGCTGACGGCAAAACTTCCGGCGGGTATTTTCCCGGTCACTCTTCGAGCGCCGGCTTCTCCGTCAGGTAACGTTTGTAACGTTCGTACAATTTTCTCGCGGACGGGAAGAGAGAATTCGGACTCAGGAAATGCGGCGCTTCGAAGGTGATGATCTTCTCCACATACGGCTGCACGGTTTCCAGCTTGAAGCGGAGCTTGCTCCATTCGATCGGCGGAAATTTCCACGGCATGTCACGATCAAAGGTTTCCAGGTTCGACCAGTAAGAAATGCCGTGTTTCCTGAAAACATCGTATGTGGCCTTCACATAGGATTCCAGATCGCGGAAATCCACATGTCCGTCCATGAAGGCATACGCGCCGATCAGGCCCTCCATTTCGCCCAGCAGGTAATCGAAATGCCGCGCATGCACCTCCGGGGGAACCGGCCAATTGGCGTCGCATTTCTTCCCGTGATACCGGGGGGAAACGATGATCGGGCGGGTCTTGTCGAACGAACGGATGGTTTCGCACAACGGTTTCCATATCTGGTTCGGATGGGTGTGGAGGCTTCCCTCGTGGCTCATATACCAGCCTTTGAAGGCGGGAAATGCGCTGTAGCGTTCGCGGAGTTCGAAAATGAGTTCGCGGTTGACCGCGACTTCATTCTGCCAGTCGTTTCGTGGCCAGTAGTTCATGGTGTCGAACATACCGATGTAAAGGGAAATCCCCGTGCGTCCGGCCTCCCGGAGCATGATTTCGATCAGGTCGGGGTCTTCATACAAAGAGGTTTTCATGACTTCGGAACGGTACATGGCGCTGTCGCGGAATCCGACACGGATAATGATGACCGTATCGATGCCGAGGGACTTGAAATTGTCGAATTCGGTTTTCCAGTCCTCCGCGGTCCAGTTGTTGCTGGGGATGTCCGAAGCGACGCCGTCCACAAACGTGCCGGTTATTTTTTTGAGACTCATTTTCATCCTTTCCGTGAAAAATCACCAGGTGCCGCGTTTTTCGTCGAGTTCGCCGGTGACTTCGAAAACGGCGAAGTCATACGCGATCAGCCGATATTCGATTTGATTATTTTTGAGGGGAATTTCTTTCTTCGTTTGCATCTCGCGGACCTTGACCTTCTTCATCTCTTTCGGGAGGGAGATTTTCAGGTCCGAATCGTTGAACTGGAGGTTGGATGCGATCACCAGATATTTCTTGGAAATGTCATAACTGGTGTACAACTCCTGCTCCTTGATTTTGTCGTAATAACTCACCTTGATGTTCGGATTGCCGGAAACGAAGGCGGTATTTTCCCAGTAGGGAACGAATTCGACCATCTCCTGAAGGGTGTCGGCCATGCCGTATTCATTGCGGATGCGGTAGAGCTTGTAAATCTCGTTCACATCGCACATGGTCGGATGATAGAGCATGTCGAAATGAAGCGTATACGACAGCATGGTTCGGGTTCCCCGGGTGACCTTGTTGGGACCGGGCTTGCGGATACAGCTGGCGACCTCCGGAATGAGAATGTGCGGAACACCCCATTGACGATGGAAAAACTCGCCCTTCAGAGTGTCGATGTCCCCGACGATATGGGCGTAAAAAAACTCGCCGGTGGGAGAAGCATCGCGTTTTTCCGGCTCGTGATAGGTATAGTGGAAGGTTTCGCCCGGAAGGATCGCATCGCAGAGGGACAGCGTCGACGCGGGACGCGTCCCCGACTGGTGCGCAGTGACCATTTCGTTCCGGTCGTTCTTCTTGACCAGATACCGCATGCGCTTGAGGAGCTCGCGCTGCCATTCGAAGTGGAAGACCGGACGCTTGTCGCCGTCGGAATCGGTCCACGCGGCCCACGCGGCATAGGTATGCTGCGGATTGATGCCGTCGTAGTAAATGCCGCCCACACCGAGCTGGATGAACTCATTCAGGGCATAGACCATGTGGTCGGCCAGCGGCGGCGCATAAACTACATCCCAGGTGCGGCCGCGGGCTGTATATTTCTTGTTCGGGGTGATCTGCGGCCCGATCTTGCGGTTGCGCTCCTCCACGGATTTGAAGTAGACGGCGTCGGAGGGAATCTCCGGCTTTTTCGGCGGAGGCCCGGACCAGCGGATGTATTTCCCGCAAAGCTTTTCGAGATATTTGTCTTCCAGAACGAACACGTTTCCTTCGTCGTCCTCGAACACTTCGGTAGTCGTATTGAGCTGCGGGATATAGTAGTTGGCCTTGTTCATGCCTTTGTCCATGGCCGCGGCTTTCCGGACCTCCTCCGGGTTGCGGATTCCGAGCGGATTGTAGCTGAATCCGCGCCAGATGCTCGACCAGTAAATCAGCTGGTTGAACAGCGTGCGGTCGAAGGTCTGCGTCGGAGTGCCGCGCCAGTTGTAATTCCAGGCGCGCCAGTTTTTCGGCATGTTCCTGACCGGAGTCGGGGTCAGGAAGAATTCATAAGTCAGTTTTTGACTGATCTTCACGGGCTTGTTGATCCAATTCATGACAAAGTCGCCGGAAACCGGATCGTATGTCAGTTCGCTTCCCTTGACAGTCAGCCAGTTTTTCGCGGACTCGAAGTTCCACGACATCCCGTAATAAGTGGTCCCGACCCAGAAAATCGAGCAGAATCCGGGTTCGATCTTCCGGGCGTCGCCGCCTTTCAGGGTGAGGTGGACACGCCGTTTCTGGGCTTCCAGCCCGGACTCCAGGCGGTCCGGACCTTCGGTGTAATACATGACCAACTTTTCCGTCTGCGCATTCGTGTTCATCGGAAAGACAAGCGCCAGATGTTTCACCGGGACCGCTTCTTTCAGGGGCGTTACAGTAATCGTGTAGCGGATCGTGAAGTCGAAATCGAACGTTGAAGTGACTTCAAACCGCAGTCCGTTTGCCTCGAAAACCGCATTTCCCCGGGCGGAATTCTTTCCGACTTTTTCCAGCGTGAACCGGCCGGGCCGGAGCACGGCGGAATCCAGTTTCAGGCAGGCCGGAGCGCGAAGAATCGAATAGTCGCGCCAGGAACTGATCCGCGGCAATCCGAATTGATCAAGCGACATCTTTTTATTGCCGCTCATCACGGTGTCGCCGGAGACCAGAAGCGGAGCGTGGTCGGGATCGATGTAGTCGGGGCCGAGCGCCTCATAGCCGAGTTTGTTGTCGGCCCAGACCGGTTTCTCCGCCTTTTCGGCGCTCCATCCGGCTCCCGCCGCGGCGAGGAGAAGGAAAAAAAGTGATTTTTTCATAGTTATTCTCCGATTTCATAAATGGCGAAATCATACGCAAGGAGTTTGTCGCCGAACTTGCCGTCTTTCACCGGAAGCATTGCTTTGCGCTGCATCTCTCGAACCTTGGAAATTCCTTTCGGGAGGGTGATTTTGAACTCGGCGTCGCTGAACTGAAGATTGGAAACGATCAGCATGCAACGACTGCCTTTTTTGTAGAAGCTTGCCTTGATGTTCTTGTTGTCCGTACGGAACCGCTTATTTTCCCAGTAGGGGACGAACTCCACGCCGGCCATGCCGAATTCGTTGCGGATGCGGTAAATCTTATATATTTCATTCACATCGCACATGGTCGGAAAATAAAGCATGTCGAAATGGAGCGTATGGGCAAGCATCGTCCGGGTGCCGCGGGCGGCGTTCGGAAAGACGCGTCCGTTGCGGCCGCGTATCTCCGGGAGAAGGATATGGGGAACACCCCACTGGCGGTAAAAGAATTCCCCCTTCAGGTTGTCGATGTCGCCGACAATATGGGCGTAATAAAAATCCCCGTTCTGGGACGCGTCGCGTTTTTCCGGCTCGTGATACCAGTAGAAGAAAGTTTCCCCGGGAATAATGGCGTCGCAGAGCGAAAGCGTCGAGGCGGGGCGCGTGCCCGACTGGTGCGCCACGATCACCTCGTCCGGATCGGCTTTCTTCACCACCGCGCGCATCCGCTTGAGAAGCTCGCGCTGCCATTCGAAATGGAAATACGGACGCTTGACGCCGTCCGGATCGGTCCACGCGGCCCAGTCGGAATAATTCTGCTGGGGATTGATGCCGTCATAATAGATTCCGCCCACGCCGATCTTGACGAATTCGTTGAGGGCATACACCATGTGATCGGCGATCGGCGGCGCGAAGACAACGTCCCAGGTGGTCGACTGGGCTGTGCATTTGTGTTTCCGGAAATAATTTTTACCCAGTTTCTGTTGATGCTCGGCCATGGTTTTGAAGATCACGGCATCCTCCGGCAGATCCAGCTTTTTCCCCTTCATTCCGGGAGCGCGGTGATATTTCCGGCAAAACTCTTCCAGCCAGGAATCGCGCAGGACAAACACATTGCCGTCCTCGTCCTCCTGTGCAATCTGGCTGGTGATCAGCTGCGGAATGAAATACGCGGCTTTGTGCATGCCCTTGTCCGAGGCGGCGACCTCCTTGAGCTGCTCCATATCTCGCGCCCAGAGATTGTTGAAATCGCCGCCGTCGATCCGGAACGTGCTCGACCAGTAAATCAGCTGGTTGAACAGCGTGCGGTCGAAGGTCTGCGTCGGGGTGCCGCGCCAGGCGTAGTTCCAGGTGCGCCAGTTTTCCGGCATGGTTTTGACCGGGGTCGGCGTCAGGAAAAATTCATAGGACAATGGTTTGGACACCGGCGTGCTTTTCTGGATCAGGTTCAGCGTAAAGTTGCCGGTGCCGGGATCGTAGGTCATTTCGCTGCCCTTGACCGGAAACCAGTTCTTCGCCGATTCGAAGTTCCACGACATCCCGTAGTATGTGGTACCGATCCAGAAAAGCGAACAGAAACCGGGTTCGACCGCGCGGTAGTCGCCTCCCTTGATCGTAAGATGAACCCGCCGTTTCTGGGCTTCCAGCCCGGACTCCGGACGGTCCGGCCCCTCGGCATAATACATCACCAGTTTTTCCTCATCGTGCGGAGTATTCATCGGGAACACGAGGGAAAGCTTTTTGACCGTCACGGTTCCCTTGAGCGGCGAGACCGTCATCTTATACCGGATGGTGAAGTCGAAGTCGAACCGGCTGGTCACTTCAAACCGCATTCCCGCCGCCTCGAAAACGGCATGGCCGCGGGCGGCGTTTTTTCCGACCTTTTCCAGAGAAAATTTTCCTTCGCGGAAACGGACTTGCGCCCGGTCGTCCTCAAACACCAGGCGCACCGGATATTGGAGAATCCGGAACTCTTTCCACGAACTCATTTTCGGCAAGCCGAACTTATCCAGCGCCATCTTTTTGAAACCGCTGGTCACCGTGTCGCCGCTGACTTGGATCGGCGCATGGCCGGGATCGATGTAGTCCGGCGTGAGCGCCTCTTTTCCGAGTGAATTTTCCGCCCATTCGGGCTTGTCATCCGCACCGGCCGCGAACCCGAAAAAGAACGCGCAGCTGAAAATCAGGAATCGTTTGCTGTTCATGGGAACCCCTTTATTTTATTTCTTCAAAAACGATATCGTCGAAAAGCAGTTCCGCCCCCTTGCGCGAAGCGTCCGCCATCAGGTAGACCGCCGCATATCGGGCGCCGTTCCAGAATTGTTGGTCCGGGGCGCCCACCGGAACCTGTCCGCCGATTTCCGCGGAATAGCGGGTCCAGACGGCGGGAACGGGGCGATAGGCGAGGCAGCAGTCCAGCGAGGCGCCGTACGTATGCTGCCGGACCGGCGTCCCGGCCGGATAATCTTTCAGCAGCGGACGGTCGAACTTGACTTCCCATGCGGTCCCGTCGGGAGTCTTTTTCACGCGGGAAAGAAGGCTGGTGACGTCGAAGTTCGGAAGATCGGCGTATCCGGGCTTCACATGAAAGGCGACTTGTGTGCGCACGCTGCGCCGCTTGTTCCACTGGGAGGCGTCCTTGACCAGAATCTCCATGGCTCCTTTGGCGGCGGGCGCGGCCAGTTCGGTTTCGGTCCCTTGAATCGGGCTTACATTCGTTTTCTGAATCAGCTTTTTATTGCCGTCGAACATGGCCAGCCCGAAACAGGTCGTACTCAGATTTTTGGGATCGGCGGACTTCAAAAAGCCCGACATCCTGTATTTTTTGGAGGGATCGACCGGAATCAATGCGGATTTGACTGTGACAGCCGGTTTCTGGAGGCTGAACGCCGCCGTGCCGCCGTGTTTGTCATTCTTCACGATCGTGACAACCGCCGGAGTCCAGGGGTTCGCCCCCTCGGCGTCGCCGTCGCGGAGGAGGTTGTCGCCCAGGACGGGTGCCGCCAGCGAAACGGCAAGAAGAGTGAGCCGGGAGTGTTTCATTTTTTTTCTCCTGTTTTATTGGGAATGGATTGAGGCTTGTCGAAAACGAGGCTGATATCGGAAATCTCGAACTCCGCCGGGTTGTCGCGGCAGGCGACGGCGGCCGCCGCCTTCTGGGTCAGCGGATCGTCGCATCCGATGCCGATTTGATATTCTTTCCACTCGTCGGTGAGTTCAAAGAAGCCGAAATGCTTGAAAATCGTGTGGAAATTCGGACGGTTCCACCAGACCATGAGCTGGACACGTCCCTTGCCGCGAATCCGGCACCGGAGGGTCGCGGCGGAACCATACAGCGGAAGTTCCGACGTGAACCAGGTCACATACTGGAAGTCGCCGGGAGTGTAGTTGACCCGGAGCACGTTGCGCCCGTCGTGTTTCACGACCTTGGCGGAAAAGGGTTTTCCCCCGAACGGCATCATTCCCAGAGCGGTCCGATTTTTTTCGCCGACCTCGAATTTCTCAAAATCAGCGACCGGAAGCAGGTTTTTCCCGTACCATTTTTCCAGCGCCGGATTCAATTCGACCGGCCCGATTTCGCGCAGGATCATGGACGACATGAATCCGATGTTCATTTTCGGTTTGAGCGAAATCCCGAAAAGGACGATTTCAAGCTCCATTTTATCCGCTCCGGCGGGCGTGATCAGCTCCTTTTGCAAGTTCATGTACGCCGAGCTGTTTTCAAACGTCAGCAGATGAAGCGCGGGCGTCGCGGGCGGGAAACGGGTCTGCACCAGAATCTTCATGAACTGCGCCGGCTCCAGCTTCCATTCCAGGGAATACCGGGTCAGGGGCTTCACCCGGACCGGGCTCAATTTTACCACGCTGGAACCGCTCCCTTCCGGAATGCTCCACATATATCCGCCGCGATACGGGTTGAGCATCGCTCCCAGCGGGTAAAAGCCGGAAAAAGATTCCACGGGTCGCCCGGCTTCGATTTTCAACAGATCGATGTCTCCGGCCGCCGTGCAAAAAGCCAGACAGAAAAGTCCCAATGCAGTTCTCATTTTTCAAAATCCTTTCTTTCCCTTTCTTTCAAAAGAAACACGGTCCGCCCGCTCATAAATAGGGCGCATAGCCGTATTGGACGGCCCAGTTGTCGGCGGCGCGGAAAGTCATCGGGCGCTTGTCGCGGGTGCCGTTGAGCGGATAGTAGCGGGAATCGGTCATCCAGAGACGCGTCTGGTCCTCCGGCTCCACATGTCCGTCGGCATACAGGGTGTTGGCCCGGCGGGAATGGCGGAAACACAAACGGGACTGTTCCAGGCTGTAGTGCCCGAGCGCACGATAGGCCGCCGTGCTCGAATCGAACCAGGTTTCGGTGAAAACCACCTGCTGGCTGGAAATGAAAAGCTGACTCATTTTTGCGGGATAATACACCATCGTCCCGTAAAAATTGTAGGCTGTGTAATTGGAACGGCCCAGCGCGGTGTGATTGTATCCGTAGGAAGCGTATATCGCGGCCCGGGTCCAGTCGATTTGCGTAGGACATTGCAGCGGGGTTTTTCCCCGTTCCAGAATGTAAACGCCGTACTGCATGACCGGATTGCGGCCCGACATATAGTACGGATACAGCGCCGCCGTCCACGGCCAGAGATTGCTTCCTCCGTAGTCCAGCGCCTGAAAGATTTCCCTGTAGTCGTTCAGATAGCCGAACTGCGCCAGCCCCAGTTGTTTCATGTTTCCCACGCAGTTGACGGCGCGCGCCCTGTTGCGGGCGTTGGCAAGCGCCGGCAGCAGCATGGCGGCTAAAATCGCAATGATCGAAATCACAACCAGTAACTCGATCAATGTGAATCCTGCATTGTTCGTCCGAGTGGATTTCATATTCCTTCCTCCATTTTCGTTTTTGAATTTTCTATGAATAAAATCTGTTTCCGGCCGCATGTCAAAAATCCTCCTCCGCTTTTTCATGAATCCATTTTTTCGCCCATTCGACCGCTTCCAGCCCCAGATCCGCGATACAGTTGGAACAGAAAATCATCCCGTCCAGCTTCCCCGCGCGAATCCAGTCGCAGCAGATGCCGCATTGATGGCGCATTTCTTCCACGGTCATGGGTTTTCCCGCCCCGTAGTCCCACATATAAACTCCGGCAAAGCAGCGCTTTCCCGGCGCAAGCTCCCTCGCTTTCGCCAGATTCTTTTCCAGGCGCGGCAGTTCCGAAGCGTTCCAGGTCCAATGAGTGATGACATCGCAGCAGTCCACATAATCTTCCACCGGATAGTCCAGCTGATAGTCGTACCAGACCAGCCAGAGATCCAGTTTCCTCTTCGGAAACGAATGGAGCCGGTCGCGCATGGTTTTCAAACTTTCCAGCGAATGCCGGACCAGCGGGCCGCCGGAGGCGAGAGTCTCGGACGAGGCGAAGAAATCGTCCAGAACCGCTCCGGAGACATTCGGGAACAACTCCGCCTGCCGCAGAACTTCGTCCAGGTCGCTGCCGTCGCGGTCGTTGCGGGAGACCCCGCACGCACCGACCGCGGACCACACCACACTCCGCAGAGACGCCAGTTTTTCGCTCTCGCGGTCGAACGGCGGTTCGGGCCCGGCCGGGAGGACCACCCGGCAGCAGTTTGGAATCCCGAGATATTCGCATCCTTCCCGCGATTCCATCCGGTTCACGCCCGGCAGGCGAAAGCCTGGAACCCGATGATGGCTTCCTGCATTCTGTCCCCAAATCCATAACCGGTCTTTGAACTTCATAATCAGAACCTTTCCCGATGTTTTACGCGCTTTCCCGGAGGATCAGTTTCGGCTTCGGCAATTTCGAGGTTTTCGGGCCGGAACCGGTCATCATCCACAACAGTTTTTTCATGCTGGAGCGTCCCAGTTCACGGAACGATTGCTCCACCGTGGTCAATGCGGGCAAAGTATACTGGCACCCCGGAATATTGTCATGTCCGACGATCAGGAAGTCCTGTCCGATTTTTTCCGTCCATCCCGCTTTCCCGAAAACACGGATGGTATCCATCGCCAGATAGTCGTTCAAGGCAAAAATGCCTGTCCGGCAGTTGCCGCGGGTCAGTTCGGCCAGGTCGATGTTTCCATATTGATGAAACCATGCGGACTGGATCACATAGACTTTCGTTTCAATCCCCTTTTCCCGGAGAAAATCGGAAAATCCTGCCAGGCGCTGTTCCATCTGCCAGGAGGGAGACGGCGTCAGGACGCAAAACCGCTGACAGTCCTTCGAACAAAGATATTCCGCCACCATGCGCCCGGCGCCATAGTTATCGATGCCCATGGATGAATAATACGCCCCGGCCCGTTTCGGCGAGTTCAAAAGCAAGATTTTTCCGCCCTGACGGCCATATTCTTCGATCGCGGCGCCCGCGCCTTCCTCGAAAAAGTCGTTGTGCACCTGATAGGAAATGATTCCGGACCCGGCTGTATCTTTGGCGGAATGAATGAACTGAAGATAGTCCCGGCTGTCCAGACCGAAATAAAAATTGCATTGGAAATCGTTCGCCGCCGCTTCTTCGGAAATGCCGATCACCAGATCGGCGATCAGGGAATATCCGTAGTTCGGCAGGAAAACGCCGACCGCCGCGCTGCGTCCGCGCGCCAGCTGGGAAGCGGCATGATTCCGCCGGTAGTTCAGCGCCCGCATCGCCGCTTCAATTTTTTCCTTGGTGGCGTCCGCCACTTTCTGGTCCGGCTTCGGGTTCAACGCGCGGGAAACCACCGAAAGAGAAAAACCTGTTTTTTCCGCAATATCCTTCAGCGTCACCATTGGAAAGCCTCTTTTTTGTTTCACAAGCGCTTGTGAAACGGATTTGAAAAAAAATGCTTTTTGAAAAGCTTATTTTTAATTATAATCTGGTTTTTTGATTTTGCAACCCTCTTTTTGAAAAAATAATGATTTTAAAGAAAAAATGCAAAAAAACATGTAAGACACCTTGACAAAGTACCGAAACCGATATAAAATAAAAAAGAAAGGCAACCGGTTGCATTATTCCAGAAAAAGGAGTTCGACATGAAGGTCAGACTTTCCGACATAGCAAAATTGCTGAATATGGACAAAGGATCCATCTCGAGGATTCTCCATGGAGGAAAGCAAGCCGAAAAATATGCGGAAGAAACACGCCGGAAAGTTCATGCCGCCGCCCTGAAAATGGGATACCGGCGCGACGACATGGCCGCAGCCATTTCCACGGGACGGATCAATGCAAGCGGCTTTCTTGGAAACGGAAACAATGAATATTGTTCCAAGCTTCTGATGGCTCTGCTCGACGGGTCTTCGGAATTCGGCCATCTGATCAAACCCATGTATTTCAATGCGTTGACCCAAACTTCGGAAATCGTCGATTTCTGTATCCGGCAGCGCCTGGTCGCTCTCACCGTATTTTCTTTTATTGCCAATGCGGAAGTCCTGAGAAAAAAGCTCGGGGAACACGGAATCCTGTTGCTTATTGCCGGGCCGCGGCTTGCGGAACAGGATGCGAATACGCTGGAGATCGACAATTACGGAAGCGGATGCAAGGCATTTCAGTATTTATACAACCTGGGACACCGTTCCTTCGCATTCCTCGGAGGCAAAGTCCATTCGATGCCTTTCCCGGAAGCCTTTGAATGGTCGGATATGCGCGAGAAAGGTTTTCTGAAAACCGCTGCGGACGCCGGAATCGCCATCCTCGAAAAAAACATCATCAGGACCGACCTGCTGTATGATGAACACGTCATGAAAAAAAAGGGTGCGGTCAAACGCTTTTTCACTTCCGGGAAAGCGCCCACCGCGGTTTTCGCCGTCAACGACCATCTTGCGATGAATATTCAAATGCGGCTGATGGAAGCCGGCTTGAAGATTCCCGACGACGTTTCCGTTCTCGGGTGCGGCAATGCCAGGTTTTCATTTGCCACGTATCCGCGTCTTTCGACGATCAGCGATCCGATGGACGAGATCGGCGCTTGTGCGATCGGGTTGATCCGGAAGCATTATGAAGAAGGAAATGTGCCTGGTCACGGCATTCATAAACGATTCGATTCGCATATCATGGAGTTCAACTCAACCGGAAAACCGAAATGCAACATTGGAAAGGAAATCTCGATATGAAAACGGAACGTAGTTTTACACTCATTGAACTCCTGATCGTCATTGCGATCATCGCGATCCTCGCCGGGATGCTGCTTCCCGCGTTGAATTCGGCGCGGGACAAGGCGCGCGACATCAAATGCATCGGCAACATGAGACAGATTGGAACCGGGTTTGCCATGTACCTGACCGATTCAAAGGACTTCTTCCCGAAACGGGTTACTTCTCCGTTGATCCGCTGGCAAACCGATCTTGTTCCGTATGTTTATTCGAAGGATCAAAACAACATCAGCTGGCAGAGAAGCGTGTTCATGTGTCCGTCGGACACGCACAACTGCCGAAAGGCGGACGGAACCAGGCTCATCGGCCAGGATTACATCTCCTATGGATACAATCACCACTTTGGCGCGCCCGAAGAACTGAACGGATGGGGCCTCACTCTCTTTATGCCGATGAAAGTCAACCATATCCCCGCACCAAGCTCGCATCTCATCGCGATGGATATCAATACGTATGATTGCGCCAATGCCCACTTCACCGCATTTCCGAATTTTACGACGACTCTTGCAAATCCGGTGGAAAAAAATTCACGCCACCTGAAAAAAATCACCAGCGTCCTGTGCGTCGCCGGAAACGTCCGGACCTTTCCGACCAATTATGTGAGGATCCCGCAGGTTTCCTGGTCGGTCATTTTCGTAAGCGCTCCCTGGAATGGACAACTCGTGAAAAATCCCGTATTGCCATAAATTTTCAAACCAAAAGGACTCAAAATGAAAAAGCAACTGTTTTCGGCAGCCTTTCTGACTCTCGCCATTTGTTTCGCGGACGCAAATGACAATATGATTGCCAATCCTGATTTTTTGAAGACGGATGCGAAAGGAAATCCGGCTTCATGGGGGACCTACAACAATCGGATTGCCCCCGTGAAAGAACCCAGCGGGGAAAGCCGGCTCGGAACCACGCTCTCGAACCAGCCTTATCAGAATGCCGGGGACTGGCACGCGGCATTCACCCAGCGGCTGCCGGAATTGAAACCGGGAAAATATGAACTTTCATTCCGTTACTATGGCAATTTGAAGGCGCTCTGGGTTTCGGTACAGGCAAAGGACGCGGACGGAAAAAAAGTGAATATTCTCGGCGACTGGTTCTTGAAAAGTCAATTCAAATCGGATGCAAAGAAAACAGACTGCTTCAAATATTACAAATCCTTTCCGGTTCCGTCCGGAGCGAAGTCAATCCAGTTTGCCGTCCAGGGGTTCGGGGACAAGGATTCCCGTTTTGAAATCTCGAATCCGGAACTTTATCCGCAGGAGGACTGAGCAATGAAATTCGGAATTCTGCTGTTTCTGCTTGCCTCCGGAAGCGTATTTGCCTTGCCCGAGATCCAAATAAAAACATTTTACGCTGAAAAAGACGGAATCATCCAGCCCGGAGAGAAGCCGGAATTCGTATTGGAAGCCGAAAATCCGGGAAAAGAACCGCTCCGGGCGGAAATTCATACTTCGATCAAACGTTTCGGCGAAGAAAACGAATCCCCTTTCCACTCGTTCAAACTCGAACTTCCTCCCGGAAAGAGTTCCGTATACCGGTGGAATTGCGAACATCCGCCGGAAAAAAACGGCTATTATCGCGTCAAGGCATTTTCCGCCTCCGGAGGAGACAAGTCTCTCGCCGAATGCGGTTTCGCAATTGTGCCCGGGGTTCCGAAACGCGATCCGTTTTTCGGATTCAACAACAACACATTTTCTTTCCGTCAGTTCGAAGCTTACAGGAAAATCGGTGTCGGTTCCCTGGAAGTCGGTTATCCCGCGTATTTCTTTTCCTATCCGGAAAACTGCACCTTTGCGGAATATAAGAAAATTCTTTCCGGAACATTTATGATCAAGGCGCTGATGGAAGAAGCCGAAAAGGGGAATTTTCATTTTGTGGCGAAGCTCAGCCCCGAATTCCTGCGGAAAAATTCCTCGCCTACCGGACAGGGGGAGAAATACCGGAAAGCGATTGCCGAACGTGGAGGCGCGAAGGCGCTTTATCCCTTCCCCGATTCCGCCTATCAACACATGAGGGATCACGCTTCGGCACTCTATGAGCTGTTCGGCGGAAAAATCAAGATCTGGATGATCCAGGCGGAAATCGACGGCATCATGACGGAACGTCAGAACACGGCCAGCGGCTTCAATGTGCTGGAATTGGCCAATTTCGTCATTGCCTCGCGGAACTATTATGAGTCCGTAAAGGCAAAGGACCCGAATGCAACGGTTGCCACGCTCGGCATTTACGGAGGCGATTTTTTTCATTCCAACCCGCCTTTTAAAATCTCACGCCTTCTTCTGGAAGACCTCTCGAATTACCATGATGCCATGTGCATAGACGCCTATTCCGGCAACTGGAGCACAAACGCGCCGCCGACGCCGCCGGAACAAGGAGGCTTGGCGGACTACTTGCGCGCATCGGTGACCCTCCAGAAGGAATTCGGCAAACAGGGGATCGTTTACAATGCGGAGCGCGGCTACCATCAGAAGCACAGTGACCCGCTCGATTCGCCGAATTCGAAACTGTTTGCGGATCTCAGCGCGCGCTCCCTCATCATCGCAAAAGGGATTCGCGGCGTGGAGTATTATTCTTTCTACTATGGCGCGCTCGAGCCCTGGCCGAAATTTCTGGAATCGTTGAAAAACAAAAAAGAATTCGATGACGGCACCCTGTGGATTATTGCCCCGGGTGTCGGTTCCGACTACAAGTATTCCCCGCCGGGAACGAAAGCCGCTTTTGTCCATATTCCGCGTCCGGCCGTCGCCGCGTTTGCAACCGTGGCAAGGGTGCTGGCTTTTGCTGAACCCGTTCGCGGCGGAATGCCGAAAATTTCCGAAGACATGCATGTTTGTATTTTTAAAAAGGACGATGAACATTTGGCCGCCGTATGGTCTTCCGGAGAACCGTGCAAACTCACATTCGATTCCCCGTGCGAGCTTCTGCATGTGGACCTGGCGGGAGTGGAAAGTCCGCTCAAGGCTGGAAAAAATACCCTCGATGTCACCTCTTCGCCTTTCTTTGTCATCGGGAAACTTTCCTCCGTGCAAATAAAAAAAATATTTTCGGAGGCAGTTGTCTCCGGAAACAGGGAACTGAATCTGAAACTTGCCCGTTCCGGAAATGGAAGTCTCCTCCTGAAAGCATCCAATCTGACGGATAAAAAACTTTCCGTCGCGGCCGCCGCGCAGGAAATTGTGCTCAAACCGTATGAAACCCGCGAGGTCGCATTGCCGGAAACTGAAAAGGAGAGCTTGAAAGTCTCTGCCGCCGGAAAAACCTATGAACTTGCAGTTCCGCCGCTTCCGCTTAAGATTGCCAGATGCAAGGAAGTCCAGGTGGATGGAAATCCTGAAAAATACGGTGTTTCCCTGGTGAAACTGACGGCTCCGGAAAACGTGTTCCCCAAAAAGACGATTGCGCCCGAATACGGTTTTTTCAAACGCGACGGAAAAGACATCGAAGCGGAAATGTTTTCCGCATGGGATTCCAGAAATCTGTATCTTGCGTTCCGCGTTCGCGACCGGCGTCATATTCAGCGGCACAGCAACAGCAACATGTGGATGGACGATTCGGTGCAGTTCGCATTGATTCCGAACCCCGGTGCGGAGAATGTTTCCCATAAGGACGGATTCGGACCGGGCGTATACAATTTCGTCATGGGACTTGCCGCGAATGGACCGTCTCTTTACAGATTCGGCGCGAAAGACCGTCCCGGAACCGCCTGCGATTATCCGTGCGTAATTTCCCGAAACGGAAATTTCACAACCTATGAAACGGCAATCCCCTGGGAATCGCTGGGCATGAAGAACGTTGAAGCCGGAACCGCGCTCGGATTCAATTTCGTGGTATTCGACAATAACGACCCCGCAAACGCCTCGGCAAAATACTGGCTTGCTTTTGCGGAAGGACTCGCAAACGGACAGAATCCGGATGCCTTCCCTCTGCTTTGCCTGACTGAAAAGTGAGACGGAGAAACTGCGGAGAAGAATTTCTCCGTATCCGGCCGGATGGATTCACTCGGCTCCTTCCGGCCGGATGTGTCTTCCGTTGACCGCATCCCTTTGAAATGAAAAAAAACGTTTTTTTTTGCATTGCCCCCTTGAAAAGGAATTTTATTGATGTATAATTAATGTATAGATGAAGTTATTTATGGGTGAATCATGATTTCTTCCGTTTTGAAACAGGATGTCGTTACGGAAACCGTGCGGGAATGGCTGGCGTCCGGGAAATATCGCTGCGGCGACCGGATTCCAACCAACGACGAGCTTGCCAGAATGTTCGGGATGAATCAGCGGACCATTTCCATCGGCCTCAACCGTCTTGTGGCGGAAGGACTTCTGGAACGGGCGCCGCGCAGAGGGACCTTGGTCCGGCAGAAAGTTTCGACTCCGGCAAGCAATGCGGTGGCGCTTGTCACAGTCAGCGAAGGCGACGTCTACGGGGAAATGGCTTGGACGGCCAACCGGATTCTTCAGGAGCACGGGTTGTTCCCGGTGATCCTCGACTCCAACCTGACGGAAGACAGTGCGGGAATCATCTCGTTTCTGAAGCGGTTCGTTGCAAAGCAGCAGCCCTATGGTTTTCTGGCGGAAGGGACGACCAATTTTCCTTACGATTTCCTGCGGGAAAATCCGGAGAAATTCGGAAACACGGTGTTTCTGTTCCGGTATCACAATCCGGTGGAAATGCCCTGGTGCCGCTACGTTCTGATCGACATGGACGAGATGGGCCGTTTGGCCGTGGAATATTTCGCTTCCAAAGGGGTGAAACGTCTTGCCTTCCCCGCCATCAGCGAACGGAAATCCTACATGGGCCCGTGGAACTCCATGCAGGTGCAGGTGATGCAGAGCCTGGCAAAATACGCACCCCGGAAAGGGATTTCATTCGACGAAAGCCTGTTCTGGCGTCTTCACGGAGGCGCCCCGCTGGAGGAAACCCTCCGTTTCGAACTCAACAGAAAAGATCGTCCGGACGCCATGTTCGTGTGGAGCGACAGCCAGTGCGCGTTTCACATCCTCCCGATTCTGAAAAAAGCCGGGCTTTCCTATCCGAAAGACATTCTCCTGCTGGGGGTATACAATACGCCCCACTCGGAAAAACATCATTTCCCGTCTTTTGACATGTGCGCGGATAATGTCGTGAAAATCGGAATCGAAATGCTGACCGGGGAATGCAAGGAACAAAAGATCGTTCTTCCTCCTCGGCTTGTCGAACATTGAGCCATTGCGTCACAAATACAACAACAGATCAGGAAAGGGAACTGAAAATGAAAACGGAAAAGAGAATCTCATTTACATTGATTGAATTACTGATTGTAATTTCAATCATCGCCATTCTGGCGGGAATGCTGCTTCCGGTCTTGAACCAGGCACGTGAAAAAGCAAAACAAATCAATTGCAAAGGTAATCTTAAACAAATCGGCTTGGGGTTTTACGGTTATTCAACATCCTGTAATGATTATTTTCCGGAACGGACAAGCATTTCCGGGCTTCCGTATTATATACATTATATATCATGGCTAAAGCCGCACATGGGCCTTTCATTTACCAACAGCAGCACATTGAACGATAAGGCCGCTCAATTATCAAAACCATTTGCCTGTCCATCTGAAACGAACGGCACAGGATACGGGCGGCATTATGGGTTTTGGGGCGCCAATCCTTATAATATCATAAGCGGTCAATATACAGATGTCGGCATCAATGATTACGCGTATAACCTGAACTTATGGAACTACAAGGTCACCAAGTTAAAGGAAACCACCAGAACCATATGTCTTGTAGACGGCAGCACAGACCGTTTTGCTCAATTACAGCACGCAACTTCCAACAGCGCTTTATACAACGGATTGGTTCCTTGCTGTGTCAGGGTAAGACATCAGAGGTCTGTTAATATCCTCTACACGGACGGACACGCGGCAGACAAAAACAAAATCGACAAAAATGATATTATTACCTTTTAAGGAGAAATTCCAGATGAAAACATTTTTCCTGCAATTGTTCACGATTGCTTGTGCTGTCGCCTCCCTGACCGGCCAAAGCGCGGAGGCCGTCATTGAAAAAACCGGAACATTACATTATGAAAATACCGATGACTTCAGGAATCAATGGCGGGTAACATGTCCCGCGGCCGAGGAAAACACCTCTCGCTGGGTGGTTGCCGCGGACGAACGGGACGGCAAAGTCCTGCGGGCAGGACGCAGGGGAAATGCCAGCGCACCTTTTGAGTTTCGAGTCTACAGTCCGACCCGGCAGGAGATAACCGTTTTTGATGTCTCCCGAGCGGGTTCTTTGCGTACCTATACGGATTTTCGCCTGGTGGACGGTCCCCGCCGCCCCATAGAGGCTATCCGGGTAACTCTCGCGTTGGTATCGCCCGACGGCTCCAACTCCTATACCGCATGTGTTTATGCAAATAACGATATGCTTAACAAAAGCTCTTTAAGGATAGATAAGCTGAATTTCAACAGCGGTGAACTGGAACACGGTAAATATAAAGATAATATTTTATTCACAAAACTCGACAACAGCCTCAAACAGGAAAACTGGTACCGTTTTGAGTTCACGATGACCAGAAAAAACGCGACGGAACGCTCTCCGGTAAACTTAACTGTATGCGTTTACGAGCTGGAAAACGGCCAAAAGGGCGGAAAGCGTGGCAAGCTCTTGAAAAGTGCGACGGCTGATTTAATGCCTAATTTGGGAAAATATGTTCAATTCGGAATGATTGGATATACAACGGCTCCGTACTGCCTTTATACAGACAATTTCGGGGCAGAAAACAGCATCGAAGCGGTTGAAACCGTAAAGGCGAAAAAGGATAAAACTGATGCGCCGATCAGTGAGACCACGAAAAATCTTATCAATTCCATGATGAACAGGCGGCATGAATATAAAAAAGGCTCCGGGAACATCGTACTTGCCCAAGACGGTAAAGAGCAGGCCGTCATTGTCATTTCGCCCACGGCGCCGGCTCCTGTGCGGTTTGCCGCGCAGGAATTGGAATTTTTCCTGAATAAGCTTACCGGAGCCAGGTTCAAAACCGTTTCGGAAATCCCGGCAGGCGGCAGCGCCATAATACTTGGAGATACGCCGGAGGCCCGGAAAGCGGGCATTGACGTACAAAAAATTGTGCGAGACGGGTTTCAGATTATTGCGCAAGACAACAAAATCCTTATCGCCGGCAAAGACGATAGCAGTGCGAGAAGTGAGGTCCTTTTTAAACTGGCAACTTTACCGGATGACCATCGCCGCCATCCCGGACTGGAGCCGCACGAGTGGACTTTTGAGCGCGGCACTTTGTATGGCGTTTATCAATTTATTGAAATGCTTGGTGTCCGCTGGTTTATGCCGGGCCCCAAAGGGTTGGTCATCCCTGAAGAGAAGAATTTGCAGATACCTGCTTTTTCAATGCTTGAGGAACCCACGTTTTCGGAACGCAGAATCAGTCCCCGCTGGTGGGAAGACAGCCGTCTCTTTTCACGCTATAGCAAAGGCCCTCCGGTTGACCCGATAAAGGTATTCGATGACTTGCAGTTCACTCACAAGGCAAATATCGTATGGGTGCTGAGGATGAAAGGTTCAAGCATGATTTATCCCTTGAATCATCGTCCGCCAAACAACCAGTTCGAAGAACGTTTCGGAAAAACTCATCCTGAATATTTTTCCCTTTGGCGCGGAAAACGCGACCTGAAAAGCGAGGGACATACCGGACGCACCGGAGAACTTTGTTACAGCAGCGAAGGCATGTATCAGGAAACCATCAAAGATGTGGATGCTTTTTTTGCCGGCAAACCGGCCTCGGAACGTGGATTAACTTCGCATTACTACAGCAGCAACCAGGGGTGGGCGCCCGCGGCCAATTACGGCAAGATGGTCAGCATGCTGCCCCACGACGTCTACAAACCCTGCGAATGCGACAAATGCAAAGGCAAAATCGCTTATAACAGGGGGCAGGGACAGATGTCCGAGCTGGTTTGGAATTTTGTAGCCAGAGTGGCAGAACATGTGGAGAAACGCTGGCCCGGACATATGGTGAGCTGCCTGGCTTACTCTTCCTATGTTGCCTTGCCCTTGACTTTGGAACGCCTGCCGGACAACGTTGTCGTAGGCATTTGCCCCTCCGGCGTTTATCTCCAGAACCCGGAAAAATACAAGGCTGTTTTTGATCTGGCCAAAAGCTGGAAAACAATGAGCAATGCCCCCATGGCTTTCTGGTCTCCCCTCCTTTCCCGCTGGACGAGGAATATTGATCTATATGCGGTCCCGATGCAAATACCGCATTTTCATAAAAAACTCATCAAGGACCTTTCCGGATATGGACGCATAATGTTCCTGGAAATGGAAGCGGACAATTATGTTTTCGAACATCTGAATCGTTATATCATCATGAAGCTGCTTTACAATCCTGACCTGGATGTCGACCTGCTGATCGATGATTATTGCAGAAAATTCTACGGCCCGGCCGCGGATATCATGCGGGGAGTGATATCGGATATCGAAAAGCGCTGCAACCTGATCGGCGTCGAAGATGTGCCCCGCTGGAAGATATGGAGCAGTCCTGACATGTTCGGGCCGGAGGTGATGAAGAATTACCGGGCCGGGATGAATGATGCGGAAAATTTGGTCAAGGAAACAAAGTATGCTGAACCCGTCCGATTGTTCTCAACGCATTTCATCGGTTATATGGAACAGGGCTTTAATGCATTCCAAGCCATTGCCGAAGGCGCGAAAGAACGGACCAGACTGGCTCAGACAAGGCGCAATATGCAAATGACCATACCATTTGTCGGGGACAGGAAACAGATGCTTTCCCTGCCGCTCATGGGCGCAAGCGATTACCCGGATTTCCAGGGCAGCTCTGTTGAACTGGGATATGACAATAAATTTTTATATCTGAAATTGATTGCCTTCGAAAATAAACTCAAAGACCTCAAAGCCGACTGCAAAGATGATAAAGGTCCTGTATGGAGCGATGATTGCTTTGAAGTCATGTTGGCGCCGCCGGATAGCCGTTCTTATTATCAAATCGTGGTTAACGGCAATGGCGCCTGTCAAGTGCTCCTCCATATGGGGGATGGCAACAGGGATAAACTGATTAAACCGGAAAACTTTAAGGTCAAAGTCACCCCGCGTATTGCTTACGATGAAAGTATATGGGATGTTGAAATGGAGATTCCCCTGGCGCAATTTCCGCAGGAATATTTTACCGCGCCATGGCGTTTCAATGTATTCCGAAGCCGTTATCTTAATTCGGCAAACGCCTGTCAGGGTTCAGGAATATATCTGACGGAACTGAACTTTCATAAATTTGACGAATATCCTAAATTGATTTTCGGGGGAAAATAAAATGAAAATTTTCGTTTTCGCCGGACTATTGCTTCCGTCTGGAGTTTGGAAGCGATAGTCCGGCGAAGGCCGGCGAAAGCAACCGAATTTGAATGTCGAGTCGGATGGAGCCGATCCGGGGCATGGTCGAGTTTGGAACAATACATCCACGCGAAAGTCGCGGCGAACAAACAAAGGTCGAAATGGAAAAGTTAAAAAATGAATGAAAAATATAAATGGTTCAGGGAAGCCGGACTCGGAATGTTCATTCACTGGGGGGTAGCTTCCGTACTCGGACGCGGTGAATGGGTAATGCATCAGGAACAAATCCCCCTCGAGGAATACGACGGACACATCCCGGAATTCACCGCGGAAAAGTATGATCCGGAACAATGGGCGGTCGAGGCGAAAAACGCCGGAGCCGAATACATGGTGCTGACCACCAAACACCACGACGGATTCTGTCTTTTCCGGACGGAGATCACGCACCGGAATGCGTTCGGACAAGGCCCGAAACGGGATCTGGTCCGTCCGTTTGCCAAAGCCTGCCGCAAGCACGGCCTGAAGGTCGGTTTTTACTTTTCGCCGCCCGACTGGAGTCAGACGGCCTATAACGACGGTCCGGAAAAAAATCCCGCCGCGTGGAGGGCCTATGTCGACGGGCTTCACACCCAGGTGCGGGAACTGATGTCCAATTACGGCAGGATCGATCTTCTCTGGTACGACCGTTCCTGCAATTTTTCCGGGAAAGACACCCTGACTGCGGAAAATCTGCGCAGCGCCGAACTCAACGCCATGGTCCGCGCGCTTCAACCCGGAATCCTCATCAACGACCGTTCCGGACTGCCGGAAGATTTTCATACATCCGAACAAAATCTGCGGGCTCCGGAAGACCCGGAACGGCTGTGGGAAGGCTGCATCACCATGAACCGTCACTGGGGGTATTTTCCCGCCGACCCGTATTACAAGGCCCCCTTTGAAATCCTCATGGCGATGAGCGGCGTTGCCAGTGCGGGCGGACACCTGCTTTTGAATGCCGGTCCTGACGCCCGGGGACGTCTGAACCGGCAGGAACTCCGTATTTTACGTACCCTCGGAGAGTGGATGAAAGTGAATTCGGAATCTCTCCGCGGCACAAAACGGATCGCCCTTTCCGGGGGAACCTACGGATGCGCTTCCCAGAAAGACGACTGCGTTTATCTGTATGTCCACTGGCCCGATTCCGAACGCAAAATCGTGGTCCCCGGCTGTACGGAACAATTCACCGGAGCCCGGCTCCTGCGGGGAAATCTTCCGCTTCAAATGAGCCATGAGGGAGCCCGGCTGATTATCTCCGGGCTGCCCCGGACTTTGAAAGGGGACTTGCCTGTCATAAAACTGTCCCGGTCAAATCCATGCGTACGGCATGAGCTGCCTTCCGGGCGGTGATTTACAAGTCCGGGGACGTGTCGATCCGGGAAGGGAGAACGGCCGGGTGCTGCCGGAAAAAACGCTGAAAAAGTACGAACGGATCATCAAGTGCATCGAAAACTGCCGGTGAATCATTCCCCGCGTCGGGGCACCGGCCCGGGGAATCGGCTTCTCCTGACTTCCTTTTCCGAACCTGTTTCCGGAAAGTTCTGAAAAAAAATTCAGATTTTCAACATCTGCATCTTGACAAAATCATTTTTTGTCATATAATATACTTAAAGAAACCGCAGGTATATTTTAGAATATGAAAAGTCCTATCAAAAGCCGGAATCTTTACAGGAATCTTAGGGAAGGTATCCTGAACCGCCACTACCGTCCCGGAGAACTGCTGCCCGCCGAAGAGGAATTGGCCGTGTCGCTGGGGGTATCGCGCGGCACGCTCCGGAGGGCGCTGGACTCCCTGGAACAGGAATCCCTGGTGAAACGTGTCCGGGGGCACGGCACGTATGTGAGCGAGGCCGTCCGGCGGAACAAGATTACATTTCTGCTGCCTTGTGCGGGAGAATTCGGCGTGGCACAGCATTTCGTTACGGAAGTTCTCGGCGGGGTGATCGAGGCGGCGCTTGAGCTCAACTGTGAAGTGGAGACGCCCGCCATCTCCCCGACCAATCATTCGGAGGACATCGACCTGAGCAAGCTGTTCAACATCCGTTCCTCCGGACGGGTGGTCATGATGGGGTTCTGGTTCGCCAAAGTCTTTCCGTTCCTCGTGAACAGCGGCTGTCGTGTGGGCTTCATCCATGACGGCACGTATCAGGCCAAACAGCATAAACAGACGCTCTCGCGCTGGGTGGTCGGGGAAAAGGATCAGGAAACGGTCGCTTTCAGGATGATGAAAGAATTGATCCGGAGGGGAAGCCGGCATCCGGCCGCATCTGCAAAGATTCTGCTGGAAGAAGATTCGCCTATGCTCCGCGGTTTTGCCCGGGCTTTTGCGGAAGCGGGATTGCCCCTGGCAAATCTCACGATGCTGCCGGAAGGGGAGGAAATCGTTTCCCGGGATGGCTTCTGCGGACTTCAGAAGAAACATCGGTTTGACGGGCTCCTCACGATGGATGCTTTCCTTTATGAAAGCGCGTGCGAGGCCGGCTGGGAACGGCCTGCCGGCCTCTTCGACCTTCTGCAGAGGAACTGCCGTCCCTCCGGGGAAAATGTCTTCTATTCAGAATTTCCGCTTCGGAAAATGGGAAAGGAAATCGCACGTTTGGTGAATCTTCCTTCCTATGCGCCCGGTTCACTGAAATTCACACCTGAAATTTATAATCACAGAGGAGAGCCCATCCGATGAGACAGGTCGCCGGAATTCTGCTTTTTGCCACGTTGGTCTGCGGTGTTTCCGCTTTTGCCTCGGAAACGCTCCGCGAGGTTGCCTTCGACGATGCCGCGTTCACAGCCTCTGCGCCGAAGATTGATGGGAAACTGGACGATCCGTGCTGGAAAAACGCGCCGGTCCATGCGCGGTATTATGAGTATTTCAAGCCGAATCCGAAGCCCGGCGAGCTTCGGACCGAGTGCCGTTTCCTTTATGATTCGCGCGGGCTGTATCTCGGGATCACCAACTACGAGGCCCAGCCGGAAAAGGTCCGACGGAACATCACCGACCGCGACAATCCCCAGCTCTGGACCGACGACTGCGCGGAAATTTATATCGACTGCCGCGGCAATGCCATCGGGTACACCAAATTCGTCGTCAGCGCCCGCGGCGTCCAGGGCGACATGCGGCGGATCGACGGCGCCGTCACGCTCAATGAATGGAACGGAAACGGCTGGAACTCGGCGGTCTCCGTCGATTCCGACCGCTGGACGATCGAAGCGTTCTTCCCGTGGGAGGACCTGGGCGCTCCGGCCCGGCCCGGAGACGTCTGGCGCTTCTGCCATGTCCGCTACGCCTGGAGCACGGGCAAATTCCAGGGGGTCACCTCTTCCCCCGGCGGCAACTATGCCTCGACCGGCAACTTCGGTTTTCTTTCCTTCCTTGCGCCGGGCGAAAAATCCTCGCCGGAACGCACCCGCGGAATTCTTGCGAAACGGGTCGCCCCTCCGTGGTGCATGGAACTGGGCGGAATCCTTCTTTACGATGAAGGAAAAGGAATCCGCACGGAGCCTCTTTCCGCCATGATCGGGGAAAAGCAACGGCGGGTCGATTCCCTGCTGAAGGCGACCGAAGGAGCTTCCGGAGCGCTTGCCTCCGAACGCGCCCGGTTGGCGGCGGACCATCAAAAAACAGGGAAAACGGACGGCTTCTCGCTTTCCCGGTATCAGGAACTGGAGGCGCTTGCCTCCAATCTGGAGAAACTGCAATGGAAACTCGAACTGGAACGGAATTTCAACTGAAACATATCATTAAGGAAAGGACGGGACTTATGCGGAAAAATTTCACATTGATAGAACTCCTCATTGTAATCGCGATCATCGCCATCCTCGCTGGAATGCTCTTGCCGGCCCTGAACAGGGCGCGGGAATCGGCGCGGACCATCAACTGCGGAAGTCAGATCCGGCAGGTGGCGCACCTTCACCTGCTGTATGCCGGCGACTACAAAGACCTGCTGCCTTCGCCCTGGAAGAGCTACGGAGGGAACGCCAGTGTGCAGGAGTGGTATTACCAGAGCTATCTGGCGAGCAACTATCTTGGCAATAAATGGAACCGCAATCTCTTGCTCTGTCCGACGCTGCTGCCCGCCAAGCTCAAAGCCCTCAACGGCGCATCCTGGGTCGGAACACTTTATGGAAGCAACAGTGTTGCGATTGAAGGCATTTCCTCCGGATGGTTCGAGATCGAAAAGAATCGTCCGCTGTCCCGAATTCCTTTTGCTTCGCGCGGATGTCTGATGCTGGAAAACTATGGGCATGGCATCTTCGACTGCCGCACTACATCGTTGGGAAATTTGGCGACGGGCAATGCCAATCCCGCCTTCAATCATTCAGGGCAGGCGAACGGAGTGTTTTTCGACGGTCATCTGGAAAAATTGAAAAGACGTCAGGTTCCGTGCTACGAATCTTATCCGTCCGCCGGAGTGGCGAATCGCGGAAACACCTATTTCGTGCGCGGTGACACTCCGCTGAATCCCACCAATCCCACCTATACGATCGTCGGTCTCTGATCCGTCAACCAAGGGAGAACCCATGAAACACATACTATCCGCCTTTCTTCCCGCGTTCCTGACCCTGCCGGTCCTTGCCGTCCACGACGGCGGGTTCCTCAATAAGATCACGGACGAATACGTCACGCCCCACCACAAGTTTTTCGTCCAGCCGGACAAACAGCCGATCCGCGTCCTGTTCATTCTTTCGCGTGCGGGGGCGCGGGGCGCCGTCGAGCTCGGACAGCGCATCCCCCTGCAGGCGGATTATCTTCTGACGCCGAACCATGCCAACCTTGCCGAGGAAGACATGTATGAAAGCGCCATTGCGGGAACGACCGTTCTCGAGAAGAAGCGCGAACTGGCGCAGAAACTCGAGACCTCGCGCGACCTCTATGTCATCGGCAATTTCGATTTCACCAAACTTCCCGAGGATGCGCAATTCAAAATTCTTTCCGCCGTGCGCGACGGCGCGGGGCTTTTGATCGTCCAGCCGATCGGGTTCCGGAAACTTCCCTATAAAAAACTTTACCAGGAGGAATTGCCTGCCCCCGCTTTCCTGAACGGATTCCCTTTCCCCAATGAAAAAACCGTCCTGAAAGCCTGGAAGGTCGGAAAGGGACGCGTGGTTCATCTTGCCTTCGGCTCCTCCTTCATTCCCCACTATCTGACCCTGACCGGACCGATTCCCGTGGGAAATACCTGGCGCAGCCAGTATGAGAACGCGATCGCGCTGGCCGGGTTGTCCGCCCGCTTTGCCGCGGGACGTGAGACCGAACCCGAATCCCCGGTCGTGCGTGTGCGCGATTCCTTCAACAACATCGTGACGCCGCCTTACAGCGCCGGAACCCTTTACAAGGACGAAATCGGGCGCAACGGCGGATACCGCGTCAGCAGAATCTCCGAAGCGTCGCCTGTCGGAGCCATCCGAATTGCAGCGCCCGAGGTTGTCCGTGGCGAAAAGCCCTTCCAGGGAAGCGTTTCTTTCGAGAAGCCCGTTCCGGCGGACGGCAAACTCCGCGTCGAGCTGGTCGATTCCCCCTTCGGGCGCATTTTTTTCCGCAGGGATCTCCCGCTGAAACAGGGAGTGCAGAAGACCGATTTCACCGTCGCGAAAGCGGACCTTCCGACCATTGCGGGGACGGTCCGGGTTTCCCTCCTTGCTCCGGACGGACGCACGCTCGCGATGGAAGAACAGCTTGTGTTCTTCCCGAACCGTACGCTGGATGATTATCCGCAGCTCGGCTGGGATACGATTTCCGGCATGAACGGAATCCTTTTCGCTCCGCAGCTGCTGGACCGTCTCGGCTGGACTCTCGGCCTGACCCACCCGTCGCCCGGCGGAACCAATGCCCGCGATATGGCGATCCTGAACCAGAAAATGGTTCCCTACACGGTGCGGATCGGTTTACAGAAGAGCAAGACGGGCGGCGTCGCCCAGTACCGCTGGTTCTTCCTCCCGAAGGAGCGCATGAAGGACGCCGAGAAACTCGATGGTGACGAATGCTTCTATCGTCCCGAGGTTCAGGAACTCTGGAAGGCCGGAATCGAATACCGCATGACCAACCTTCCCAAATACGGCCCGGCAATCTACAACCTCGGCGACGAAAACTACGTTGACACCAGCGGCGGTTACGGCCCTTCCGACCTCCAGTACTTCCGCGAGTTTCTCCGCAAAAAATACGGTTCGATCGAACAGCTCAACTATAACTGGCGCACTTCCTTCAAGGATTTCGGCGAGGTGCCCCACATCCCGCAGAAAACGGCCGTCGACTCCGGCAATTATCCCGCGTGGGGCGACCATCGTTCCTACATGGAGACCATGTATGCGGACTGTCACGCGTTCCTTGCCAACGAGATCCGCAAGTATGACCCGGGCGCGCTGGTCGGCGCGGAGGGCAGCGTTCCCGGCGACCTCGAGAAAACCATCGAGACGCTCGAATACTGGGGACCTTACAGCAATACGGTCGAGGATGAAGTCCTCCGGAGTTTCGGCGGCGACCGTGTCCGTATGCTCTGGTGGGGCGGCTATCCGGGCAGTCACGGCGGACGCGGTGCATATCCGATGCCTCTCCTCGGCGACCTTGTCCGCGGAACGGTGAACGGCAATGCCTGGTTCTCCACCCAGATCGGGAGCAATCACAGCGCGTTCGGCTGCGACATGACGATCGCGGATTACGTCAAGCGTTATCTTCCTTATTTCGACCGCCTCCGGAACGGTCTCGCCCAGCTCATGATCCGCAATCCGATGACCGACGAGGGCGTCTATTTCTACTGGAGCCATCCCTCGAACCTCGCGTGCAAGGTGAATGAGGCCTGCGTCAATCCGACGGACGGCCTGACTCCCCTGATCCGGTACGCCTACCGGAACGGACGCGGATTCGAATTCGTTTCCGCCAGAACTTCGGACCGCCTCAAAAAAGCCAAAACGGTCTTCCTCTGCGGCGCTTCCGCCCTGAGCGACAAGGAATGCGCCGCCCTGCTCGATTTCGTGAAGAACGGCGGCACCCTGATCGCGGACGTCAACCCGGCGGTGATGAACGAACATCTCCGCACGCGGGAGTCCAATCCGCTGGAAGCGCTCTTCGGCAAGCTCGGCTTCAATGACGCGAAGAAACCGGAACTCAAACCGGTCTCCATCCCCGGATTCAAGGCTGCCCTCAGCGGAAACGCCGGCAATTACTCCGAACGGCAATACGGCAAGGGAAAGGCCGTCCTGCTGAACTTCATGCTCTCCAGCGCCGCCAATACCGCCGACAAGTCCACGCCGTTCGACCGCTTCATCGACAGTTTCCTTCCCGCGCCGGTTTACAAAGTCGCGCCCGGACTTGATGAAAACGCGGTGGTCCGCATCCGCCACGGAAACGGATTCGATCTGATCGGCGCCACCGTTCCGCCCGCGCGTCTCGGCGAAAAATGCTGGATCGCGCTTCCCGGAAAACGTTTCTTCTATCTCTGCGGCGAAGGCTTCGCCGGGGAGGGGAACACGCTTGAACTCGACTTCGCCAGGTCGCCGTTCCTCTGCTACAGCGTTTTCCCGGAAAAACAGAAGGAACCGGAATTCTCCATCGCCAGGGGCGCGCGGGGCGAACGTCTCGCCTTCTTCGGGCCGTCCCTGGTCTCCGGACGCGTTTTCTGCCTCGAACTCACCGATCCCGCCGGACAAGTCCGCCGGACCTTCGTGTTCGACCGCGCGGAAAGGGCGCCTGTCATCCGCATCGCATACAACGAACCCGCCGGACGCTGGAAAGCCGTCCTTACGGACGTCGCCACCGGCCTCCGGAAAACCGGCAACTTCGAGGTGACCCCATGACAAAAAAACTCATTCTTTCCGCCGCCGTCTGCCTGATGTTCCACGCGGGACTTTTTGCGGAGCCCCGTTGCGATGTCAAAGAAAAACGCGATTCCGCCCGGAACCTGACCGAAATCACCCGTAAACTCTATTTCCATGAGGGCGTTCTTACGCTGACCCACTTCACCGCGGACGGTAAGACCCCCCTTCATCAGAAATGGGGCGACTACTTCCTCGGTCTGGAGTTCGGGCGTCCGCCCCGTTCCAACGGCGGCTGGAACCTCTGGGAGTTCTTCACCTGCTACCGGATGGACAAGCGCGCGATCAACATTTCCCGCGAATACATGCCTGAAAGCGTCTCCATGGTGCAGTCGGGCGACGCCGCGGTCGGCGACATCATCATCCCTTCCGGAAACGGCGGAAAGCTGGAACTGCGGCTGATCCAGTTCCCCTCGCACAAAAAATGGATTTTCATGCGTGTGACGGCGAAGGATTTCCAGCCCTGGCGTCTGGATCTCAGCGCGTATCCCGGCAACTCCAACACGCCCAAGGAGCGCGAACGCCATATCGCGGCCCGCGAGAACCGTTACTGCACTTCTCAGGCCGCCGCTGAATTCGTGCCCGAGTCGCCCTACCTGATTCTTTTCAACAAATTCGTCCAGGACCGCTACGGCAACATGATTATCTTCAATCCCCAACAGTTCCAGAAGATCGTCTCCCCGAAAAGTGCGGGCGCCGTCATGATTCAGTTCTTCCCGAAAAAGGGCGAAAATGTGTTCTTCTTCGGTCTCGGCTATTTCGCCGATCAGGCGGCCGATGACGCGGTCACGCGCTTCCTCGGCGAGGACGGCGACGCCGTCAAGGCCTTCATGGAGAAGATCGACTGGGAGCCGAAACCGGATACGAAGGGATTCGAACAGGCCCTCAAGGAGGCGGGAACCCTCGGCGTCGATTCCGCAAAGCTCAAGGAAATCGAGACGGAATATGCCGACGCCGTGAAACGCAATGACGTTTCCGCCCTCGCAAACATCATGAAGAAACTGGACGATCTCAAGAAAACCACGGCCAGAAAAGGCCTGGATGAATTCAAATAACAAACAATCTATTCAAGGAATTGCAATGAGCAAGATTGACCTGGCTGTCCTGGGCATCGGCGGCATGGGAGGAACCCATGTCGGC
>MWCA01000065.1 GCA_002069785.1 Lentisphaerae bacterium ADurb.Bin242 | reverse complement strand
TCGGCTTTTGGCAACTGGCCCATGGGCGCGCGTTGCTCGGAGCCCTCGCTCAGTGCAAATGCCAGCGGAACCATGCCAAATATCATGGCCAGTGTGGTCATCAGAATCGGGCGCAGACGCACTTTGGCGGCCGTCAGCAGTGCTTCATGGCGCGGCATGCCACCTTCGCGAGAGCGTATTGCGGACATCTTTTCGATGCGAAGAATCCGGGGCAGTTGTGGGATGTTTATGTCTCCTGCCGCTTCCAGGAGGAACAGTGCTTCACGGACCGCTTCGTTCTGGTCAAAGTCAAGCCCGAAGACAAGCCCGTCGCGCTCCACTACGAAGAAAAGACCCCGCCCCCGGCGTTCATTGCGGACCTTGTCGCGGAGGCAAACGGCAAGGCCGATGCGGTCGCGTGGGATCAAATCAGGGCGGTCGCTCCGTGGAAAGAAGCCCTGAACGGGAAAAACACGGCATCGTCTCCGGAACTGAAAATCGCTTTCGATTCCAAATATCTCTACCTGCGTTATGCTGAAAAAAACAGCATCCATACGCCGGGAAAAGACTTCTGGAACAACTGTACGGAAATATTTCTTTATGGAGACGCGCTCTATCCGCTGCTCCAGATCGGGATTGCACCGGACGGCCAGGCGCTTTGCAACACCTATGACATCCGGAAGTCCTCCAACGATACGGCGGATCAGGTAACGTCTGAAAAAACGGTTTGTCCCGGTGTTTTCCAAGGCAAAACCGACGGGAATACCCGGACATGGGAAGCCGCCCTTCCGCTGGACAAACTTCCCGTGTTCCGAAAAGGCGCCCTCCATGTGAATTTCTACCGCACGTATCCCAACGGAAATCCTGCCCTGGCCTGGAGCCCGGTTTATGAAGAAAGCTACCGGAATGCACTCAACCGTTTCGGCACGATTTATCCCGGGCGTATGGTCCTGTCCGGCGATCAGATCCTCTGCAAGCAGCGCACGCCGGAGGGGATTGCGTTCATGGACGGCAATCACGGATGGGAGATCACCGCCCGGCCCCCGAAAGGACTGGACCCCTCGGCCGCCTACCGGATTTCCGCGGAACTGCGCTGCGACGCCCCGCCCGTGGAAGGGAAATTCATGACCCGCGCGGGAGCCTATGACGAGAAAACCAAAAAGATCACCGGATATGTCGGAATCGACGTCAGCCGGATTCGCGGGGAAACGTTCCACCGGATTCCGTTCGACAAGCCGGTGAAGCTGACCGAGGACACATTCCTCTATGTCGGCGGGTTCATTCCGACAAAGGTCCACCAGGGAAATGTTTACCTGAAATCGTTCATTCTTGAAAAAGCGGAGTGATTCCTCATGAATGCCGCGCACGATTGCCACATCCACATGTCCGGCGTAACACGGAACATCATGTTCCCGTATCAGCTGGGAGCCATCGGGCATTCGCTGAACAACCCTCCGGTAAGACAGCTTCATACGTTTTTTCCCGACCAGATCGAACTGTGCCTCCGCCTTTCCGGCGACACCCGGAACGGCCTTCCGGTCCAGACGGTCGCCGGGAAAACCTATGAAAACATTCCTTATCCGCATGTGCTGGTCAAACCGCCCGGGGCGGAATACTCCTTTGCCAACTTCGGCCGGCGGGAGGTTTTCTACCTGATCTATCCTTCCGGCCTCGCCGGAATCTTCCGGAAAACCGGGATTTTCGATCCGCCGCTCTGCTGGGAATTTTCCATGAATCCGGAACTGGAACTCATGCTCAAGCGGATCAGCGATTATTTCGACACCTCCCTGAGCCCCGGAAACGCGGACCGGATCGACATTCTCTGTTTCCAGCTGATCTGCGAACTGCTCCTGATGAAAAAAAGCGCCGGCCTTCCGCCGGACAAGGAACACGAACTCATGCTGCGGATCGATTCCTGGATCCGGCTCCACGCCTTTGAAAATATCGAGTTCGAAACCCTCGCGCGCAAATTCGGACTTTCCCGCAGTTCCTTTTTCCGTTACTGGAAACGCTATTCCAAGTCCACGCCCGCAAAATACCGGATGGATCTCCGGTTGAACGAGGCCTGCCGGAGACTGGCCGGATCGCGGGAAAGAATCGCGGATATTGCGCAGGGTGTCCATCTCGGCGAACCCGCTTACATGGGAATGCTTTTCCGGCAGCGCTACGGAATGACGCCCCTCGAATACAGGAAAAAGCATTCCACTCTCGGAAACGGATGAATTTCCGCGGAATCTTTAAGCCGCTCATTCCGCGGAGGAGCGGAATTTCGCCAGGCCGTCTTTCGCCTTTTCCAGATTTCCGTCCGCGATGTGGGAACGGGCTTCCTCCAGAAGCACGCGGAGCCGGAATTTTTTGTCGGCGGGAAGATTCCCGCAAGCGGCAAGTTCCTCATTATACCGGCCGTATGTTTTCAGGAGTTCCGCCAGTTCCCGGCCGATGAAATGGAGTTTCTTCTTCACCTCGACAGCCGGGCGGTCGGCATACTTCACCGTCAGAATGAATTCGCAGCCGCCGTCGTCCATCGACTGGAAGCGCGTCCGGAACTCATGGCGCAGGACCCGGTCGCAGTCCGCATACGAATCGATTTTTTCAAAATCGCACACCGTCTTTCCGTTCCTCGCGACGGACGCGCGGAGAGACACCGGCCGGGAAGCCTCAAACGCGGAGGCGACATGGACCGGAAACACCGCCGGAAGCGTCTGGTCCACATTCTCCTTGAAGTCAAGCTGAACGCCGATCCCGCCGGAAAAAGCGTCCAGCCCCGTCAGTCCGCGCAGGAAATAAAACGAAAGATCCAGATCCAGCGATTTCCCGGCGGGCACCTTCGTATGGGGAGCGAAAATCTCCAATGTGTAAAATTTCTGCGCCTCCCAGATGTAGACGCGTCCGACCTGTTTTCTATTGAACGCGGTCACGTAGGCCAGCTTCTCGTTGAGGTCGACCACGGCGGCCCAGTCGCCCGCCGGCGGATTCGAAATTCCGGTGGAGGACGCCCGGAAATTCATCGTTTTGATCCCGTCGGCGACGGGAAGGACAAACAAGTCGGCGGAGTCGGCAGCCCCGCCGATTTTCAGTTCCGGATGCCAGCGCAGGTCATAGACTGAATCGGGCATCCGCTGATCGGTGTTGAGACATTTCAGCGACAGGGAAAAACCGGCCGTTCCGGGAGCGATGGAATAGAGCTGCGTCAGCTGTTTCCCCGCCACGGATTTTTCGTTCACGAGCTTGAGATGCTTCGTTCCGTCAACGTCCCGCGAAACGTCGCCGCGGAACGTCTGGTCGGCAAAAGGGCCGGGCATGCCTCCCGAAACAGCCAGCGTGAGGGGCTCCTTGCCGGAGTCCTCCGCCAACTGCTCCGTGAGGTCGTCGCAGGGCTTCATGGAGACGATCCGCCCGCCCGCCGACGGATCGACGGCCAGTTTCAGGAGGGAGTTTTCCAGGAGAAAATTCTTTGCCTCGCTCCGGATCTCCGCATCCATCCCCGGCGGAACGTCCTTCACTTCCTCGATCGACACTTCCGTATGGAACGGGAATTTGTAGAAGTGATTCGAGGCGCGGACCTTCAGGATCGTGTCACGCATCCGGAAATAGGAATCCCTGTGGAGGAGAATGCGTTTCTTCAGGAATTCGGACCCCCTGGAAACAATGAGGTAGGTTTCACCGAGGTTCGCGTCCAGGCCGGACGAAATCGTGCTGGCCCGGATCGTGTACCCTTTATACATCTTCGGATAATCGTCGTAAATGCGTCCCTTGAACGGAAGTTTGATCTCCTCGGCGGCCTTGTCGCCCTCGACCGGCGCCGGTTCGCCCGAAACGGAGGCGATCTGCCCGAGAATAACGGGCGGTCCGAGCGGCTGCGGCGTCCCGTTCGGAATCCGGAAGATGCGGGCGCCGTTGGCAAGGAGCGTGTCAAACGAGGTGTAGCCGTCCCGGAAGGAAGTCCCGGCATTCTGTTTGAAAAGCACATCCTCGACCGTGCATTTTCCGCGAATCTTCACGTTGACGGGGAACGTTTCCCAGTTCGGACGTCTCGACGTCAGCATCAGATACGTATCCGGCCCGTAATTCCACTCCCGGAGCAGCACGTTCGGATCGGAAACGATGAAACGGTCCGGAACACCCGTCCGCGCCAGGATCTCTTTCATGAGAGGCTGGAACACCGGGGACTTCTTGAGTCCGGCATTCAGGCCGATGACGGTGACCAGTCCCTTTCCGTACGGGAAGACGGCCGCGGCCGGTCCTTTCCCGAAGGAGGCGAGGACCGTGGATTTTCCCGACGGGGAAAAGACCGGGTCATCCGGAGAAAGCGGGAACGTTTTCCCGCCGAGGGAAACCGTCTGCGCCCGGACAAAAGCCGGGACGACGCCGAGCGACTGGAACAGGAAGTCGGAGGGCATTCCGAAGTTGTCGAAACGGCCCGCCCGGCCTTCGATAATCAGGCGGCCTCCGGCGCGGGCAAACTCCAGCAGTTTCTTCTGAACGTCCAGCGAGAGATAATCCGCCTGGGAGACCACCAGCACCTTGACCGGCGGGAGGTTGCCGTCCAGCAGCATTTCCTCCGCCACGGCGCGGGCGTTCCGGCCGTGGGAAAGGAAGTACGAATAGGAATTGATGACCGCCTGGACATGAGGCGAAAATGTATTTTCTCCGCGCCAGCCCCAGGCCTGGTCGTGCGCCCGGGTGGTCTGTGAAAAGAGAATGCCGATTTCCGGATCGGCGCGGCGGCCGTCCAGAATGATGTGCTCGAACTTCCGGGCGTCGCGGATCGTCATTCTCGCCAGACTTCCATAGGCTTTCGGCAGGCCCGTGTAGTCCACGTAATCGGCCTCGCCGTTGCCGAACTGCCAGAGCCAGAGATTGAACCCGAGCGCGCCGCCGGTCAGCTCTTCCAGGAGTTTTCCGTTGACATACGTCAGAGGTTGAGGCTGATAAAGTCCGCCCCATTCCGCGGTCAGGCTGCGTTTCGTCGTGAGGTCCTGGAAAAGCCATTCCTTTTCGGGACCGACCGCCGTGCCGTCCATGCCGTTGATGTCCTGATATTTCGTGACCTCGTAGAAATTGACGCCGTAGAGCGGAGAATTGAGGCTTCCGGTGGAAACCAGCCCGAAAATATCGATGTCCCGGTTCTGCTTGCGCACAATGTTGTAATAGTCGCTGTAGAACTTCTCGAACGTTTTTTCCCGCAGTTTTCGCCAGTGTTCCCAGCGGGCGTGATCCGCGGGCGTCTCCGGCTTCCGGACCGGCAATGCGATCTCGCTGAAATCCTTCCAGTCCGTTCCCCAGTGACGGTTCAGCTCTCCGATGGTTTTGTATTGTTCCTTCAGATACTGCTGAAAGTCTTTCTCCGCCTGTTTTCCCCAATACCGGAAACCGATTCCGGTCTCGCACGCCACGCCGATGCGGAAGAGCCGGTGTCCCTTCCATTTTTCAAAAAGGTTCTTCAAGAAAGCCTCGGCCTTCTGCGGCTCGGCAGTCCATTCCGAGGTCTCCTTGCGCGTGCCGTTGGAGGGATTGATTTCTCCGGACTGCGGCAGAAGCCAGCGATAGGCGCCATATACGAAATTGAGGTCCCGCTGAATTCCCTTCATCTGTTCTTGAATGACCGGATCGTCGATATACCAGTCGTGCATGCTTCCGCTGTAGATATTGCATCCGATTTCCTTCATCGTGGGGAAGAGCCGTTCCCGGAAAAGCGAAAGGTTTGTCGGAAGGGTCAGATACGAAACGACCGGCAGGCGCCCGTATTTGCTTTGAATCTTCGGAGAATCGGGTTTTCCGGCGGACGCCAGGACCTTGTCCGCTTCCGCCGCATACCGGCTGAATTGAGCGGCGGCCTTCCCCGTATCGGCGAGCAGCGCATCGACAACCGGTTCGATCTCGGACGGAGCCTGACGGTTGTTCAGCAGGTTTTCCTGTTTCTTCTTACGGTCCGTCAGCGTGTTGTAAAGGACGGTGGAATCGGCAATCCTCCGGTTGAATCCGGAAAAATCGCCCTTGTTCAACTGGGTGTAAAACGCCGCGTCGCGGAGCCGGGAAACGGTGTCCAGCCAGGTCCAGGTGAGCCGCGACCATTCCTCGTTGAGCCGGAGGATTTTCTGATAATAGGAAGGCGCCGCCTCTCCCGGCAGACGGCTTTCCGCCAGATGAAGGACTGCTTCCAGAATGGAAGCCCCGTCCTTTCCCTGAAGGAGTTTTCCGCCGATATTCCCGAGCTCCACCAGCGTGGCTCCGAAAATCAGACGGTTGTAGTAACGATAGACATGGAAATCCGCGCCCGTGCCGTCCGGATCGTTGTAGAGAAAGAGCTGAATGTCCCCGGACAACGTATAGTTCTCCCCTCCGGTGCAGTCGGTATCGCCCTCCCGTCCGGCCACCGCGGGTTGAAGTTCCCAGCGGTCGACCAGATTGTACGCCAGGCCCGGCTGCGGTCCGAAAACCGCCGGCAGTTTGTCGCCGACAATCGCCGAAGCCGCCGGATGGACGGTCAGCGGAGCCTCCACTTTTTTCCGTGCCCAGGGAAACGGCAGACGCCGGATCAGAAACGGAGCGAACCAGCCGCGGGTGTGCTGTTTCAGTTCCAGCTGTCCGCGGGCGTCGGAAAGAGGCTTGAAATCCTTGTCCGTCCGGTTCATCGAAGGAGTGCAATAGGCGGTGATCAGATTTCCTCCGGCGGCAAGGTATTTATAAACGGAATATTCCGCCTCGAACGGAAGGATGTTCACCGGCAGCAGGAGGGTGTCGAAATTTTTCGGGGAAAGGACCTGGAGGTCGCAGAGCTGTTTCGAGTCCAGCCGGGTGACTTTCAAACCGAGCCGGGTGAGTTCCTTTTCAAACCATTCCGGAGGCATGACGCCTTTTCCGTACGCGGCGGGAGCGTCATACAGGGCGACGCGGGTCTTTTTCAGCGGAGCCAGTTTGACAACCGGGATCGCCGCGGAAGAAACCGGCACCACTCCTGACGTCTCCTTCTTCAGGGTTTTCTGATACTCCGCCGCGACTTCTTCCGGAGACAAGGGACGGTTGTAGATTTTGACCTCGTCGATCACCCCGTTGAACCAGCGCCCCTCCGCAGAAGCAAAGTCTCCGATGGAAAGAAACGCATCCGGCTCGGGCAAAGAACCGTTCAGGATGAAATCGGTCTGCTTGGTTCTTCCGTCCTCGACCGGCTTTCCGTTGATGTAATACCGGATCGCGCACTTGCCGTCTTCCTTCGCGGGCGCGCCGGTAATGACCAGATTCGTATAAGGAAACGCCGGACGTGTCCCCGGAGCAAAACGGGTATACAGGATGGCGGAGGAATTCTTGTTATTGGCCATGGGAATGGAAGTGAAAGCGACAAACGAACGGAAGACGTACGTCTGGAACCCCTTCTGGTAATTGCCCCGGTTGAAAAGACTCATTCCATGCTTGTATTCCTCCGCTTTGAACCAGATGGAAAACGTGAACCGGTTTCCCAGATTGAAATCCTTGTGCTTCGGCAGCTTGACATACGCGTCCGTACCGTTCAGGCGGAGAGCCTTCCCGCGCACTCCGGACGCCTCCCATTGCGGATTGACCAGTTCGGCGTCGTGTCCGCGCCCTGAAGAATCCCTGGCGACCGTTCCCTCGCCTTCATCCAGCTTCAAGTGCAGCACCGGCGATTCGTCCGCCAGTCCGCGTCCGGCAGACAAAAGCATTCCCAGGATCAAAATAAACGCTCTTCCCATTTTCCTACCCCTTCGGTTGATTTCATAATAAAGTTCACTGCATAAAATTCATGTTAAAGTTTCAGCGTGTCGCCGCCGTCAAATTTCGCCCGGCGGATCCGAAGCGCCGACATCTCGCGGATGCCGCATCCCGCCACATGTCCGTCGATGAACCAGATGTTGGCCTGGTTCGAATGGCGCAATGCGAAAAAATACGTGTAGCTGTCCGAGTTCGACGTGGAAACATAGTCCGTCTGAAACGTGCCGTCCGTGCTGCATCCGGCGAAATAGCCGTTGGAAGGAGTTTTGCTCCGTGCGTAGAGGTTGTTGAAATACACCCAGGAACCGTTGACGCTCGGGCGGGAGACTTCCACATCCTCGCTGCTGGCAGTGCGCAGAACGGTTCCATAAACCTGGTAATCATTGCCGCTGAGCTTGCCGCAGGGGCAGCTGAACGGTTCCCTTAAGGTGGGCGTGCGGCTTCTCTTTATAAGGATTGCCGTCCCGGGGATGTCTCCCGCCAGATATTGCCACCAGCGGGACGTTCCGCCATACTGGTGAATGTATCCTTTATAAGTGTCGGCATAGAGGAAAAGGGCCGTCCCGATCTGTTTCAGGCGGTTTTTGCATGAGATGTCTTTTGCCTTGTCGCGGGCTTTGTTCAGTGCGGGCAGCAGCAATCCAGCCAGAATCGCGATGATCGCAATCACGACCAGGAGTTCCACAAGTGTAAATTTTCCAAAGACCGCCCGTTTCATGAATCGCATTTCAATCTCCCGTATATTTGGATTTTCATAAAGAATAAAAGTTCAGTAAACATAGCTTCCGTCTTCCACCCGGAAGGCATTGATGCTGAATTTTCTCATCATCGAATATGGAAGGCTTTCGACATGGTTGTCCATGAATCCCATATTCGCCTGCCCGCTATGCCGGAGATGGACATAACCGTAGGAAGTATACGGCGATTGGTTGTAGGTGTAAAACGTCGAAGTTTGATTTAATTCCGGACGGATGGTTGCTCCGGTTACGGTATCCCCGAAAAGATAAGCCGCCGACGGAGATTCCCCGACATATCTCTGCCAATTATTGAGATTGAAAAAATAGCCGGCGTAGGTATCCGTACTGAGGAATTTGGTCCGTACGACAGCAGGGCCTGTCGTGGTTCTCATACGGGTTCCGTAGAGATTGTTGGCGAGATACCCGCTGCTGGTGAGCGGATGCTGTACGCCGGAACACCCATAGGGTTTCATGGAGGCCATGTTTTTATAGGATATGAGTTTCCCCCCCGCCGAATGGTTGAGAAGTATCTGTATCCAATGATACTGATCGCATCCATACTGGAAAAACCATCCGTTGAAATCGTCGCTGTACATGCGGGTAAGCACACCGACCTGTTTCAGATTGCTTTTACAGTTCACGGCATAGGCGGAATCCCTGGCCCTCTTGAGCGCCGGGAGCAGCATTCCCGCCAGAATGGCGATGATCGCAATCACGACCAGGAGTTCTATTAATGTGAATTTCCCCCGGCCCCCATGTCTTCGTTTCATCATCTGCCGCATTTGGACCTCCCGTATTTGGATTTTCATGAAGAACAAAAATCTGGAAAAAGCTTTCCGAAAGGCTTTTTACTTTTTCTCCTGTTTTTCCTCATTTCTTATTATATTGACAAAACGACTTGAAACAAGGAAACTTCCGCAATATATTATATAAAATCGATTCATTTTTATATAAAATCAAAGATTCTCGGAGAAGTCATGGAAGGAACACGCTACAACGATTATGCGAGACCGTTCATCACTGAAAAAATGAATTCATGGTATCCCTTCTCTTCGTACTCCTCCATGCTCTGGCCGGCATTCGCCGGAGAAAGCATATACAAAAACGGCTATTGGGTCCGGCATCTGCACTGCGATTCAATGGAATTGCTGGTCATTCTGGACGGCGACATGATGGTCACCAGCGGAAACGAGCTCCATCTGGTCCGGGCGGGCGAAACCGCCAACATCCCGCCCGGATTCCGGAAGCTGGAAACCGGACCGTCCGGATTCTGCCACAAACTGTCCGTTGGCATCGAGGGGAACATTTTCAGGCTCGTCATGAAAGTCATGAATCTGGACCATTTCGCCATCCTGAAAGAATTCATGTCGCCCGAATTCGAAAAGCTTTACCAGCGGATCGCCACGCTTCTGGACGCCAGGGACCCGGCTTCCATTCCGGAGCTTTCCAACCTGGCCTATTCGGCGCTCATGTATGTGTCCATGAGAAAGGAAATGGGTCATCTGCCCCCGGAGCTTCAGGAATGCAAATCTTTCATCGAGCGGAATCTTCACCGGAAGATCGCCGTGTCGGACATCTGCGGCGTGGTCAAATGCAGCAAAGCGAAGCTCACCCGTCTTTTTTCGGAACACATGAGAACCAGCCCGATCGAATACCTGATCCGTCTCCGGATCGACTACGCCTGCCGGCTTCTCGCCGTCGGAAACCTTTCCATCAAGGAAATCGCCTCTCTCTGCGGCTACAAAAACCAGCTGTATTTCTCCAACGACTTCAAGCGGCACACCTCTCTCACCCCCACGGCATTCCGGGCAGGCAAAAAACCGGCGTCGGGAGATTTTCCGCAGCGGAATGACTGAATTCTTCCGTTCTTACGGCTGCGGGCTCCACCATCCTCCGAAGACCTCGCGCCATTCCTCCGCGACGCGCTTTGCCGTTTCGGGCGGAATCCCGCGGAAAGGGGAAATGTCTTCCGCATCGGCCAGGACGGACAGCATTTCCGCCGCGGCGTCGATATGCCGCGCCGCAGCCGTATAACCGATTTTGTCGGGCGTATTGTCCGCCCGGTGGTGGTAGAACATTCCCGCCTCGCAATTCGGGCGGGATATCCAGATTCCGGGAATTCCCGCGACGGCGAACGGGAACTGGTCTGTAAACGGAATGACGTCGCTCCCCTCCTTGAAGAAAATTCCATTTTCACGGAAGGCTTTCCGGATCAGTTCCAGCATCGGCGGCATGCTGTTGACATTCAACACCGTCCAGCCGAGAGAGGAACCGAAGGAATCGAAGTTGCACATGAAAACGCCTTTCGCCTCCAGTTCCGCGCGATGCTTCCGCACGTAGGAAGCCGAACCGACGGAAAGCTGTTCCTCCGCCCCGAACGAGATCAGGCGGAATGTCCTCCGGTGCGGTCTCTCCGAGAAAATCCGCGCCAGCTCGATCACCGCGGCGCTCCCGATCGCATTGTCGTCGGCGCCGACCGTCCCGGCCTGGGTATCGTGATGGCCCCCGGCAAACAGGATTCCGGCGTCCGGATCGGTTCCGGGCAATTCGATCACCACATTGGTGGAAAGACTTTGTTTCGTGCTGCCGGAAACGGTCAGGCGCGCCTTCTCCGCCTTTCCGGTGCACCAGTTCCAGGCGTCCATGTAGGCGACATTCACCGTCGGTTTTGCGCCCATCGCGGCCACATAGGCGGGAAAAAGACCGTCCGCCAGCGGAACGTTTCCGGGATACCGGGTGTCGACGAACAGAAGAAAAGCCGGTTCCGCCTTCATCAGCTTCCCGTATTTTTCGGCGGAATCGATGTGACAGCCCAGGTGGATCACGGCCTTGCCTTTCAGCCCGGAAAGATCGTCCCGCTGGTAATCCGTATGGGAGTCGAACAGGACCAGCTCCCCTTCGAGAGTCTTTCCTTCCGTCGTCGGGGAAGAACCGAACAGCGAACAGGGATATTTCTTCCAGACGCCGTCCTGAAACACCTCGAGGATTTCCGACTCCACGCAGCGCTCCATGACCGGAAACTCTTCGATCCAACAGCGCTCCGTGTATTTCAGCCCTTCCCGATGAATATATTGAGCGGCTTCCCGTTCCTGCGGCGAACCGGCCAGCCGGACACCGATTTGATTGCAAAGCATTTCGACATGGCGGCATAATTCCTGTTCTGAAGCATTCCTCATGATCCTGTTTCCCTCCCGGAGACATGTAGTATTCTGGTGTCCGATCCGTGCGGCCGAAGCATCCGGGCCGTCCGGCAGATTTCCAGTAGTATACCGCGAACAAACTGAAAATGCAATCCCCGAATCGGAATCCGCACATTTTTCCGGAAATGTCATGTTGCCGGCAATTCAACATCAGGGCTGCTGACAACTTCTTGTCAGGCCCCTGTCCTTCAGGAAAGGAGACAGTCGGAATCCCGGCTGAAATCGCTCCTCTTCACAGTCTGCTCCCTTTCCGATTTTCCGGCGAGGTTGACTTCACCTCGCCGTTTTCATTCTTCCATCACTCCGTCAGCACGGCGACAGGCCAGAGATGCGGTCTGTTGTAACAGCCGCTTCCCTCTTCAGCAGCGATGGACAACCCTTTTTCAGCCCCGTTCCCATTGTCTCTGTCCGCCGCGTAAAGTCCGAACGCAAAATTGTATCCTTTCACCAGTTTTATCGGAAGCAGATAATCGGCCGGAAATTCCGCCTCGTAGACATACCCGGTTTTCGTGCGCGTGAACTTTGCCGGAATTTCAGACGCGATCACGCCGTTTTTCGGCGCCGCAATCCCGAGTGTGAGTTGAATGTCGGGCGAAATGGCGCGCCAGACTTCACACCGTGTACCGTCCGCTGTCGGCATGAGCCCGTATTCGTAGTCATCGTCGTCATAGCTTTTTCTGCCCGTTTTTATTGCCGAACACCGCGTGTCGAAATAAACTTGCAGGACATCGTTGTTCCATCGATATCCCGGGGCGCTGCCGGGTGCGAAAACATCATCCGTCACGCTCACCCTGAGATACAGTTTTTTTGCATCCCACGCAAGCTGATACGCGGCGGAGAAATCCGCTTCGGAAAAGGACTTGTCTTTTCCGCACCGGTTTGTCATTTTTACAACGGGAATCCGGCTCCAGTCGCCCTCGAATTTCTTCACGGAAAGACAGGTGAACGAAAATTCGGATTTGACTATGCGTCCGTCCATCGTACACTCGTACGGGATTTTGAGTTTCGTGAGCTTGTCCGCTTGAATGCCTTTGGCAAGTTTCACACGGATGCTCTGCTCCCCCAGTTTCGGAATCGCGAGCACATATTTCTTTTCGAGGATGCTTATCGAACCGGAAAGCGCCCTCGCAAGCGGATTGGTGAGTGTGAGTTTGATTTCGTCCGGGTTTACAAGTTCGAAGCTGACACGGCAGGGCAGTTTATCGGCATCATTCAGGATTGCCGTCGATACCGCCTTGACAAACGCGGTCGAATCGTCCGCTTTCCCGCGTATGAACAGAGGGAACGGCGACACCGGAAATTCACCGTCATTCTTCGGTTTGCGCCGCACGCCCATGAGGTCAATGTATTCGGCTCCGGCATAGTTCATCCTGGCCATGGGAGCATCCTTGAGTCCGGCGTCAACGGCCGCGTCCTCGTTCCAGACCGCCGCGATCGGCCGGCCTTTTTCGTCCTCCCAGACAAAACATTTCGTATCCGGCGCAAAGGTATAGTCGCCGATAAACCGTTTCGGGTTGCCGAGCAGGACTCCCAGTGTGTTCGGTATCTTCTGAAACGCACGCGGCGTCAAGGCGGGATCCATTGCGAAGTTGTTGGTATTCCCGGCCGAGGATGTGGCGCACCATACGCGTTCGAATTCGGTGAGAAACACGAGCCAGCAGCGTGCGTAATAGGCCGCTGAAAGTTTTTCGGTCCACCCCAGATCATAGGAAAGAACGGTTCCGCGCCAGCCTTCCCCCATCCAGCAGACGAATTCGGTGTTCCAGGCAGGAACCGCATACGGGTAGAAGTGCATGCCTTCTGGAAAGGCCATCCGGCAGTTCTCGTAACCGGGATGTTTTTTCGTCATATCCGCAAATGCGCGGAAGTTCGGGTACAGTTGACGAATGTCTTTCACATAGGTGTGCGCCGATGCGAAATCGGTTTTAGTCTTGTCCTGAATGCGTGTGAGAAACTTATCGTATTCAGCGACTCCGCCATGAATGTCCATATTGCAGTCTCCCGCCTCATAGACAAGCGCGTCCGGATATACGTTTTTCACCGCTTCGCGATAGGCCGCGTAAAGATCAGGATAATGCGGATCGTTTTTGATTTCAGACGCCCATTCCGAGCCGAATTTATATGCAAATCTTTTCGGATATTTGCGGACCTGTTTGACTATTTCCTCCATGAATTTCCGGCGGTAGGCGTCATTCCAGCCGCCGACGAGCCTGTAATCGGGCAGAATGCCGTAATTTTTCACCGACCAGCTCGGCAATTCGGAATTGCGGACCAGAAACCACGTATGTCCGGCAGGAATGTTCCCGAGTTCGGGGAAAAGTTTTTGTATTCCTTCCGAACTTGTGCGGCCCGCGAATCCGACGTCGAACGGAATCACGCCATATTTCCCGTATTTCGCGAGCACCTCTGCGGTCATCTGGGATGCATGTCCGTCAATTCCTATACCAATGGCCTTAAGCCGTGCCAGATATTTTTCAGACACATTTTTGGCGGTTCCCAAATGCCCCCGGTAGGAAAGTGCGAAAACCCGCGCCGTTTTGTGCTTGTTCTCAAGGAAAGGCATGACGGAAAACCTGAAGAATTGTTCCGGTGCGTCTTTCCCGTAGTTGAATTTGACAACATAAATTCCATCCGCAAGGTTGCCCGGCGCAAATCGGATTTTCGGATATTGTCCCGCGCCGAAATCGTAACTGAATTCCTTTTTGAATACCTCTTCACCGAAAAAGTTGTATATGCTTGTCTCACCGTGACCAACGGCATTCTTCTCGAGAGTGGAAAGTTCGAAAAAGAGTTCAATATTCTTTCCGCTTTCGAAGAAAAAGTCACCGGCTGCGCACGCTTCGACCCGGGGCGCTTCGAATTCAGTCGCCTTCTCCCCTTTTTCGAGCTGGATACCGTCTATTGAAATTCCGTCCGGCATGCGCAGCTCGGAAACGATCGCGCTTGCGCGCGGAAAGTCGAATGGAATCTCGTAACGCGTCCATTTCTCCGGTGAATTTATATATTTGTCATGCATTTTTTCATATCCGCTCCCAACCGAACGGACGACGTAGTTCAAATCGCCTTTGCCCTTTGCGTAAAAACTGAATGTGTATTTGCCCGGATCGGCTGGAACCGTTGCAAATCGGTGCCACCCGCCTTTTGCAAGCGAGTATCTGCCGAATTTCGAATCTGTCGAAAAACACTCCGCGGCATTATCGTATCTGTGCGATGAAAAAAACTGGTTTCTGTCCGCAAAATACGGGTTGGGCAAAAGATTTCTCCCACGGTCCGGAAGAATGAGCGCATCGCTTTTCAGAAAGTCGACGCCTCCCGGGGCCTTGACCGTTGTCCGTTCAAAACATCGGCCCAGATCAATGGTGAATTTGCGGCCGCCCGGCTTGAAGTTGAGCCGGAGCGAATTCCCTTGCGTTGACCAGCTGTCGATTTCCACCATGAATGTGTCATCCGGATTCACTCCTTCGAGCGTGATCGTCGTCGGTTTGAAATTGCGGATATTTTCCTTGCTCCCGGGTGTCCACCGTCCGGCTGTTCCGGCGTCGACGGCTTTGATATTTTTGAGTCCGATAAACATACCGCTGTCTTTTGCCTTGAGTCCTTCCGGCGGCGTGAACTCGGCATGGAAAGCGAGGCGCCCTTTTCCCTCCGGCCTCACCTCGATTTTCCACGTCCCGGCTAAAACTGTTTCGCCGGGCTTCTGATATGGTGCAACACCTTCCATCGTGAGTGTTTCTCCGTTTGTTTCAATCTTGCTTACCTGTATTTTTTTACCCTCATATTCGCCGACGATTTTTTTGGCTTTCTCGTTCGTCTGCCAGTAGGCGTAAGGCGTGGCAATGAAAAAATAAAAACTGCCCAGAAGTCTGCCGTCCGAAATGATGTTGAATGTTCCGTCTTCATGAAAAACGATTTTTTTCGAACCGCAGGCATAAGTCAGATCGGCTTTTTCAAATTTGCAGATGCCTTCATGGACAGTCTGTTTCCGCTCTGCCTGGAAGGGAGCTTTGCCGGATGGCAGAGGTGCCTGCGCAAAAAGATTACAGAGCGATCCCAGAATGGCAAACATTAAAAGAACTTTTTTCAACATTTTTCTTTTTCTTGTTCGTTATTTGTCGGTTGTCCAATACCATGAAGCGAAAGGCGTGCCGAATTTATATGATTTGACATGGCCTCCCACGAAGCCGAAGTTCGCATAGTTGTTATGCCTGTATCTTACCGCCCAGTTCTCAGAAGTCAGTGAATTTGCATAGCCTGGCAGATAGTAGCACTCGTTTCCTTTAACGAATGTGCCGCTGCCTGTGCTGTATGTCTGGCCAAGTTTCGACTCCATCAGTATGACAGAGTTCGGAGTAGTTCGGCCTATTTTGTGCAGACCGTCCCAGCTATCGCGACACATCGCCCAGCCGCCGAGCGTACCGCCTTTCGCTTTTTCAGCGGACCATCTTTGGCTGCTGTTGAGTTCTCCCCAGCCTGTACCCTGTCCCCACAGCGATATCGTCTGCCCGTATGAAATCCATCCGACAATATTCGTCTGCGTGCTTGCAAGTTCATCGCGATTGGTCGAAGGACATTCGTATATTCTGTTGTTCGCAAGGGTCGATTTGTATTCTTTGCCTTGTTTGAGGTAAGAGAAAATGATGCTTCCGAACCAGTAGAAATAGACTCTCGGCATGTATTCGTTGTAGTCTCCAGCATAGAGATTCACGGCTAAAACGATCTGTTTTTCCTGCGATATGCATCCTATGCTTCTGGCTTTTTCGCGGGCAACGTTCAGCGCCGGAAGCAGCATTCCCGCCAGAATCGCGATGATCGCGATAACTATCAGCAATTCAATGAGTGTAAAATAGGTTCCTCCTTGTCGGACGCCTCTGACGCATACGATGAAGCGTGGAAGGCATGGCTTTCGAGAACAGTTCTTTTTCATTTCCTTTTCCCTTTCTCCTTTATATCCATCAGATATTTAAGTTTAGCCGCTATACTCCTCCCCTGTTTTTCAAAAAGTTTCGTATCATCCATATAATGAACTTTATATTTCTTTTCGATGTCGAATCCGACAGAAAGACTTGCGACCGGATAGACCATGATATCCGGAACCGTCCCCGAATAATTGGCGAGGGTGTCGAAAAACAGCTTGTAGCGCTTGGCGCCGCCATCCGAAATGATGAGATCGGGCTTATATTCCTTTATGATACGCGGCAACTTTTCCGGAATTTCGGCAATGTTCGCAAAAAAGTTTTCCGGTTCAATGAGATTGCCGGAGGCGCGCTGGAATTCACCGAAGTATTCCTGATAGTCCGACATCATTACAATCCGTTTGAATCCGAGACTTTTGACAGCCTTCGCACGGGTCTCAAGCGATTTCGCATAGTCGAACGGCTCGAAATGAGCCGCCGGCAGATTATATTTCTTCATATCGTAATGCTGAACAGTCCCGACAGTCGGTATGCCGTCGGCTATGAGACGTTTCATGAAAGGAACAAGCTCAATGTTTACCGCCGCGAACAGGAGTCCGTTGAAGTACATGTTTTCAAGTTCGCGCACGAGTTCTTCGAATCCGGTGGAATAGAGCCGCGTGAAATGCACGAACGTCCTCATGTCGGAAAACTCTTTGAAGATGACCGAAAGTTCAGGCAGACAAAGGAACGACGAAGAGTAAAGATTGCCGGAAAGCAATCCGATGTTTCTTGTTCCCGGGATCGCACATTCAGGGTTGCTGTAGAGCGCCCGTTTCCCCGGAATCCGTATGCACCAGCCTTCGGAAAGTATTTCTTCAACTGCCTGATGAACTGTCGGACGCGATATACCGAACCTTATACACAGTTCCCGTTCACTTTCGAGCGGCTTCGGTTCCGGCCCGGCTTTCGCGATCCACATCTGAAGGTAGGCTTTCACAGCGTCCGTCAGAAAACTCTGTTTCGGTTTCGGCATATCAATTTCCATTTTGGTAATATAAGTTTACCAATATTATAATCCGGATAAGACATGTTGTCAAGGGCTGAAAATAAAAAAAACAAAAAAATCAAGATATCCGAAAAAATTTTTCACTTTTTTTCGGAAAGGGGGATTGTTTTTTTTAGAATGTCGATTATAATTAATTATATCCAAGCGCTTGGATGAATCAAAAAGAAGGAGAAAAAATGTCACCGGGACTGAAAGACATTGCCGCCAGAGCGGGCGTGGACATCGGAACGGTTTCCCATGTGCTGAACCAGCGTCCGAAGGCCGCGCTCCTGAAGCCGGAGACACGGCGGCGGATTCTGCAAATCGCCGACGAACTGGGATATTGCCGCAATGAAATGGCTTCCTCCGTCGCCACCGGACATGGAAACGTGCTGGCGTTCGTCACCGCCGAAATGGGCAGTGTGGAATATACGGGACGCATTCAGAGCGGCGTTTTCGACGAGGCTTGCGCGCGGGGATATTCGGTCAGCGTTTACCATCTCAACGGAAAAAATCACAGCGAGATCGTTCACCGGATTCTCGGCTGGCGGACCGCGGGCGTGATCTTTCACATTCCGGCGCTGGACAGCGCTTCCGAAGTCATCGAGGTACTGAAGAAAAACGCCATTCCCTACGGAACCGCCAACCTGGGCAATCCGGGCGGAATCGGCGTCACCACCGACGACTATCAGGGAGCGCTCGATGCGGTGAAATATCTCGCCGGACTCGGACACCGCAAGATTCTGTTCCTGTCGATCCCCGAGAGAAACGCCCAGCTCAATGAATACTCCTTCAACCGTCGGAACGGGTACCTGGACGGAATGAAAAGATACCTTCCGGATGTCCGCCCGGACATTCTGGAAGTATGCAATTCGGAGCCGGGTTCGGTCGTCGGAATCCGTGAAAAACTCCGGCATTCCGGCCCTACGGCGGTGTTCTGTCTGGGCGACAGTTTCGCCATGCGCGTTTTTCAGGCGGCCGATCGGGAAGGGATCGCCATTCCGGAAGAACTGTCCGTGGTCGGGTACGGCGGGCTCGTCATGAGCGAATATGCCGCGGTTCCCATGACCACGGTCATTCAGGATTTTGAAAAAATCGGCGCACTGACCGCCAGACAGGTAATCGACCGTCTCGAAAAGAAAGAAACCGGCGACCCGGAAAGGAACATCCGTCTTCCGGTCAAGCTGCTGATTCGCGATTCCACAAGAAAAATCGCATGAAAATATCAAATGTCCGAAAATGAATCTTCCAAGAAAAAACTCGAAGGAAAGGATGGATCGAAATGAAAAGCCGCAGGGGAAAACTCTTTACACTCATTGAATTGTTGATTGTAATTGCGATCATCGCGATTCTGGCCGGAATGCTGCTTCCCGCCTTGAACAAGGCCAGGGAAAGTGCACGGAGAATCCAATGTACGAACACGCTCAAGCAGATTGTTCTCGCCTCCTTCAACTACATGGATGATTTCGGTTGCATGATCGCGGCGCGAATCTATCTGGGCGGATCGCTGAGCACGTGGCCGTATCTGCTGCAAAATCAGAAATACATTACGAAAGTACATCCTTCCGTTACGGTCTGTCCCACGATTGCGGCAAGAACCGATGGCGCGGGCATCACCTACACCACCGCCATCAACACGGTCTTCGGCGATGCGACCTACAGCGCAGGCAATTTCCGGAAATCCTCGCAGGTCAAGAAGCCCAGCCAGCTGTTTCTTATCACCTTGGATGAGGGATATTACTATCCCTACCGGAGACCGGCCCAGAACTATTATCTTTACCGCTGGTACACCTGCCGGACCCTTTTCGCGACAAACCAGTATATGGGCAGCTTCTGGGGAGTTCACAACGCCAATGGAAACGCCTCCTTCTTCGACGGTCATATCGAATCGAAAAAAGAACCTGAAATGGATGTCGCCCAATATTTCACCCTGTAAACCACGGAACAGAAAATGAGACGAAAGCACTTGATTTTTTCATTCATCCTCTTCCTTTCTTCAACCGTCGTCATGGCCGGTCCCGAAGTCATTCCCCTCGGAGGAAACGAAAAAATTCCTCCGCTGAAAAGCAGGACGTATTCGTTCACGCTCAAAGACGCCGAAACCCGGCAGGCGCGCTTTTATGCGGACGTGCGATTCGACTGGAAAACTCTTGGAGGATACACTTCGGGAATGAGCGTCACGGCCAACGGACGCCCCGTGAACGGAGCGCGGCTTCTGAACAAGCCGCTGAAATTCAAAATGAGAAACGGGACGATCGGAAACTGGAGCCGCCCGGATTCAAGCGGATACATCCTCATGTATGCGGGCGACTTCTCCGACAGCATCCGGACCAACCGGCAATACATCTATGGTCTGGTGGAAGACAACCAGCATCCCTTCCGGTTCGTGTTCGATCTCAGCGGGCTGCTCACGCACGGACAGCGCAACGAAGTGAAAATCAATGCGACCCATTCCGTCGGGCTGGTGGTGGAAAACGTCAAGCTCGAACTGGATGACAAGGCGATGCCGAGAATCAACGATCCGGCGAAAAACGTAACGCCCGCTCCCACCGGTCCCCTGCCCGATTATCAGCAAAAAACGTCTCAAAGCGTAAAACCGCAGATTTCGGCGTCTCCCGGCGGAGCATTGGAAATCCGGGCGAATGGATATCAATTCGATTTGAATACGAAACTAAGCCTGCCCGGCGGCAAATGGCTGAATGTGCCGGCTGCCTCGGAAGCCCCGCAGGAAACGCCTCATTATACATTCACGCGGAAAATCGAATGGAAGGATTCCCGCATTTCCGTCAAGGACACCTTTACGAACAAAGAAAAACATGTGGCCGGGGTCCGCCTCGAAAACCGTCTTTCTTTCCCGGGAGAAGCTAAAAGGATATTGCGCGGCGGTATCGTCAGCGACCTCAAACAGACAAGCGATTCCGCCCACCCGAGCATTTTTGCCGAATTGCCGGGAATGTCCGTCGGAATGGTGGCCGAGGATGACATTCTGCGGGTCCAGCACCGCATGATGAAGGAAAAAAACGCAGTTCTGCTGTCGGATGACAGCCTCGGGCTTCCGCCGGAAGGTTCGCATACGCTGGAATGGAGCATTTATTTCACTCCCGGCGGATACTATGATTTCGTCAATCTCGTGCGCCGGGAACAGGGAACCAACTTCACCTGGAACGGGAAACTGGCTTTTCCGCGCAGCAAAAGTATTGTCGACTGGAATGTGAAAAACGTCACCCCGGCATTTCTCCGGCAGTATCTGGCAGAATATCCGGTGAACATGGTCATGACCCACACGGCGACCTCCCCGAACATTTCCCGTGCCAACAGCACGATCGAAAAACCGTGGCTCGGCCACGGCACGGCCGAACCGCTCTTCACGTGGTGGGCGGAACGGACCCGCGCACTGGTCAAAGTCATGGGCGAAGTCGATCCGAAGGTGCGTGTTTACGCCTATCTCCATAAGAATCTCTGTTCCGAACCGGGCTGGCCGTCCAAATACCGCGACAGCGTTGCACTGGGAACCAATGGAGAAGTCCTTACCGCCGGAGAGATGGGGCTGTTTGTGCCGACGCCCAACAATTCTTATGGAAAGGCATTGCTGGAAGTCTGCCGCTTTCTGGTCGAAGACCTGAACGCAAATCTCTACATAGACGAAATCTGCCTCGGCGTGGGAAGCCGGGCGCCCTACCCGGAGTGGGACGGCTGCACCGTTCAGATCAACCCGTTCACCCATGAAGTCGTCCGCAAGTTGAGCATCCCGAACCTCCTGGTCAAACCGTGGCTGGAACAGGTGATGGCCCTGTTGAAGAAGAACAACAAAAAACTGCTTGCAAACGGATCTCCGGCGACCCGGACGCTCCAGAATCATCACGCGGAGCATTTCATCGAACACGGCGCGGGGGAATCGGGGCTGATCGGAGCGCACCTCTGCACCCCGCTGGCCTGGGACGGGTATGTGGTCGGCAAGCCCGGCTACGACCACTTCCGGGAAAGCCTCGATTCCGGCGCGCTGGCCATTACGTGGAGCGGTCCGTGGAACGACCACACGTTCCCATTTACGCCCGTGGAAATCCGTCCGGGATACCTGATCGGGAAAGAACGCATCATCACCAAACTTTCCGGACGTTTCGGGTGGAATGATTCCTGCAAGGCGGTCGTATATGTATACGACGGTCAAGGCGTCCGTGTTGCCGCTCCGGACTTCAAAATCCTTGAGGAAAACGGAAAAACCGTATTCGAAATAAGAATGCCCGGCGATCATGTCGCCGTAATTGTCAAGCAATAAGGATTGAACCATGTTGAAAAAAATCTTGTTCGCTTCCATGCTGGCGGGGTCCGGCCTGTTCGCCAAAGATGTGATTGAATTCAAGGATGTCAACCGCATCGAGGCCGGAAAAGCGCTGAAACTTCCCTTCCAACTCCAGGACGCCGAAACCCGGCAGGTGCGTCTGCACATGGATGTCCGGTTCGACTGGAAAACCCTGTTCGGCTACACCTACGGCATGAGCGTTCAACTCAACGGACAGCCGGTTTCCGGCGCACGTCTTCTGAACAAACCGCTCCGCTTCCGCACGCGCAACGGTGGCGGTTCCATCTGGGCTGCCGTGGATAAAAACAACTACAACATCATGTATTCTCCCGACTTCTCCGACCAAATCCAGACCGACGAGAAATTCATCTACGGGCTTTACGAGAAAGACCAGCAGCCCTATACTTTCGTGCTGGACCTGAGCGGGATCGCCTCCCACGTCGGCACCAACGAACTGGTCATCCAGTCCACCTACAGCGTTCCTTTGATCCTGCGGAACGTCCGTATCGAAATCGATGAAAAGAAGATGCCCCGGCTCAACGATCCCGCGGCGATGGTCCGCCCGGCTCCTGCGGGTCCTCTTCCCGATCACACGCTCAAACCGCTTCCCGTCGGAACCCCGTCCTTGAAAACCGGTTCGAATGGAGCCGTAACGGTGTTTGGAATTCCGCTGGAAAGCCGGTTCAGCCTTCCCGGAGGGAAATGGCTGGAAGTCAAATCCGCCGGAAAAATGACCGCCGTCCAATTTCCGTATGAAAAAACCTGGACTACGCCCGAATATACGGTATGCCGCCGCATCAGCGCGGAAAACGGCCGGATCAAAATCGCGGATACGTTCACCAACCGCCGGAACCAGGTGACCGGGGTACTGTTTGAGAATACGCTCCTTCTTCCGGAAAAACCTATCCGCGTCCTTCTCGGCGGAATCGAAGTGAATCTGCCGGAATGCAAAAATCCGACCCACCCCAGTATCTTCGCCCGGTTGAAAAGCAGCGCCGTCGCCATGGTGGCGGAAGACGACATCTTGAGAAACCAGGGATATTACAAAAGCAGCGGGAATACAATCGCGGCCGGAGACAGGAATCTGGGACTGCCGCCAAACGGTTCGCACACGCTGGAATGGAGCGTTTACGATCTCCCGAACGGCGATTACTATGATTTCGTCAACGCCGTCCGGCGCGACTGGGACAGCAACTTCACCTGGAACGGCACGCTCGAATTCCCCTACATGGGCGGAGGCGAGCCGCTGATGCGCTGGACCCGGCCCCCGGTCCCGAAAAAGACGGTGGACGATTTCCTCAAAGAGCGTCCGGTCAACCTGCTGATGACTCATGTCGCCAGCGATATTTCGACTTCGCCGTCCAAAGCCACCCGGGAAAAACCGTTTCTCGGGCATGGCACGGCGATTCTCGGTTTCCAATGGTGGGGCGCCATGACGAAAAACACGGTCGACGCCTTCCGGAAATACGCGCCCCACGTGGAAATCTACGCCTACATGCACAAGAACCTGTGTTCGGAACCCGGCAACCGGGAAAAATATCAGGACAGCATCGCCATGGATGAAAACAGCCGGACGCTCTCCGCACGGGAAATCTATGCGCGATACGTTCCCACTCCCGCCAATTCCTATGGGAAAAAGCTGGCTGAAACCTACCGTTATCTGGTAGACGGCATCGGGGCCAACATCTACATGGATGAAATCTGCCTGGGCGTCACCGAGTGGGCGCCATATGCGGAATGGGACGGTTGTACCGTCGAAGTGGACCCGGCCACGCATGAAGTCATCCGGAAGCTCAGCATTCCCAATCTGTTGACCAAACCGTGGCTGGAAGACATGATGAAGTTTCTGAAGTCCCGCGGCCGCAAACTGCTTGCGAACGGGCCTCCGGCAACCCGGACGCTCCACCGTCACCACGCCATGCAGTTCGTCGAGCACGGCATGGGAGAATCCGGGCTGGTTGCGGCACATTTTGCCACTCCGCTGGCCTGGGATTATTCCCGCGGGGTTCCCGGCTTCATCCATTTCCGCGACAGCCTCGACTTCGGGGCGCTGGCCCTCACATGGAGCGGCCCGTGGAGCGTTCAATGCTTCCCGTTCACCCCCATGGAAATCCGTCCGGGGTATCTGATCGGCAAAGAACGGATCATCACGCGTCTTTCCGGAAAATTCGGCTGGAACGACCGGTGCGACGCGGAGGTTTATGTTTACGATGGGAATGGAAAACAAGTTGAAAAACCGGACGTCAAAATCAAAAATGAAAATGGGAAAACCGTATTTGAGGTCAGAATGCCGAGCGACCATGTCGCCATCATCGTGAGGAAAAAAGCGCTATGAACTCCGAAACAGCCTGGAAACGGTTCCCGAAACGGGCGATCCACTTCGATTTTCACACCATGCCGGGGTGCGAAGACCTCGGACGCGATTTCCGTGGGGATGAATTCGTTGCGACGCTGAAAAAAGCACACGTCGAATACATCAATATTTTCGCCAAGTGCAACCTCGGGTTCTGCTATTATCCGACGAAGGTCGGAACCGTGTATCCGGGGTTGAAATTCGACCTGATGGGCGAAATGATCCGGGCGTGCAAGGCGGCCGGAATCCGGGTCGCGGTCTACTTCAACGCCGGGTTGAGCCACGAGGAGGCGCTCCGTCACCGGGAATGGTGCAGCGTCAACAAAGAGGGACAGGTCTACGAGTTCAACAAGATGGATCACTGGTTCCGCAAAATGTGTTTCAATTCGGGCTATCACGACCACTTTCTCGCCATGGTCGAAGAGGTCCTCCGGCAATATCCGGTCGACGGCCTTCTTTTCGATTCGATGAATCTTTCTTCCTGTTACGGAATCGAGTGCATCGAAAAAATGCAGTCCCTCGGGGTTGACCCGGAGAAAGAGGAGGACATGATCCGGTTCGCCCATCATTCCAAGCTCGAAATGAAGCAGGACATCGAAAAGCTCGCGGGGCGTTTCCGCGACGATCTGTTCCTCTATTTCCTGGGCGTGGAAGCGTGTCATCAGCCGACCCACATGGAGCTGGAAGTCCTGCCGCAGGGCGGCTGGGGATATGAGTATCTTCCCACGCAAATCCGGTATATCCGCACCCTCGGGAAACCTTATTACACCATGACCGGGCGTTTCCAGCGTTCCTGGGGCGACCTCGGCGGACTGCGTCCGGAGGCGGCTCTTTTTTACGACTGTATTCATTCCGTCGCCAACGCCGGAACCTGCTGTATCGGGGATCATCTTCCTCCGCGCGGCGTTCCGGAAAAACGCGTGTTCGAGATGATCGGACGGGTTTACGGACGGATCGCCGAACTCGACCCGTGGACGGACAAGGCAAAGCCGGTTACGGAAATCGCAATTCTCGCGCCGTGGCTGCGCGGAGACGGCGTACTGCGGGATAAAACGGAGGGCATTCTTCCGGGAGCCTCCCGCATGCTCCAGGAGCTGAAATATCAGTATGACGTGATCGACGGCAAAAACGATTTTTCCAGCTACAAACTACTGTTTTTGCCGGATAAGGTTCAAGCGGACTCCGCTCTCCTGAAGAAACTGGAAAAATATCTGTCGCAAGGCGGAAAAATCGTCTCGTCCGGGGAGTCCCTGACGAAGGAATGCGGATTCGCGCTGGATGAACTCAATCAGGCGGCCGATCTTCTCGGTCCGGAGGAATTCAACCATACTTTTCTCCATGTGAAAAAGGAACTCGCGGAAGACCTTCCCGACATGGGAATTACTGTATATGAACAAGGAATCGCCATGGTTCCGAAAGGAAAAGGACATTCCTTCGCCGAACTCGGACGCGGCTATTTCAATCTCGGGAAATGGGATCACAAACACGAATATCTGTATATTCCTGAAAAGGAACTCTGCGGGCATTCCGGCCTGATTGCTTCGGAATCGGAAAGGGTCTGGCATTTTTCATTCCCGATCGCGCGGAATTATTACAAACATGCCGCGACAGCTTACAAAATACTGCTTGGAAATGTATTGAAAAGATGTCTGCCGGAACCGCTTCTGAAAGTGAAAAACCTGCCTTCCTACGGGGTCGCGACGCTGACCGCGCAGGAGAAACGGACGATGATCCATCTTCTCTGCTACGTGCCGGAAAAACGCGGAGCCGTGATGGAAATCATCGAGGAGCCGTCGGTCGCCGTGGACGTGGAGATTCATTTCCGGCTGGACGGCCGCCGGGTGAAAAAGGCGTATCTTGCGCCGTCCGGGGAACCGCTTCCATTCAGCGTTGCGGATGGCTATCTCAACGCAATCCTGCCGAAACTGATCGGCTATCAAATGATCGTCCTCGAATACGAATAAGAAACGTCATTCGTAGCGCAAAGCTTCGATGGGATCGAGCCGGGAAGCCTTCCAGGCGGGATAGAATCCGAAGACGATTCCCACGGCGGCGGAAACGGCGACCGCGGTCAACATTCCGCCGGGACTGGGTTCGATCGGCCAATTGAGCTGGCTTCTGACCAGGACCGCAGCGGTGCGTCCCAGAACAATGCCGACGATCCCGCCCACGAGGCACAGCATGATGGATTCCACCAGGAACTGTTTGAGAATGTCGCGCGAACGCGCCCCGACCGCCATCCGCAGCCCGATTTCGCGGGTGCGCTCGGTCACGGAAACCAGCATGATGTTCATGATTCCCACCCCGCCGACAACCAGGGAGATCAGCGCGACCACCATCAGGAGGTTGGTCATCAGGGAACCGGTCTTGTTCAGCGTCTCCATGAACGCGGCGGAATTCCGGATCCAGAAGTCGTCTTCCTGGCCCGGCTTGAGGTTATGACGCTCGCGAAGGACCATCGTCACCTCATTGACCGCATTATCCACCTTTTTCGGATCGGTTGCCATCAGCATGATCTGGTCGATCCGGGCGAAGCGGGGAGCGAGAAGGGTGTCCGCCTCCAGATTGTCGGCCTGTTCCGGATAGAACGCCACGCCGGTGGCGGGATACAGGGCGCTCGGAGAAGTGGAAGGCGTGCTTTTCGTGTTGGAAGCGCTTCCCTTCCTCAATCCGGTGATCCGCAGGCGGATGGTCGACCAGGGCGCAAGAATCACGTCGTCCTCGTCGAAGCCCATCATGTTGGCGCCTTTTTCCTGAAGGACTCCGATCACTTCGAATGTCACGTTGTTGATGCGGATTTCGGAATTCACGGGCGACTTTCCGTCAAACAGTTCCGTGACGATTTTCTTGCCCACCAGGCACACCCTTGTCCGGCTGCTCACTTCCCGGGCGGTGAAATTGCGTCCGTCGGCCACCTTCCAGTTGCGGATCGTCAAGTAGTCCGGGTCCGTGCCGTAACACTGCTGCGGCGTCCAGTTTTTATTTCCCACGACGACCTGGACCGAGGAGGCCCGGACAATCGGGACCGCCACCGCCACGCTCGGACAATCCCGCATGATGGCGTCGCAATCCTCCGGGACCAGGGAAATGGCGCTGCCCGCGCTCTGGCGGACACCGCCCGGGATCCGGGGCGCGCCCGGAATCACCAGAATGGAGTTGGCGCCCATGTTTTCGATGGACCGGCGGATCGCCGTCGAGGAACCGTTGCCGATTTCCATCATGGCGATCACCGCCGCGATTCCGATCACGATTCCAAGCGCGGTCAACAGGGCGCGGGTGGGATTTCTCCGCAAGGCCCGCAAGGCCACCAGCATGGTTCTCCAGAGCGACATCTTCTATTCTCCTCCGAAAGCACCGCTGACGATCAGCCCGTCCTGAATATGGATCATGCGTTTCGCGCAGGAGGAAACTTCCGTTGCGTGGGTCACGAGAATGATCGTGATCCCTTCCCGGTTCAATCTTTCAAACAATTTCATGACTTCCACACTCGTTTTGGAGTCCAGGTTCCCGGTCGGCTCGTCCGCGAACAGCACCGGCGGCCGGTTCACCAGCGCCCGCGCGATCGCCACCCGCTGCTGCTGTCCGCCGGACAGCTGGGAGGGCTCGTGCCCCATGCGGTCGGCCAGCCCGACATGCTCCAGCATCTCGCATCCCCGTGCCAGGGCTTCCTTCCCCGAAAGGTTGCCCGCGGTGTAATAGAGGGGCATGCACACATTCTCCAGCGCCGTGGTGCGCGGCAGGAGGTTGAAACTCTGGAAGACGAATCCGATGTTGCGGTTCCGGAGCTTGGCCCGTTCATCGCCCGAAAGACGTCCCACTTCCCGGCCCTCGAAAAGATAATCCCCCGAGGTGGGACGGTCCAGGCACCCGAGGATATTCATCAAGGTGCTCTTGCCGGAGCCGGAAGCCCCCATGAGCGCAACATATTCTCCGGCGCCGATTTTCAGCGAGATGCCCTTCAGGACGGGCACGTCGATCTCCCCCAGGAAATAGGTCTTTCGGACGTCGCGGAGTTCGATCAAAGTCATCTGGCGCGCCCCCCGCTGGAAGAACGGCGCGGCGGAGTCGGCAGGAACGGACTCTTCGACGGAGCCGCGGAAGCCTGTGCGGAGGAGGAGAGAACCTCGGTTCCCGTCACGACCGTCATTCCTTCCTTGAGTTGATCGGACTGGATTTCGGTCATGGTGCCGTCGTTCAATCCGGTCTGGACGATCACCGGACGAAGCATCTCATTTTCAACCATCCAGACGGTCCGTTCCTTTTCTTTTCTGGCGTTCCGGGCCTTCGAAATTACGTCTTGCCTGACAGCGGCGGAGGCCTCGGGCGTAAAACGGAGAGCCGCATTCGCAACGGCAAGCACATCGCTGCGTCTCGCCAATATGAATTTGACATTGGCCGTCAGATAAGGAAGCAGCACGCCGTCCGAGTTGTCCGTCTCCACTTCCACCACGTATGTCACAACGTTGGAGGACATCGTGGCATTCAGGCGGACTTTATGAACCTTTCCCTTGAACTCGCGGTTCTGGAACGCATCCACGGTGAAAATCACATCCTGCCCGACCTTGATCTGGCCGACGTCCGCCTCGTTCACCGAAACCCAGACTTGCATCTTGCGGAGGTCCTTGGCGATCAGGAACAGACTCGGAGCGCTCATGCTGGACACCACGGTCTGGCCGATATTGACGCGGCGGTCGATGATCACGCCGTCTACGGGAGACCGGATGACGCAGTACGAAAGGTCGCGTTCCTCGCGTTCCAGGGCGGCATTGGCGGACGCCAGCTGGGCATTCGCCTGTTCCAGGGAAGCATTGGCGGACGCCTGGTTGGCGAGCGCCACGTGATAGTCCGCCAGTTCGCTGTCGTAGGTGCTTTTGGCGATCGCATTGGTCGGCAGAAGCTGTTTGGCCCGGTTCATGTTCAGCTTGGCCAGCTCCAGTTTGGCTTCCGCCTGAAGGATGTTCGCCTTCGCCGTGGTGATGGCCGCTTCCGCCTGAAGCTTGGCGGCTTTCGCGGACTTCACATCCGCCGCATACAGAGCGTCGTCGATCCGCGCCAGCACGGAGCCGGCCGTGACGTACGATCCGTAGTCCACCGTTTTTCCGTCGCGGTCAATCCCGAACTGCGTAATCATTCCCTGGACCTGGGCGCCGACGTTGACCAGTTCTTCCGGCTCCACCGTTCCCGTGGCGGTGATGGAACGGATCAGATCCGCTTTTTCGATCTTCTCCGTCCGGAACACGGTCCGGTCCTTCGGCCCGGCATACTTCCGGTAGGCGAAATATCCGAGATAGACAAATCCTGCCAGAATGACAAAAAAAAGGATGTAACGCAACAGCTTTTTCATAAAATGAGTGATCTCCAGTCTGAACTATAATTTCGCTTTCAGAAAATGAACGTAAGAAAAACGTCTTTTATTGTGCGGATTTCCCCCGGCATGCGAAAAAAAATGAATTCTCCGATTTCCAGTCCTTCTTTTCCCGCTTCAATGCGGCGACGTCATTTTCTCCGGACGCACGACAAAGTCATACTCTTCCGCCGTCAGAAATCCCTCTCCGACACAGACTTCCTTGAGCGTCCTGTTGTCGCGGTGGGCGATCCTGGCGATCTTCGCCGCGTTGTCGTAGCCGATCCGCGGACTGAGCGCCGTCACCAGCATCAGCGATTTTTCCACCAGTTCGCCGATCCGCTTTTCATCGGCTTGAAGTCCCTTGAGGGCGAATTCGTTGAAGCTGTGCGCGGAATCCGACAGCAGACGGATTTCAGTGAGAAGGTCGAAAATCAGCAGGGGCTTGTAGACGTTCAGTTCGAAATTCCCCTGTGAGGCGGCCACTCCGATCGCCGTGTCCAGTCCGATCACCTGGACGCAGACCATGGTCAGCGCCTCGCACTGGGTCGGATTGACCTTGCCCGGCATGATGGAGGAACCCGGTTCGTTTTCCGGCAGGATCAGCTCCCCGATCCCGCAGCGCGGACCGCTGGCCAGCCAGCGGATATCGTTGGCCGTTTTCATCAGGCCGCAGGCCAGCGCGCGAAGGGCTCCGGACATCGCCGCCACCGCGTCGTGCCCGGCCAGCAGCGCAAACTTGTTGGGCGCCGAAACGAACGGCAGTCCCGTCAGCTCCGCGATCTTCTCCGCCGCTTTCTCCGCGAATCCGGCCGGCGCGTTGAGCCCGGTCCCGACCGCGGTCCCGCCGAGCGGCAGCTCCAGCAGTTCGGGCAGAACCTGGCGGATGCGTTCGAGGGCATACAACAACTGTGCGGCATACCCGGAGAACTCCTGTCCGAGGGTCAGCGGCACGGCGTCCTGAAGGTGCGTCCGGCCGATCTTGACGATCCCCGCATATTCCCCCGCTTTCCCTTCCAGCGCGGTATGAAGGTCTTCCAGCACGGGGAGGAGCCGCTCCGTCACCGCCCGGCACGCGGCGATGTGCATCGCGGTCGGGAAGGCGTCGTTGGAGGACTGCGACATATTGACGTGATCATTCGGGTGGACCGGCTCTTTCGTTCCGCGCACACCGCCGAGCAGTTCCGACGCCCGGTTGGCAATCACTTCGTTGAGATTCATGTTCGCCTGCGTTCCGCTGCCGGTCATCCAGACCTTGAGCGGAAAATTGCCGTCCAGGTTTCCGGCCGGCACTTCGTCCGCAGCCGTACAGATCGCCTGCCCGATCTTCGGGTCCAGACGCCCCAGGTTCATATTGGCCATCGCCGACGCCTTTTTCACAATCGCGAGCGCATGGATGACCTCCTCCGGAATCAGGTCCAGCCCGATATTGAAGTAGACCGTGGACCTCTGTGTCTGGGCGCCCCAGTATTTCGACGCGGGAACCTGAATCGGCCCCATGCTGTCGGTCTCCGTCCTGAATTCATCCGTGTTCATAAAAATATCCTTTCGCCTTCCTCGACAAAAACAGACTTGGGAAAATATAAAGCGGAGACATTGCCGAATCAAGGAGAATTCCGAAAAAACGTAAAAATTCCGCCGGTTCGCCGCGGCAGAAGGAATTGCATTTGCGAAGGGACCTCGCTCAGGACATTTTTTCCGCCGCGCCCGCCGGAAATATGTTATATCTCCTTCAGGAGAGGGCGTCCATCTCAATTTCGGCCCATTTCACCGCCGCCGGAAAACCGGAACGGTTGATGAGGTCGATCTGGTTTTCGCCGT
>MWCA01000064.1 GCA_002069785.1 Lentisphaerae bacterium ADurb.Bin242 | reverse complement strand
AGGCGACTTGTTTCGGACAACCGACAAAACGTAAAACATAACTATCCGCTTTGAGCGGTTCACATCATCAAGCCTGCGGCTTCAGCCGGAGGCATTTGACTTCCTTCTTTGTTCTCGTCACCGACCTGATTCTATCCCAGGGTATTGTTATCTCGGAATCACCGAGAAACGCTATTAAGCCATCAACTTTGTTGGCCACTTGCCAATCCTATAGAACCACCAGAAAATCAGCTTCGATTCTCCATCGGGAAAGGACTGCGGGCATGATGCCATTTCCTATTTGAAGTCTCTTTTTGACTGGAAGTCCTTTCCCGACGATTCCCGTTCTATGACGCACCCCCAATTTTGCCCACAGTGAATAAAATAAACATTTTTTTAATTTCAGTCCTTGACATCTGCCACAAAGTGTTATATAATAATAACAGATTGTAGCAGATGAATTGGGAATGATGAAAATGCAGTTGATAACAGCTCCATCGAAATGTGCGCAGGTTGCAGACTTCATTGAAAAGGAGATCCGATCCGGCAAGCTCCGGCCCGGCGTGCGCCTTTACAGTATGCGGGAGCTTTGCGGCAAGTTCAACAGTACAGTTACCGTCATCGATTCCGCTTATGATATTCTGGAAAAAAAAGGTCTGATCCAGCGTTTTCCGCGCAAAGGTGTTTTTGTGGCGAAAAACCAGCGGGCCGGCGTGCGGAAATATGGACTTCTCACCAATGTCGGCCGTTGTATGCGTCCGGATTACCATGAGGCCTTGTTCCGGACGCTTTCCAAATATGGCGGTTCGGTAATGCCCATGGTTCTGGACGCGCGGCAGAACTGGTCGAAAGAAGTGGATCGTCTTGTCGACGACGACCCTTCGTTGATTCTGATCGACCTGGAAGCTCAGTTTTTTGACCTTGATGTTCTTTATGAACATATCGAAAATATCCCGCATTTTTTTATTAATCGCTGGGAATGGAAAGCTTCTCCTCCCGAACAGGGAGTATTCATTGACTACGAGGGGGCGCTGGAGTGTGCACTGCGTCATCTCCTGAAGCGCGGACATAAACGGATCCTGTTCGTGGGGCATGACATCGAACAGACTGAATTCGTCCGACGCACCCTTTCCCACATCGCAGAGAAATGTTCCCTGGAGTTTCCAGGTCCGGTTCTGGACTATATTTTTGCCTATGACTTCGCCATAAATCTGGAACATACGAAAAAAGTGTTTGCGGAGCTGCCGCCCACCGCTCTTTTTGCCTTTTCCGACGAACCGTTGTTTACATTCATGAACATGGTTCGGTTATTTTATCCGGAGATAGCTTCCCGTATAGAAATGGTCGGTTTTCACAATATTATCTATTCCAACATTCCGGAGCATGAATTTTCCACCTTTTCCATTGATTATGATCTTTTCTGGGATAAGGTGTTCGCTCGTTTCAATGCAAAAAAGCAACCTGTTTTGGGAATGGAATGGATTGCTCCCAAAATGATTCTCCGTGGAAAATCCCCTGTTTCTGAGGCAAGCAATCGTACCATATCAAAGAAGGAAAAAGAAAAATGAAGCACAATGACATCCGCTCGGGGAAAGTATTTGTTGGCCGCTGGTATTTCACGCTCATTGAACTCTTGCTCGTTACTGCTGTGATAGCCATTCTGGCCGGCATGCTGCTGCCGGCTCTCGGAAAGGTTCGGGAAACAGCCAAAAAAGCCAAATGCGTGTCCAATCAAAGGCAGGTCGGACTGATTTTTTCGAATTACACGGATACAACCGGCGGGTATCTGGTGCCCTCCGGAGTGAGTTATCTTCCGAAAGGCTGGTGGATCGCCAGTGGGGAGCTTCTCTATCTGCAAGGCGTTTTTCGGGGAGCGCACAACCTTGGTTTTTTTCTTACAGGGCAGCATTCCGGTTTGAAGATGCCCCGCATCGACATCCGGGTTTTCTACTGCGATGCCCAGCCGAATATCCCTCAATATTATTCTTACGGGGTCAATCGCCGTCTGAAAACAGAATACAAGATCAATGCCGATGAAACCTATGGCGGCGGACTGCGGCGTGATACCAGCGTAAAGTCGCCGGCCTCCGTTTATTATGCGGGGGATTGCTCGAACAAGCAGACCATTGCCATGGAAGGCACTTCGACCGCCACGGCTTCAACCGCCACCAGTCTTTACAGCTATAACACGCTTTACTCCTGGGCCAACGGCGCGGTTTCCTATCGGCATAATCAAACCGCCGTGATGCTGTTTGTGGATCTCCACACAGAGACAATCAAGTCACCCGTATCCGAACCCAATTATCTACTGCTGCCCTGGTATAATTAATCTATTTTCACGAAAGTTCTCATGAAGTCAGCAACATTGAATCTCCCGAAAATTACAAATGGTTTTCCCCTTGAGTATCTGGCCTTCTGCCGGAACGAACTTTCCGTTTCCGTGGAGCGGAACGGCGGAATCAACTCCATCTTCCTGCTCGATATGGAAGAATTGAACGGAAAAATATACCCGGACCGCGGACGTCTGCCTCTGTTTTCCCGTGAAAAATTCTCCAGCATGGGACGGGTCCTCTACGGTCCGGCGATCCGTTTCCTGACCTCGGTTGACGGACGTGAATATATGCACCGTCCCGGCGTCGGAACAATTACTCCTTCCGGTTTTTCAACGACTCTGGAAGAAGATTCACTTCATTCCTCCTACGAAATGATGGTGGACAACGGCGCGATATTTTTCGAGTTCGGATGCACGTCGGCAAAACGGGAACGTTTCGTCACGGCGGTCAGCCGCCTGCATGTCGGTGACTTGGAACTTCCGACATTGAAGAATCAGTTTTGCTGTACGGAAGGGGAATGGGGTATTCATTGGCTCCCGGCCCGATACCGGGGAGCGGATTTTCATCCGGAAAAGCCGTTCCCCGGGAAAAGCATGAAGCTTCAATGGACGCGTTTTGTTTTCGAAAACGGCGTCTTTCAAATGCATGGAATGCTTTCTTTTGAATACGGAAAGCATCCGCTTGCAGTGGTTCTGACAAGCGATGTTCCTATGCAATTCCAGGAGAAAAAGGAACAGTGGATTCTGGAAGTCCCCTGGGAAAACCATGAAAAAATCCGGCTTGCCATTGGATATGGCCGGAGCTATGATGAAGCGATTGTCCGCGCACGGAATGCGATCGGAAACCATTCCGCCCGTCGGGACTGTTTTATCCGGGAATGCACCCGGATCATGCGAGCCGCGCCCGTATATCACATCGAAGGCATGCCGGTTGCGGAACAATTCATGCGGATTGCGCCGGTTTATCAGAATTCCCTCCTGCTGGGGGAAACCGTTTCGCAGGCGGCCATCCGCGCTTCCGCCTATAAATTCGGTTATTTTGCGCTTTGGGATCATATTTATCCGGTTCGCGACTTCATGGCCTGCGGGCGTCCCGAAATTTCGCGGAAAATGATCGTGTATCTGCTGGATTATCCGCATATCCGAACGGCGCTGTGGGCGACGTTCCAGCTGATTCTGGCTGCGGATGAATATCTGGCGTTTCAGGAGGATCCGACCCTTTTGACGCAGGCGTGGGAGCCGTTCAAAGACTGGTTTGAATTCGCCTTGACACTGACGGATGCCGAAACGGGGCTGGTCAAGTTTTCACTCGGGATGGGGTGCGACAATCCGCGCGAACTCGGATGCGGAGAACTCTTTTATGATTCAAGCATGAACGCGTGGTGGTACGGCGTCTGCCGTGTGATGGAAAACTTTGCATTGGAGATGAATGAACCGGAATTCGCGGAAAAAGCGTCTTCTTTGGCCCGGAAACTCGAGGAAAATTATCTCCGCCGCTTTTATGTGCCCGATGTCGGATACCTCACTGCGTCTCTTGACCTCGAAAAGAAAGCCCCGGTTTACGTTTATCACAATTCCGCCTCGATCGCCGTCGAATATCCGTTCGGCCGCGGCCTGTTGCGGGACGCGATTCCTTCCATGGCCCGTTATCAGTCTCAGAAACTCTATCATCCGCAGGGGCATCTTGCGGTTGCCTGGGACAGTGACGTCTGCTGCGAGATGTGGCGTTTCGTGCATATGAATCAGCATCTCGGACACGAATGCAAGCTGGCGCGCTTTGCCGGAGATTCCGCCGAGGCGGCGCGTGTCATGAACGGCTATTTCGATTCTTATGAACGCACCCTGAATGCTGTTGAAACATTCAATTACTTCGGATGTGACGGTGACATACACGAACTGGCCGACTGGCAAACTTTTTCCGCGACAGCGGCCATGCACGCCGTTCAGCAGGGCATCTGCGGTTTATTCTGGCATCGCGGCGGCCTCTGTTACACCCCCGCGTCCGATTCCAGAACGATCCGGATTGAAAATTTCCGTTTGAATGGACGTGTTTTTGAGGTTTTTCTTCATGGCAAGGGTGCTTTTACGAAACATATGCTGTTGAACGGAGAAGAGCTCAAGGGAACTCTTCAGCTGCCTGCCGACTGCTTGCGGAAGACGAATCGTATGGAGATCGTGCGCTCGGAACGCCCGTTTGCACGTCCTCTTCTGCTGTATGCGTTCGATTTGGAAATTGCGGAACTCAAAAGCACGGGGTCGGCTCTTTCCTTCCGCGCTCTTTGCGGACTGCATACGGATCTGCTTTTTTCCGTTCCGGGCGAATCCCGCCTGAAGATCAACGATCTTGAAGTCAAAACGGAATATTCCCCGGAACGGCGCGAACTTTTTTACAGCGGTATCATCCCGAAAAACAGTTGGATTGAATTGAATTCAAAAAAACTTTGAGGAAAGGAATAATATGTTCAAAAAAATGATACTCTTGCTTCTGCTGCTTCTATCCGGAACTTTATTTGCCCAGGATCCGATGCTCACCATCCCGAAACGGACCGAACCGCCTGTCATTGACGGAAAACTTTCGCCCGGAGAATGGAAAAACGCCGCGGCGGTAAGTCTGTTCGGACTGTATAACCGGAAAGGAATTTTTTCCGCGGAACAGCCGGTATTTTACGCGGCCTGGGATGATACATATCTCTACATTGCCATGGACAGCCGGGAAAGCAGCGCCAACGCGATCGCGGCAAAAACCGTCCGGAATGACTTCTCCAGCATTATCGGGGACGACTGTGTGGAAATCATGCTGGCCGCCGGTACGGGGAAAGCGGTTTTCGACATGGACTTTGCCACCTGTTATCTTGCGGTCAACGCGCTGGGCGCCATCTGGGACGCCAAGTTCAAGCCGCAGCGCAACGAGTGTCACAACACATGGCAGAGCGGAGCCGAATTCGCATCCGAAACCGACGGCTCGCGATGGACGCTTGAAATGCGTATCCCGCTCAAGAATATTTCCATCGAACCCATCCGTCCAGGCACACGCTGGCGGATCAATTTCTGCCGAACTTTCTACAAATATCAATGGGTCGCCCTGAATCCGTCGGGTGCGCTCAATGATGCGCGGATCGGGGCGGATCTGGTTTTCGGCGGCCCGGATCCGGCAGTCCGCCTGCTTTCATGCGAAGGACTGAACGGAGGACTTCTCAAAGCGGAACTGGAACTGGTCAATCCGACGGATCGGGAACAGTCACTGACGGTTTCCTTTACCGCGGAATGCCGTGAACAGGAAGGCTCGAAGGAAGTCCGGAATCTGGTTTCGAAAAATACCGTGAAACTCCGGCCCGGCGAGACCCGCGGAGTGATCGCCGGAAACGCGCAGAAATTATCCTGGCACAATACCGTTCGCCTGACGGTTACGGACGCCGCGGGGAAAATTCTATTGGATATTCCCCGCACAGTCGTTATGCCGGTTCTCCGCCTGACGCGTGCTATTGCGCCGGCGACGCCTCCGGTGTCGGTGAACGCCTCTTTTCTTCCCTCGAAGGAAGAGCTTAAAATCGAGTTCGACGCGAAAAACTGGCTGAAAAAAGTTTCTCTTTCCGAAAGCGACTTCAATGCGCTGATTCAGGTTTTCGGAGAAGACCGGACACATCCCGTTCTGTCGTCTGAATTCAACGGATTCCGGAAAGGGGCCGGAGTCTGGAGATGTTCCACCGGAAAATTACCGGAAGGTTTTTACACGGTTAAGGTCGCCGTTTCCAATAAGGGAAAAGCGATGCTGGAAGTTTCCGACTGGTTCGAAAAACGCATTTTCCCGTGGATGAAACAGCAGATTCTGCCCGAGGTCGTCCCGTTGCCGTATGAGCCGGTTCGTGTGAAAGACCGCACCCTCTCCCTCTGGGGACGGTGTTACCGGTTCGGCGAAAACGGTCTGCCGGAAGAGATGACGACCCAGGGACGGAATTACCTTGCGGCGCCCGCCCGGTTCTCTCTGACGGCGAATGGAAAGGAACAGCCCTTCCGCACGGTCAAACCGTTCCAATTCCGGAAGGTGCGGGATCGTGAGGCCGAAGGCGAGTCGGTTTTGAGTTCAAACGGAGTTCGGATTATTATCCGGGCCCGGACGGAATATGACGGTTTCGTCCTCTACAGGGTCACTTGCGAACCCGAAAAGGGGCCGGTCGAGGTCGACCGGCTGCGGCTGAAAATTCCCTTGGACGATCGTTACATAAAGTTTCTTTCGGCGGCGGGCGATACGGCGGGCGTCACGGTGATGGGACGCGTCGTCTCCGGAAAGCAGGGGCGGATTTACGACAGCATGACCGACACGAGATGCGTTGTGATGACACCCTCGTTCGCAACCCTGTTCTGGGTGGCGGATCATGACGTTTCTTTCTGCTACGCCGCCGACATCGACAAGGGCTGGATTCTCCGCCCGGACCAGCCCGCCGTGGAGGCATGGCGCAACGGAAAATGCCTGGAACTGTTTTTGAATCTGATTGATCTTCCGTCCAGGCTGGATGCGCCGCACACCATGGAATTCGCTTTCCAGACCGGCCCGACCAAACCCCGGCCCGACGGCTGGCGCGGTTTTCAGGATGTGGTCAACAATCCCGTCGGCGCGCCCGGATCGCCTTATACCCGTCGACAGATTGGCGGTGACGGCTTCACCACGCACGGAGCGTCTCACGTCCTTCATCCGGGAACTACGCCCGAACTGCGGCAGCGTTCCAAAGAGAGGATCGAGCGTCTCACGGTTCCCGGCAAAGTGTTTGTGGTCGGGTATCATTACTGGGGCCAGTCGGTCAAGGGAATTCCGGAAAGCCGCGTGTTCCGCGGCGAGTGGGGCATCACGGCGGAAGCCTGGGAAAACGCAGGCACATTCGATTCGCACAAATGGGGACTCAAAACCTACGGGGAAAATCAGGATATGTATCGTTTCATGCCTGTGACCATCGTTCCGAGTTATGTGGATTTCCTGACAAATGCGTATGACGAAACGCTCCAACTGACTTCCCTCTACGGTTTCTACGATGATGTCGGGTATCCAAAGCCCGTTTATTCCGAGGAGTTCGGGCTCGGTTACAGGAAAGACGGACTCGAGTATTATTCTTCCGGCTTGTGGACGTACCGTCGCCGCTGGAAGGAAGCGGCCGAGGTCAATGCCAGGAACAACCGTCTGAACCTGCTCAGCGATTCGCAGCGCATCCACGGCCATTTCATGCCTGCCTATGCGTTCATCGGTGTATTCGCCCCGTGCGAACAGGGATTTTACAATCCTTTCCCCGAGAAAGACGCTTTTGAATTTTATGGATCGCTCGACAATTATGCCGCCATGACACCGGCGAAACAGTTCGGACAAATCCCGCTGATCGGCCTGGAATCCACCCGGAAAGAGTATGTCTCCTTTGCACAGGACACCCGTTCCATGTGCATGCTGGCGTTTCTGAACGATCACAATCTGGGATGTTTCGGACGCCGCGAGCAGCGGTCGATCGACCGTTTGAGCGCCGCGCGGGCTTTGTTCCGGCAATGGGAAAAGGACGTGTCTTTTACCGGCTATTGGGAAAGCGCAAAGAAAATCAGGGTTTCCGATCCGGCGATTCAAACCTCCTGTTACACGAGAAAAGGAGAAGCGCTCTTCCTGTTCGGCAACACCGGGAATCAAACCGCAAGGGGGATTGTCACGCCCGATTTCCAGGCATTGGGGCTGGATGTTTCGAAGCTCCGGCTGCTGAATGCCGAGACACTGGAGCCTATCCCCCTGAAAGAAAACAAATTTGAGGTTGCTGTTCCCAAACACGACCTTGTGATGGTGCTGGCCGGTCCGGACGGCGCGTTCCGGATTCCGGAAAGGCCGGACTGGGATGCGTTCCTCGGCCGGGAAAGTGTGACTCAATGGAAAACCTATATGCCGGAGGGCGTCCATGGAATCGGACAAATCGACGGAAAAACTTTTGTGCAGGGGCATGACTGGGGTTACGCTCAAATGGGAACTCCGTTATCCGGAGACCCCGAGTGCTCCGTCCGCGCTCTTCTGAGCGGCGGATTCATGGGGCTTCGCTGGAAGAACAATGCGTTTCTCTGCGGTGAAATCCGGAACGGCTTCATGCAGTACAGTCTGGACGGGGGACGTTCTGTGCGGGGGAAAAACAAACTCGGCTCCGTCAGTGAATACGGCTGGTTTCCGTTTGTGTTCAACGCCTTGAAAATCGTGCTTGGAAAAGACCGGATCATCTTTTATGTTTCCACGGATGCGAAAAGCTGGAAGGAGGATCATTCCATGCCGAGAAACGCCGTTTTCAAGGAGGGCCCCGTCGAACTGCTGCTGGGGTGGGGGCACTCCGGCAAAGAGCCCCTGTTGCGGAATCTGACGAAACATTTCAACCCGAATCCACGTTATCCGTCCGTGAAATTCTTCAGTCATATTGCAGTCGGAAAGGAATAAATCATGCTTCAAAAACTTGTTTTCATCCTGCTTTGCGGAACCCTGGCTCTTCATGCGGAATTTGAAATGAAGAACGGCGAATTGACTATTACCACCCTTCGGCTTCAGCTGAAGACGTCCGGCGGAATGATTCCATTCCTGAAAGACCGGCAGACCGGCGAGGTCTTTACCGGCAAGATCAATGCTGTTTCGGAAATTCCATTCCGTAAATCTCTCATTCCTGACCCTTCGAAAGGGGGAGTGTTCAAGCAGAACTCCAGCGACACCGGTGTCTTGAGCTATCCGCTGGAAGGCGGCGCTCGTCTCTCTTATGAATTTAAAACGGAGGAGAATGATATACTCGTCCGGGTTCATGTGGAAAACTACGATCTGGAACAGTATGCGGACAACCTTGATTTGCATGTGATGGCGCTCACGCCCCGCGCAATGATTACGGGCATCGGCAGCCGGACGCTGCGCACGGACCCGGCACGCGAAGAGACCTTGTTGTGGCCGGGTGCCGGATTCTATTTTCCCCGCGTCGCCATCGCGGAAGGAAAAGACGGTGTCCTTCTGTTTCACAGTGAATCCAGCATGCCGTATCACAATCTGATTTTTTATCATACTCCGGAAGCGGATCATCTGGTGCTGCGGGGCGGGGACAACAATCTGCTCCGCCGCACGGGAAAACTGCTGGTTAGTCCAAAAGGGGAATACACTACTTCCTTTTGGAGAATCGGCGCCCACCGGGACTGGCTTTCCGCCGCGAAAAGCTGGCGGGAACAGTTTGAGAAACGGACCGGCGCCGTTCCTCTATGGAAGAATCCCTCCCGGACCGTTCGCAATACACACGCGGTTTTCACCGGGACGCCGAATCTCGGCTGGAAAGAAAATCCGGATGAATACTACAAGGAACTTGCCCGGAAATTCAACCCTGAAAATCTTCTGCTGTTTTATTGGAATGCCCATTCCATTCTGGTGTTCGGCGATCCGCGCTATGCGGAAAAACCGTATCCGGCGAAGGAGAGTGTTGAGGCTTTGAAGAAACACGGATTCCAATGGATCGGCTTTCACGGCTATACGCTTCTCTGCAATCCATCGGACATCCGGAACCGTCTGGAAAAGTATTTCATGAACCGGGTGCCGGAAGGATACTCTTTCCGTCCCGATTATGATGGACCTCCCGCCGATTTCTACAAAAATATGGAACCCTATTTTTCCATCCGCAGCGGACCGCTCGGAATGGTCAATCCCGCCGCAAAATATGTGGAGGATTATCTTGTCCGCAACATCAAAGATTATGCGGCGTATCATCGCATTCCCGGTTTTTACCTGGACATTACCGGCGCTGTTTCCTATGCGCTCAAACCGGGCAAGGTCGTGTTCGAAGGGAAAACCTACTACGACGGCGATGTCAACGTATTCCGGTGTCTGCGTCGGGAGGCTCCCGAACTGGCCATGATGAGTGAATATTGCGGCGAATGGACCCTTCCGTATTTCTTTTATACATGGGAAGCCGGACTGGTTTTCCGCCATCCGAAAATCCGGATCAACCATCCGTTGCGGGGCGCCTTGTACGGCAGTTACATCTGGGCCAGGGAAAGCACGGTTGAACTCGATCCGGTCAAAAACGCGTACTATGCCACCTTGCCGGAAGTTGTGCTGGGGATCGGTTCCGCCCGTCTGGAAGAAGGCTTGACCGATCCGTGGTTCAATGAACGCGCCAAACTTTTTATCGACCACAAACTCTTCAACGATCTCCCTGAAAAGTGGGAAGACGAGGTTCTCGCCTGTTACCGCTCCGATAAAAATGAGTGGTTCCAGTTCCGGAAAATGCCCTTCGGTTACGCTTATACGAAAGACGGAACGGTTCTGCTCGGAATTTGCGAAAACGTCCGGCAGGGTGTAGCGGGCTTTTCCATTCCCGCCTGGCCCGCTTATGACGCGAAGGACTGTGCCCTTGGTTTGAATCCGAAACAATCCTACCGTTTCATCCGGGAAAAAACTCCCCGTTCCTTCACGATTTCCTCCCTGCCGGAAAATATTTTCATTTCCGCCGTACGGAAACAAGCGGACTGGACCGTGGTTTCGTTGGATTCCGATTCCTTGAAAGAGGCGGAAATGGCGATTGATTTTCATCAGAAACCCTTCCGGGTGCTGTTGAACGGAAAAGAAATCGCCCCGGATCGAAAAATATACCGGATTTCTCTTCCGGGTTCCCTGCTGGTTGTGGAAAAAGAGCCGAAAGTCATGGACGGAGGAAAACTCCCGACCCGCACCGGCTGGAGTTTCGGTCATTACGGCGCCGACGGACTGCCCGCTTCCAACGGATTCCGCGGCTGGAGTTTTGACTTCAATACCGCCACAAGCGAGTTTTCCTTTGCCGGACAGAAAAAACTTTCGGTTGATCTGGGGCCGGGTCGATTCGGATCGTATGCGGAGCGTTTTGTGAAGCTTCCGGATGGCAAGGCGGAGCTTTCCTTTTCAATCGCCATGAAGAACACTCTCAAAGACGTGCCGATGCTTACCCGGATTCAAGTCGATGGACAGGAGGTTTTCCGGGAGACGACTCCTTCTTCGGACGCGTGGCGGGAACAGAAGGTGAATCTCGACCGGTTCGCCGGACAGACTGTCCTTCTGACATTTTCCTATCAATTCGAAAATCCGGCGCAGGCACGCCCTGTCCGAACCGGAAATATCGCTCATTTCGGTTCCATAACCATCCGGTGAAATTATGAAATATTTTGTTTTTCCGGTCTTGCTGATGACGTCTTTCCTGCTTTCCGCGGCGTCCGTAAACAAACAGGAACTGATGGAGAAGTCTCAATGGAGTGTCGTCGCCGGAGTCGTATTCGGGAATCAATGCGTGAACACCGCGGGACAAATTTTCATGATGTCCGCGGAAAAATTCAAGGTGAATCCCCGTCAGATATGGCTGCTGACGGCTTCCATCCGTGCGAAAGACAGAGGAATGTGCCGTCTCGGTTTTCTGCCTCTGGATGCGCAAGGAAAACCATTCCGGAATTCCAAAGGCGAGCTTATGTATCTCTGGTGTGCGCAAAGCTCGGACCTCAACACCCGCTGGAAGGAAGTTTCAGGCGGAATCGCCGGTTTCTCCGGCAATGAAAATGTTACGGTGCAATGGAATCCCGGTACGGTTTCCGCATGCATAGTCCTCTCCTGCGAAGGAACGCTTGAGATCACCGATTTTGCTTTGAATGTTCTGGAGGAGTAGAACATGGGAATGGTAAAGGAAGTTATTGCGGGCCGAAGCGCGGCGCTCGGGAAAGTTGTTCCATCTCGCATTCCGGAAGAAAATTCCATTCAAGCGCGAACATACCAGGGAATTCCGGGAATCGAGGCGGTTTCCGGCGGAAAACTGTTTGCCACATGGTATGGCGGAGGGAAAGGGGAAGGACCGGACAATTATGTGATTCTGAGCGTCAGTTCCGACTATGGCCGTACCTGGTGCGAAATCCTGAACATCGCTCCGCCCGGACTGGTGCGGGCCTACGATCCGACCCTCTGGGCGGACCCCTCCGGACGGCTCTGGTGGTTCTGGTCGCAGTCCTTCGCTCCGGCGTTGTGGGAGGTGTTCGACGGAAAATGCGGTGTATGGTGCGTCTGCTGCGAATGTCCGGAAAAAGAGGATCTGGTCTGGACGGAACCTCGCCGGATTGCGGACGGAATCATGCTGAACAAGCCTGTTGTGCGTTCCAACGGCGACTGGCTGCTGCCGACGGCCCTCTGGTTCTGCGGGAAAGAGTATATTCTGCCGGAAGACATGAAATACGCATTTTCGAATGTCACCATCAGCCGGGATGCCGGAAAGACATTTGAATTTCTCGGTTCCGCCGATGTGCCGGGCCGTTCTTACGACGAACATCAGATTGTGGAACTTCGCGACGGATGCCTTTGGATGCTGGTCCGCTGTTACGGCGGAATCGGGGAGAGTTTTTCCTCCGACGGCGGACGGACCTGGACGCCGGGAAAACTGTCTCTCTTCGGGGGACCGAATTCACGGTTTGCCATCCGGCGACTGCGCTCGGGCAGTCTGCTGCTCGTAAATCATGCGATACCCCATGCGTTGCCCGGAGAACCCATAAAATCAGGCATGCGGACGAGAACCGACCTCACCGCGTGGATTTCATCGGATGACGGGAAAAGCTGGCGCGGACGCATGCTGGTTGACAACGGACTGGATGTCTCATATCCCGATTTCACCCAGGATTCCGGCGGTCGGATCTGGCTTGTTTATGACCATGCACGATATACGCTGGGGGAGATCAAACTGGCGTCGTTCACGGAGGACGATGTGGCTGCGGGAAGATTGGTCACCCCCGGCAGTTTTCTCAATGGCCTTGTTTCGGCAATTCCTTGAAATCATGCTTCTCCTCTCATTCCAAACTGTCCGGAAAATCCGGCGAAAAGAGTTCTGATTATGAAAAAATTGAAAATCGCATTTCTGGGCGCGGGCTCCGGATTCATTCTTTCCGTAGCACGCGAACTGGGGAAAAACCCGTTTTTCGGGGATTGTGAACTGGCTATGACCGATCCGCTTCCGGATCGTCGGGATATCGCTTTGAAAACCGTCGCGGAACTTTTCGGTTCCCCGGAATGCATCAATCGGAATATCCGTATTTCTGTGTCCGGGGAGAATGCCGCCGCTTTGGACGGGGCCGACTATGTGATCAGTTCCTGTGAACCGAAACGCTATCCGAACTGGTATCGCGATCTCGCTATTCCGGAACAGTTCGGCTGTTTTCAGGTCAAGGGGGAAAACGGTGGGCCAGGCGGGATTATTCATGCCCTGAGGAATATGGCGATGTTCGAAAATATTGCACGGGATATGAAAAAGTGGTGTCCGGAAGCTCTTCTGCTGAACTTCACGAACCCAATGTCATTTCTTTGCACGTACATGAAAAATTATACGGATGTAAGAACCATCGGGTTTTGCCATCAGGTCCATGGCTCCTTTGGGGTGATTTCCGAAATGCTCGGATACGAACCGGATGAACTGGAGGTCATCAGTGCGGGCGTCAATCATTTGAACTGGCTGTTTGATATCCGGCACAAGAACTCCCGGGAAAGCTGCATGAAGGAGTTCATTGAAAAAATTTCAACGTCGAAATATTGGAACGAACCGCAGAAAGTGATTTCTTCCCAGGTTTTCACCCTCGAAGTGCTGAAAACCTTCCGGATGTATCCCATCGGATACGACGATCATATCATCGAATACATGCCTTTTTTCTGGGAGAAAGCGGAATGGGCGGAACACGGAGTCGAGGCGCTGACCGAAGAATATCATACTCTGGCAGAAAAAGGGAATCATTCTCTTGAAATTCAGCGTCTGTGGGGGAAAGAAGTAGTGAAACCGGAATTTCCGCGTGACCCGAACCATCCCTATTACGCGGAAAATCCCTGCAAAGTGATAGAGGCTCTGGAAAGAAATATTCCGGCTTACTTCGATGCGGTCAATATTCCCAATCACGGAGCGGTTGGAAACCTGCCGCCGCATGTCATTCTGGATGTTCCCGGGATTGTGGTCGGCGGCGAAGTCCGGAGCATTCATGTCGGAGAACTTCCCCCGGGCCCGCTGGAAATCTGCCGGCGGCAGACGGCTCTGCACGAAATGCTTGCACAGGCATTTCACGAAAGGGACGCGAATCTCGTTGAGCAGATATTTTGTCTGACCCCTTATGTTCGAAGTATTACCCAGGCCCGTCAGATATGGCGTGCTTATTATGAAGAATACAAAGAGTATCTGCCGGATTTTCACTCCGTCTGGAAAATATGAAAAACAAGAAAGGGAATGTTAAAATGAAACACGCAATTGTTCTGTCGGCAGTCTTCGGAATGTTCGCCGTTTCCGCAGGAGACGTGAATGTGAACGGAGATTTCAGCAAAGTGAACAAGGACGGCACCCCCGCCTTATGGAGCCTGAACATGGGGGCGGAACAGGCAAAACAAGTCAAGATGACGATCACCAGAAATCAGGAAACGCAAAAGAACGTGTTGGAGATCAATGCGGAAGCCGTTTCGAAAAACAGTATTCCCCTGCGGCATGTCAGCGGAATTCCGGCCAAGGCGGGAGATACCCTGATCGTGACGGCCGATGTCAAAACAAATGGCTCTGTTGCTTTGGCATATCACGGATACTCCTCCGGGAAACCGATCTTTTCCAAACAGCAGGGGTTCCTGATTATGAATACCAGGACTCCCGTGAAAGCGGAGTTCAAAATCGAAGACGGCAAGGATAAAAATGTGAAAACCGACCGTATCAATCTCTATTTTGTATTTCCGGCGAACAGAATTTCCACGATTGAAAATGTTGCTGTTGAACTGATCCCGAAAAAAACGGAAAATTGATATTGCCGTCACATGAAAACAGCAACGGATAACCTTTCATTAAAGGGAAAATCCATTGCGTCACCCTGGACTCCGGCAGGAGATTGTCTTCCGTAAAATGATGAACGGGAATTTTAATACCTTCGTCAGCCGTCCAGGGCGACATCAGAAATCATGCCGGGAGGCTCTATATAAAAACATGCAGACATTCCGGATATTATGTCTGCAAATGCAAGGAAATCATCCATATATGACTATTCCATTCATCTGTATCCATCATTCCGACCTCATGTGGCGGCACAGCTACGATGAATATGACAACATTCGTTATCGGCAGCTGAAGCATCTGCTTGCCATGTCGCGAAAGCACAAGACCTTCAAATTCGGAATCGAGCAGTCTGAAATATTGAGAAAATATATCCAGCAGGCTCCTGAGGACAAGGAATACATTACCGACATGATAAAGAGCGGACGAATCGAGCCGTCCGGCGGGCTGTGCATTCAGGATGTCAACATGGTTTGCGGCGAATCAATAATCATGGCGCATATCCTTGGCAGAGAGTTCTATAAATCCACCTTCGGGTTCGAACCTGTCGTCGCGTGTCTTACGGATGCCTTCGGCATGTGTGGACAAATTCCGCAAATCTTGACGAAATGCGGTTATAAATATCTTATTCCGGGCCGGCTTCCCAACCGCGATATAAAGAGTCTCCCTTTTCCGTATGACGGAGTTTTCAGATGGTTTGGACTCGACGGTTCCGCCATTGTCGTAACGTCGCGGGAAGGCCGGTTTACAAACCATGGGTTCCCCATAAGCAATTCACGGATTCTTCAGAAAAACTCGACTCGTCTGGCCAATGACCTCCGCCGCATTCAGAAAGATACGGTCAACTCTCTGGTCATCTATTCAACAGAAGAGGATCTCATTGAAGAAGATCTCTTATGGGTAATGGATGCCGTCAACCGTGAAGGACAACGTAAATTTGAGTTTCAAACGGCCGAAGAATATTTTTCTTCCTCCGATATCGCGTTGTCTCCGCGGATTTACGGAGAGTTCAATCCGACCTTCAGCGGATGCTATACTACAAGAATCGGCGTCAAGCAGTTGCTCCGGAAAGCGGAAAACAGGCTTTTCGAGGAAGAACTCATGGACGTCATAAAGAAATCGACTCCGCGGGACTTTGGCCCGGCATGGTATGAACTTATCCTTTCCGGTTTTCACGACGCTCTCTGCGGCTGTCACACCGACGAGGCAAACCATCAGTTGCTCGAAAAACTGAATTTTGTTCTGAATGCGGCCGCACCGGACGTCCCGAAAAAAAATGCAAAGCAATTTAACGTTTTCAACTTCAATGCCTTTTCCGGCATTCAACTGGCATCCTCCTCATTTCCGCCATCCGGCATTCCTTGTCAGAAAGATGGAAATCAATACTGTTTTGAATTTTCCGGGACACCTTATTCCGCTGAAACGTTTCTTGTCGCCCAAGACGATGAAAACTCAAACAGCATTCCGTGCGTTCCCTGTTTCAAAACCGCGTACTTCACCGCGGATTTCACGGACGGACACACTCTTATCCGTAACCGCGTCGGTGACAACGTGTTCGGAAACGATTTCGGTGAAGTAATGATCCGTGCCGACTTCGGAAGCATGTGGAATGAAAATCACTCTTGCGCCGAACTCTGGCGCGGCAGAAACTTTGCCGAAGAAAAACTGACGGAGTGCACAGAAGGAAAGATTTTCTTCAAAGCCGTGCTTGAAGGCCGCTTCCTGGATTTTCCTGCAACATGCGGCAATACCGGTTCGCATTGGCCGGGCTTCGGCTCGCTGGCATTCCGCAAGGAATACATTTTCCCGAAAAACGCCGATTATTTCACAATGCGCCTCACCTTGGGATGGAAGGGGTTCAACACCAAAATCGCAGTAAAGTATCCTCTGAAAATAGATGTATACGATTCACATCCTCTTTACAGCGTTCCGTTCGGAGCGGTGGAAAGAAAGCCGTATTTTGAAGTCCCATATGAATTTCGCAACACCTCTTCGTTTCTTGCGATGGATATGGATTACGAAACCGCGAAAGGCGATTGGCCGGCACTCTCATGGGTCAATTACAGCGACTCAGGGAAGGGCCTTTCCGTGGCCAATACAGGCACGCCGGGACATCAGCTCAAATGCGGTGACATCATGGTCTCCCTGTTACGCAGCGGAACTATGACCTGTGACGGCGGGCTGGTCCCTCCAGTCGGAAGCTATGACAACGGAACGCATGTTTTCGATTTTGCTTTCCGGGCGCATTCTCCCCGGGAGATGTATAAAGCGATTCAGCTTGGCGATGTCCTGAACCACCCGGTCCGGGTGGTGGCGGAACTTCCTAAAAGCAAAGGGTCCGCTATCGTATGCGCCGATGAAAATATTGCAATGTCGGCCGTGCGTCCTGTGGATGGGGGCATTCTCGTCCGGGCTTATGAAACCCTTGGTCGCCATACGGAAACGTCTTTCAAAGGCGGCCTGCTGAAAGGCAATTTGCTCATGAATGCCGGCATGGACGGGAAAATACTCGATCGGGCTGACGTAGATAATATTCATTTTGCTCCGTTTGAAATCAAAACATTCATAATAAAACGGCGAAGTAAAATGTGATTCTCTTAAAAAATTTGTACGCCATTTGCAAATTACTCTTTTTCTGGAATCACGACAAGATCATGAATAAGGCGGAAAAAGCCTGATGCGGCGGCATAGAAAAGTTCTTCCGGATAATATTTTGATAAGGTATCATCGGAAGAACTTTTTCAAGGTTCAAAAATCAAGGAATAATTTTCTTCAGCAATCCCTGAAATGCCTGTTCCATGCAGCCATGATCTGTTCCAAGGGCAAGAAAACGAAATCCTTTTATCAGATAGGGCGCGGGATCCATGTTTGCCTTAAGAAGCATTCCGGCGGTTTTGCGGTGTTTTTTCACAGCGGCAAGAACTGCTTCCTCCGTGCGAGTCATCTCCGGAGAATCGAATTTTCCGTAAACTCCCAGGTTCAGCGACAGGTCGGAGTGTCCTATGAAAAGAACGTCAAGACCATCCGTGGCGGCAATAGCATCAATATCCGCTACGGCGGACGCGTTTTCAATTTGTGCAACCGCAAGAATATCCTTGTTTGCTTTTGGAAAATATTCCTTGAACGAGAAGCTGTATTCTGCTGCACGGGAAGCGCCCGAAAGACCGCGGATTCCTTCCGGAGGGTAGCGCAGCGCCCGGACAAACTCTTTTGCCTGTGCCGCATTCTCGATCATCGGACACATGATCCCTGCTGCACCAAAGTCAAGAAGTCGTTTGATATATTCACTGCGCAGCGCCGGAATCCGGACGATTGGAGCGCAGGAGGTTGACTGCATTGCCGTGATCTGCCGCAACGTCTCCTGCTCTCCGCCAAGACCATGTTCCATATCCAGCAGGAGCCAGTCATAACCGCACCGTGCGGCGATCTCTGCGGGAGAAACGGCTCCTGACGCCATAAAGAGTCCTTTGGTAATGCCAGAGGCAGCCTTGCCTTTGATGAAATTCATAATGCGTTCTCCAGCTTTTCAAGTTCAATATCTATTTTCCTGAGGGTGTAATCCCGGAGACTTGTTCCATTGTTCATGGAAAGGAAGAACTCTTTTCCTTTGTCAAAATAGCCGAGAGAATGCCGGATCACGGTTTTCCACAACATGTTCCGCAAGCAGTGAAGATGAATCCTGGTGCGGAAAGAGTCATCCACTCCGGTATGCTCCGTATAACTTTTGAGAATTATATTCACCAGTTCATCGGAAAGGAAACAGCTGATGATTCCGAAATCGTCGGCGGGATCTCCTGATACACTGTCATCCCAATCTATGACCCGTTTGATTTCATTCTCCGTGCCGAGGATATTCCAATAGGCATAATCCCGATGGAGGAGGGAGCCCTTGACTGAATTCAGCAGCGGCACCGCCTTGTCAAACGCAGTAATGATGCGCAATTCTTTTTCAGGCAAAAGAAGTTCATGAACAGTCAAATAGGCGAGGTGTTTATCAAGACATTTTCGGAAATAATCACCTGCTGAGGCGTCCAGTCCTTTCATGGTCCCGTCGGCGGAAAGTTTGTCCGTGTCGAAAAATCCGAATCCGGGAAAATGCATAGCATGTATCTGGGCGAGAAAATGCCCCGACTGACTCGCAATGGTTTTTTCATCCAGCGTGTTCTCTTTGGCAAATTTGTTCAGACAAGGGAATCGGATAAACTCCATGATCTGAAAACGGAAGGGATAACGTTTGAGCGTGATATCCGTGTGATAGACCGGAGGAACCGGCAGTCCCTGTTTATTCAGCAAGTTCATGACGGTGCTTTCTGCGAGAAGATAAACGTCATCGGTGACGCGTCCCTCATCCGCACGGAAAAAATAGTCTGTGCCTTTGTCGGAAAATTTAGCCACCAGATGATTGCCGTCAGACTTGAGAATCACTAATGATTCAGGAGAATGCCCCAGAAAATCGTGAAGCGCTCCACCGACAGCCTCGCGGACTTCCGGAGTGTATTTATTGTTGAAAAAGTGTGCGATCTTTTCTTGAGAGGGAATGGGCGAATCACACTTCCAGTAAAAAACATTATTCCGCATGAGTCATTGCTTTCCGCGCAGCCCAGCTTTGCACGATGGGGCGTTTCAGAAAACTGTCTTTGGAAACGACTTTGCCTGCAAGCACATCCTCTTCCCGGAAGGCGGCCAGAAGAATTTCTCCGGCCTGGCGTTCCCTGTCATACTGAATGAAAATCCTGCCGTCCATAGCCTGAAAACCGTCCGGGTAAGAAACTGCGTGACGTTCATCCAGGTCAAGCCCTCCGATCCAGTTTTTGCCGTCATCTTCAGAAAGATACGCAGTGAGATGGGCACGGTTCAGCGGACAATCCGGATCATTGTAGCAGACCAACAATGATCTGCCGCTTTGAAGTTTTGTCAGGAAAAATCTGGCGGAGGCTGTGGGCAAAGGAAGTATTTTCGGCGCGGTCCAGGAGCGTCCGCAGTCAAAGGATTCGCTGTAGGTGAGCCCCGAAGTGCAGCGCAGATACATGAGCAGAGAACCGTCTTTGCGTTCCAGAATCATGTGCTCGTCAAAAGTGGGATAAATATTTTTTACGCCACCGGCCCTTGTCCAAGTCTCTCCGCAGTCTTCGGATTCATAAACATTTGCCATTCTCAGCGGGTCGAGTTCCGGAAAGAGGGATTGAGAGGCTCCGCCAAGGCGGATATAGTCACGTCTCCAAAGAGAAACGCCTAAGAGCCAGCGTCCGTCCGCAAGAACGGTTGGTTTATTCAAAGAAGCTCCGTCCGCAATGCGTTTTGCGGGACTCCAGGCCGGTTCTTCATCATCAGGATTGGAACAGACACTGTACCATGATCCGGCGCGTCCGTCATAATATCCCAGACTGATTGTGAAAAACAAAAAGAGCCTGCCGTCCGGAGCTGTCCAGAGATTTCCCACAACCGAGGAAATGTGCATGCCGCACTCCGCATAACCGGGATCCAGGATGAATTGAGGATGAGAAAATTTTTTCCCGCCGTCATCACTCTTTGCCAGCATGATCACGGCCCTGTCATCATCTCCGCCGCCGAACCAGGCGCTCCAAAGACGTCCTCCCGGTGTCTGTGCAATACCGGCAGTCATGGTGTAGTCATCCACCTCGGGCCAGTAGTAATAAGGCACCTCCTTGCATATAACCGGCGGAGTAAGTGTCTTATCAAGTTGTTTCTGAATAAATTTCAGCGAGAGAACGGGATCTGAATGCTTCATAAGCTCCTCCTTGTTGTTAAAGAGGCTGTATGTGTTTTTTGATTAGAACTTTCAGCTTTTGTAATTCACCAGAACGAATCGCGTTGAGCATGTTACGGTGGTCCCGGACCGATTTCATGGCAGCAGGGGCATTGAGAAATTTCTGACGGTATTTTTTTTCAAACATCAGAAGCATGACCTGAGAGAAAATTGTCAGGATCCGGTTTCCCGTAACTTTCATGAGTGCAAGGTGAAATTCCAGATCCAGACGGTCCGCTTTTCCCGGCTGGCTGACGCTCTTTTCCATCATCGCTGTCAGGGCTTCCAGTTTATCAAAATCAACCGGGGTCATCTTATGGATCAGCATTTCTGCTTGAGATATTTCCAGGAAAAGGCGGGTCTGCTTCATTTCCTCAAAACCGTATCCGCTCGCCTGAAGCTGGAAACCTAAAGTCTCTCCGATTTCCTGCGCTTCCGGAATTTTGACAAATGTTCCGCGTTTGGCTGTTCTCTCAAGGACCCCGAGAAAACTCAAATGAATCATGATTTCCCGGATCGTTGCTCGGGAAACCTGAAAATGCTGCGCCAGTTCCACTTCTCCCGGAAGGCGATCCCCGGAAACAAAATTTTTCAGAAGATAATGTTCAAATTCTTTCAGAAGTCGATGCTGAACCATAAACAGTTCCTATTTATTTAACAAATACAATATATTTGTCTGACAATATATCTATGTTTTGACAGAATTCAAGTAAAATAGAAAGATGATGTATGAAATTTCTGTAAGGGATGTTTTTTGCCGAGAGGTTCGAAAAATATTGCCAATCACATTCATACCTGAGGCCATGAAAAAAGGTTCGAAAAAGCGTTTTTGCAAGCAATCGAAACGGTTCGTCGAAATTTGGGGAAAAACGGGACTTGCCCGAGCGTTGATTTTCAGAAGGTTGTAAATTGACTCGTTGACTTCATACCATTTTCGCTCGGTCGGAATGCGATGGCTTTTTGCACACCAAGGTCGGATTGCGGATACAACACGTCAAGATTGCCAGCCTCAAAACGATGGAATTTTTACCGGGAGTTCGAATCGGAAAGCGGATGTCCGTCCGGGATTCGAACCGCTCGGTAGACCACGGAATCCATTAGTTTCTTATAATCAATTACTTCTGCTGGTGTACCGCGTTTTTGGCACTTGGCGAGAGATTCTCAGAATTCAGACAAAATTACCGGAAAACGGCCTCCGGAAGCGTTGGAATTGGATTCTGAAACAAAAAGTTCAGTCGGGACGGAATCTGCAAAACCTTCTGATTCAACGGGTTTTAGCGATGATGAAAAATCATTGACTTTTTGACGAGTTTTACGGGACAAAAAGGAATTGGCGGAGAGAGAGGGATTCGAACCCTCGGTACAGTGTTACCCGTACGACGGTTTAGCAAACCGTTCCTTTCGGCCACTCAGGCATCTCTCCGGAATTATTCAAAATTCAAGTGGAATCACTATACAGCCTCCAATGATTTTTTTCAAACTGAAATCAACTGGAAAATGGAAAAAACGGAGAAAAATCCGGGCGGTTCTTGAAAAACCAATCATCGCGCATTAACAATATGCGACGTCTTTACGGGGTCATAACCGGAGAAAGGGAATTCACATGAATCGTGAAATATTTCTGGATTGCCGGAGCGGTCCTGGCGAGGTTCGGAGCCGCAACGGATATACACACCGGCGGGAATGCTACTATAGGAGTGTTCCTGAAGCCGGCGGACGACACCTATTCCCGGGAGCTTCATGTGACTCCACTGAACAAGAAAATCGTTTTTTCCTATCCGGGACACGGATGTCACGGCCTGCCGTTCTGGCTGCCGAAGGAGATTCCGTTGAAGAAAATGACGGCTGCCACGGCATTCAAGGAAACTCTGAACAACTCATTCGACAAGGATGAATTCCGGTCGCGAAGATCGCAAATCCGATCGACGAAATCAATGTCCGCGGAATCAAGCCGGTGTCCGGAGTCCCATGGAAATTCTGCTGCCGCACTGTATCTATTCCCACTCTGTACCCCGGTCGGAACTGACCCTGGAATATATGAATTTCCATTCCGGCGGAATATGCGGTTTTCTCCTTGAGGCACCCGCAAAGAGAATGAAACGCCGGGGAAAGATTCCTGCGATGGATTTATTTGAGAATGATCCTGGCCGCGCGCGGGACCTTTTCGGTTTCCGGCAGAAGCATCAGGAGCTTTTTATGAGGGTCGAATTGAAGATGTGAAACGGTTCCGGATTTCATATTGGCGACCAGAAGCCTGCCGCCGGGAGTCAGCGCCATGTCGCTGGGGAAATCACCGCCGGACGGAACGACCTGGAGAAGGTTGAACCGGCCGTCCCCGGCGGTTTCAAACAAGGCGATGGAATTGTGTCCGCGGTTGGTGACAAAGAAAAAGCGTCCGTCGGGGGTGATGAGAATCGCGCCGGGGAAGTTTTTGGGGGTGTTTCCGGGCATCGTGAGGGTCGACCGGGTGAGCACCGGATTCCACTTGCCGTTCATATTGTCCCTCTTGAAGGAGGTGACGGTGCTGTCGAGTTCATTGGCAACATAGAGTACATTGCCGTCCGGCGCGAAGACCAGGTGGCGGGGACCTGCGCCGGGATGAAGTTTCAGGACATCGGAGGGATTGCGGCGGACTCCGCGTCCGGGAAGCCACTCGTAAACGTAGATCTTGTCGGTTCCCAGGTCGGTGACGAAAAGGGCGGTTCCCGCGGGGTCAAACCCGACGAAGTGCGGATGCGGCTCGGTCTGCCGTTTGGTTTTTCCATTGCCCGACAGGTAGATCAGGCTGGCGATGCGCGGAATTCCGTAGATGACGGGCATTTCACTGATGGTTCCGGAGCCGTAGTTGGCCGTGTAAAGGTATCTTCCGTCCGGGGAGAGGGTGAGGTGGCAGGGGCCGACGGAACTGTTCGGGGCGATCCGGACGATCTCAAACGTGTCATCGCTGTTTTTCCGGAGGAGGACGACCCCGCCTTCCTTTCCGATGCTGTCCGGCAGTTTGTTCAGCGTTCCGTAGAAGAGTTTGCCGTTGGGCCCCTGAATCAGATAATTGAGCGCCGGCACGGAGGAAAAGAAGGTGTCACCGCCGTCATCTTTCATCCGGTAGATCCCGCTGTCTTCCCCGGGGGAGTTCGAGACTGCGTAGTATTGCGTGGCGCAGCCGGTCAGGAGGGCGAGAACGGGAAAGAGAAAAGCGACGGTCCATTTATGTTTTCCGGGCAGCATATTCATGAATCCTTTCGGTTGGTTTCTGACGGATGATTTTTCCGCTGGGCGTGTGTGGAATGGAATCCACCAGTTCAAAATTTTTCGGGACTTTGTATTCGGCCAGATTCGCAAAACAGTGGCGGCGGAGGAGTTCCCTCCAGTTTTCGGGGAGGCTGCCGGGCGAGACGGGAACGATCTCCGCGACGGGGACTTCTCCGAAACCCGGAAAGGGTTTCGGTGTCACGCGGCTTTCCCGGACCCACGCATGGGCGTTGAGGACACTTTCCACTTCATAGGGGAAGATCTTCATTCCGGCGAAATTGATGACGTTTTTGGAACGTCCGACGATGAAGAGGTCCCGTTCGGAATCCAGATAGCCGAGGTCACCGGTGTCGAACCAGCCGTCGGGGCAGACCTCCGCGCGGAGCCGGAACGGAGAAAGATAGGCGTCGAACATCCCGGGGCCGCGGAGAAGGATGCGTCCGATCCCCTGAACGTCGGGGTCGGCGATCCGGACTTCGTACGCTTCCTGGAGCCGGCCCACGGAGTCTTTTTTGGCGGAAGAGTTGACACAGGGAAGGCCGACTTCGATGATCCCGTACGCCTGGGTGAGCTGAAATCCGAACTTCCGTTCAAAAGCCTCCGCGTCGGCGTTTTCCAGCTTCATCGCGGTGGAAAAAGCGCGGCGCACTTTGGACAGGGATTCGCGTGAAAATTCGTCCGAATAGGTCATGAGACGATAATGATACGGGGTGGCGTAGAGCAGGTTCAGCGGGTAATCGCGGAACGCCCGGACCATTTTTTCCATGAGGGGCTGTCCGCAGAGGACGATTACGGCCGCCCTGCGCAGGAAAAGCAGAATGGTCACAACAAAATGAAAGGCCATGTCCAGGACCCAGAACACGGAATCGCCCCGTTCGACCCGGAGCGCCGTGCAGCAGGAGGTCCGTTCGATGACGGCCCGGTGGGAAATCACCACGCCCTTGTTGTCGCCGGTCGTGCCGGAGGAAAAGCGGATGAAAGCGGGGACCCGTCCGTCCGGCAGAGGGATCGGCTCGATTTCCTTTTTCAGAGGACGCAGGAAAAAGCCGTCAAGTCCGGGGATGGGAAGGTCGCTTTTTTGAGCGTATTCGCGGGAGCATATTTGAAAATTCAGGGCGAGCTTTTCGGGGATGACGTCCCGCTCGGCGGCGGTCGTCCGCGTGGAGACGGGAACCAGGGCGGCATTCATGGCAAGGATCGCCAGGCTTGCCGCGATGTATTCACAGGAATCGTCGGCAAGCAGGCCGACGCGGGAGAATGGACGGAGCCCGAGCCGGGGCAGTTCCGTTTTCAGCCGTTCGACCTTCTCGAAAAGCTCCGGATAACTCCGGCGCTGTCCGCGGTCGATGACCGCTGTGCCGTCGTAATTTCCGACTTCGAGCCGGATTGTTTCGTAAATGTTCAAAAAGTCCTCCCGGGATTCCATGCGGTGAAACTCCCGTAAAGATAATCTCTTTCACGGCAAATACAAATCGGGGAAATGAATTTCCGTTGTAAAACGGAAAAGTTCGTGCTATATTACCCGGTTGAATCAATGCCGGAAAAGGAGATTTTACAATGGACAGGAGTGCATACAAAGGCAAGGCGGTCATTTTCCTTGCCGACGGTATGGCGGATGAACCGCTGGCGGAACTGGGAAACCGGACGCCGCTGGAGGCCGTGGATACGCCGTGGATGGATCGGATTGCAAAGCGCGGGGCGTCCGGGACCTTCCTGTCCCTTCCGGACGGGTTCCCGACCTCCTCCGACGCGGCCAACATGTCCGTGCTGGGATATTCCCTGGCGCAATTCTATCCGGGGCGCGGCCCGATCGAGGCCACGGCGCAGGGAATCGAACTGGGAAAGGACGACATCGCATGGCGCTGCAACCTGATTTATGAGAAGGACGGCATTCTCAAGGACTATTCCGCCGGGCATGTCCCGAACGAAGTTTCCTCCGGGCTGATGAAGGCGCTCCAGGAACGTTTCGGGAATGACAAGGTGAGTTTTTATCCGGGCGTGAGCTACCGGAATCTTCTGGTGCTCCACGGAAAGGAATTCAGCGCGAACATCGACTATGCCAAGCCCGATTCCTCGCAGGACGAACCGGTTTCGGAGCTGGGCCTGAAGGCGCTGGACAATACCCCGGAAGCGGCGCATACGGTCGCTTTCCTGAATAAGATCATGGCCGAAAGCGCGCCGTTTCTGGAAGGCCATCCGCTGAACCGGGGCAGGGAAGTTCCCGCGAACCGGATCTGGCCGTGGAGTCCCGGCAGACGTCCCTCGTTTCCCTCTTTTTCGGAAAAATACGGCGGGAAGACGGGCGCGGTGATCAGCGCGGTCGACGTGATCTTCGGAATCGCGCGCTGCGCCGGAATGGATATGATCCGCGTGCCCGGCGCAACGGGGTTCATCGACACCAATTACGAGGGCAAGGCGCAGGCGGCATTGAAGGCGCTGGAGGACCACGACCTGGTCTACCTCCATGTGGAAGCCATCGACGAATGCTCCCATCTCGGGGACCTGAAGTTGAAAATGCGGGCGATTTCCGAGTTTGAAAACCGGATCGTCGCACCGGTCATGAGCGCGCTGGAAGGGTGCGGGGTGACGTTCGCCATTTTGCCGGACCATCCGGTGCCGCTGCATCAGCGGAAACATACGCGCACCCCGGTCCCGGTCGCCATCTGCGGCGATCACATCGTTCCCGACTCCGTTTGCGTTTATTCGGAGACGGAGGCGCCCAAAGGCTCTCTCGGTCAGATGAAGGGTGATGAATTCATCCGCAAGGTGCTGAACCTGAAATGACCGGGTTTCCCGCATGCCCGTACAAAGATACGGACATCCCCCGTCATTCTTCCGTAACCTCATCGAAAACGCGGACGTAGTCCACGACGAAGGCGTCCGGGAGGACCGCTTTTTTCAAGGTTTCGGACGGTTCGTTTCCTTTCCGGTATCCCAGGCACTCGGTGGAGACCAGGATGAACTGTTCCCGCTGGGAGACGGGTCCGGCGATGCGGTTCGTTTCCCTGCCGTCGACATAGTAGATATAGGCGTCCCTGCGCCATTCCAGGCCGAACACGTGATAATCGTCTGGGGTGTCCTTGAGTGTGAGAAAGCACGGTTCGGAATTCTGATGGTCCAGTCCGTATCCGTTCCAATGATTGCAGCTGCTGACGACATTGTCCCGGGTGAAGTTTTCCATGATGTCCACCTCGACCCCGGACTCCTCCGGATTCGGGGTCGCCCCGATGCAGGGGGACTGGAGCCAGAACGCCGACCACCAGCCGGGCTGCTTCTGGAGCTTGCAGCGGATTTCATAGTAGCCGAACCGGTGCATGAATTTCGGTTTGCGGAACTGAGCGACCGGCCAGACCAGCTTTCCCTTCTCGAAACAGCAGGTATCGCCCGGACGGTCCAGAAAATTGCAGCCGGTCTGAAGATGGGAGGAGTAGTATTGCCCGTCCTTTTCGATCAGGAAAAGTTCCAGATTCCCCTTGCCGTCCAGACGCGCGGCCTCGTCGGTATAAGTGATGTGGCGCTGCTGCATGAGATGAAGCCGGAAGTCCCATTTGGTGCGGTCGAGCGTATCGCCGTCGAATTCGTCGTGCCAGACCAGTTTCCATTTTTTCCCCGGAGGCAGAAGGCTCGGAACGTGTTTTTCCATGATGAACATCCTTTCGTCAGGTTTTTCCATGGAGGAATACTATGGACCCGTTCCGATGGAAAAACTATCTCTTTTTTGCCAAAAAAGGTTTGATTTTTTGCCATCCGGCTGTATTTTGGAAGGAAAGGAGTCCGCATGATCACGCATATCCGGCTTGGTTCGCTGAAACGGGAAATCCGTTTTCCGTATCCGGTGGAAAGCGCCGGATCCGTTCATTTTTACAAGGCGCCTCCGCTGGACGTCTGCTATACGACGCTGGAAGTGTGCCTCCGTCTTTCCTCCGACCGCGAATTCGCCGTGGACTATGTCAACGGGGAGGAGCGCCGCACGCCGTATCCGCATGTGTTCTACAAGACGCCCGGCACCCGGAACTGTTATGTGGTGGACGACATGCGCGAGGCCATTTTTTTCATTTACTCGGGCGAGGTTGCGCGGAAGATCCGGGAGGCCGGGCTGATCCCGGAGAACCTTCTGCATCCGGTGGAGATTTCCGGCGAACTGGAGAAGCGGCTCGGCCGCCTCAACAGCCTGCTGGCCTGTTCGCAGGAATTTTCCGTGGCGGACAAGATCGACCTGGTCTGTTTTTCGATCCTGGAGGAGCTCCATTTCCGGCACCGGCTCCGGAACGACGGAAAAGATGAAGTCCGGGAGAGGATTCTGCACATCGCTTCCTTCATCCAGATGAATCTGGGACACGACTTCAGCATGGAAGAGCTGGCCCGGAACCACGGCTTTTCGGAACGTTCATTTTTCCGCCACTGGACCCGCTGTATGGGGGAGACTCCCGCCCGGTATGTCCTGAAAATGAAGCTGGAACGCGCCGCGTATCTGCTGGCCCATACCGGAATGAGCGTGCGGGAGATCGGGGTCTCCCTCCGTTTCTGCGACGACAACTATTTCTCCACCCGCTTCAAAGCCCATTTCCATTGCACGCCCCGGCAATACCGCGAAAAATTCCGCGTCTCCTGATTTGATTTTCCCCGTTTCCGGAGATACTTTACTGGATATTTGATTCAGGAAAGGACAATCTTTGGAATGATCACAGTGAAATTCATCATGGAGGAAGGCTGCGCCGACCTCCGTCCGGCGAAAGCGCACGAAGACGACGCCGCCTACGATCTCCGTTCGCGTGTCGATATCACCCTTCCTCCCGGCAAGGTGACTCTGGTTCCGACCGGCCTGCACCTGGAGCTTCCCGCCGGATATGAAGCACAGGTGCGTCCGCGCAGCGGGCTGGCTCTCAAACACTCCATCGGCGTGCTGAACTCTCCCGGGACCATCGACGCCGGTTACCGCGGGGAAGTCTGCTCGATCCTGTTCAATTTCGGCGAAACGCCTTTTGCGGTTCACCGGGGCGACCGCATTTCCCAGATGGTGATCGCCGTTCTGCCGGAAGTCCGGATGATCGAGGCGGACGCCTTGTCCGAGACGAAACGCGGAGCGGGCGGCTTCGGAAGCACCGGACACAAATAAAAGGGATGGGGAAACCCGTCCATACGAGGTGGAATATGAGATTTTCGGCGAGAGATTTTCGGACGGTCCGCTGTCTGGCTGCGGTCCTGCTGCCGTTTCTGGTTTCTTCCTGCGCTTTGCTTCCCAGCCGCCATTATACGGTGGGGCTGGAGGATTCGGGATCGACGCTGCAGCTGCGCACCGGCGACGAGTTCACCATTCTGCTGGAGGGCAACCCCACCACGGGATACCTCTGGCAGTTCGCGGCTCCCTACGATGAAACGGTGGTCATCCTGAAAGGAGACCGGTATATTTCTCCGTCGGAGGCGCTTTGCGGCGCGCCCGGAAAGCGGAGCCTGACGTTCATTGCGGAGGATCCGGGCCGGACCGGCCTGAAGCTGGTCTATGTCCGTCCGTGGGAAAAGAACCAGCCTCCCGAGAAGGAGTTTCACCTGATGATCCTGGTGCACAGCGACGATGACTCGGATGTTCCGAAAGGTTCCCGGATGCGCCGCAATTCCAAAGGGGAGCTGGTGCCGGACCGCAAGCGTTCGGTCTGGGAATGATCCTGCCTCCGGACGGTTCCGCCTTTTAAACCCCTTCGCGCGAAGGGTCCCAGATGTATTTGTGAAGCTGGAGATTCAGTCTTGCCTTCGGTTTGTCGCGCAGCATCCATGCGGCGAGCTCATCGGCCTTCAGTCTCCCGAATACCGGACTGAACAGAATGTTTTCCGTCTGGAGGTTGAGCCGGAACCGGGCGATGGTGTCCAGCGCGAACCGGTAGTCCCGTTCATCCGAGAGAACGAATTTGACTTCGTCGGAAGGGCGGAGCGCGGAGAAGTTCGGTTCGAACATCCGGGCGTGTTCCCCGCTGGAGGGCGTTTTGAAATCGATGATCCGCATGACTCCGGGAGGAAGGACGGAAAGGTCGCATGATCCGTTGGTTTCGATCAGCACGCGGCGGCGGTCCGCCAGCAGGCGTTCGGAGAGTTGAATGACGCCGTCTTTCTGGAGCATGGGTTCGCCTCCGGTGATTTCGACCAGATTCAGCCCCGAAGCGGCGGCGCGTTGAGCCAGCTCGTCGGGAGTGGCGCGGACGGCGTGTTCGCGGGTCTGCGCCCGTTTCGTGTCACAGTAGGAACAGCGCAGGTTGCATTCCGCCAGCCGGATGAAGAAGCAGGGCAGACCGGCATGCGTGGACTCTCCCTGAATGCTGGAAAAAGTCTCATAAATATACAGGGACGGCCCGTTCATTTTTTGGCGGAGCCCCCGGGATGATGCACCCACAGCCGGGTCGGTTTCCAGCCGAAGAATCCCTTGGTGAAACGCATCGCGACCTCCGGGCGGGTGAGCACTCCGGAATAGGCCAGGGTGGCGCTGAAGACATACGCGACGGAATCGTTCACCGGCAGGATAAACCCGGCATTGTAATGGAACGCGCCCTCCTCGAGGGTGGTGTAAGCCTTCTTATCCTCGTCGAACGGAACCGGAAGCTGGGGGTCCCGGACGAACGGACTGCGTTCCGGAGGAACCGCGTCCTTCCGAAGTTTTTCATCGTAGAAATTTTTGTCGGAACCGGGCGCGGGGTAGCAGAAACGGACCTTTTCGTATCTGCGGACTCCGGAGGGGAGCTGAAACGCGAAAAGGTTGTGCAGCACGATTCTGGAGATTTCGCTGCGGTCTTCCGGCGTGATTTCCTGAAAGGTCATATAGGACAGCGGAATGACTTCGGAATTGACGTCCGTGGAAAGGATTCTTCCGTTGCGGTCCAGATTGAACGAGAGGATGGAAAGCATCATCCGGTTGTTGCCGGCATTGCCCATGAGGGGCGCCACGGAGAAGGAAAAGCGCGTCTGGGAATTCGGCGCGGACGAGATTTCCGTAAGAGTGAGGTCGGAACGGGAAAGGACGAGGTTCCCCTTTGCGGCCTGAAAACGTTCCCTGCGCCATTCCGTATACGGATTTCTGGCGCTGGTGTGCAGCGGCGGGGAGGTTACCGTTTCCCAGGTTACGGCGCCTTTGTCAAGCTGGGCGAAAAGGGCTTTCTGGAGCAGATCCAGAGTCTGGAAGCTCGGGAGAGGATTCGGCAGGTCGGCCACCTTGGCCGTGGAAACCGTCAGCATGGGAACGGTCTCTCCCTGGGGAACGCCCCCTCTCAGCGAGATGAACACGATTTCGCCGTTGTCCTGTTTCGTGTCTGCCGCATAGCCCTCGAAAATATACATGTGCCGCCGGGTCTGGGACGGAAGAAAGATCAGCCGGACCGGCAGGATGTTTCCTTTCCGCGACCATTCTCTGTCCGCCCCGAAGAAATCGCGGTAGCGGCCGGGGTTCTCCACCTGGAAACGGCGGGCTTCCAGCGTCTCTTCCAGATACTGGAG
>MWCA01000063.1 GCA_002069785.1 Lentisphaerae bacterium ADurb.Bin242 | reverse complement strand
GAGGAACGGCAATCCGGAGTTCTCCCCCCGGAAAATCCGCCGCGCGCCCTGGCTGAAAACCAGGATCGCACGATGCTGTTTCGGTCCGATCAAGCGTCCGCCGCTGAACCGCGACGAGCTGATGGACGATGTGAATTACTACCCGGACGCCTATCTCGAACGGCTCGCATCGGAAGGGATCAACGCCCTCTGGCTCACGGTTTCCTTCGCGGACCTGTGCACCACCCGTTTCACGCCCGGAGACGGCAAGGACAAGGTCCGGCGCTACGCCAAACTCCAGCAGACCATCGACCGCTGCCGCCGTTACGGCGTCAAGCTCTATGTGTTCTGCATCGAACCGTCGTCCTGGGAAATGAACTCGCCCGTTTTGAAAAAATATCCTTCCCTGGGCGGCCCGGAAATCACCGGACGGAAGTGCTTCTGTCCATGCTCCCCGGAAGGAAAAGAATACCTTTACGAATGCATGCACGAGATTTTCTCTTCCGTAAAAGGACTGGGCGGAATGATCAATATTTCCATCGGGGAAGGGATCACCACGTGCCTCAGTTCCATGAAGCTGGAAACGGATTCGGATGTCCAATGTCCGCACCGCTGCGCGCTGAAGCCGGGGGAGATCATGGCGTCGGCGCTGGAAGTCATGAACCGCGGAATGCGGGACGCTTCGCCGGATTCCGAACTCATCGCCTGGTTTTACATTCCGTTTGTCCACGAATTGCCGGACACCCTGAAAGCCATCGTGGAAAAAGCGCCGGAAGAAGTCATTCTCCAGTTGAATTTCGAGTCGGGCGCCGCCGTGGAACAGCTCGGAAAGAAACGGGTCGTCGGGGACTATTGGCAGTGCATCCCGGAACCGTCCGAAGTCTTCGATGAATTCGCAAAACGGACAAAAAAGTTTCGCAAAAAGGTCTCGGCCAAGATACAGGTCGGCTGTTCGCATGAAATCGCAACGGTTCCCCATGTGCCGGTTCCGGGGCTGCTTTACCGCAAGTTCGCCTCCATGCGGAAACGGGGGATCACGCACGCCATGCTCGGCTGGTATTTCGGAACGACGCCCGGACTTATGAACGAAGCGGCCGGACAACTGGCTTTCCTGAACACGGAATCGGTTCCGGAGGAAGAATTCCTCCTCGACTTCGCCCGGACAATCTGGGGGAAGGAGCATGCGGCGCGGGCAGCGGAAGGGTGGAAGATTTTTTCGGAAGCCTACCGGAACTATCCGCTGTCGAATATGATCCAGTATTTCGGCCCGGTCGCGGACGGAGTGATCTGGCCGCTGTATCTGTATCCGCAGGACCGGCAACTGTATCCGACCTGGCTCCTGAACGACGGCAAGGTCAGCGGCGACAATCTCTGCGAATGTCTGGAAAATCACACGATCGACGAGGCGGTTGTCCTGTTTGACAAACTGGCGTCCGGATGGGAACGCGGCGTCCGGCTCTTCGCCCCCATGCGCGATGCATTCCGGGATCATCCGGAACGCCTGCGGGACATCGGTCTTGCGGAAGCGCTCGGGATTCACTTTTCCACCGCCGCCGGCATCCTGCGCTTCTATCAGCTCCGGCGCCAATTCTTCCGGACCGGGGATCCGAAACTTTTGAATCCAATGAAGGAAATCGTCGAACGGGAAATCGAGTCGCGCCGGAGACTGCTTCTTCTCCGGAAACAAGATTCCCGCCTCGGGTTCCATCCGGAAGCGGAGGACTATAAATATACACCCCGGGGAATCGAAAAAAGCATCGCGCAGCTCCAATCCCTTCTGGAAAGCGAGTTTAACCGTCCGGCAGAAAAGATTCTCGAAAAGGAACGGAAAATCGTGCGAGGCAAAGATTCGTATCTCCTTGGAAGCGGCCCGGTCAAATGCCCGTATTTCACATGGTCCGCGGAAATAAGGGACAGCAAACTCCTCCTTCATGTTTTCAATCCGGATCGTGATCCGGTTCTGGACGAATTGTACATCGGCCTGGACGATATGGGCGAAAATTTTCCATGGCTGATGCATGTGAGTTCCACCGGTCACATCTACCATATTTCCCAAGGTTCGGAATGCGAAATTCATCCGGGCGAATCCGGTTGGAAAGTCCGGGTCGTGATCCCGGAAAAAGCATTGCCGGGAGGCAGCTTCCGGAATCTCCGGATCAACCTGATCCGTCCGATGCACAGCTATGTCAATCTCCCCTCGTGGCCGGAAGACCGGACCGATTCATCCGCACGGCTGAACCTGGTCTTCTACGATCCGGCCAACATGGGCATCCTGGCGCTGCCTCCTGAAACCGGAGAAAAATAATTCATACAGACGTAACAAAAAAGTAAAATGAAAAAACCGCGGCCCGTTGCCAGAACGGGTCGCGGTTCGTATTTTCGGGATGGAAAATCGAAGTTACTTGATGACGACTTCCTTGCCGGCTTCGGCGGAACGATAGATTCCGTCGAGCATCTTCTGGACAGCCAGTCCGGCTTCGCCCGGAGCGCCCAGTTTAGTGCCTTTCGTGCAACCGTCCACCCAGTTTTTCAACTTCGTGACAAACAGCGGCATCCAAGAGGTCTCATTGGAAACGAAGGACGGAGTCATGTTGACCATGAGATCGTTCTGGTCGCAGTAGATCTCGGCGTTTTCCCAGCTGCATCCGCCTTTTTCGCCCATGGCGGTGAAGTTGAAGATGTCGTTTTTGGGGATGTGCGCCACGAAGGAGGATTCGATCTGGAGGATCGCGCCGTTGTCGAAACGGATCTGTCCGATGGCGAGGTCTTCCACCGTGTAGGTTTTATAGTCCCAGTTCGGCCAGGCATTGCGGACGGTGCTGGGCTTGTTGCCCATATAGGTCCAGGTGTTGCCGCTGGCGGCGACGGGCTTGGGAGCACCCATGAATTCGTAGGCGCATTCAATAATATGTACGCCAATGTCAATCATCGGGCCGCCGCCCTGGAGTTTCTTCTGTCCGAAGACGCCCCAGTTCGGAATGCCGCGGCGGCGGAGGGCCTGGCACTTGACGAACATGATCTTGCCGAACTGTCCGTTGTCGCGGGCCTTGATAAGAGCCGTGGTGAGGGGGTTGTAGCGCTGCTGGAAGCCGACGGCGAGCTTGACTTTGCCCTTTTTGGCGGCGGCGATCATTTTTTCGCATTCGGCCGGATTCATGGCCATGGGCTTTTCCACGATGGCATGACAGCCGGCGAGACAGGCGTCCACGACCGGAGCACAGTGCACGCCGTTCGGGGTGCAGACGTCCACGGCGTCGGGCTTGATTTCCTTGAGCATTTTCTTCCAGTCGGTGAAGAGGGCCTTCTTCGGAACGCCCCACTTCTCTTCCATCACCTTCAGACGTTCCGGGAGGATATCCACGCCGGCGACGATTTCCACTTCGGGAATGCTCTTGTAGGCCTCCAGATGTGTCTGGGCGATTCCACCGCAGCCGATAATGGCGACCCGGAATTTCTTTCCTTTGAAAATCTTTTTGCCGTCATCCATCTTGACCGATACGCTTTCAGCCATTTTCAACTCTCCATTGATTCAGTTTTTTATTGATGGGAAAAGCTCAATCGAAAATCATAGGGGATTAAATTACATCCGGAAGATGAATTTTTCCAATGGATTCCCGTGAAAAAGCACTCTTTTTCAGAAAATCGCAAGTGTCTGCCCGCTTTTCACTTCCAAAACGCGGTAGTCCTCTGTCCTGAGCCAGACGGAAAGAGCGGAGGGGTTCTTCACGATCCGTCCGTCCGCCGAGGTCACCACGCTCCGGAGAGCCGTGACATATTCATAAATTTCCATGTTGGCGGCATACCAGATGTTTTCCTGTCCGGCCATCTGCGCGCAGAAGTCTTCGATGATATTCCAGTTGTTATTGTTGTCGAACTCGTAGGAATGTCCCCAGACATAGAAGAGCGCAAGCGGATAAGAACCGGCCAGAAATCTTTTGCCGATCTCGGCCATATTTTCGCGGTGATGACACGTCGGATGCCATTCGAGAAAATTGTCCGGCAATCCGAAGCCGCCGGTGGACCGGACTGTTCTCGAATACACGATTCCCAGGGCCGTCAGCGTATGAATCACCCTGGAATCATATGTGCCGTAAGGGTACGCCATGCCGTTGACGATTTTTCCGACGGCCTGTTCCAGAATTTTCCGGTCTTCCAGCACGTCCTCCACCCGCGAGAGGAGAGGCTGGCGTTCCATGAACGGGTGCAGTTTTCCGTGACATGCGATCTCGTGTCCGGCATACACCGTGTTGAGTTCATTCAGATGGATTTTGTTGTTATGACTGTCCTGAAGTCCCGCGTTCAGATTGAACGTGCCCTTCATTCCCGAACGGTTGAAGATTTCGATCAGCCTGCGGTCCTGCGCCACGCCGTCGTCATAACTGAAAGTCAGCGCTTTCAATTTTCCTTCCGGATAAAGAAAAGTCAGCTCCATGATTCTTCCTTTCTGCGAGTGATTCCGTACACTACCGCAGGATCGGTTCCTTTTCAATCCGAACGAAACCGAAATCAATCATTTTTATGATACGTACCCGTATAAAACCGTCCCGGAAAAATTGCGCCAAATGAATAACGGCAGTTTGCATTCCCGGGACAGTGCAACTACATTATCCGTTCCACCACAATCTACAGGAAAGGGACAGACTATGCTGATCGACTTCTATTCGGAGACGGAAAAATATACGAGTTTGAAGGCGGACCGGGAGTACGAGCGGGTTCCCGTAAAAGTCCCGGCGAAAGAAGGAGTTCTCCGGATTCGCTTTTCCCTGCCGATCCTGGATTTTCACGGCTACTGGACGCCGGAAACCCGGACGCCTTCCACCAAAATCGTCTGGACCATCGAATCCAATTCCGCCGCCCAGCGCAATTTTCCCTACCTGGCCTTTTTCAATTCGCGGCAGGAGAACCGTGCATCGGTCGCGCTGACCGATCTGTGGGATGATGTGAAGATTCTCGCGCGGATGAATCAGGAAACCTGCTGCTACGATCTCACCGTCTCCGTGGCATTGAGTGCGGAAACCCGCGATTTCGAGCTTGTCATCGACCGCCGGAACCTTCCCTGGCCCCAGGCCCTCGCCGAATGGAGCCGTTCGCTCGACGTCCCGAAAATCACCTATCCGGACGCCGCCTGGGAACCGGTTTTCTGCACCTGGTACGCGGTGCATGCGGCCGTCACGCAGGACTGGGTGGAGGCCAACGCGAAGATCGCCGCCGAACTGGGCTTCGGCACGCTCATCATCGACGACGGCTGGTGTTTCGACGTGATGAAACGGGTTTCTCCGGAAACGATCTCGTCCTGGTATGAAATGATCGGCGACTGGCAGGTCTCCGGCAAAAAATTCCCCGATTTCGCCCATCATCTCGAACGCGTCCATTCGTGGGGAATGAAATACATGCTCTGGGTTGCGCCGTTCCTGATCGGAGAAAAAAGCGAATTGTGCTCCCGCATCCAGAAGGCCACCTACCGGAAATACAATGAAGGCTGCTATACCTTCGATACGAAAAATGGAAAAGAGGGCGAAGAACTCCTCGACAAAATGGGCGTTCTGATGGAAAAATATCCCATCGACGGCCTGAAAGTGGATTTCCTCGACCATATTTTCCCAAGTCTGGACCATCCCCGCGGACGCGGCACTTTCCACTTCATCCGGCGCCTTTCGGAGAGAATCCGCGCCGCGAAGTCCGACGCGCTCATTGAATTCCGCCAGAGCTACGCCACGCCTACAATGCTGCCGTACGGCACCCAGTTCCGCGCCGGAGATGTACCGTTCGACTTCACCGACAACTTTTTCCGTCTCGCTCAAATCCGTGCCGGGATCGGCAACGCCGCGCCGGTCCACGCGGACCCCGTCTACTGGCATCCGCAGGAGTCGCCGGTCAATATTTCGCGTCACATGATCGCCTCCCTCGCGGGCGTGCCGATGCTATCGATGGACATGGAAAAGCTGTCCCGGACGGAAAAGGAGATCATTGCCCACTGGATCGGATTCTACAAGGAACACCTCGACATCTTCCGCAACGGGACGTGGGACATCTCTTATCATCAGTCCGGGACAAGCTGGGCGATGGCGACCCATGGCAAACAGACCATCCTGATCCTTCACGACGACGCCCGTCTGGTTCAGGCGCTCGAAAAAGCGGCCCGGCATGTCTTCGTGCTGAATCTTTCCCCGGAAGCATTGCCGATTCCGGGCGCTTCCGCCTTCGATTGCACGGGCCGCGCCGTGCGTCCGGGCACGGTCCCGACCGGCGGGCTCGGGGTCATCTGACACGACAGCGCGCAAAGACAGGAAAGGCGGAAATTCTTCATGAGTAAAGACGAAGGCATCAGCCTTACGAAGTATCTGAGCGCGTCGGGTGTCTGCCCGAGACGGGGCGCCCAGGCACTCGTGGAGAGCGGACGCGTTGCCGTCAACGGCGTTCCGGCGCTCCGCGCGGCGCAGCATGTATTCCCCGGCGACACGGTGACGCTCGACGGCAGGGAGATCGCGCCCGTCACGGAAAAAGTGTATGTAATGCTCCACAAGCCGCGCGGCTATGTCTGTACGCTTGACGATCCCCACGCTCCGAAAAAAGCGATCGACCTGATTCCCCTCGCCCGGGAGATCCGGCTGGTTTCGGCCGGACGTCTCGACAAGGACAGCGAGGGGCTGATCCTGTTCAGCAACGACGGCGCTTTCATCGAACGCCTGACCCATCCGCGGTATCAGACTGCCAAAATCTATGAGGTCGGCATCGCCGTTCCGCTCTCCGGACCGGAAATCCGGCGTCTGACCGTGGAAGGAATCCGGGACGGGGATGACCTTCTGAAAGCCCGCGAGGTCCGCCGGATCGCGCCCGGGAAATACCGCTTTGTCCTCACGGAAGGCAAGAACCGTGAAATCCGCCGGATGCTCACCGCGTTGGACCGGGAAACCCGGCGTCTGAAACGGGTCGCGGTCGGGAGGCTGGAACTGGGCGATCTGCCATTGGGACGCTGGCGCCGTCTGACGGAAAAAGAGGTTCAGGCCGCTCAACAATAAGTTTTTCGAGGCTTCCGCAAAAAAAAAAAACAGGAAACGGAAAAGATTGCACTAACTTCATTCTTCTTGAAAAATTGGAAAATGCAAATCAGAATTGATAAATGATTTTAGCAGAGGGCGCTTTCGGGAACAACCGCCAATCCCCACAAGAGGATCAAGGATAGTAAACAGTCACATTGAGCTCAACGCATTTTTTGTATTGCGACGTTCCAGGTAGGTTCGGCAGTCCTCTGCCGAACTGCGGCAAATCAATTCGCGACGGAGTCACGAACCTACCTCATTGGAAAATGCAAATCAGAATTGATAAATGATTTTGACGGTTTTTGCTCTCTCCGTCCCGCCGCCTTTTTATCATTTTCTTTTCAAAACGACTTGCCGGGAATCCAATCCCGTGCCATATTACCCCGGATGAAAGGAGGAAGAGAGACCGTTTTCGGCTCCTTCCGACAACAGAAACAGAGAATTCCAGACAGGAGAGAACGAAATTATTATGGAAAAGCTTATCATTATCGGATGCGGCGCAGCGGGACTCACCGCTGCGATCTATGCGGCAAGAGCCAACCTCAATCCCCTGGTGCTGGCCGGGCCGCTGCCGGGCGGACTGCTGACCCAGACCAGCGATGTCGAAAACTTTCCCGGATTCCCGGAAGCGGTCAACGGCTACGAACTGATGCTCAAACTCCAGCAGCAGGCGGAACGGTTCGGCACACGGGTCGAAAATGAAACCGTCCAGAGCGTCGTCCTGAAAAACGGCGGACCGCAGTCCCTGACCCTCGGCAGCGGAAAAGTCCTTGAATGCGAAGCGCTTATCGTTGCAACCGGAGCCAGTCCGCGGTGGCTGGGGCTGGAGTCGGAAAAGAAGTTCCTGAACAAAGGCGTCTCCGCCTGCGCCACCTGCGACGGCGCATTCTTCCGCAACGTGCCGGTGGCCGTGGTCGGCGGCGGCGACAGCGCCATGGAGGAAGCCAACTTCCTGACCCACTTCGCCAGCGAAGTGCATCTGATCCATCGTCGGGACGCCTTCCGCGCCTTCCCCATCATGGTGGAGCGTTCCAAAGCCAATCCGAAAATCGTATTCCATCTCAATTCCACCGTCTCGGATATTTACGGGGACAAGGATGTCGATGGAGTCGAAATCAAAAACGTCCAGACCGGCGCCGTCGAGAAAATTCCGTGCAAGGGATATTTCGCCGCGCTCGGGCACATTCCCAATACCGCCGTTTTCAAAGGACTTCTGGACATGGATGAAGGCGGCTACCTCATTCTTCAGGGCCAAAGCTCCCAGACCAATGTCGAGGGCGTCTTCGGCGCCGGAGATTGTGCCGACCACGTCTACCGGCAGGCGGTCACCGCGGCCGGAATGGGATGCCGCGCCGCCATCGATGTGGAACGCTGGCTGAATTCCTGAGCAGGCGGAACTCCCGGAACAGAAGCATCAACGGCGTTTCTTCGAGGTTTCCGGAGGACGGAGGCTCTTCGCATAGGAAGAGATTCCCGACACGATTCCCGTGACGATCTTGTCCTGATAAGCGCTCCGGGCCAGCAGCGCGCCTTCCGCCGGATGGCTGATGAATCCGGTTTCCACCAGGATCGCGGGACAGGTGGCGTTCCGCAGAACGAAGAACCGGGCGTGTTTCACTCCCCGGTCTTCCGTCCGGGTTACGGCGATCAGGCTTTTCTGGACCTCGTACGCCAAGCGGTAATTGTTCTTATCGAAAGAATTTCCGGGACCGCTGCTGCTCCCCCGCCTGGTCTCGTTGGTGGAGGCGGTGTCCTGCGGCGTCATGGCAAAGGTTTCGATGCCGCGGATCGTACGGTTCTTTTCCGTGGCATTGCAATGGATGGAAATATACAGATCGGGTTTCATCTTCTCACAGAATTCAGCCCGCTGCTGGAGCGAAATGAAACGGTCGTCGGTACGGGTCATGATCACGCGGTATCCCATGCTCCGCAGACGGGTTGCAAGCTTGGCGGCGATCATCAGATTCACATTTTTTTCCAGAATGGTTTTGGAGCCCGGCGCCCCGTTGTCCCTTCCGCCATGTCCCGGATCGATCATGATCGTTCCCAGCGGATGACGCCAGAGCGGCGCATCCCGGACAACAGGATCGATCACCAGAAGAAAATCTTTTTCATCCAGATAGACCAGCGCCCCCCGCGGCACCGGCGCATGGGTCAAATAGAGGGTGATTCCATTGACGACCGACATGCGTTTGTCATAAAAAAAACGGATGGAATCCGTTCCAGTCAGCGTGATGCCGTCTTTCTGATAGGAAATCTTCATGTTGTAAAACCGGGCGACATCCTGAAGAAGAACGAAACGCCGCGAATTGATCCAGGCATAACGAATCTTTGCGGAAGGGGGCACGGCGGGCTCCGCCGGCGCCGGCTGCCCTTGCTTCGCGGCATTCTGACGGCGGATCGCCTGAACCCGGGCATCCCGTTTCCGGTTCTCTTCCTCGATGCGCTGCTGAGCCCGGGTGGGCTGGTAAACCCGCTGGGTCGCCGGAGGAACCGCATGCGCCTCGAAAATATCTCCCCACAGCAGGGCCGGGAGGAAAACGGTAAACAAACGCTGCCGGGGAATCCATCGTGCCAAAATCTTGTAAATCATACCGGACCATCCATTTAAATTCGGACGCAGGAAACCTGTTTGCAGTAAAACACCAGCTTGCCGCGCGGCGGAAACATGCCGTGGATTCCGGACTCGGAAAGAGGAACCGCGCCCAGCAGGGAAGCCGTCACGAAGGCTTTGGCCTGGTGAACCGCCGATTCCCATTCCTCCCCTTTGGCAAGGAGAGCCGTCAGCGCGGCGCTGAAAGTGCATCCCGTCCCGTGGTCGGAATTGCGCCGGACTTCCACGCGAGGCGTGGAAAACAGCCGGAGCTCTCCCTTATGAAACACCACATCCGACGCATTTTTTTCGTCGGAGTGCCCGCCCTTGAGCACGACGGAACAGCCCCAGCGTTCCGCACACAGACGGGTCGCCCGGATGCCGTCCTCCCGGGAAACGATCTTCATCCCGGTCAGGACTTCGGCCTCGGACAGATTCGGCGTGATCCAGGAAGCCATCGGCAGAAGGCGGTCGCAAAGAATTTTCACGGCGCTGTCGCGCAGCAATTTCTTCCCGCTTGTGGACACCATGACGGGATCCACCACCAGGGCTCCGTGAAAACTTTTCAGGGCTTCACAGACCGCCTCAATGATCTCTTCGGAAAAAAGCATTCCCGTCTTGACGGCGGAAACGGACAGTTCTTTCATGACGGTCTGAATCTGCTCCTTCACCGCGGAAGGAGAAAGCGGTTCAATGCCGGTCACTTCCAGAGGATTTTGAAACGTGACCGCCGTGATCGCAGACGTGCCGTAAACGCGAAAATACGAAAAAGTCCGCAAATCCGCCTGAACTCCCGCGCCGCCGCCGCTGTCACTCCCGGCAATCGTCATGGCGAGAGGGAAAGCAAGTTTTTTCTGCATTGACAAAATATATCCCTTTCAAAAAAAATTAAGCAAATTATAAGATAGAATGTTTTTTCAAAAAACAAAGGCCTGAAAGAAAAAAAACAGAGAAATCTTCATTCCTTGCGGGATTCCGACTGGTCCAGAAGGGTATTCACGCCTTCATAAATGCGGCGGATGTCCACAGTTCCGCAGGAATCCGGGCACCGGCGGAAAACATCCCCCGATTTCCGTGCGGCCAGGACCTCCTGAAGTTCCGCCAGGGGATCCAGAAGCCCGGTCTTGAGCTTGCGGATGAAAAGAATTCCGGCGAGGAAAATCATCACCGCCATGAAAACCACGCCCCAGGCGCCCGAATACCCCAGTTTCTTCGCCCCCTCCGCGGCGGAAATCATCGCATTCCGGTTGACTTTGGACAGACCGTAAATCGATGAAATCGTCTGCTCGCGCGCGGAAACATTCCCGGTCAGGGCGTCTTTGTAAAAACGGCCGATCTGCCGGAGTTCCTCCGCTTCTCCCTTTTCGGAGATATTGTTGCAGGCGTCCCGGTAAGCCTTTTCAAAGTCAAGCTGCAAGGCGGTGTCTTGCCGGAACGGAAGGACCGCCAGGATCATCAGCATCTTTTCGCACGATTCCAGGGAGCGCTCGTTGCGGAGGTTGATCTCCTCGATCGCCGGAGCCATGCGCATGAACACCCAGATGGACGCAAATGCCATCATTATGTTGAGAAGAATCAGGACTCGGATTCCGAGCCGGATGGAATAGGCTGTCTTCATGTCACGACTCCTTCAAAAGACGCGCGATCGCGCTCTCGCTGCACACAAGCAGAAGACGATCTTCCGCCTGGAGCGGTTCATTCGGGTCCGGACGCAGAATCTTCGGCGGATCGCCGCGTCTCAGCGCCGCCACGATGATACCGTAGCGGGTCGGCATAGCCAGCTGGACAAGAGTTTTTCCCACCATGAACGGCTGGATGCGGATCTCCGTCAGCTGGAGATCGTTGCCCAGATAGGTGTCCGAAATGAGGTTGTGGTATAAAATCTTGTTTGCGAAACGCTTTCCGTATTCCTCCTCCGGATTGAACACCAGATGCGCCCCGACCAGCTTCAGGATTCTCTCATGGATTTTGTCATGGACCCGTGCCGCAATCATCGGCGCGCCCATCTGGCGGAGAAGCGCGGTGCAGAGGATCGAACTTTCGCGCGAATCGGCCCCGATCGCACAGACCACCGCGTCGCGTTCCTTCGGGCGCAGTTTTTCCAGTTCGCTTTCGTCGGCGGCATCCATGCAAACCGCTTCCGTCACGAATTCGGCGGCTTCGTCCACAAGGTCCTTGTTTCTGTCCACCGCCAGCACTTCCGCGCCTTTTTCGGCAAGATTTTTTGCAAGGGTCATCCCGAAATTTCCCAGTCCGATAATCATGATCTGCAATGCCATGGCATCCGTCCTTTTTTCGAATTGTTTCAGCTCAAGGGTATTTTCACATCCGGAAGTACGGTCTTTGAGTGTCCTTCCGTTCCGCTCAGAAGCATGAAAAGTGTGATCGGCCCCACGCGGCCGATGAACATCGTCAGCATGATCAGCACGCGGCCGATCTCATCCAGCAGTCCCGTGGCGTTCATGGAAAGGCCCACCGTCCCGAGCGCCGATCCGGTCTCGAAGACCAGCAGACGCGCCGGAAGGTTCTGTGTCATCAGAAGCATGAACACCACCGAGGCGAAGATCAGCCCGAAAGCCCCGGCGATCGTGACCGCCTTGAAAACGGTCCGGGGCGGAATCCGCCGTCCCATTACAACGATCTCCTCCCGGTTCAAAATGTTGTTCCAGAAAGTCAGCGCCAGGACCGCCAGGACCGTGGTCTTGATTCCGCCCGCCGTACTGCCGGGGCTGCCTCCCACGAACATCATGAAAACCATCAGCAGGAAAGTCGGTGCGGAAATTCCTCCCAGGTCCAGCGAATTGAATCCGGCCGTCCGGAGTGTCACCGCCTGAAACCATGCGTTGCTGATTTTTGTCCCGATTCCCAGTCCCTTGAGGATTCCGTTCCATTCGAACGCCAGAATCCCGAACGTTCCGGACAACAGCAGGACCGCGGTCGTAATGAACACCAGGCGCGCCGAATGCGGGACCGTTTTCCCGGCCAGCCAGCGCGGAAGAGAGAGGCTGACCAGCGGCGACAAGCCCCCCAGAATAATCAGAACCGAGACGGTATACAGGATCAGGGGATCTCCCTGAAACCGCACAAGGTTCTCCCCGCGCAGCGAAAATCCCGCATTGCAGAAGGCCGCAACCGCTGTGAAGATTCCTTCCCACAGCGCATTCCCGAACGGAAGTCCCGCGTTCATGAAACAAACCGTCAGAATCAATCCGCCCGCCAACTCAACCAGAAAAGTGAATTTGAAAATAAAGACCAGCGCCTCAAACAGCTGCCAGTCTCCCTCCAGCTCCGTCAGACGGTTCATCACGTGTTCCTGCGTCAGGCTGAGACGGCGCCCGATGGAGTAAAGGGCCACCGAGGCAATACTCATGATGCCCAGGCCTCCCAGCTGAATCAGCAGAAGAATGAATCCCTGTCCGGTCCCGGTGAAGTCCTTCCCGGTGTCGAGCACGACCAGCCCGGTCACGCACGACGCACTCACCGCCGTGAACGCCGCATCCAGCACGGAAATCCCTTTGTGCGTGGAAATCGGAAGGCTCAGCAGCAGAGTCCCGGAAAGACACAGCAGCAGAAAGGTCGAAAACAGCAGGCGCGCCGGATGGTTCAGCAGAATCTCCAGCCCGAATTCCCCTTTCCCGGTGAAAAACAGCACGATCCACGGAATCATCGGCAATACCAGAACGAAAGAAACGAACAACAGGTGTCCGGTATACAGCGACCCGCCCACAAGAAGACCGGAAATCCCGCTCCAGACCGTGAAAACATATTTCCAGGGCGTCTTGAAAAAACACCAGGCAAAAGTTCCGTACAGCACCGATGCGAACAGACCGCAGCACACCAATACCGCCTGAAAACGATACGGGTCGGAATGAGTGAAAAAGATGGAGACCAGCATCAGCGCGAACATCGTCGTCCCCGCGCCGGCCACCCGCTGGGAAAACAGCTGCTCCCGCGCGAGCGCACGTCCCTTCCGGGTATCGAGAAAGGAAAAGAAAACAACCCCGCTGATGCCGGCGATCAGCCCCAGGAGCGCCAGCGGAGGACGGGCCGCCATTGCGGGAACCAGAGAAGCCGCCGCGCACAGCACTGACAGCGCGCCCGCGGCCTTTCCAATCCGGGCTTCCAGGAACAGCGTAAAAACACAAAGAAAACAGAGGACGGACGCCGCTGCGCCGAACCAGAACTCCGGCCGGGCCCACAGGGAATCGAAAGGGGCCTCCGGCGAGGCAAACAGCATCGGCACGGGTGAAAGCACCAGCAGCATTCCTTCCAGAAAGCCGCGTCTGCTTTTTTTATTTTGCGGATTCATTCAAACCGACACATCCTGTCCAGTATTTCAATCACAGGCATTTTCCCCCGGCTGCGGCGGTTTTCAGAAAAATGCCGCGCAGAAAAATGAAATTTTATTTCTTTTCCGCGGCCGTCCCGGCTTCCGCGGCTTTTTCCTGCGATTCCGCGATCACATAGGCTTTCAGGCGGCTCGCCATGTCTTCCGGGAGGCTTTTGATGATCACCTGGGCCATTTCAGACTTCATTTGCGCAAAAGGAGGGAGGGAGACCCGTTCGTCCGGAAGTTCCGCATTGTAGCGGTCATAGCAGATCTGAGCCAGGTGCAGGTGGGACTCCGCCGCCGTCTCATCGCCGTAGGCAAGCAGGATGCAGGCTTTCGCGATCATTCCGCCGATCAGGTCCTGGGCCTGCTTGAAACCGGCGTCCTTCATTTCTTCCTTCCAGTCGGAATAGACGAACTGTTCAAAGGTCATGTGGCCGGCCTTATGGCCGCCCCGGTATTCCGCCCGCAGCGAGTTGTAATATTCCCGCGCCTTGGTATATTGCCCGTAGCTGAACATCGTCAGGATCGCGCGGGACATGAAATTCTGATAGGCATGGAGGAACGAGGGAACCGTCGGGTTCTCTTTCATCGCCTGCCGGTAGGAGTCCCGGACCGCATCCACGACGGCCAGGTTCGGAATCAGCAGAAAAGACATGCTCGGGACTTTTCCCGGATACAGCATCCGGCCGTTGGTGAAAGTGACTTGCATGGACTGGGTGATCATCCGGCTGCAATCGATATTTTTGCGTTCGGGACTGCGTTCCGCCCCGAGCGTCGCCCAGTAAATGGCGAAAGATTCGGGCAGGAACCAGTCCAGGTCCCCGTATTTCGCGTTGATATTCACCACCACCGACGGGTCCAGCATGAAACGGTCGTACAGCCAGTTCACCCGCAGATAACTCAGAAGCAGCTCCAGCTCCTTCGGGTCTTTGAACTTCCGGCTCACATTCTCCGGAAGGACTCCGCCCGCGTTCCGGAATGCTTCCGACAGCGCGTTCAGAGAAGAAAAGTCCTCCGCCTGAAGATCTTCCATGAACTTCGCGCCGTCCTTCAACCGCTGAAGCAGGACCTTTTCGCTGCGGGGGGCCGCCATCAGTTTGCCCCAGTCGGGATAATGTTCCCCGAGGATCTGATACATTTGGAGCGCCATCTGCCATTTGTAGTAGCGCTGCGCGTCGTCCAGAATATTGCCGAGCTTGTGCTGGTAGATCCAGCCGAGCTCCTTGTACAGCACCGGATCGTTCGGGTTGTAGTGAAGGGCCTCGTGATACAGGTCGATCCCTTTGTTGACCCAGCGCCAGCGGTCTTCCGGCATGCTGAACGTCACGGAGATGTTGTAGGCCATGTTCCAGGCCAGATACGCCGCGGTCGCCGTCGACTTCGGTTGAAGTTTCGTGATCCACGAAGCCAGCTGGACCATCTCGAAGTATTTGCCCTCCTCCTGGAGCGAAATCGCCCGGAGCCAGAAGAAGTCCGCGATCAGGCCGCGGAATCCTCCCAGGGCGACCGTCGTGAAAGCCACCAGCGGAGGCGCTCCTTCCACGAACTGTTCGTCCACCAGCTTATAGTCGCGGATCGTTTTGTCCAGACGCGACTGCACAAACATGTTGCAGACCAGAAGCAGCATGCCTGCGAGAATCACGATCAGAAGGACCGGATGTTTTCCTGACATGTCGAAATCCTATTGTTTCATTGCCAGAGCCGTCTCTCTCCGCCAGTAAAGCCAGAGGCCGAACAGACAGAGGGGAAGCCCTTTCAAAATAATGTTGAAAAACAACAGCTGCATCAGATAGGAACCCTCGATCAGCGTTCCCGTCGACAGCAAGCCGGACACAAAGAAGTTCTGCACCGGAATCAGAAGCGACATCATCAGCGCGGCCAGCCCGGAGCCGAGGGCGTCGAAGAACGCCAGCTCCCCTTCGCCTCCCGCGCTCTCGATCGATGAAATCAGATACGAAGAGAACAACCCGGTCACCACATACGACAGGGTGATGAAGACCGCGGTCGGCATCGACAGGAACGCCGCAAAGGAAGACGCGATCAGCCCCAGCGCGAAAATTCCCATGGCAACGGCGAACATCGCCCGGAAATAGTTGTTCAGGAACGACGTTTCCTTCAGCAGGAGGCGCGGACTGTCCATCACCTGGAAATGAAGACTCTCCCCGCCCTTCCCCTGGGCCAGGTTGGCAAATCCGATGGAGGCGGTTCCCTTGTAGATCAGGATATCCCCCGGAATCGGGAACTCCTTGTAGGCGCTTGTCAGAATCCGTTCCGGCGGAAGCTGAAGCGGCAGTTCCCGCGTATCCTTCACGACCGGCTTGCCGTCCTTCCCCTTCACATTCTCATCGTAGATCTTCTGGATATACCGGATGAACCAGAGGCCTTCCCCGATCTTCTGGTTCCGGGAACCGAGGTTGCCGGAATAAACCCGGTATCCGATGTAAACCGGGCCGGAATATTCATCGGGGAGCCCGGAATAGGTCCAGATCTTCATTTCTCCGGGCTTCACTTCGCCCATTCCCGCCAGAATTTCCATGCGGATCGTCTGGATGAATTTCCGTCGCGCCGTGCCCGTCATGTCCGGCAGCGCTTCGCCCAGCTTCCTAGCAGTTTCGATCCGGCGGGCAAGCTCCTGATTGACTTTCTGATTCAGGTTGCCGATGTCCGGAGTGAACGCACGGCGTCCGGCAAAGACCTCGTTTTCCATCCTGACCCGTTCCACCGGAGTGAATTTCTGGCGGCTGTACTGCCACATCAGAAATCCGTAAATAAAAACGAAGGCGATCAACAGCAGCACAAAATGAATCAGAAACACACCAAAGAATTTCCCGAACCAGACGGTAATCCGGGAGATCGGCTTCACAAAAATCATGTGAAGCTGGCCGTTCTCGATGTCCGTGCAGAACTCCGAACACGCCAGCCAGATGACGGATGTGGACAGAATCAGCGCCACGAAAGCGGTGCTGTATTCCAGCATCACCTGAAGAAACCCCTGCGCCGTGCCGTCTCCCTTGAGCGTGTTCGGCACCAGAATCACGCACACAATCAGAAGAAACAGCAGAAAACGGAACACATTGGAACGGATGGCCGAACGGCAGGTCAGCTTGACTATGGCAAGAAACGGTGTCATGTTTTCTCCGTTTTACTCCTTCTTGGAGCCGGACAGGATGTTTTTCAGCTTTTCATTGGCTTCGGAATAATCCATGGCCGGTTCTTCTTCCGCGGGCGGCGGCTCCCCGGCCTTCGCTTTCAGCGTTTCGTCGCTGAGAACCTCCAGTTTGGAGGTGTCGATCGCGGGAGGCATCTCTTCCATTGGCGCCGGTTCTTCTTTTTTCTTTTCCGCGGACCCTGTCAGGGATTGCAAAAGCTCCTTCGCCGCAGTCTCCTGATCGTCATGCGAAAGATAATCGGCGATCTGGCCGCCGGAGCGGGCGCCGTAGGTCTCCACGCTTTCCGACTGGGCTTTGTTGACGACATCCAGGAAGAACTCTTCCAAGGACATCCGGGGGTGATCGATCCGGAACTGGTCCTCCGACAGAGAAGAGCGCAGAATCGCCAGCACCTTTTCCATGACTTCCGGCGGAAGCTGCGGGGTGGTGATCCGGTCGGTGCCTTCGATCGTCAGCAGTTCATGAAGCGTCCCCTGCGCGCGGATGCGTCCGCCGTAGAGGATGATGACGCGGTCGCACACGTCCTCGATGTCGCTGAGAAGATGGCTGGTGACGATCACCGTCTTGCCGCGCTTTTTCAGGAGATGGATCAGGTCTTTGACTTCGCGGCATCCCAGCGGGTCGAGCCCGGAAGTCGGCTCGTCCAGGATCAGCAGGGACGGGTCGTTGATCATCGCCTGCGCCAGACCGATCCGCCGGCTCATTCCCTTGGAAAATTCGCCGACCGGACGGTTTTTCGCATGGGACAGCCCCACCATTTCGAGAAGCTGTTCCGAGCGTTTGCGCCGCTCCAGCGCCGAAAGATTGAACAGGGAGGCGAAGAAATCCAGAGTTTCGTAAGCGGTCAGGTATTTGTAGAGATACGATTCCTCGGGAAGATAACCGATCAGGCGCTTGGTATCGACGTCGCGCGGGGATTTTCCGAAAACGGTCAGTCTTCCCGCCGTGGGATAGAGCAGCCCCAGAAGCATTTTCACGGTGGTGGATTTTCCCGAACCGTTCGGGCCGAGCAAACCGAGGACTTCGCCTTCCCGGACTTCGAAATCGAGATCGTTCACGGCCTTCGCCTTCGGCCGGTTCCAGAAATCGCGGAATTCTTTGACCAGTCCCACGGAACTGATGATGATCGCGGGAGCTTTCTTTGTCGATTCTGCCATTGCCCATTCTCCCTGATTATGATTTCACGGCTTCCGCCTGGAGGGCGCGTCTCCACGACGACGCCTCCTGACTGGTCGCCTCTTCCCCCGCCCGCAACAGACGCGCACTGTTGAAGATAATGATCAGCGTGCTGAAGGAATGAAGGATCGCGGCGGCGATCGGGCCCATCCATCCGAATACGGAAAGGATGATGCCGCACAGGACAAAGAGCAGGCCGAACGCAACGTTCTGGTGAATGATCGAGTTGGATTTCCTGGAAAGGGAAATCAGCATCGGGATGCGCCGCAGGTCGTTGGTCATCAGGGCGATGGATGCGCTGTTGATCGCGATGTCGCTGCCGATGGCTCCCATGGCGATGCTCAGGTCGCCGGCCGCCAGCGCGGGCGCGTCGTTCACGCCGTCGCCGACGAACGCCACCAGCGTTTCCTTCTTGAGCGTTTCGATGTATTCCACCTTGCCCTCGGGAAGGCAGTCGCCCTTGAATTCGTCGATGCGGAGTTTGGCGGCCACGCCTTCTCCGACGGATTCCCGGTCTCCGGTCACCATCGCGCAGCGTTTGATGCCCAGTTCCTTCAGGCGGCGGATCGCCTCCTCGGCTTCTTCGCGGATCTTGTCCCGGAATCCGATCCAGCCGAGCAGCTTTCCGTTCCGGGCCACATAGACCACGCTCATGCCGTGGGTTTCCTGCGGCTGGATCTCCGGCAGTTCGATGTTGAACCGTTTCAGCCAGATGGCGCGTCCCACCTGCGTGGGCTTCCCGTCGGCCAGCGCTTCCACGCCGGTTCCGGGGGTTTCCTTGAAATCGGTCACGTTCTGAATCTGAATTCCGACCTCCTTCGCCAGTTTCTGAATGGCCAGGGCCGTCGGGTGGTTGCTGTGGGCTTCGACCGAGGCGGCCACCAGCAGGAGCTGCGCCGGCTCGACCCCTTCCACGGGACCGAGCTTGGCCACTGCCAGTTCGCCTTCGGTCAGGGTTCCCGTCTTGTCAAAGACAAAGGCGCGGATCTTCGAGGCGAATTCCAGGTGGCTCACGTTTTTGATCAGGATTCCCAGGCGGGCCGCGGCGGCCACGGCGGCCACGGTGGCGGTCGGCGTGGCAAGGACCACGGCACAGGGACACGCGATCACCAGAAGCGTGATCACCCGGGACATGTCGCCGTTGGAAAGCCACCAGGTGATGATGGCGAGCATCAGGATCGTCGGAGTGTAAAAACCCGCATACTTGTCGATCAGGCGCACGATGGGAGTCTTGCTTTTTTCCGCGGACAGGATCATATCCTTGACCTTGCCGAGCGTGGTGTCGCCGCCCAGCTTGGTGATCCGCACATCGAGACTGCCGGAAAGGTTCTGCGTGCCGGCATAGACTTCATCCTCTTCCATTTTGTCCACGGGCAGGGATTCCCCCGTGATGGAAGCCTGGTTGACGGCGGACTGTCCGCGGACCACCACGCCGTCCACCGGGAAGTTCTCGCCGGGACGCACATTGATGAGATCCCCCACCGCCAGTTCCTCCACGTCCACCTCGATATCCTTGCCGTCGATCAGCTTGCGGGCGGTATGGGGAGCCAGCCGGATCAGTTCCTCGATGGAACGCTGCGCCCCGCTGGCGGTATGGGATTCGATGATGATGGTGATCAGCAGGAAGAACGCGATCAGTCCCGCCGTACTGAACTCGGCCGACGTGAACGCCGCCAGGATCGCCAGGGCGACCAGTTCGTTCATGTAGACGCGCCCTTCGCAAAGGTCCTTGACCGCCGTCACGACGATCGGCAGCGCCAGAATCACGGCGCCGGCAAACGCGCTGAGGGAAGCCGCGAATCCCAACTCCGGGAAAAGCCAGTGGAGAAGATAATAGTTGACGATCAGGAACCCGCCGACGACGGCAAACCCGATCCGCCCCATGGACCGCTCATGGCCGGTGCCGCCGACCGGCGCGCCGCAGGAGATGCAGCGGGTGGGTTCTTCCTGGGAGAGATCGTGTCCGCAGCCGCAGGCGCAACCGGGTCCGTGCGTATGCTCGATATGTTCACTCATGGCTTCTGGTCCTTCGCTGTGTTGTCCTGATTTTTCTTGATGACGGGCTCCGGATTGAGTTTCAGGCGAAGCTCCTGTCTGGAGCCGGGAGTCAGCCCGATCACAAATTTATCCTTGACTTTCGCCATGGAATCGGCCAGCGTGGTGGAGTAGAGCGACACGAGGACCGATTCCGGATTCTTGTTGTATTCCTCCAGCAGTTTCATGAAGTAGACCTTGTCCGCGATCACTTCCGCGACCACCCGTTTCCGGTAGGATTCGGCATTGGCGATGATCTCGGCGGACTCGGATTTGGCGCTGTTCGCGGTTTCGATCGCATACGCCCGGGCGTTTTCCGTTTCGATGGCGGCCTGGGTGCCCGCGCTGGCGGCCTCATCGAAGGCGGCGATGGTCAGGAGCGGCGGACGCTTCACCGGCAGGGAGAGGCTTTCCACGCTGATCCCGAGCTGGCGGTCACTGAGGTTCTTGACCAGAAGGACCTTCACCTCATTGATGTAGTCGTTGGTCCGGTCGTAGAGGATGTTCTTGATGTTCCAGCGGGCGGTCACCTTGATGACGGCGTCATCCAGAAGATTCTTGATCAGGGTGGTCGCGCCCCGGGTGCCGAGCGATTCCCCGTCCGGACCTTTGACCACCTCGTCCGGATCGAGGGGCCGGGCGGGCGTCAGACAGGTGGTGTAATACTGGGAAGGATTCGCCACGCGGTAGACCAGCTCCCATTCGGTATGGATGATGCTGTTGTCGCCGGTCAGCAGGAAACTGTCTTTTCCGGGCGTCAGCGGCTGGGGTGACGCTCCCCCTTCTCCTTCGTTCCTGCGTTCGAGCAGGGATTTCCGGTCGGCCGGCATGAATGTGCTGCTGCGGATGGTCTGGTTGCTCTTGGGCACCTTGATGATCGTGTTGACCGGATAGGGGAAGACCCAGTACCAGCCTTCATTGTACTGCGCCTTCAGCTTGCCGAAATGCAGGAGCAGCACCGATTCGCGGGTGGAATCGACAATGAAGAAGCCGCCAAGCGTGAAGAACCACACCAGCATGATGCCGATGCCGATGGTCAGCAAATAGAAAAGAGCCTTGGCAAGTTTCAGAAGAGCGGCCGTTCCCGAAGAAAACTGGCCGCCGTCCGGCACCCCCAGCATCTCGTCGTATCTGTTTCTGTTGTTTTCCATGATGGTTGTCTCCGTCCGTTACTTTGCCGGAGCCGTCTTGACGGGACCCTGCTGCTGTTCCAGAGTGCCGACCTTCATCGTGAAGATGTCGAACGGAACGGAATCCGTGCCGAGGACCAGCGTCGTCTTGGTTCCGACGATCCGCTTGAGGGATTCCAGCTTGCGGAGGAACGCCGCCAGTTCCGGGTTCTTGTTGAAAACCGCGAAGTGCATGGCGGCTTCGGCATCGCCTTCGGCCATCAGCTTTTTGGCGGTGGCTTCGGCGTTGGTGATAGCCTCGCGCTTCTTTTCATTGGCGAGAGTCTTGATTTCCTCGGCCTCGACTTTGCCTTTCTGCTTGTCGATGGAGGCGGCGGTCTCGCGTTCCTTCTTCATGCGTTCGGTGATCGCCGCGGAGATCTTGGCCGGGACGCTGATCGTGCGGACGCCGACCTTGACGACTTCCAATCCGTAGCGGGCCATCACATCGGGAGCAATCTGCTTGAACATGTCCGTCTCGATCTCATGCAGCATCATCTTCTTGGGATCGATGTTGATCATCTGGTCGAAACGGTATTTCCCGATGACAGCCCCCTTCACCGTGCGCATGCGGTTGCTGAGATATTCCTCGGCCGCTTCCAGGCTCTTGGCGGCATTCTTGAAACGCGCCAGATCCTTGATCGAATAAATGGCATAAATTCCGACGATCACGTTTTTCTCGTCCTGGGTCATGGTCTCTTCCAGAGCGCCCGTATTACCGTCAAAACAACGCTGGCGGATGTCGTATTTCACGACCTCCTGAATGGGAAGCGGCAGTCTCAGATGAAGCCCGGGACCGCGTTCCCCGGTGATCTTTCCCATCGTGATCACCAGGGCGCGTTCCGTCTCCTGCACCTGGTACGAGAAGATCGCAATCAGGAAGATGGCTGCGACAATCAATCCCAGGAGGATGGTGGACCAGTAAACCGGCACTTTGACTGCTTTTTCCGAACGGTTCGTCGTCATGTTTTTTTTCTCCAAAATTATGTTATCTGTTCTTTGTCGTTACTTTCCCAAATTCTGCACGTCGGCGCCTTCCAGGAGATCCAGCCTGGGTTTCTCCTCCATATTGACCTCGTAAATCTGCGACGGCATTTTGGAGGAGAGGACATATTTACGCAAATCCTTGCAGTCATTTTCCAGAAAATCCAGATAGGTGCGGAGCCGGAACAGCTGCGGCTGCTCGTTGTATGCCTTCAACTGCCGCTGGAAACGGAAGGCGTCGGCCGAGGCCACGTTGGACACGTTGAACTTGTACGCGGCCGCCTCGCTGGTGATTCCGAGGCTCTTGATGCGTCCTTCGGAGAAAAGTTTGGCGGCTTCGGCGCGGGCGGCGAACACCATTCCCTTGGCCTCCTCCTTGGCGGCCAGGACTTCCTGGAACGCGGGCGCCACCTCCTTGAACGGGGGATGGGCGTCCGTCATGTTCACGCATACGATTTCAATGCCCAGCGCAAGACGGTCCGTTTCGGCCTGAATGCGGGATTGAAGCTCCTTGACGATTTTTTCCCGTCCGGAGGACATATCCCGGATGAAGTCCGTGCTGGCGAAATAGCGCGTGGACTCCTGTTCGCTGATGTTTTTCAGAATCCCCGGAATGTCTTTGAAACGGAAGACATAGGTATGAGCCTGGTCGGGCTTGACTTTGTAGCTGACGGGAAGCATCGTCTCCAGAATGGAAACGGCGTTGGAAACCTCGGTTCCCCCCTGTTCGTTGGCCACCAGATAACCGCCGCTGCGGCCGTCGTCCGGCTGACCGTGCTCCGTCGTCCAGAGCACGACGGCCGGTTTCAGCTCCTTGCCGTCTTTCCTGAACTCTCCGCCCACGAGAACTTCATGGACGGCATTGACGGATACCCGGACGATCCGCTCGAACGGCCAAGGCATCTTGAAATAGACGCCCGGCGAAAGAACGGCGGCGTTTTTGGGCGCGGAGCCGAACCGCTCCCGGATTCCGACCTCTCCGGGGGCCACTTCGCACAGCGCGGTGAATATCCAGAAGAGGAACAGCCACAGGAGGAGCGCCGGAAGGATCGATTTCTCCAGAAAGCCGTAGATCCAGGTCCTGGAGACCTTGAACCCGAACTGATAGTCCAGGGAATCGGCGATGTTCCGCATGATGCCGCCGGGCTCCGTGAAGAAGGAGAGAAAACGGCTTTCATACACCGGACGGTCTTCCATCTGATTGCGCGGACGGTAGAATTCGCTGATGAAGTTGGAGAAAAGCTCAAGACAAAGAACAGCCAGGGCGAAAAAGGAAATCTTCGAGAAAAAGGCGTTCCAGTGGGTGATCTTCAATTCAGCGAGAATGGAGGAAACCACCGTGAAAAGCATGATCACCGCGCCCGCCATCATCCAGGCGCCGACCGGACGGAGCCAGCGGAACTCGAACACGTGGGACTGTCCCGCCAGGAAGATGCCGAGAAACACGCTGACCGCCGCACACAATGCGCTGGTGAACGCCAGAAGGATCGGCTGCTTCGGGAGCCCCGTGCTCAGGATGGGCAGTCCTTCCGGACGGAAAATGAAGTTGCGCCAGAAGAGAACGAGCACCACCGCCATCAGCAAGGCGCAGAGGATCGCCACCGTCGAAGGGATGTACTTTTCAAAATTCAACAGGGTCCGGCCGGCCGTGAAACGGACATCTTCCGAAACATCCAGCAGGGACGTCTTGGACTCCTTGCGTTTCCGAAGCAGGATCTTTTCCTCCTCGTCATGCACGGCGTTTTCGGAAAACTTCGAATGGATCAGCGCCAGCAGAGAAAAAACGAAGGCCAGGACAAAGGGAATGGCGGCCAGGGAGAACGTGACAAAACCGCTCCATTCGTAAACAGGCCCCGCAAGAAAGACCAGAATGGACAATGCGGCGGAAACCACGCAGGAAACGCCGGCAAGCCTTACGGAAAGCGCATATCGTTCCATGACGGCGGAGAGATTGTTACTGTCATTTGCCATTGTTTTTGAAACCCCTTGTTTTTCATTATATTATATTTTTGAAAACTACTAACATTCCTTCAATAAACTTGTAAGATAATACCGCTTCGGGAAAAAGACAAGGGGAAAAAAGATTTTTTTGAGATTTTCAAACAGAATCTTCACGAAGGATGCATCCGCCGGGCGCTCTGGATCGGGAATGTTGATAACTGGCTGGCTGTATGTGTTTCAAGAACAGTTCAGGAAGTGGCCGACACGAAGGGGGGTGTCGAATCGATGATCGTCGGCCCGCTCGACGGCAATACCGTGGAACGCCTGAAAGTCATCGTCTGCGATGGCAAATACCAGAACGTGGACTCCTTGGAAATGGCTTTCGCGCGTTACGAACAGGTGCCCGCCAACATTGCCAACGAAATCAAAGTGAAGTACCAGGCATCCCTCCCCGAAGAAAACCGATCCTTTCAAATTCACAAAAAAAAATGTGGAACGGAGTTTCGGCCGTTCCACACTTTTTTATTATCAGCCTTTGATTTATTTTTTTGTCGTTTTTGGTTTTTTTGTTTTGGCGCTGCCCTTCTGCTTGTTTGATTTCCCCGCCATCGACAAAGCAATTGCTATTGCTTGTTTCTGCGGTGTGCCTTCACGCATTTCAGTGCGGATGTTCTCTGAAATCACTTCCCGTGAGCTTCCTTTTTTGAGTGGCATAATCATTTCTCCTTTTTGTTTAACCCGGGAACGGAATGTCCCCGTTCCTGTAATCCCCCTGATCATTAAATTATATTTATTCCCATAAAAATCAAGAAGTAATAAATTTTTAATTCAAAAATTTTATTCCTGGAAAAAATTATGCTTTATTGCAAAAACAATGATTTAGTGATTGCATTTTTTGCGTTGTATATCAAATCCTTGTGAAAAACAAACAGCATGAGAAATGACCTATGAATCACGAAAAACGATTGCTGGCATGGCGCAGTTGCCTGTATTTGAATACAAGAAGAGAATATCTGGAAAAAGAATGATGTTCGACGCCTTTGAGCTGTCGCGTCCCCCTATTTCTTTTCATTGTTTTTATTCAGGTATTCCCTGTGATCAAACAATAGAAAACCTTATTCGTAATATCTCAATAGCGGGCTTCCGTTCGCCGGATAATGCGTCCATATAGTCGTATAGTTTCCACTGGAGGGGGCGACTTCCTGTCTGGGCAGCTTCCTGACCGTCATGTCCACAAAAAGAAGCTGTGTACTGCCGCTGTGCCAGAATCGGTAGACATTGTCCTCATAGTTGCTTGAGCATTTGCTCCAATAGAGACGATGCGGAAGTTTCACCGAATAGGGTTTGAAAAAGCTCCTGTATGCGCTTTCGGTTCTTGAATCGCATTGCCACCCGTACATCTTTCTGTCATTGTTTCCGTTGCAGAGTTCGTTGTTGATCGTGTAATATCCGCTGCCGGGATTGTTGAGACTGGACGGCGCCTTCGCGTTCGCAACATTGCAGAAGAGCTGCGTCTGAATCGCTTTTGCATTGGGAAAAGGAGTTACGGCGGAGGCAAGGACATTGTCTTTCAGAAAAAGATAACTCCACGCATCCCGTTTGGCCGTCTGATAGAAATAAGGAGTGGAACGGCCCAGACTCCAATCCCGGTATGACTCCGCGTAGAGTGTCAAAGAAAGGCCCAGCTGTTTCTGGTTGTTCATGCATTTCACTCCGAATGCCAGCTCCCGCACCTTGGAAAGGGCCGGCAGCAGTATGGAGGCAAGAATCGCGATGATCGCAATCACCAGGAGGAGTTCGATCAGCGTAAATTCCGATTTTCGTTTCCCGGAAGCCGGGAACGGAATGTTGACATTCGCGGCTTCCGTTGGTAAACGGTGCAGGCATTCACAGCGGCGGCGGAACACATCAGGACCTTGCAGAGTTTTCATGTTCGGTTCCTTTCACAGGGTAGGGGTTGGAGTGATGATTACGTCATCGATATTTATTTCACCCGAGACATGTTGAAAAACGAGCGCACAATATTCCCGGGAGACGCTCTTCTCATAGGAATAGGAAAACTCCTTCCATGCTGTTGAATCGGTTTGTATCGTCGCAAGAGTGATCGATGGAAGTCCCGTGCGCTTTCCGTCTTCCGAAAGGCGGTAGCGGAAAAGCCGGACAGCCAGAGAACCTTTTCCCGAAGCCCTGAATCGGATTCTGAAAGCGCGTTCACCGCCGTTGTAGAACTGATAAATGGCGCCTCCCGAAAGAGTCAGATAGTAATTTTTCGATTCGGGGTGCAGTCCCATGCTGAATGCACCCGAGTCACCGTTGAGGCTCCAGAAAAGAGGGCCTTTTCCATCCTTTATCTTCCAATTTTTGATCTTTGACGCCGGATAGGAGACCACATTGTCAAAAGAACCGTTTTTCCAGGGGGAGTCGTCGGCTGCTTTTCCATTCTTCATGATTCGTCTTCCGGAAAATACCAGCGGGAGGAAATTATCAACGTTGTGGAAACTGCCTCCCGATGCGAGCGAGGAGTGTTCCCGCGTTCCGTCCGTCAGGATACGGGAACGGGCGACGTTGATCTTCCAGGTTGTCCCGTCGAAGCACTTCATGCCGAGCCCGGAGGTCGGAATCTTCATTTCCACGCACCAGCGATCCGCCAGAAGCCGCGTTTTTATTTCAGCTTCCGAATTGAATGTACGGTCGCCCGCGCGGTTCAGCGCATTGCAGAATGAATCGTAAAGGACTCCCTTGTGATTGAATACGAGGTGGTAGTATTTATTTGCCAGATCGGGGTGATTGATGAATATTTCAATGCTGTTATCCTCCCATATTCTGGAGTCGTGTTCCTTGTATTCCGCTTTTATCTTCTTCATTTCCGGTTCAAGGACCTCCAGGAAGAAATAGAGGAATTCCGGTTCGTAGACGATCCGGAGAAACGTCTGTGTTCCGGCAGAAGCGTCCGAGCTGACTTTCCCCTGACGGAAGACCTTGAAGTTCGATATGCGTTCCGCGTTTTTCCAGTCCTCTTCCTTGTCGATGCCGTCGACTGCGATGGGTTCTTTTCTTGAATAGCATTTGATCTCGCGAAAGCCCTCGAGATAATTTTTTCTTTCCGCGAGCCAGACTTCGGTAAAGAATTTTCTGTCGAATGAAATGTGTTTCAACGCCCGCGGGTCTTCCGCGGCGTCCTTTTCCGCCTTGGCGAGGAGTCCGAGCGCTTTTTCCTGGACACCGGGTTTCTCAAGGCAGCGGCCGATCGGCGAATTGTGTCCCCACCCATGACAGCAGGGGGTTTCGAGCATGGCTTTTTCAAGCAGTCGGTGATACTCCTTCATCGCTCCCCCTGCTCGTCCGTAGTAGAGAGAATTGGCTTCCTCGAATTCTGCGTCGCAGTCGCGTTCCATATCCCAGAGAAAGCGCGAGGCGAGGTAGAGGGTGTTCCACATGGCATACCATGTGACGGGCGTCCGTGTAACGCGCCTTTCCCGCGAGTACACGCCGTCCGGAGGCGGGGCGATGAGGAGGGGACCTTTCACGCCGAGTTTGCGGTAGCTTTTCAACTTTTCGATATAGTTCTTTTCGATGAACATATAGGAGTCGCCGGCCGCATAATCCATTTGCTCCCACGACGTGAGATAATTTTTCTTCGCAGTCCATTCGCGGAAGAGTTTCAGGAATTCCCTGTTCACGGGACAATTCACGTCCTCGAGCGCATGCCGGAAACAATGGTTGTTGTAGGTGAGCATCACAAGAAGCCTTTGATCGGGTTCCACCCCTTTCGGCACGCCGTGAAAATTCTGATAGGCCCATCCGCCGAGTTTCACATCGGGCTGTTTTTCCCATACGGTACGGGCAAGATCGTTGACGAGTGTCCAGTAGCGCGTTGCATAAGACCCCTTCGCCTTTTCTTCCGGAGGATCGAGTTTCTGACAGTTTTCACACTGACACCACGAGGTTCCGTCGTTGTTCCCGATGATCACATAGTCGCCCGGTTTCACGCGTTTTTCCACATACTGCACGAGGTTCCGGCGCATGCGTTCCAGCACCATGGGATTTGTCGTGCACGGCTGGTATTTCTGTCCATCGAGAAAAACGCGTTTCCCGTTGATGAGCGGAAAGGCCTCCGGGTGCTTCTCATAAAGCGATTTCAAAGTAAAATCCTTATCGTAAACGCTTACGACGAGCGGCGTGAAAATGTGCCCGCCCTGCCGGCAGACGGCATCCAGCTTTTCGAGATAATCATACGCTTCTTTTGAAAAGCGCACACTGTGCGTATGAACCGCCAGATTGTTGCGAACTTGCCAGTCCCATGTATCTTTCAGGAATGAATTGTTGTTGCAGCGCCCGAGGAATACCGTGCGGTAGGGAAAAGCCGGATTGCAGAGCGTCTCACCGTCGGGAACACGAATCTCGCTTTGATGTGTGAAATATTCTCCGTCCGCACCGGGAACAAGCCAGCGGATGCCTCCGTAACGCTTCAGGATCTCATACGCTCCGAAAAGCACTCCGCGCGGATTCCTGCCGATGATGAACAAGCCCTCCTTTCCCGCTTTCAGGATGAAACCGTCCTCCCGCAGCTCACTAGACCTTTCCGCATTGACCACACCCTTTTTCACGGCCTCGCCGGCCGTGAGGAGATAAATATTGTAAAGTTCGCGGGAACTCCCGTTTACGATTGCCGGAGCGGGAGAATCGCTGATTTTTCCGAGATAAAACGCAAGCTCCCCGGCGGCGTGCTTCAACGGGGGCGGCGCATTTTCCGCAACGACGATTGCGGAAACAACACTTCCTTTTTTTGCAATGACGCGGTCCTCTCCCGGCAGAGCCCAAGGCGCCGTCAGGATTGCCATGAGACATGCGGATAAAGCCGTTGCCCTCATGCCGTTTTTTCTCATCAGAAGCATAGTTTTCTCCAATCTTTATTTGAACTCATAAAACGAGCCTTCCATGTCCGGAAAAATCAATTTCGAGTCCATCGAAGCCGACATGAATGTTCCGGGGACCGTAATAGGCTTCGAGGTCGTCATGATTCATCTTTCCGTTGTGTGAAAAATGATTGGCTATCACGAGGGTGCAATCATCGTAGACGCCCATTTGGCGCAGACGCTTCACCGTCTCGACAAGGCATTCCCGTCCCATGTGAACCTGCCGCAGACCGAGGATGCCGCTCGTGGCGTCCATCACGGCAAGATCGTAATGCCTTCCCTTGAAATAGTTCCATGTCTCGTTAGGATATATTCCGGAGTCCGTTCCGACCAGAACGCGTTTCTCCCGGTACGCAATCTCGTATATGCGGGTCTTTCCGGCGGGAAGATGATCGGAAGGCAACGGAGTCACCGTCATTTTTTCCCCTTCCGCATCGATTTCCTCAGAACGGAAGAAGACGGATTCGACCGGGGTGATGAGACATTCCGCAAAATCGGAACCGTTTTCCTTCAGGACTTTTTCCGTTTGTTCGATGATGTCTTCTCCCGCATGAAGATACAGTGTTTTCTCCAACGGAACATACTGCGGTCTTCTGTAGATAAAATTGAGCGGAGTGAAATGATCTTTGTGGGAGTGGGTGATGAAAAGATGTTCAAGCCGGTCGAGACGCAGCCCGTATCGATTCTGTTGTCCGAAAAGATCGGGTCCGAAGTCGATCCTGACACTTTCCCCGAACTGGTATGCCGTCCGCGACCGCATCTCTTTTCCGCCGCGCGACCGCGCCTTCCCGCAGATTTCACACGAACAGAAGAGCGCCGGTATCCCTTCGCTTGCGCCGCTTCCGCAGAAAAGAAACTTCATGGCATCCTCTCCTTTGCTCCCCGAAAAGCCGTCTCCCCCCGGCATTCGAGCCCCGGGGCCGTCTTCAACGGCTTCGGATGTTTTTCGGGAACCCTGTCTTTCCCGGCATCCCGGATATAATTCTATTTCCTTCACTGACTAAAAGATATATTATTTTTCACTTGACACAAACGGATGGAATGCGTATATTATATAATATTTGGAAAAAAATATATAAATACGGGAAATCATGCGATTATGCCGGATACCGTGTATAACGAAAAAATCCGTCCCTTCATAAAAGAACAGCGCTCCGTATGGCTTCCCGCCGCGGAGGAGATCATCGCGCTTTGGCCCCGCTTTACAAATGAAAGTCATTATACAAACGGATACTGGGTTGAAAATTCACACGAGCTTCTCGGGGTTCTCGTTATAATGGAAGGGGATGCCTATCTTACCTGCGACGGAAAAAGATATCTCATTTCCAGAAACGATGCCGCGATCATCCCCTTCGGATACCGGAAACTTGCAACCGGACCGTCCGGCTATTGTTTCAAACGCGCCATCGGGCTTCAGGGGCTTGCCCTCAAAGTAATCATGAAAGCGTTCCATTTCGATTCTCTGTATATCATACGTTCTTTTGACAGAACGAAATTCAATGTCCTGTTCGACCGCTTATCCATGCTTCTGCGGGCTCGCGACCCGGAAAGCATTGCGGAAATATCGCTTCTCTCCTATTCCCTGCTTCTCGATTTGAACACCCTCCAGGGACACATTTCAATGCCGGACCCGCTGATGGCGGCAAGGCGTTTCATGGAACAGCATCTCTCCAGGAAAATAACGATAGACGAACTTTCCACCGCTTCCGGATGCAGTGCCAAAACGCTGGAGGCGCTCTTTCGAAAATATACCTCGTTCACGCCGCTCGCGTTTCTCAAAAAACTCAGGATCGACTATGCGAAAATACTTCTGGAGAACGAGGACATTCGAGTAAAAGAAGCCGCCCGGATGTGCGGTTATGCAAATCAGCTTTATTTTTCAAACGACTTCCGGATGCGCGTCGGTGTCTCTCCGAAGATTTTCAGGGAGCGTTCTTTGCGCCATAACATGAAAGCGGGTGCTTCCTCTTGCGGGGACGGAGAGCCGGAAACAACCGGAAAAGTCATTTGAAAACAGGCGGAATTTTCCGGGATATATGATTTTTTTTGAGATTTGAACTTGATGTACAGCGGAATTGCCCTATATTTTCTATAGTGATTATGATTGTACGCGACCACAGGGAGCATTCATGGGAAAAGTGATCGTTCTGGGCGCCGGACAAGCCGGATATACCGCGGCCAGAACTGTAAAGCAGAATTTGCCGGACACGGAAATAAGAATTTTTGAAGAGGAAACCGGCGGTCTGTATGCAAGGATGCGCCTGCCGGAGTTCGTCGCGGGAATCCTTCCGGAAGAAAAATTGTTCCTCGCGCGGGAATCCGCGTTCCGGGAAATAGGATTCCAATCTCATTTCGGCGTGACCGTGGAACGGGTGGACCGCCAAAACAGACAGGTTTTCGTGTCCGGGGCCGGACCGTTTCCCTATGACATCCTCATCTTTGCAACCGGCGCCCGGGCTTTCGTTCCCCCGGTCAAGGGGCTTGAAACAGTGGAAAGCCTGACGTTCCGGACGCTTCAGGACGCCAGACGGATCGTTGAAAAGGCCGGACAGACCGACAATGCCCTGGTCATCGGAGGAGGACTGCTCGGGTTGGAGGCCGCCTGGTCGCTGTGCTGCCGCGGTCTCAAAGTGACCGTCTCCGAATTCATGAACCGTCTTCTTCCCCGGCAGCTGGAGGAAGATCAATCGTCGGTGCTTCTTGAGAAACTCGGCGGAACGGGGATCGAATTTCATCTGGGAATCTCCCTGGAAGAAGTGTCTCCGGCGGGAAAACGCATCCGGGCGAAATTCTCGGACGGCTCGGTTCTGGAATGCGGATTTCTCCTGTTTTCCGCCGGAATCCGGCCCCGCACGGAACTGGCGTCCGTCTGCGGATTGAAGGTCAATTACGGGATCGTGGCCGACAACCGGCTTTGCACGTCGGACCCGGATATTCACGCGATCGGAGACTGCGCGGAGGTGGAAGGGAAAATCCCCGGGCTCTGGATCGCGGCCAAGGATCAGGGAACCGCGCTGGGACAGATCCTGGCGGGAAAGCTCGACCGTTTCACTCCGCCCGCTTATTCGCCTTCCCTGAAGATCGCCGGGATTCAGGGAAGGCGAATAAGCGGGCGGAGTGAAAC
>MWCA01000062.1 GCA_002069785.1 Lentisphaerae bacterium ADurb.Bin242 | reverse complement strand
GCGGGGATTTCATCCTCCGATGGATTTTCTTTCTGATTCTGGACTGTTCCCGGTTCCGCCATCGTACGCTCTTTCACATTGCCGTTTATTCCACGAGCCAGCGAGTAGCCAGCGGATGTTCCTGAGAAGCGATTTCCAGTAATATATCGCTTCTGTCGAGATTCGCCAGTGCTTCTTTGGCAAGTTCCTCGAGAAGTTCCCGATTATTGCATTCCCGGCTCAGGTGCGCGAGGATCAATTCCTCGCTTTCGAGGGTGAGAAGCTCCTCGAGCGCGTCCAGCGCGTCCCGGTTGCTCAGGTGCCCGTGACGCCCCAGAATTCTTCGTTTGAGCTGAATCGGGCGGCTGGAGGCCTGAAGAAGCAGCGGGTCGTGGTTGGATTCCAGCACCAGCAGGGCGCATCCCTTCAGCTTCTGGCGGGCAAGGAGGTTCAGATGTCCCAGGTCGGTCGCCACGCCCAGCTTCTTCCCGGATACCTGGAAGGTGAAGCCCACCGTGTCGACGGCGTCGTGCGGCAGTGTAAACGGTTCGATATGCATCCCGCAGAGTGTGAAGGCGCTGCCCGGTTCGATGACGGCCTGCCGTTCCGGGAGGAAACGCACCCGTTCCCCCTCCTGCCTCGTGGCGGCCGTGAAGTAGGCGCAGAGCCCGTGCCGGTCGGCAAAAGTCCGGCAGCCCTTCGTGTGGTCGGTGTGTCCGTGGGTGATGAGAATGGCCCGGATGCTGTCCGGTTCGATCCCGGCCTTTTCCAGCCGGCTTTCCATTTCCTTCGCGCTGAATCCGACATCCAGGAGCAGCCGTCCTTCCGGACCATGGATCACACTGGCGTTTCCTCCGCTCCCGCTGCCCAGAACGGTAATCCCGAATTTCCCCGAGCGATTCAATTTCTCCTCTCTCCTCCCGGAAATATCCGGGTATTTCGCAATACTTTCATTTGTTTTTTTTCATTTTCGGGGTTATTATAACCCGCCCTTTCGATATTGTAAAATGCTTTTATTCTTTTTTTATGGAATTTTTACAGACCCGGAAAAATGGAACAATCAAACAGTCTTTCGCAAAAACAAGAACAGAAACAGTTTATGACGCTGGCTCCGCAGCAGCTTCATTCGCTGTCTTTTCTGACCCTTCCCATGATGGAGCTCGAAGCACGGATCGAGGAGGAGCTGGCGCTCAATCCCGTGCTGGAACTCGGTTCCGGGGAAGAGGAGAAAGAACCGGACCCCCCGGAGGAAGAGGAAGACCGTTTCACGGAATCCCTGCTGTCGGATTCCGTTCCCGGACGGGAATACCCGAAGGAGGAGCTGCTGGACCCGAACCGCGAGGACTACGAGGATCACCTCGGGCGGATCATCGAGTCTCCGGAAGAATGGGGGTCGCCTTCGGAAGAGGAGGACCGCCGGAACTACATCTTCGATTCCATCGTGGCGGAGACCTCCCTTCAGGAATATCTGCTGGAACAGCTTCGTTTTGCCGACGTCAGGCCCGGAATCCGGGAATGTGCCGAATACATCATCGGGAGCCTCGACGGAAACGGATACTTTCAGGGCGCCCTGGCCGATGCCGCCCAGTCGTCCGGGGTCGGCATGTCCGAAGCGGAGGAGGCGCTTGCTCTGGTGCAGTCCTTCGATCCGCCCGGGATTGCCGCCCGCGATCTGCGCGAAAGCCTCCTCCTCCAGCTTCGCGACCGGAAAAAGCATGAACCGCTGCTGGAGACCCTGGTCCGGGAGCACTTCGACGAACTCGCCCGGAACAAGCTGCCCCGGATCGCCCGGAGCATGAACATCTCCATGGACCGCCTGAACGAGCTGGTCGCGGAGCTCCGGCTCCTGAACCCCTATCCGGGCGCGACCGTCGCCCAGACCACCGAGCCGTACATCCTTCCCGAGCTGACCGTCGTCCCGGAAGGCGACTCCTTCGCCCTGCTCGAAAACGATCCCCCCTTCGGACGCCTTTCCATCTCGAAGCAGTATACGAAAATGCTGGAGAACCCGGCGCTCGCGGCGGAGGACAGGGCCTATCTCCGTGGAAAGATCGACAGCGGAAAGATGCTGATCCACAACCTCGAACAGCGGAAAAAAACCATCCGCCGCATCGGCGAACTGATCCTCAATACCCAGTATGACTTCATGAAATACGGTCCCCGCGCGCTCAAGCCCATGACCATGCAGCAGGCCGCCGACAAGCTCGGCCTTCACGAAACCACCATCAGCCGCGCGGTTTCCGGAAAATACATCCAGACTCCCGTGGGATTGTTTGAATTCAAATTTTTCTTTTCCGGCGGATTCCAGTCCGAGGAGGGCGAGGAGCTTTCCGCCCACGCCATCAAAAATATGATCCGCGAATTCGTCGCGAACGAAGACCCGGCCAAACCGCTTTCCGACAGCCGTCTTTCCGAGCTTCTCAAGGAACGCGGTTTCGACGTGGCCCGGCGGACGGTGGCCAAATACCGCGAAGAACTGGGCATCCAGTCCTCTCCAATGAGAAAGACGTTCTGAACTTATGTTCCCTTATTTCAAACGGCATCCGAAAGTCCTGAACCTGACGCTCTTCCTGATCTGCGTTCTGGCCGCGTTCGCCATGCGCACACACAACTTCAACCGCGAGGCCCGCGCCGTCGCCTCCATCATCCGCGACACGCCTCCCGTCCGGCAGGGTTTCTTCGGACAGTTTCTCCCCGTGTCCCATCCCAACTTCATGCCGTTCACCATCGAATGCGCCATGATGTACGGTTACATTCAGGACATCGCCGCGGGAAAGGGCGTTCCCGCCGTCGACCGCAACCTTCACGGTCTGGAGGACATCGCCCCGTACCGCCAGATGATCATGGGTCTGGAATGGTTCCTCGGGGGGGGATACCGCCTCAAATCCCTCCTGTTCCCCGATCTCGCGCCGGGTGCGTCCGAACTTCGTTTTCAGGACAATGTGCATCTGGCGCAATGGGTTTCCTTCCAGCTTCGGCTCTGGATCAGTCTCTCTTCGGGCTTCCTCTTTCTGCTGCTTCTGACCTTGAAATGCCGCCGTTCCCTTGCCTTTTTCGGCGGGATTTTCCATGCCGTGGCGATCAGCGCGATCGCACGTTCCACCGGACAGGACATCATCCGGGGCAATTTCGCGCTCCCGCTGATTTCCGCATTCCTCCTGCTCCTGTATTCTTCGTATTTGCGCGGAACGCGGTGGAAATACATCCTGCTGTTCCTGGTTGCCTTCACCGCGTTTTCCACATGGGACCTCTGTCTCGGATTTTTCAGCGCCATCGTCCTGTTCGAGCTGGGGCGGTGGCTGATCGGAGGGAAGGTTTCCGATTCGCGCCGGAAAGCGTGGCTCGTGGTCGCCTGCGCGGTGATCCTCAGTTCGCTGATTGTGCCGTTCAACCAGACCTATCAGACAATCATGTCGCCGTTGGTCGTGGTGCTGCTTCCCCTGCTGTGCGCGGCCTTCTGGAAACGGCCTCTTCCGTTCCCGAGACGTCTTCTGCTGCTGATCCTGCTGGGCGGCGCTCTTTACGGCTTCTGGAATTTTGCCGTCAAGACCCCTCTGTATGTATCGCACTACAGCCATTTCAGCGAACTGGCCGCCGCCAAGATCAAGTTCAACAACCTCAAGCCGCGCGACCCCGAAAAGCTCTCCTACGACGCCCGGATGATGTGGACGCCCGCCATGCACTCGGCCGACTGGAAGATCCTCATCACCTATTTTCCGTCGCTGGGAGTCCTGACCGGAGGGTTATCCATTTTCAAAGCGGTCAACAATGTGTTCATCTACACGCCATTTTCTCTGGGACTGTTTTATCTTCTGCTATTGGGCGCGCCTTTCTTTTCGGCGGCGGCCGGGTATCTGAAACGCGATCTGCCCCGTTCCCTGTTCTTCTTCACGTTCACTTTTGTTTTCACGGTCGGGTTCATTTACGTGGTCCGCTACCATGAATTTCTCATTCTTTTTCTGGCGCTTTCCCTGCCGCTGCTTCTGGACGACCTTTTCCGCGCGATCCGGGCCGTCCGGCGGTCCGATCCGGCCAGAGGCCGCCGCCGTTTCCTCAAAACGGTCCGTTTCCTCTTGGCCGCCGCCTGTTTTCTGCTGATTTTGCTGGAAATGATCGTGTCGCTGTTCGGCAGACGTCTCTACTCCGATGACGTCCGGCTGCGGGAAACCGCCGCGCTGATCGAATGGTTCCGCAAGGAAAATATTCACGGCAAATGCGTTATTACGGACTTTGTAGTCGGCCCCATGCTGAAATGCTACGCGAACGCGGCGATCGCGCTCCAGCCGCAGTTCGGACTGGAACGCATCCGGCGTCCCACGCAGACTTACCTTCATCTTCTCTATCACGGCTCCGAACGGGACCTGGCCGAGTTCTGCTCGAAACTGAACGCGGATTTTCTTCTCTACAACTACGGATACGCCGGACCGATGACGATCTATTCCGACCGTTATATTGCCGGGGCGAAGAAGATTTCCGGGACGTCTCCGGTCAACATGATGAAATACAATTCCGAAAAACTGCTCTGGTTCTACAAGATCGATCCGCCGCGGGAGTTCCGTTCGATCACGGGCGTCTATTCCGTGTTCCGGGTCATCAAGCCGAAGGACCGGGTCGAGGCGATGAAGCTGTGCTTCCTGGGGGAAAGCGCCCTCCAGGACGGCGACAAAGCGCTTGCGGAACGCTGCGCCCGGGCGTCCTTCCTGCTGGACCCTGTTTCGGAGCAGACCCGTGTCTTGTATTTCAAGGTATTCGGGAAACTCCCCGAACTGGGCCTGAACGGCATCCGCTGAGTTTCCGCACAGGAAAAAGATTGTCTCCTGTTGGCAAGCAGATTGTTGAAGAGAGCCGTTACCGAATCATGATGGGAACTGCCGTTATGTGTGGTTGATTCGTTGATGGTTAACATCTTTCGTACACCTCGCGAAAACAGTTGAAGCAGCCGTCATGACGGAAAATTTCTTTAAAATTCCACTACGAGTTGAAAACTCCGGGTCGCACCGGGAGCCAACACAAAATCTCCGGACACGGGTTCCACCGAAACCCCGAAACGATTCTCCCCATTCCAAATATAAATCCCGGCAAAATCAGATGCATGGAAGACCAGTTTCCGGCCATTGTCGGCAAAAATCGAAATGTTTCCTCCGGACCAGTCCTGACGCGGAACTCTCGGCAACAGACCGCTTTGCATTCCCGGCTTCAGAAACATCAAATTCTGTTGAACGTTTCCGGGCAGAATCTTATGCTGATCCAGCAGGATTTCCTTATAGGTATGGAACGGACGGTTCTGAATCCGGAAGCCGAGTTTCATCGGTTGTCCGGAACCGTTGTGCAGCGTATATTTCAAAGCGAAACGGTTTGGTTCGCGGATGGAGAATGTTTGGGTGACATTCAAATCCTGATATTCGAAATATTCTCCGGCGTCTGGCGTACGGAAGGCCATTTCGAAGACCGCGGACGCACTTCCGTTTTTTACCTCAATATTCTTCAGGATAAAGGGATAAGGCCCGGAAATCCGGCTTTGGTCGTCCAGAAAGAAACCGCCGAGGGAATATTGGTTGGCGGCATTGTGCCAATAGAAAATCTCTTTCCGCGACCCGTAAACTGAAATCAGAATCTGCTGTCCAGCGGGATTTTTCAGCATCAGCATCGGCAGTTTTCCACCGGAGGGAATGCGCCACGAGGTGGAAGCACCGTCGCATACAATCGGCCGGAATTGAAAACTCCCAAGCGTCTCCTTGATGTTCGTGTCCAATTCCCGTTTGATTTCAACAGAATTCACCGGACGGTTCGAAGCAGGAACGCGTCCCAGTTTCAGGAGCTTGACTCCGCACGGCGGCACTTTGACAATCATTTCTTTATCGGGCGCGAAACGGCCGTAGTTCCCCCCTTCGATCTCCGACAGCACGGCCTGCTGTGGAATCTTTTGAAACACCGGTTCGACAAACAGCGGTTCCGCGTCGTGATAGTTGAAGACGGTCAACAGATATTCACCGTTGTGTTCATGCAATGTATAGCGCATGACCGGAGAATAATCGGGAAATGCGACTTTTCGTTTTTCCTCCCCCTCCCGTCCATAGGGAAATTCCATCTGAACGGTATTTTTGAAGCGCAACTGGACTTGGGAATCGCAACGTGTCCCGCGATGGTAGAACTCCTCGGCCAGAGCGATTTCATTCCATGCGTCGCGAATCCGCTGGAAATAAAGTCCGGACATGGTGCAATCCGGCCAGAAGGCGAATCCGATACAGCCCAAGGCGGCCGAAGCCAAAATATTCTGACGGATTTTATCAGGGGTGTAGTTGATGAAAAAACGTTCCATGTTTTCCGCCGGATCGTTGAGCGGAATATACGGTTTTTTGAGTTTAGAACGGTTGTATTTTACATCGTCGAAAAAGCGGGCGCCGGAATAATAGGGCATGGGCAGATGTCCGTCGACGACTTTATCGGCCAATTTGCTGTCTACCGCATTCCAGTAAGCCAGTTCCGCACCGTGCGCATGAAGATTGTCGGTGCATATCCAGAACTCCGCTTCCGGCATTTCCTTGCGGAAAATCCGGATCACTTTTTCCAGATGTTCCTGATGCAGATTGATCATGTAACGGAACCAGCGGTCCCGCAGTTTTCCCGTAGTGACCTCCGGCCGGGCGGGTGCGGCAGGAAGTTTCAACTGATTGGAGAAACGAGCCAAACCTTCCGGATCGACTCCTTCCACTCCGGGTTCATAATTCCAAAAGACCCGTTTGACTTCTGGATAATATTTCCGGAAAGAACGAAACCCGTCAGTCAGATATTTTTCATACAGTTTTTCCGGGTCGTCCAGCAAATACCAAACAGGAGTGGCCCGGGGATCGGTGGAATATTCACCGTTGGACAGCATCAGCCGGGGGACCCGACCGGATTCCAGCAGTTTTTGCCAATAACGAATCCCCGGTTCAAAATATTCCGGATGGGAGAAATAGAAAAATTGTTTGGCCGCACCGAACATCCAGTCCTGACGCAAAGTATCCGCTTCCGGATTTTTCCACGTTGCTCCCCGGTACAAGAAAGCCTTTTCCGACAGATTGCGCCAATATCCGGCAACGCGTTTGGAGATCGAGTCCAACGGCGTATTTTCCGCCATTATGCCGGAAGTTCCCGCCTCAAAATAACGGGCGGGACGTAACAACGGCGCGATCGGAGGCAGAATCAGAACAGGATAACTCATTTCCGGCGTGCTTTTCGCGCCAAATTGAGCTCGCGCATACAGATAGCCTTTTTTTCCGGCCTTTCCCGGCTCTGCTCTCAGGAAAATCCGAAAATCATTGCCGCTGTGCGGATTTCCGACGCCAAGCCGAGAATACCATGTCTCCAAAAAGCGGAAGGGAATTTCATAACGCCGGTATGTTTGACCGTCCCGAGTAATTGATTTTTCCGTTCCGGAAAGGATCTCCATTTTTTCATGAACATACGTTTGAATTCCGGCTCCGGCAAGTTGCAAAAAAGTCGGCATTTCCAAAATCAGAACCACCGTTTGATTGCCGAATTCTTTTTTGTCCTTGGCCGTGACGGCCCAAGTCTCCAGTTTGAGCGTGGCGGGAAAATTTTCCGCGATGGTGAAATCGCGTCCCTTCATGAATTTCATAGGGAAAAGTGAGAGTTGAAAGGATTCCTTTGCGCTGGAAAGAAAGGAAACAAGACAAACAGTCCCGATTATGAAAAATTTCAATCGCTTCATAAATTTCGATATTCCTTATTTGATTGTGGACTCAACCTATATGATTATAGGGATAATCACTTAATTGGGATTGGTGCCCTGTGTAGAACGGATTCCGGCTTTCAAGGCATTGTATACGACATTGTCGAAAGTGGTTTCCGATGCCGTCCGTTTGACTTGCGCCAAAGCCTGCGCGGAAGCCGAGTCGGCATGACCGTCCATGTAAATCAGATTGGCGACCGAACCGGTCGATGGCATTGGAGACGGCAATGCGCCGCCGCCTGCGCTGTAGCGGGAATCGTTCCCCGCTCCGTGCCTGTATCGGATTTGTGCAATGCCGTAAATAAAGTTTTCCGTCACTTCACGGTTGCAGTCGGCGGAGAAAATGGCAATAGATGGACGAGTGATCGCCTGAATTTTCCGCAAATACACCGTATCTGCCCCATAACCGCTGACCCCTATGTACCCGCTCAGATGAAGATTAATTCCGTAGTGAAAGGCGAACCCGGAGACGGGAGCGAAACCTCGCTGTTCAGCCGGACACTCGAAGGAATTTTTAGCGGACGGACGGATAAAATCACTTCCCTGAAAATACCCGTCATACTTCAGTCCGTAGGGAGACCTCCCCGCAGCATCGCGTTCAGCTTTGTTCCAAATGGGATTTTTTCCATAGGAGAGTAGCATCTGCCAAAAAGTCGCAGCGGCAATTTTTCCCGGCACAATCCAGTCCTCATAGTCACCGCTGTAAAGACTCTGCGCCAATCCGATTTGTTTGAGATTGCTTTTGCAGGCAATTCCCTGCGCGGTCTGTTTGACCCGGTTCAGCGCCGGCAGAAGCATTCCGGCGAGAATTGCGATGATCGAAATAACGATCAGAAGTTCGATCAGAGTAAATTTTTTCCGTACCGCATGAACCCGGACAAAAGACTTTTTCTGTTTTCTTTCCATGAAACGATCCTTTCCGTTTATTTGAGTTTCTTCTGAAAATATTCTTCCAGAAAACAATATCCCGCTGTTTCGGCATACCGTTCTCCTTTGCATTGCGAAGGGAGGATTTCCGTTTTCATCTGCCAGTTGCTGAGACCGTAACTGCCCATTTTCATCCGGACTACATCCAGCGTGAACTGCGGGACGCGCGCGGTCCACCACGGCAGGAAGATGACCTGGGGATTCAGAAGATAGGCCACGTTGACCACGGCGTCGCCGATGTATCCGAAAATTTCCGCAAGGAGCTTGGCGACAAACAAGTTTCCTTCCTCGACCGCCTTCACCACCTGAAGAGGCGGAATGTATTCGTCCTTGCTCCAGGTGCGCTCGATCCGGACCTGTCCGCCGTTTTTCATGATCCGGATGATCTTTTCGCCGACGATTTTGAAAAGGGCCAGATCGTTCAGAATCCCGCATCGGCCGTCGAGTCCCGGCGGAGTGGAATCGGTGATCTTCATGAATCCGAGTTCTCCGGCATAAGACTGCCAGCCGCGGTAGAGTTTTCCATTCAGGAAGAGGCCGATTCCCAGCCCCTCGCTGATGGTGATGAAGTTTTCGATTTCCGCGGCTCCTCCGAAAAGTCTTTCCATGACGGGGGCGCTGTGGGAAATGTTGATGAAGAATGAGTTCAAGGCGAAATTTTCCCGGAAGAATTTCCGCAGGTCCAGTTCTTTGTCCAGCGGAAACGCCTGGGAGGAGATGACACGTCCGGCTTCGTAGTCCAGAATTCCGGAAAGGGTTACTCCGATCCCGAGGATCGGCACGTTCCCGGCCTGATGAACAAGATACGATGTCTTCTGCCGGATCTCTTCCAGAAAACGGAGAGGATTCCGCGAGCCTTCGTTCCGGAGGGGCGTTTTTTCAAGGACGTTCCGGTTGGCGTCCAGCAGGACAATGGAAGGGTCCGTCAGCGTGAGCGCCGCCCCCAGGGTATAGAACAGGTCCTTCCGGAAATAAAGACCGATGAAGCGGCGTCCGGCTCCCTTTCTGGAAGAGGCGGCGGTTTCGGATTCGCAGAGGATTCCTTCCCCGATCAGATGGTTCACCAGGGCGGTGATGCTGTTTTTGCTGATGCCGAGGCGTGCGGCCAGTTCGCTGCGCGGAATTCCGGGATTCCGGAAAACCGCGGCCAGGATGTCCCATTGCCTTTTTTCTTTTCTTTCACAGAGAACCTGTTTCATGAAAGAGTCGCTGTTCATCATCACCCTGCCGGTTTGAGATTATCTTGTTTTCGCAGATAATTATAAACGCTTTTGACGGGGGATCAAGCATCCTTGTGAGAAACGGCGAAAAAAATGCTTTTTTTCAGGAAATTAGTCACAAAAGAGGATTAATTCCCCCGGCGGGACAAGGAGTGATGAAAGGAATCAGCGGGGACGGAGATCGCCTTTTTTACCGGTTTTGTCGAGTTGGACCGTGGAGCAGCCTTTGTTCCGCAGGAGCTCGAGGATGTTTCCCTGTCCGGCGAAATGGCCGGCGCCGATCAGGATGAAGACCGTCTGTTTCTTTTTCATCAGTTCGTAAATCTGTTCGGTCATCCGCTTGTTGCGGTTCAGAAAGAGTTTCTGATAGAATTCCGGATGTTTGAAAGCGATCTCGTTGTTGAGCAGATTGAGATTTTCCGGATTTCCGCTGGTGATGGCGCCCATGATGCGTTCGAGGTCGCGCCCGGCGTTTTTGTAATCGTTGATGCCCTCCATGAGCACCCGCATGCTGGCGATGTCGGAAATCGAGGCCATGGTGCGGAACTGAAGATCGATCGACTCCAGGCTGAACGCGGGACAGGTTCCCCGGTTGGCGGTGAAAACGGCTTCAAACCCGTAGGTTTGCGACAGGTCCGGGCGTTTCCGCAGATAGAGGCCCGCCGTCTCGATGATCAGGAGCCACGGACGCATTTTCTCCAGATCCTGATCCGTGACCGGATTGCCGTTCACCAGCATGAAATTCTTGATTTTGCCGTAATTGACCATTCCGGCAACGTCCGAGAGTTTTTTCCCGGGAGAAAACAACCCGTAACGCGTACAGGACGCAAACACCTCCCGCGGGTCGGGCTGGAAGATTTCAAAATAGAGGGAGGAGGACGCCTTCAACGCCTTGTCGTAGGCGCTGTCCAGCGGATACCAGGCGGCCCGTCCCACATGGACGGACCCCGCCAGAAACACTTTGCCCGGGAGGTTCGGCGAGACAGCCTCCCACACGAGCACTTTTTCGGCGCCGGCGGCGAGAAGGGCGGAGGCGAGCAGCAGAAGAACCAGAATTTTGCGCATCATGATGAACTTTTCCTTCCTTGTGTTAGAAAGTATGCATTTCATAAAGGGATTTGTAATAGCCGTTTTTCGCGAGAAGCTCTTCATGGGTTCCGTGCTCGATGAGGCGGCTGGCCCGGAGACAGTAAATATAGTCGGCGTTTTTGACGGTGGAAAGGCGGTGCGCGATGATGAGGGTGGTCCGGTTGCGGCAGAGCCTTTCCATGGATTCCTGGACAAGCGCCTCGGACTGGTTGTCGAGGGAGGAGGTGGCTTCGTCGAAAATCAGGATGGAGGGATTCTTGAGAAAGACGCGCGCAATGGAAATGCGCTGTTTCTGTCCGCCGGAAAGCCGGACGCCGTGTTCGCCGGTGAGGGCGTCGAAACCGTCCGGCAGGGACTGGATGAAGTCATGAATATTGGCATCCTTCGCGGCCTGGACGAGTTCTTCCTCCGTGGCATCGACCCGCCCGAAAAGAATATTGTCGCGGATCGTGGTGTCGAACAGGAACGGAGACTGCTGTACAATGCCGATGTTTTTGCGGAGCCCGGCAAGCGCATAGTCCCGGACATCGACGCCGTCGATGCGGAGCGAGCCTCCGGTCACGTCGTAAAAACGGGGGATCAGGGCAGCCAGCGTGGTTTTTCCCGCGCCGGATTCCCCGACGAGCGCAATGGTTTTGCCGGGTTCGATCCGCAGGGAAATGTTCCGCAGGACGTCATCGGTCCCGCTGTAGCTGAACGAAACATTCTCCAGTTCGATCTTTCCTTCGAAGGGAGCTTCCGGTGTACGCGCGGAGGGGGAATCCGCTACCTCCGGCGTTTCCTGGAGTACCTCGTAGAAGCGTTCGTACGCGGAGAGCCCCATGTGGAACTGTTCCGCGAACTCCACCAGCCGGAAGAGGGGCATGGTGATGTATTTGGAATACATGAAAAAGGTCATGACCTCGACGATGGTCGCCCGTCCGTAACACACCAGGATGATGCCGACGCCGATGAAGAGCAGGGAATATCCCTGAATGAAAAACATGATCCCGGAATGGAACAGGGCCAGCGTCAGGAAGATCTTTTCGCGGACCAGCCGGTAACAGGAGTTGACGTGCCGGAATTTGCCGATTTCCACCGACTCGTTGGTGAAGGCCTTGACTTCGCGGATTCCCTGAATGGAATTTTCCACTTGGCTGTTGATCTCGGCCACTTCCCTGCGGGCGGCCCGGAACCCGCTGCGCATCTTTCCCTGAAACAGGAATGCCCAGAAGAGGACGAACGGGAACGGGATCATCGTGACAAGGGTCAGCAGCGGGTTCAGATAGAGCATCACGCCGAAGCCTCCGGCCAGGAGCAGCAGCGAGGACAGGATGTCTTCGGGGCCGTGGTGCGCGAGTTCCGCGATCATGGTCAGGTCGTTAGTGATGCGGGACATCAGGTGTCCGGTCTTGGACCGGTCGAAATAACTGAAGGAAAGCTTCTGGAGGTGGGAAAACAGATCGTTGCGCATGTCCGCTTCCATGCGCACCCCGAGCGTATGGCCGTAGCGGATGCTCACGTACATGGCCAGCGCGATCAGCACCATCAGGGCGAACATCGCCCCGACTACGGTCCAGATCATCGGGTAATTCCTGGCCGGAAGATATTTCTCGAAGGCCGCGTAGACCAGCAGGGGCATGAGCGTGGTCAGTCCGGCGTTGGCCAGGGAACAGCCGACCGACAGATAAAAAAGCCGGATGTGCGGCTTGTAGTAATGGACGAAATTGCCGAGGACGCCCGTGACATAATCCCATGTCAGAGGCTTTTTTTCCAGATCGTCGCTGAATCCTCTAGGCATCAGGCCATCTCTCTTTCCAGGGCGGATTTCAGGGCGTTTCTGCCTTCTTCCTCCAGGATGGGGTCCAGGATCAGGTCCAGATTGCCTTCGAGCAGGGACGGCATGTCATGCGCGGAGATCCCGTAGCGGTGATCGGTGACGCGGTTCTGGGGGAAATTGTAGGTTCGGATGCGTTCGCTGCGGTCGCCGGTTCCCACCTGCGAACGTTTGGAGTCCGCCTGTTTCCGGGCTTCCTCCCGCTGACGGATTTCCAGCAGTTTGGATTTCAGAATGCGGAGGGCGATTTCGCGGTTCCGTATCTGGGAGCGTTCCTGCTGGCTGGCCACCGTGATTCCGCTGGGCTTGTGGACGATCCGGACGGCGGAATCGGTCCGGTTCACATTCTGTCCGCCGGGGCCGGAGGAGCGGAAGGTGGAGATTTCCAGGTCTTCCGGGGGCAGCGCGATGTCATCCATCTCCTCGGCTTCGGGCAGGACCGAGACCGTGATCGTGGAAGTGTGAATCCGTCCGGAGGCTTCGGTCACGGGAACCCGCTGGACGCGGTGGACGCCGCTCTCGAATTTCATCCGGGAAAAGACATCGTCGCCGGAGAGGGAGAAAACCGCTTCCTTGACACCGCCCAGTCCGCTTTCGGAAAGGTCCAGGAGCTCGAATTTCCAGCCGCGGCGTTCGGCGTACCGGGTATAGACGCGGAGCATCTGCGCGGTAAAGAGGGCGGCTTCCTCGCCGCCCGCGGCCGGCCGCAGTTCCACGATGATGCTGCGTCCGTCATTCGGGTCCGGCGGCAGGAGCATCCGGGTGACCGCCTTTTCGGCGTTTTCGACCCGGAGGGCCAGTACGGCGAGTTCGTTTTCGATCATCCGGCGGAGGCCCTCGTCCTGTTCCGTCTGAAGCATTTCGCGGTTGTCGGCGCTTTCCCGGAGGGCGTCCGACCACTCTTTGAAAAGACGGAAGAACTCGGACAAGCGGCCGCGTTCCCGGGTCAGGGTGCGGCACTGAAACGGGTCCGCGTAGATTCGGGGATCGGAAAGCCGGGTTTCAATTTCGCCGTAACGCTCCTTCATGCGTTCCAGCTGCAATGCGAGGTCTTCGGGTCTCATTCGTAACACTTTCCGGGTTGTCCGGGCGGCCGCGACGCCGGAATCATCCTAACGAAAAAACCCGTTCCTCCGGCCGGTGAAAACAGAAATTTTCCTGCGCCTGGAATGGAACGGGCCTTGAAAGAAAACGGCGATTACTTCGCGGCTTTCTGATAGCGGCGGTTGAATTTCTCGACGCGGCCGGCCGTGTCGACCAGTTTCTGCTTGCCGGTGAAGAAAGGGTGGCACTCGGCGCAAATGCCGACCTTGTATTCTTTGCGGGTGGACATGGTTTCCCAGACTTTCCCGCAGGCGCAGGAGATCGTGGCCGGTCCATAACTCGGATGAACATCTTTTTTCATTTGCAAACCTCATCAATGTGATTTATTGTATAATATACAGCATAAGACGGCATTCATACGGAACCCTCCCGTCCGGAGCGTTTCCGAAATAATAAATATAACATGGAATCGTATTTTTGCAAATCTCCCTCTGAAAAAAAGGACTTTTTTTTCGGGTCGGAAAAAACAAGGGATCAAGGGACATGACAACAGACAACCGCCCGCTCTGGGCTCCGTGGCGCATCGAATTCATCCGTTCGGAAAAAGAATCCGGATGCTTTCTGTGCGACAACCACAAGGAGGGGAATTCTCCCCTGGAAGATGAACTGATCGTGGCGCGTTACAGTCTCTGTTTCGTGATCCTGAACCGCTACCCCTACAATTCGGGGCATCTGCTGGTGGCGCCCTACCGCCATGTGGGAGACATCGCCCTGCTTGAAAAGGAGGAGCTCTATCAGGTCATGGATGTCTGCGTCGACGCCAAAAACGTGCTGCAGAAATTGATGTCTCCGGCCGCCTACAACATCGGGTTCAACCTGGGAGCGGCCGCGGGCGCCGGGGTCGCGGAACACCTTCACATGCACATTGTCCCGCGCTGGAACGGCGATACGAACTTCATGTCCGTGCTGTCCGATACGCGGGTGGTTCCGGAGGCTTTGGTGAAGACCGCCGAGCTGATCCGCGGCGCCTGGAAAAAGTCCTGAATCCGGGGGTTCTCCGCACCCCCCTCCGGCGCTTATGAGCCGGAGTCCGGCTCGATGGAGTCCAGAATGGTTTTGAGTTTCTCGATGACCAGCGGCTTATGGAGGATTCCGTTGAAGGACTTCATGTTGAAGTTGTCGGTTGCCTCGGTGTCGGCGGTTACGGCATAGAGGACGGTCCGGCGGTTGACCGGCCGCTTCCTGACTTCCGCGGCGAATTCCTGTCCGTTCATTCCGGGCATCCACATGTCCGTGAGGATGAGGTCGAATTTCTGTCCGGCGAGACAGTGGAGCGCTTCCTCCCCGGAGTTGGCCGTGAAAGTTTCCGCATTCAGTTTCTTGAGCATGGAGGAAAGCACCTTCAGATTCATGGGGACGTCATCCAGCAGAAGCACCTTGAGAGGACGGGCTTTCGGCGCTTCGCCGGCGTCGGAATCGCAGCCTTCCGCCAGAAGGCGTTCCGGAGGGACTTCCGGCTTTTCGAAGCGGACATTTTTCAGGACGATCGTGAAGACGCTGCCTTTGCCCGGCGTGCTGACCAGCTCCAGCCTTCCGTCCATCTGTGCGATGAGGCGCTGGGAGATTGCCAGGCCGAGTCCGGTGCCTTCATAGGTCGTATGTCCCCGCACGGCGTCCTGCTGCTGGAAGAACGGCTCGAAAATCTTTCTCTGGTATTCTTTCGGAATGCCGATGCCTGTATCCAGGACACGGACGGTAAGAGTTCCCGTTTGTCCGTCTCTGGGGGTGAATTCGACATGGATGTTCACATGGCCTTTGTGCGTGAACTTGATGGCGTTCCCGGTGAGGTTGAGAAGAATCTGGCGCAGCCGGAGGTTATCCAGATAGAGGAGGGGGAGGGAATTCGGGCAATAGAGGCGCATCTCCAGGTTCTTTTCAAAGAGCTTGTGCTTGAAAATCGCCTGGATTTCAAGGAGGAGCGCCTTGAAATCGGTCTTGACGGGAATGATCTTGGTCTGTTCCGCCTCGATCTTGGAGAGGTCGAGAACGTCGTTGATCAGGTTCAGGAGGGCATTGCCCGCGAGGTTGATGGACTTGAGGTATTCCTTCTGCTCGTTTTTCGGAACGTTCCCGAGCTGGAGAAGTTCACTGAACCCGATGACGGCGTTGAGGGGAGTGCGCAGCTCGTGGCTCATGGTGGCCAGGAAGTAGCTCTTGGCGCGGCTGGCGGCCTGTGCCGCGATCATGGCGGTTTCGAGCTGGCGCTTGTGCTCGTTGATTTCCGTGATGTCGACCGCATTCAAAACCACGTTGGCGACTTCGCCGGTCCGGTCCAGAATGGGTTCGGCGGAGATGATGTATTCCCGTTTGAGGAGCGTGATTTCAGAGGTCTGGGATTTCCCCGTTGCGAAGACCCTTCTCACGATACAGCGGTCCGAAACGCATTCGCTGCCGCAGAAGCAGAACGCTTCGTGGCATGAATGGGAAATAAGCATTTCCTTGTTTTTTCCCGCCATGAGGCATCCCGCCGGATTGATCCGGATGAGCCGGAGATTTCTGTCATAGAACATGATCGGGACTTTGACCTTGTTGAAAATGACCTGCCGTTCCCGGATGGTGGCATCCAATCTTTCCCGCTGGACCGCGTGTTCCTTGGCCAGAGAGATGATCTTGGAGATCGACCGCATGATGTTTTCGTCGGGTTCGGTGGCCGGATGGGGGGTGCTGAATCCGATGCCCAGGATGCCGTACAGACTGTTGGCGAACCAGACCGGAATGCACAGGATACAGGCGCAGGAGGTCCCTTCCAGCGCCGCGGCCGAAGCGGAGTCCTCCTCCTCGGGCAGACGCAGCATCCTGTCGTTGCGGAAATTCATGAAATGTTCGGTGAAGAAGTTCTTGAGCGCCTGGGCGGTGTGGTTCAGGGAATCCGTCCCGGATGGCTGACCGGACCATTCATGCGTGAATTCCGAGAAAACGGAACCGGTCTGGAAAACGCCGAGGAAGGCGCGTTCACAGTTGAAGCGGACCGCGATGATGCGGAGGATTTCCACGGTGTTCTTGTCGAAATCCTCCTCCAGAACCGTCTGGGTGAGGCACGTGTTGAGGATCCGTTCGTTGGTCACATAGCTGCTGAGACGCTTGATCAGGTCGTTTTTGACGTTTTCCGCCTCGACGGCGTCGGTGATGTCGTGGAGGATTCCGATGCAGAACGGATCCGAATGGCTGTTTCCGGTGACGCGCATGCGGAAAATCCGCCGGGTATTGTTGACCGTGGCCCGGCAGATGATTTCGACCACGTTTTCGGAACTTTCGGTCAGCTTGTCCCTGGCCTTGGCAAACTCTTTGAGGTCTTCGTTCTGGAGCCAGCCGACGAGAGAGTGGGGACGGTTGTCCATCGGCAGCCCGAGATTCGTGTTGCCGCCGAGAAGGGTGATGTTGCCGTCCTTGTCCCCCTTGAAATACGTGATCTGCGTGACTTCCGCGGCGCGGTTGAGAAGGAGACTGTTGAGCTCGATCTTCCGGCTCTGCTGCCGGACGGCGGTGACGTCCATGGCGATCTCGAGGACGGAGATCAGTTCGTTGTTCCGGTCGAAAATGGGCTGGCTGGTGAGAACCAGTTCCCGCCCGTTCATGGAGAAGTCGGCCTGATGGGGCAGGCGGTCTTCTATCGTTTTCCGGGAGGGACACCACTCCGGCACGGTCATGTATTTGCAGAAGTGGTTGTGACACTTTGAGTTCCGGATATTCTCGATGGATTCCTTTGCGAAGACCGCCGAGGAGGTGTTGGCCGTGACCACATTGAAATCGCGGTCGATCATGACGATCGGGAGATCGACCGTGTCGAAAATCTGCTTCTGGAGGGAGACGGTATCGGCGATGGCGTTCATCTGGCGGTTGCGTTCGTTGGCGATGACGAACAGGTTGGCGGCATCGTGGATGATGTGGATGTCGCTGTCCGTAAAGCTGTGACTGCGGCGGATGTAGTTGACCCCGACGAATCCCCAGAGCTGTCCGTCGATCCATATCCCGGCAAGGAGGGCGGACTGGATGTTGAATTTCAGAAGGAAGGCGGCTTCGTTTTCAAAGAATTCCGGAGGATGGAGAAGATCCGAAATCACCACGTCCTGTTTTTGCAGAAAACTCTCCTGGGTTTTCGGATATCGGGTCATGTCGATGTTCGAGAGGCTTTCCTCGAGGCGTATCCCGCTGTTGTTCCATCCGTACACCGCGTTTGCGCGGGTGCGCTGGTCGGAATACCGGCAGATATAGCAGAGGTCTGCGTCGTTGTTCTGTCCGATGAGTCCGAGCATTTCGTTGACGGCTTCCTCGAGGCTGGTCTGGAGCGTGATTCCCTGGAGGCACTGGTTGATGACCTGTTCGTTCCGGATATGGTTGTTGAGTTCGCGGATCATTTTCAGGCGTTCCTGCTCGAGTTCGTGTTCGCGGGTCGTGTCGATGGAGAGGTCCAGGATGAAAGACTTTCCGGATTCGGTTTCCATCACTGTCCGGAAGGAATTGTATGTGATTTTCTTGCCGGACGCGATGGTGCATTCTTCGATGAAGTTGATCGTGTGCCCGGCTTCGAGCAGTTCCAGGTCGTGCTTGCGGAAGCTTTCCGCGCTTCCCGGGAAGGCGTCCAGCTCGAAATCCGTTTTCCCGATGGCCTGATCGGCGGAGACGCCGGTCTGCCGTTCCATTTCCTTGTTCCACAAAACGATGCGGAAGTCGTCGTTGATGTCTTTGGCGAGGACGGATGCGGGCATGTCGTCCAGGAGGGTCTGGAGGAAGCTTTTTGCCTCTTCTTCGCGGCGTTTGCTGTTTTCCAGTTCCGTGACGTCCTGGGAGATCCAGAGGAGGGCTTCCTTGCCGAAAATCCTCCTGGGAAGGAGTTCGCAGACGACCATCCGGTGGCTGTCATTGAAGCTGGTGCTGAAAGTCCGCCCGATTTTCTCGGCAAAGATCTGGCGGAAGATCTCGAGCGTGGATTCCGTATCGATCCAGGTCATGTCGGAAACATGGCGCACCAGGGAGAGGTTGGAATGATCGATCCAGCGCCGGGCGGAACTGTCCTCATGGTAAAAGAGGATGTTTCCGTGGATGTCGGAAACGCCGACCCGCAGCGGAAGGGAATTGAAGATGACCATGTTCCGCCGGGCGACTTTCTGGTAGCGCACATACATGACGAGGAGGGAGGCGAGAAGAACGATGATGAATCCGAAGGCGCAGAGGAGAATGGTCAGTTCCGTTCTGTAGGCTTCCCAGATGGAAGGCATTTTATTCCGGAATTCCGCATTGGCCGGATGGACCGAGTGCTTGAGATTCGCCTTGTTCCAGACGGCCATGTCGATGATGGTTTTTCCGGAATCATGAATGACGGCGGGCGGCTTCGGGGTTTTGCTTTCCAGAATCTGTTTGATCAGACCGGCAATGCGGCGCCCGTTCAGGTCGCCCGAGAACATATATCCTCCGAGCGCCCCGTTGTCGAGCATTTCTTCGGAAGGAGTCAGGAAAGGACGCTTCGCCCTTTTCGCCAGTTCGCGGGCGACCATTTCCTGGGAAAGATATCCGTCTTTCATATAGCTGCGCCATGCGGTGAATATGACCAGCGATTTTTCCTGGAGGTTGCCGATGGTTTCCAGCATTTGGTTCGTTGAATACCGGGAGGCATTGATGAAAATGAAACGGCATTGCGGAAAAAGACTTCGGAGCATCAGTGCGCGGTTGTGGCTGTACAGCCCGGACGGATAGGCGTCCGTGATGACGGCTACGGTGCGGGTGTCCGGGAAAATTTTCAGGCCGAGTTCGATATTTTCCTGGATATGGAAGTCGAGGAAGAAAAAGGTGATGTTCGGATGCTGGCGGAGAAAATCGTCGGAGGATTTCCGGAAACCGCAAGCGATGATCGGAAGATTTTTCGGAATCCTGGAAAGGTTTTCCAGCAGGAGTTCCACCGCGTCGTCGCGAAGCGCCACAACCAGGTCATAGCGTCCGGCCTGGATTCGGTTCAGGTAAGGTCTGAAAATGTCTTCCTGATGGGACATGTTGTTCCGGAGGGCGTTCAGGTTCAGGTAATCCACGACGGCCTTTTTCGGTCCCTGCTCCATGGCCTGCAGAATGGCGTCGCTGACTTTCATGCTCCAGGTGTGCGTCAGATGATGGGAGGAGATCAGGAGAATCCGGGCCGGTTCCGCCGGTTCCTGGGCCGGCATCCGGAGAAAGGCGGAAATGAAAAGCAGAAAGAGCAGAGGTTTCACTCCCGGCGATTTGATATGTGACATAAGAAACATGGACTGCACTCGATTTCAGTTAGGGTTGTTTTGTTGGGGAAAAGACAGGGCATCCGCCAGCGAGACGAGGAAGTTTTTCAGTTTATCCAGCGTGACCGGTTTCAGAAGAATTCCATTGAAGCAGCGGAGAGAGAAATTCTTGTCGGCCTCCGTGTCCGCTGTGATGGCAACGATGAGCATGTGACGGAAGCGGTTTTCCTTGCGGATGGCTTCCAGCAGTTCCACGCCGCCCATCCCGGGCATCCAGAGATCGGTCAGAACCAGGTCGGGCGGGTCCTGGCCGATCTGTTCGAGGGCTTCCTTCCCGGAAGCGGCCGTTCTGGTTTCAAAGCCCAGCTGCTTGAGCATGGCCGCGAGGACTTTGAGGTTCATTGGAACATCGTCGACCAGCAGGACTTTTTTCGGAGCGTGGTTCAGTTCCATGGAGGAGAACCGCTCCGGCAGCGTTGTTTTTTCCTGTTGCGGGATTTCGTATTCCAGAGAAGGAAGAGTCAGGGTGAACGAGCTTCCTTTTCCCGCTTCGCTTTCGAGTTGAATGGAGCCGCCCATGCAATGGGCCAGACGCTGGGAGATTGCAAGTCCGAGCCCGGTCCCCTTGTATACGTTGGCGTCGCGCGCGGCATATTGCTGAACAAAAGGCATGAAAATTTTCTTCTGGGAATCGCCGGCAATCCCGATTCCGGTGTCGCACACCGTGATGACGAGGTCGCCCCGCCGGTTTTCCGGGTTGACGTCCCTGAATGCGGCGGAAAGCGTCACGGATCCCTTGTGGGTGAACTTGAATGCGTTTCCGACAAGGTTGAGCAGAATCTGGCGCAGACGGAGCGTGTCGAGGATGAGGACGGGAAGATCGGGCGGATACTGCAAGATGAAAGAGAGCTTTTTTTCCTCCGCCTTGTAACGGAAAATGGAGGCGACCTCCTCGATCAGCTTCTGAAGGTGCGTCGGCTGCGGAACGATATTCATCTGTTCCGATTCGATTTTGGAGAGGTCGAGCACATTGTTGATGAGATTCAGCAGGGCGTTGCCGGCATAATGAATGGACTCCAGGGCGTCTTTCTGCTCTTCGCTGGAAAGGGAGTCTTTTTGAAGGAGTTCGCTGAATCCGATTACTGCGTTGAGGGGAGTCCGCAGCTCGTGGCTGATCGTCGCGAGGAAGAAACTCTTGGCTTTGGCCGCGTTCTGGGCTTCCATGAGAGCGCGGGTAAGCTGCTGCTGGATGGCTTTGGAATCCGAGATGTCGATCAGGGTGTTGAGAATATAGATCAGCTTTTTCTCGTAGAGGATCGGATAAGCCGACAAGAGATAATTCCGTCCGGAGAAGAGGATCTCCCGGGAGTGAACCTGGCCGTCCGCGCGGGCCAGCCTGGCCGGACAGTCGTCGGAGGAATCCATGTGCAGACAGAACATATAGTGAGCCGGATCGGCGTAGATTTCCTTTTCGGTTTTGCCGATGATGTTCAACGCCGCGTTGTTGGTCCGGACAAGATTCAGGTCGGGGTCCAGAAGCAGGATGGGAATCCGGATGGTGTCCATGATGAGACGTTTTTCAAATTCGCTGCGGGTCAGGTCCGAACGTTTCTTCCGGCGTTCGAGAATAATCTCGATCATATTCGTGAGCGCCGACAGGGCGGATTTGTCCTGCTGGGTGAAAGTATGATAATCCTGTTTGAACAGGACCCCGAAACTGCCCCAGAGTTTTTTCTCGAGCCAGATGCCGTTGAAAGCAAAGGATTTGATGCCGTTTTCGATGATGAACGACTTCCCGATGCTTTCTCCGGTGAAAACGTCCGGCGCATCCGCCCGGTCCGCCAGGAAAAAGTTGTGTTTTTCATAGTTCCGGCGCCATGGATCGTCGAGGTCGAGCGGGATGGATACGCCGGGATCCAGAAGAGGAACATTTCCCGGAGAAACATATTCATGGAAGGGAACGACCCGGGCGGTTTCGTAGTTGTAGGTGACTATATAGCAGTTGGTCGCGTTGAAATATTCACAGGCATGGCGCAAGGCGGTCTGCAAGGCTTCCTCATCGTCCTCGATGAGCATGATGGTTTGAAGGCAGGTGTTGATCATCTTTTCCTGCTGGGCATAATTCTGGAGTTCGTTCCGGTGATTGATGAGGTCGGTGATGTCGAAGGAGATTCCGAGAAGAAGGTTTCCTGTTTTCCGCTCGAGACAGAGTTTCCGGGTTTGCATTGTGTGCGTGACTCCATCGGAGGAGATCACCGGTTCGAGGTAGTTCAGTTCTTGTTTGCTTTCCATCACCTGCCGGTCTGCGAGCCGGTATGCGTCGGCGATTTCTTTGCGGAAGATCTCGCAGTCGGTTTTGCCGATTACGAAGTCGGCAGTCAGCCCTATCTGTTGAAGGAAATAATTGCTGATGAATAAATAACGGTCTTCGTGCTCGAAGTCTTTGACGTAAAGCAGACATGGAATATGATCCATGACCGATTGAATCAGCTGGTTCGCATTGCCCAGGGCCAGTTCGGCCGTCTTTTCCTCATCGATGTCCCGGATAAGTCCGAAAAACTCCTCCTGCGAGTTTTCCGGATTGACGGTTTTCCGGCAGCGCATCTCGAAGTAGCGGTATCGGCCGTCTTTGCCGCCCCGGTAAACGAGGTGAAGAGAGTCTTTTTCTCTCTGAAACAGGGCATTCCACTCCTTTTTGAAATCCGGCAGATCGTCGGGATGAACCCATTCTTTCGCCGAAGCGGGAAAATCATTCGAGGAAGTTTCCCAGAATTTCTCCCGGTTTTGCAGTACCAGAATCCTGTTTTCGGTGTTGTCCAGCCGGAAATAGGCGATTCCGGCAAAGTCCGCGGCCGCTTCCAGCAGATTTTTCTGGGTGAAGATGCGGTTTTGTCTTTCATATTCCTCGGTCATATCCCGGAAAACCATGACGGATCCGGTCCGTTCCCCCGGGAAGTTGAGAATCGGGGTGAGGCTTCCTTCGATATGACGGCGCGAGCCGTCTTTCGAGATCAAATCCATGTGGTCGACCGGTTCCGCATTTTGTCCGGTCATGAATTTCCGGAGGACGGAGGTCCGGTCCTCCTTCGGGCTCCCGTATTCCGCCAGGATGATTTTTTCGGAAAGCGCCTGTCCGATCAGTTCCTCCGGAGCGTATCCCGTCAGTTTTTCGGCGGCCGCGTTCACCAGGGTGATTTTTCCCTCTTCGTCCGTGACCAGAACCGCCTCTCCGATGGACCGGAGCGTCAACTGGAAGCGTTCCGCCAGCCGGGCCATTTCTTTGCGGGCGTTTTCGAGTTCGTCGATGTCGGTGGAAATCCAGAGTACGGAACGGACTCCGAAAATATTCTTCGGCAGGCGCTGGAATTCCACATGACGGCGGCGACCTTCGAGAGTATAGTTGAAGTTCAGCGATTCTCCGGTTTCGAGCACTTTCCGGATGGGTTCCCGGAAAACAGCCTGAGCGGCCGGCGTGAAATCATTCAAATTTTTCGGAGCAAAATTGAAGTGGGAATCTTTCCTGTGCACCTGATAATAACAAATCTTGCCGTTGGCGTCGACGACTACGATTCGAACGGGCAAGGCATCGTAAATGATTTTCTGTCTGCGCTGCGCCAGCTGCTTGTTCAGGCGGGAGACAACGGAGAAAATCAGGTAGGAAAGCATCAGGGCGGCCAGCGCGAGGAACAGGAACGGATGATAGCGGTGCCAGGCGGAGCCCGGCGGATCCAGAAACAGAGTATCCTTCGGCAGACGCCCCGGATCGATGCCGTATTTTTTCATGGACGGATAATGCATGACATACCGGAAGGTTCCGGTAAGAGGCTGTTGAACCGATGTGTCTCCGGCGGCAAGAAGCCGGATAGCCAGCATGGCGGCCTCCCGCCCGTGATCGTTTCCGGAAGTCATGACGCCGCCCAGGATTTTTTCTCCGGGGATATTGTCCGAAGAACAGAGAACCGGCCCCGGGTATGTTTCCCGGATCTGTTTCCAGCCGGAAGCGGGCGGAACCGGCATGTCGGAGCCGGAGGCGGTCCGGTCATCCAGGATCACAAAAGAATTTTCCGGAAGCGTCTTCAGGGTGGAAAGCATTTGCCGGATGGAAGATTCGTTTCCGTTGATCCACTGGAAACGGACTCCGGGAAACCGGGCGGAGGCTTTTGCCGTTTCCTGACGCATCCGGATTTCCTCCGGTTCCGCGCCGGTCAGAATCGCGACGGTTCCGGTTTTCGGGAAAAGCTTCAATCCGAACTCGATATTCGGAAGAAGGCGCGAGGGAAGAAGAAGCCCGGCCGTCCGGGGCGGCAGCGGTTTCATTTCCTTTCCGGAGGCATCGTATCCGCAGAAGACGACCGCCGTTTGAGGAGACGGAAGCAGTTTCTTGTCGAGGAAAAGATCGGCGGCCGGGTTGCCGACCGCCAGAATCAGGTCATAACGCTTGTTCTGAAGGATCGTCTTGAGGTGCCGGAGGTTTTCCGGGTCCGCCTGAAAATCTTTCAAGTTTCTGCAATTCAAGTCCGCCATGTCCAGGACTGTATCCGGAGCATACGGGAGGAGCTGTTCCCGGAATCCGTGGAGGACGCCGCCGCTCCATTTCCCGGCGGAATTGCACGAATTGATGTACAGAATACGGGGACCGGAGATTGCCGGGGATGCGGCATTCAGCACCGAAGCAAACAGGAAGATCGTCAGACCCGGAAAAAAGAGCAGATTGATTTTAAAAAAATGCAACATTTTTTAGGTTTGTTCTTTTCTCAGAAATAGCGCAGAGTTAAGGAAACAATACATGAAAAGCATCTTGATACCTGCAAAATAATATATTCCTCATCTTTATGGAATGCAAGTTTTTCCATAAAGATATTCCGGCATTCCTTTTCGGGATGTTCTGGAATTTTTTTCAGGATCGGAACAGCCCGGACGGCTCTCTTCCGAATGTCTGCGATATGTAGGTCATATATGCTTGAAAAACAGAAAATTCCGTGCAATATTATTCTGTTCAAGTCGGGAACCGACCGACATAGCCGGGAGAGAGAATGAAATTGAAAGTGTTCGGATTGTTTCTTTTTCTGTTTTTTTTCAATGCCGCATCCGCTTCGGATGAAATTTTTCCTCTTCAAAAAGGGGCTCCCCTGTTTCAAGATCCGGAAAAGATGAATCTGGCATATACGGTGGAAAAAGAAATGGCTGCGATCGTCTTGAAAAAGCGGGAATCGGATATGATTTTTCAGGATTATCTGGTTCTGCGGACTTCGCTGTGGAAGGTGTTTGTTTCGAATATGGGGGAATTCTGGACGTTTCCCGACATCGAAAGCGTTTACAAAAAGGATTTGAAGGAATATTCGTTCCGCTTTGCGCGGATTCCGCCTCTGCTGTTTTCCGGCGCGCTTCTTCTTTTCGCGGGGGCGCTGTCCGCCCTGTTTTTCTTCTGGAACAAGACCTTCCGCTTCCGGAACTGTCTGCTTCCCCTGTCAATCGTTTGTTTGCAATGCGGGATCTGCCTTTATGCGATTGGATATTCCGGCGGAGTGTTCATCAAACCGACGGATGAGATCTGGTACTTCAAAATCGGCCGACAGCTTCTTTCTTTTGATTTCTCGGCGCCGTTCCGTTATACGATCGGGCATCCCTTGTTCTTTTACGCCCCTCTTGTGTTTTTCACCGGGGCTGTCAAGTATGAGGAAGCAGGTTTGTGGGCGATGATACTCAACTGTTTTTTCATCATGCCGGTCTGTCTTCTGCTTGTTTTCGGGGTCCTGAAGAAACTTTTCCGTTCCGCGACGCTTCCTTTTTATTCTCTCCTGCTGTGGTTCGGCTTTGTCCTGCTGTATCATCCGCGTCTGTTCACCGGCCAACTCAATATAGCAGAGACCTATGTGCAGAAGGCGGTTGCCGCACTGCCTGTTTTCGGACTCAATCTCTCTCTTTACGATTTGTATGTCGTCTTCGGATGGCACGGGATCAGTGATCCGCTCTGCATGCTGTTTCTCTTTCTTTCCTTGTTGGCCGGGATTCTGCTGAAACCTTCGGTCCGGAATCTGATCATTGTCTCCGCTCTGTTTGCAGCGACCTGTCTGATCCGGATCAACAGTATTCTCTACGTGCCGCTTTTCGGGTTCATTCTGTATCTGAATTATGCCGAACTGCTGAAAATTCCCGGAAACCGGCGGCGGTTGATCTTGTACGGTTCGCTTGCATTCCTGGCGGTCTTCTCGCTTCAGCTGGCGGTAAACTTTTATCAGTTCGGTTCCCCTTTCACCTGGCCGTATGTGCTGCACACCGACAATGATTCCGTCCATGGATTTATGCCGGGACTGGTGCCGTACGGACTGTATTTTCTATCGGCGAGCAACCATGCGATTTTTGTGTTGGGCACGCTGTCCCTGTTTTTCATCCCGGACAGGAAGATGCGGGCGCTTCTCGCATTGTGGATTTATCCTGTTGTGTTTTTCTTCACGGGCTATCCGGTGGTTTACAACAACTATTCCCGTTTTATTCTGCCGGTGTATCCTGCGTTCATGGCGGCGATTTTTCTCAACGGAGTCTGGAAAGAGCGGTTGTCCGTGGTGCTGCGCAGTCTCGGGATACTGCTGGCGGGCGTGCTGCTGACCGCTCCGGGCGACGCTCCGGCAGTTCGCCGGTATCTGCCGTGGAGTCTGGAATGGCACGGGGTGAGCCCTGAAACGATGGATATGGTCCGCTGGATCGTAATTGCACTTTCTATTGTGGTTCTGGCGACTTTTATGAAAGACATTCTTCGTGCGCGCAAAGAAGGGCAGCCGTTGCGTGAAATTCTGTCCATCCCGTTTTTCCTGGGGTTGTTCCTGATTGTGTTTTACGCCGGGAATTACTGGATTACGGGAGCGGCCATGCTTTGTGCATTCCTGTATGGCCTGTACGATGCGGTTCTTCTGTGTCTGGAGGCGCGTCCGGAAGACCGCGCGTTCCCTTGATTTTCCGGCGGAATATTGGGGGTGCCGCATTTGTTGCGTGGCATACTTGAAAAATGGAATAGTAAGTGCAATATTATTTTATCTTTTCTGTCGGGAATCAGTTATCATACGGGAGATGCGGATGAATTCCAAAATGTTTTGGGTGTTTTTCTGTCTGATTTTTCTGGGCAGTGCGGCTGTTTCGGAAGAGGTGATGCTTCTCCAGAAAGGAGCGCCGCTGTACCGGTTTCAGGAGAACCTGAATTTGGCTTATACGGTTGAAAAAGAAATGTCAGCCGTCGTATTGAAAAAAGAGAAAATGAATGTTGCTTTTCTGGATTATCTGGTTGTTGAGACCCCCATCTGGCGGGTTTTAATTCCCCAGATGGGGGAATTATTCTGGACTTTTCCCGAGGTGGAAAGTGTCGTCAGAGGAGGTGATTCCCGAGCATATACCTTCCGTTTCGCCCGGCTTCCCGTTCCCATGTTTCTCGGAGTCATTTTCCTTTTTTTATGTCTCCTGTCCCTGTTTATCTTTTTCAGAGACAAGACCTTCCGGTTCCGGAAATATCTGATGCCTCTGTCGATCCTTTTTTTCCATTTCGGGATTTGCCTTTATGTGATCGGATATTCAGGAGGCGTTCTCATCAAACCTTCGGATGAAGTCTGGTATTTTGAAATCGCAAAAAAAATTCTTGCTTTTGATTTTACAAAATCCTTTAATTATACGATCGGTCATTCTGTTATCTTCTATATTCCTATATTACTGTTCACCGGAATCGCAGCAACATATCAGGAGGTGTCCTATCTGGCACCTTCCATCAATTGTTTTCTGGTTGCGCCGGTCTGTCTCTTGTTTGTGTATATGGTTTTGAAAAAACTCTTCCGTTCGGAAACTCTTCCGGCATGGTCTCTCTTTCTCTGGTATGGCTTTATTCTGTTATATCATCAGAGACTGTACTCCGTCAAGCTCTACGTTGCGGAGACCTATGTGCAGAAGTCGGTTCCGTCATTTCCTGCTTTAGGGTTCAGTCCCTCTCTTTTTGAGATATACATTGCCTGCGGATGGAATGGCATGAGCGATGCCCTCTGCATGCTGTTTCTGTTCCTGACCCTTTTCTGTGCAATTTCCCTGAAACCTTCGACCCGGAATATGATCATCGTATCCGCTCTGTTTGCAACGACCTGCCTGATCCGGATCAACAGTATTCTCTATGCGCCGCTTCTCGGGTTCATCCTGTATCTGAATTATGCCGATCTGTTGAAAATTCCCGGAACCCGGCTGCGGTTGATCTTCTATGGTGCATTTGCATTCCTGACGGTCTTCTCGTTTCAGCTGGCGGTGAACCTTCATCACTTCGGTTCTCCGTTCACAATGCCGTATGTGCTGCATACCAGCAATGATGCGGTGAAAGGGTTTGTTCTGAAGCTGGTGCCGTACGGACTGTATTTTCTGTCGGCGAGCAACCATGCGGTTTTTGTGTTGGGCACACTGTCCTTGTTTTTCATCCCGGACAGGAAAACCCGGGCGATTCTGGCATTATGGATTTACCCCGTTCTATTTTTCTTCACGGGCTATCCGGTAGTTTACAACAACTATTCCCGTTTTATTCTGCCGGTCTATCCCGCGTTCATGGCGGCGATTTTTCTCAACTGTGTCTGGAAGCAGCGTTTATCCGTTGTATTCCGTTCGCTCGGAATATTGCTGGCGGGCGTGCTGCTGACCGCTCCGGGCGACGCTCCGGCGGTCCGCCGGTATCTGCCGTGGGGTCTGGAACGCTACGGGGTGAGTCCGGAAACGATGGATATGGTCCGCTGGATCGTGATTGCACTTTCCGTTGTGGTCCTGGCGACTTTCGTGAAGGACTTTCTTCAAGCGCGCAAGAAGGGACGGCCCCTGCGTGAAATACTTCCCGTTCCATTGTTCCTGGGGTTGTTCCTGATCGTGTTTTACGCCGGGAATTACTGGATTACGGGAGCGGCCATGCTTTGTGCGTTCCTGTATGGTCTGTACGATGCGGTTCTTCTGTGTCTGGAGGCGCTGCGGAAACCGCGTGTGCCGGAGCCGCGTCCGGAAGACCGCGCGTTCCCCTGATTTTACCGATATGGATATCCCGGCAGATTGAGTTTGGCCGGGATGAAAAAGTCTGAATTATTTTTTTTCACATGATTGACTTTTTTTTTGAAGCAGTTACATTATGCTGGCATGGAAGAGTTGTCGGAGCAATGTGTTGCTGATCAAAATAAAAGGAGAAAAGGTCATGAAAATCCTTTGGGTCGCGCTAGCGTTCGCATCTGTCTTTTTCTGTGGACTGATCGTAGAGGCGGCGCCGCAGCCGGTGGGACAGTCTGTTTCGCAGAATTTCCCGGGAACGCGGATGGCGACAGCGACTGTGATGCATGTGGATGCGATTGTTCTCTCGGTAGCCAATGTGACCGGCGCCTTCTGGGTGGTTCCGAATCCGCAGAGTCCGCAGTGCCAGGGGTTCATTGAAAAAGGCTTGATTTTCCTCGGATATCCGAAAGCGGCGTCCAAAGAAGCCGCCTCCTTCTTTGTGGAATACACTTTCACTGCCGACATCACGCCCAGGCAGCGGCTGGAGACATTTTTTCTCATGGACGTTATTTTGAACAACAAAGAAAAAACCAAAGTCTGGACCGGAAAGGCCTCCTGTAGTTCCAGGACCACCTATCATCCGAACGGTTTTGCCTCCTCCCTGATCGCGTGCGATTTGAGTTATATGAATAAAACGGCCAGAAAACCCGTCGGGATCCGTGAAGTGCTTTCTCTGCATTCCGCCATGACCCGCTGATTGGAAATATTATGGAGCAGAAGAGAGCCTTTGTCATTGGTGCGAGCCGCGGAATCGGGCGTGCGATTGCCTGTCGGCTGGCAAAGGATGGTTTCGATATCATTGCAGCCTGCCGGGAGCCGAACGGTCCGATTTCCGAAACGGAACGCCTGGTGAGGTCGCTGGGCCGTTCCTTCACCATGGCGGTCTTCGATGTGGCCGACCGCAAGGAGGCCGGCCGGGAAATCGACCGGATCTTCGGAATGTCCGCTCCCGATGTGATCGTGTATAATGCCGGAATTGCGAAAGACAATTTTTTCGTGTTCATGTCCGGCGACGAGTGGGACAGCGTGATGCGGACGAATACGGACGGATTTTACAATACGGTCCAGCCGCTCATGATGAATATGATGGCCCAGAAGTCCGGGCGGATTGTGGTGATCAGCAGCGCTTCGGGACAGGCCGGACAGGCCGGACAGGTGAACTACTCCGCGTCGAAAGCGGCCCTGATCGGCGCCGCCAAGGCGTTGGCGCGCGAGATCGGACGCAAAAACATTCTCGTGAATGTCGTCGCGCCCGGGTTTATTGAAACGGACATGACCCGGGATCTGCCGAAGGAAAAAATATTGCCGATGATTCCGCTGAATCGCGCCGGAACGGCGGAGGAAGTGGCGAATGTGGTCAGTTTTCTTTGCGGTCCGGACAGCCTTTACATCCATGGGCAGGTGATCGCCGTCAACGGCGGATTGGTTATTTAGAGGCTGCGGGAAGGCAAATATGTCAAAAGAGACCTGCGATTATGTGGTTGTCGGGGGCGGCGCAGCCGGAATGACACTTGCCTTGCTGCTTGCCAAAAGCGGTGCCCGGGTCGTCCTTGTGGAGAAAGGGTTTCGGGTCGGAGGCAGCATGCAGCGGTTTCACTCCCGCGGAATTCCCTTCGACACAGGCTTCCATTTCACCACCGGTCTTTCCGGGTGCTTCGGCGACATGTTCGAAATGCTGGACATGCGCGACGCGATCCGGGAAGTCGTGATCGGAAAAAACGTCTATCTTGCGGACCGTGACAAGATGTTCCACATTCCCCATGGACACGCGAACATGATGGAATATTACTCGGAACGGTTCCCCGCCGAGGCGGGGAAGATCCGGGAGTTTTTCCGGAAGGAGTCCGAGATTTACTGGAAGACCCCCCTGTTCAACATCCGCGAGGGGGCAGGCTTCACCGATACGCTGCTGACGGACGACGATTTCATCGGTCTTTCCGAATATATGCGGAAGGAAAGCTTTTCCGAGGAGCTGAAAATGCTCCTGGCGTCCTTTGCCATCTGCTGCTGCGGAACGCCCGCCACGGAGATGTCGCTGGCCACGCACTGCCGGATCAGCTACGGGCTGGATGACCGTCTGGTGCGCTTCGTGGGCGGCGGCGACGAGATCGTCCGGAATTTCCTGAAGCAGGCGAAAGAACTTGGAATTCAGATCCGGACAAACTGCACGGTGGCGGAGTGTCTGGACATCGGAAAAAAGCGCTGTCACCGGATTCGCCTGAGCGACGGCACGGTTCTCGAATTCAAGGATTGCATCATGACCATGCATCCGCGCGAGATCGAAAAAACGCTGCCGCCGGAAGGAAAGTCGCGGGATTTCACGGATCGTGTGAACGAGTTCGAGGAGAGCTGCGGGTTCTTCACCGTGTTCGGCGTGATCGAACCCAAACGGGAGGTCTTCAAACAGCAGTTGACCTCCTATCTCACCCACACGGACCTGGATCGTCTTATGTCGCCGGACCATCCGGATGTGACCGCCGCCGGCATCATGCTGGCGGAAGAGACCGGCCTGGATGGAAAAACCTATCAGACGGTGACCGCGTTTGAAAATGTGTATGAAAAGGAAACGGAACGCTGGAAGGATACGGTCCATGCGACCCGGCCGGCGGAGTATGCGGAATACAAAAAGGCGAAGACGGAAGACCTGTTCCGGAAAATATGCAAGGTCCAGCCCGAACTGGAAGGGCGGGTTCGGATTCTCGATTCCGCCTCCATGCTGACCTACCGGGATTATCTGTCGCCGTACGGTTCGGCCTACGGCATCCGGCAGAAGCTCGGACAGCAGAACCTTTTCGGGCGGCTGCCGATCCGGAATTTTTACATCATCGGGCAGAATGCCCTGCTTCCGGGCGCGATGGGGGCGATGCTTTCGGCCTTCATCGTCTGGCGTAAACTGGTGGGCGAGGAACACTACCATGCCACCATGAAAAAACACTTGAAGCCCGAGAGGAGCCGTGTATCATGAACCAGAGGCGCCGGGTAGTGATCACCGGAATCGGATTGACATCTCCGCTGGGGAATTCCCCGGACGAGCTGTATGCGGGGCTGAAAGAAGGAAAATGCAGCATTCGCGAGATTACCGAATGGAACCATACGCCATTGAAGGACAACCGTTTTTTCGGTTCTCCGGTTTCGCTCCCGCCCGAATATGCGAAGAGTCTGCCGCGTTCCGTCCGGCGTTCCATGAGCAGCATTTCGCTGTATGCGGCGTATGCCGCACAGCAGGCGGTGTTTGATTCCGGGATTTCTCCGGAAGAGGTCGCCGGAGGCCGCTGCGGATGCGTCGTCGGTTCGACCATGGGCGGTTCAAGCGCGATCGAGGAGGCCTACCGGATCCTTCTTTCCGGAAAGGGACTGGAGGAAATGTCCTCCATGCAATTCTTCAAATGCGTTTCGCATACGGCCGCGTTCAACGTGTCGCATTTGTTCAGCGTGACGGGCGTGGTTCAGGCGCCTTCGGCGGCCTGCGCGTCGGCGGTTCAGGCGATCGGACAGGGACGCGACCTGATTGCATACGGGGCGCAGGACAT
>MWCA01000061.1 GCA_002069785.1 Lentisphaerae bacterium ADurb.Bin242 | reverse complement strand
CCGCCGGTACTTTTTGTTCTGCGACGGCGGGTTCGGGGGTAGAAGCTGTGACAGAGAAATCTACGATGCTGTCCGCGTATTTCAAAATGCCGAAGGACTGGCGGTTGTGAAAGTTGACCACGGGAGAAATGGCCCACGACCCGTATTCCTCTTTGCCGGACGCTTTGCGCTCCCGGGCGAAATTGATCCGTCCCTGATCTTCTTTTTGAGGCGAATATCCAATGGTTTTATAAGGGATGTAAAATTCGGCGCTCCAATAGTCTTTTCCTTTATGAGCGGCATAGTTCCATCCGGTGTTGACCGGAGCCACTCCGCTTCCATAGTCGAACCGATCACAGACAAGACGGGCTCCCGGATACTGTTCGCCTCCTTTCCGGCCAAGGCTGTTCCCGATGAAGTGAAAGTAGCCTTCGCCTTTATTGCGGAGATCCATGAACACTTCAACACAGTCGTCGTGATAGACGGCTATGCTGTCTTCTTCCGCATTGGCGAGCATACGGGAAACGAGGGGTTCTTCACAGTAAAACCCGATCCGGAATCCCCGGCTGTCGGCACAGATTTTCGCCTGCGTGCGGACAACAAAATCCTTTTGGGCGCCGAGGAGCGAAAAATTTTCCGTAAAAGGGATCTCTTTCCAGAAAGCCTCCTCCAACTGCCCGTCCAGCTGGAAAGGAACATCCGGGATGAATACGGTTGTGACTTCTCTGATTTTGTCATGAACTTCCCGGAGATTGGCTGCGTCATAAAAAACGACGCCCCTGGCCGGAGAGATCATCGACAGTTTCATCGAGCAGGCATCTTTTTCCGTGATGAAAGCCTGTTCGACCGGGAGCCAGCGGTCCGCAGTGGAGTCCCCCCTTGCCAGAGTGAGTGCTTTCAACAGTTTACCCGTAGAATCGAACTGATAAAATTCGATCCAGTAGGGGGTTGTCGTTCGGACCGCGGCGGTGAATTTGTATCGGGTCTGCGGCTTGATTTTCCCGAGCTGGCTGATCCGCAGCCAGTTGCGGTCTTCGCTCCGGTGAACCAGCTTGAATGCGTTTTTTCCTTCAAATGCGGTTTCCCGGGTGATGCCGGATTCTCCTTCCGCCCCGTTGTTTTCCCGAAACCAGCCTGTCGGAACGGTGTCGCTTTTTTCAAAACTTCCATTTTGCAGAAGATTGTTTTCGGCGGAGTCATTGCAAAGTACACTTCCCCAGGCAAACAGGAAGGCGGCGGCGGAGAAAAACAAATTGAATTTCATAGGAATCCTTTCCATAACCAGATGAATAAAACAGAATAAACGATCCCGTCGAAACCTTACCACCGGGGCGCGTTGGCCCAGGGCAGCTGTCCCAGGTCGGGCGGCAGAAGCCGGTTGATGATGTCCACGTTTCCGGCCAGTGCGCCGGGGCCGCCGACCAGCTCTCCCACATGTCCGTCCATATACGCGATGTTGGCCGTGCCGCCATGCCGGAATATGGCCGTCCGGTCCAGAACGCTTGTCCGGTAGGAAACGTATGCGCTGCGCCCGTTTCCTCCGCTTTCAAAGGGATATCCGTCGATGAACGCCATCAGAAGTGTGGCGTTTTTTTCATTCAAGGGACGGAAGCCCGTGCTTTCCGTACTGCAGATATAGGCATTGATGTGGATGCTTGTGGAAAGGTTCCGGATGACGATATTTCCGGAATATGCGGGACAGCTGTAAATCTTCTGGACAGCGGAGTCGCTGCGTTTGTAGTTGCCGAAGGAGGGGCCCAGCTGATACGTCCACCAGGGATATTTCCCCGCCAGGGAATCCGCGGGTGCAAAATACTTGTAGTCGTACAAATACCCGTGCAGTGCCGAAATCAGTTGTTTCTGCTGATTTTTGCATGAAATCAGTTTGGCTTTTTCCCGGGCTGAATTCAAAGACGGCAGAAGAAGTCCCGCCAGAATCGCAATGACGGCAACAACGACCAGGAGTTCGATTAATGTGAATTGAGTCCTTTTCCGGTTTTTTCCGTTGCCGTCGTTTTTCTGTTTCATGATTTTTCCTCCTCCATGAATTCATATTTTTCTTGGTTGATTTGTCCTGTTTCGTCTTTCCGGCCATTCTTTTTCCCGTTTTCAATTCCGGGTTTTCGGCGAACCGGGCGCCGCGGCTGTCGATTTCCCCTTCACAAGGGCGACGTTCGTGCGTATCAGGCCGGATTCCGGTTGTCTCTTTCGGGCCAGTTCAATGGCTTTTTCCACCAGAAGATCCGTCATCGGTTCCCAGCAGATGTCGATGGTTGTCAGGGAGGGCTGCAAGAACTCCGTACTGTTCAGCTTGTCGAATCCGACCACGCTCAAATCTTTCGGGACGCTCAAGCTGTGTGCCTCCGCGGCACGGTAGACGCCGGGCGCGCTGTAGTCGTTTGCGATAATGGCGGTCGGACGCTTCCGCTCCGGGAGTGACAGCAGTTCATTTGCGGCGGAAAAGCCTCCTTCCGTTGAAAAGCCGCCGAACTTGACATACGGTCCCGTTGCCGGCAGTTTTTTTTCCGCCATGACCGAATAAAATGTCTCGATCCGCTCTTCCTGGTCCAGCATGTATGTGTTTTCCGCTCCCTGGCCATGCAGAAGCGCGATGCGGCGGTGTCCGAGGGAATAAAGATGTTCGATGGCCAGCCGGATGGCCCGCTCATTGTCGATCCGGTAGGTGAGAACATCCTTTTCCATGAAGTTCGGGTACACCTGAATGTCCGGAATCCCCATGTCCCGCAGGACGTAGTGGAACGAGACTTTGGAGCAGGCCATCATGATGAACGCATCGGGCGCGTTCCGCCGGATCCGGCTGCGGAATTCCGAAACGCATCCCATATCCTCATAGACGAGGATGTTCATGAAACAGTCGCGCTGATGCATTTTCATAAGCATGGCGTCGCGAATCCGGCTGTAGAGCGGATTATTGACGACATGTTTCTTTACAAAAAAGCAGAAATCAATTTTCAGCGTTTCTTCTTTGGACGAGAATGGAGGTGTCCGGAAATATCCGCGTCCGGCTATCCGTTCGATCAGGCCCTTTTCTTCCAGACAATGCAAACTGCGGTCGATGGTTGCCTGGCTGACTTGATAGTGATTCATCAGATGGCGGACCGTCGGGAGTTTGCTGCCCGAAGCCAGTTGGAACAATTGTTTTTCAAGTTCTCCGGCAATGACTTCATGCCGTGTTTTGCTGGAATCGATCTCGATCATTTTGAAAAGCACCTTTTTCTTGTATCGATTTGTATCGATACGTATATTATAAGTCAGTTTCAGAAAATGTCAAGGGGATCTTTCGCATTTTTTTGAAAACTTTATTTTTTTTTTCGGCTTGTATCTGGGGTGCCGAAGAATTCTTTTTGCTTTTCCCGATCGGCGGGAAGCCCACCTTTTTCTCCATTGCCGGTATTTCTGCGGTTTCTGAAGGGGGTTCTTTGTAAAAACCGCCGGGCAATGTTATATTATCCTGCATGGAAACAGAGCTTTACAAATCACTCAAGCAAACCTTCGGATTCGACTCTTTTCTCGATCATCAGGAGGAAATCGTTTCTTCCGTTCTGGATGGGGAGGACCTCTGTGTCGTCATGCCGACCGGGGCCGGAAAGTCCCTCTGCTACCAGCTTCCGCTGCTGATGCGGAATTCCTTCAGCATCATTGTTTCGCCGCTCATATCCCTGATGAAAGACCAGGTCGACGCCCTACGTGACAAACAGATTCCGGCCGCCTTCATCAACACTTCCATTTCTTCCGCGGAGCAGTTCGCCATTCTGCGGGCGGCCGCTTCCGGCGAGGTCAAACTGCTGTATGTGGCGCCCGAACGGTTTCAGACGCCTTCCTTCCGGGCGTTTCTGCAATCCAACGCGCCGGAGACGCTGATTGTCGACGAAGCGCATTGCATCAGCCAGTGGGGACATGATTTCCGTCCGTCCTATCTCCGGCTGGGAGAAGTTCTGGAGCAGTTTTCCATTCCCCAGGTCTGTGCTTTCACCGCGACGGCCACACCGAAAGTCCGGGACGATATTCTCCGCCAGCTGAAACGTCCGGAAATGCGCCTTTGCGTGGCGGGTTTCAAGCGTCCGAATCTGGCGTTTTCCGTGCTGGAACTTTCCGGTACGGAACAGAAAAACCGGCAGCTTGCCGTCCTTTTGAAACATCGCGTTCCGACGATCATTTACGCTTCGACGCGCAAGAATGTCGAGATGCTCCAGGAGGAATTCTCCTGTATCGCCTATCACGCGGGAATGAGCGACGAGGCTCGAAATCAGGCCCAGGAACGTTTCATGAACGAATCCGCCCCGGTTCTGGCCGCGACCAACGCCTTCGGCATGGGGATCGACCGTCCCGACGTCCGGCGCGTGATCCACTACAATATTCCGGGTTCGATCGAGGCTTATTATCAGGAAGCCGGACGCGCCGGGCGCGACGGCGAACCCGCCGACTGCATTCTGTTCTACAGCTATGCGGACCGCTTTGTTCATGAATTCCTGATCGACATGAACAATCCCGGCGAGGAGCTCGTGAAGGCGGTTTACCGTCTTCTCCTCTCGCAGGCCGCCCGGACCCATTCGACGATGATCGAAATGACGCTCGCGGAAATCCAGGCATGTCTGCCGGAATGCAAATCGGACGGCCAGGTCGGCGCCGCGCTGTCCATCCTCGAACAGAACGGCTATGTCGTCCGTTCGTATGCGCAAAGCAGTGTTGTGAACTTGCGTTTCCTCGGTTCTCCGGAGGCTCTCGCGGCCGAACATGCCGCCGAGTCGACCCAGCGGTCCCGGTTCATCCACCGTTTCTTGAAGCACACGGGAAAACAGGCTCTGGTTGAAAACCGCTATTCCTATCCGGAGCTTTCCGGCATCGCCGCCCTTTCCGTGGACCAGGTCAAACGCGTCCTCGCCGCGCTGAACCATTCCGTGCTGGAATACACGCAGCCGTTCCGCGGACGGGCGACCGAGCTTCTGCGCCCGGAATGCAAATCCCCGGACATCGACTTCACCGAATACGAGGTCAAATCCGGGCTGGAACAGGCGCGCCTCGAAGAGATGATCCAGTATACCTCGACCCGGAAATGCCGTCAGGCGTATCTGATCTCCTATTTCGGAGAGGATGTCGAAGACTGGAATTGCGGCGCCTGCGACCATTGTTCCTCCGAGTCGGCCAACCTCCGGGAACTGACCGGGCGTGAACTCGAAACGGTGCGGATCATTCTGCTGGCCGTCCGTTCATTCCAAGGACGGTTGGGACGCGGCCGCCTCAGTCAGATGCTGGCCGGTGCGAGGTCTGCCGACATGAGCCGTCTCGGATACGACAACAACGCCTGTTTCGGAATCCTGAAATCCCTGAAGCAAAACCGGATTCTCCAATATCTCAAGGCGTTGGAGGAAGCCGGATTCATGGAACGTGTCGGCAATCCGGAATACCCCTGTCTCGGGCTGTCGGAGAAGGGGAATGCATTCCTCCGGACAAAAGGAACCATGAATCTCGCGCTTCCTGAAATGCAAAAGCTGGAAGCTTCGGCCGGGAAGCGGGAAAAAACTTCCTTTTCCGGCGACGATGCGCTCTTTCAGCATCTGCGGTCGGTGCGTCTTTCCATGGCCGCCCAGAGAGGAGTCCCCGCCTATGTCATTCTGCCCGACAAACCGCTGCGCGAGCTGGCGGAACGGTGTCCGGAGAGTCTCGACGAAGCAGAATCGATTCCCGGAATCGGAGCGGTGAAACTTCATTCCGTGGTTCCGGTTCTCCTGCACGAAATCCGGAAATGGAAACAGCGGAATCCCTGACCCTCTTCCATTGAAAGATTCCTATCCGAAGAGGATTTTTTTCTCTTCCTCGAATTTTGGGTCCCGGCTCCGAAAACATAAGAATTCGATCTGGAAAGAAAGGCATTGCACATCCGCCAGGAATGCTCCTCGAGCTCTTACTCCACTTCTTCCTCCACTTTCCGCACTTCCTCCTCCAGGGGGAGGGAGCGCCGGAAGACGATCCGCAAAGCCGATTCCACGGCGACGATTGCCTTGCGGTAGCTGTCCGGAATCCGGGAAAGCCGGTCCGCATATTTTGCTTTGAAAAGAGGCGGCAGATGCGCGAAGATCACTTTGTCGCTCACCAGTTCCGGATGGGCGTTCAGGAGTTCGAAAATATTCTTCTTGTACTCGTTGATCCGGTTGGCGAGCATGTCGCTGAGTTCGGTCATCGGAGTGCCGGTGGCTTCGAACTCCCGGAACAGCCAGTCCGCCTCGCGCCGGGCGCAGACCGCCAGACGGTCCATGATCTCCTGGACCAGTTCCTCATGAATCGCGGCGAATTCAGATTTGTCGAGCAGCAGTCCGCTGAGGATTTCATACGAAGAAGTGATGACGCCGCACTTGTTGGCGGAAGCGTCCTTGACGATCACGAGCCCCAGTTTTTGCAAGGCGGTGCGGGCCTCCGGAGTAATGAAGGAATTGGCGCCTTCGACAATCGCTTTTGAACTCGGTTTTTCACCGGGTGCATAGTTCTTGTAATTGGAGAGGTTGATCGTCTGGGGGCGTCCGCCGCAGGGAATGAAGACATCGGCCTCGTGGCAGATGTTGTTCTGGAACATCCGCATGAAGTCGTCGCGCGGGATTTTCGATTCCGTGTGTTTCCCCCCGCATACGGACACCATCCGGTAGCTGCCGTTCGGGTCCGGCTGGTTGAAGATCATATAGGCGCCTCCGCCCTTGAGCCTGGCGGGATCGAATCCGTCGAGGTTGGCCGTATGGACCAGCCGCGACAGTTCCTGACGGTCGATTCCATCCGGATCGTAGAGGGCGGCGGGACCGTCCGTCATCGCCACGATTCTGAGCTTGGGCAGGAGGTATTTCCCGTGGCTGTCCATCGCGTTCAGGAGCTTGATTTCATTCCCCGCCACATCGCCGAAGGGACCGCCCGAGAGCTTGATGCTGAACGGGTCTTTTGACGGATCGATTTTCAGGTACTGGAGCGTCCGCAGAAGATACTGGTGCACTCCGAACGAAGTAACCCCGTAATGCTTGTGGTTGATGCCCGTTTCGACCTTGCCGGAAATGATTCCGGCTCCCAGGGTATACCCGTCCTCCTCGGCCCGGTCTCCCATCCAGGAGATCATCTCGTCGAACATGTTTTCATCGGGGCCGATTTCGATGATGTCCATGCGGCCCGTAAAATCGATGATTCCTTTGTCTTTGAGCGTGCCGTCGGCGTCGTAATTGATCAGCGAAAGGAAGGCTTCGAAGATGGCCCGCTGCGCCGCCCAGAGTTCCGTTTTGAAGTCGTTTTCCCCGTTCCGTTTCAGCAGCGTGACCAGCTTGGAACCGCCCTCGTAAATATCCTTGTTTTTCTTGTGCTGGGTGTTGGCGAGCACGAAACATTCGCGGAAAAGCTCGCAGCGCGCCAGCTCGAAATTATCGCCGCTTTCCAGCAGGTTCCGGACGGGCTGCGGCGCGACCGTGCGCCAGCCGCCCCGGGCGATTTCCGAGAAACGGATCTGGAAGCCGCTTCCGTTGCGCCGCCAGAAGAAAAACACGCCGAACGGACGTTCCGGCGGGAAGGCTTTCCGGTAGGAATCGGAGATGGCCTCGTAATGTTTCATGAAGCCCGGATTCAGGCAGAACGCAAGGGAGGTTTTCTTTTCCGAAAAGTAGTTGCTCTTGTAAATATTCCGGAGGAAATCCGTCACGGCGGACAGCACGGTTTTCACCTTGCCGTCTTTTTCGGCCATGCCGCTGTTGATGTTTGCAATCTCTGTCTCGACCGCCGCGAGCGTCTTGTCGAAATCGAGCGTGGAACCCTTTGGATGGAACTTCGATTCGAAGGCGTCGGTCAGCTGGCGCAGAATCACCGGATAGGTGGCCATGAAACGCTGGATTTCCGGCAGGGAATAGGCGTTGCGGTCGACGAACGAAAGCTGGGAATGCACGAACTCCGAGGCCGCGCGCAGAAGATTCACGGATGCGCAGCAGAATTCATTCCGCACCAGCAGTTCACGCTCGAAAAGATCGAATTGCGGACTCCAGGAAAGCTCATTGAGCTCGCGTTTGAGGTTTTCCATCTTTTCGGGAGTGTCCGCCCCTTCCTTCACGGGGACGATGTAGTAGGTGTTGAGGCGGACCGCCTTGCGGCGGAAGTCATCGGGCGCGCCGCTCTTCGTGAAGTCACGGAGATAAGAGCGCGTCACCTTGAATCCGTTGGCCTTGAGCTGTTCGAGCGTCTGTGCGTAATAGCCCTCTTCCCGCGCCACCACCGCCACCGCCATGGTCAGGCGCCATTCATTGCCGGGGAGCTTCTCGAAGTCGGTGACGGAATAATCGCGTTTCTGAACCTCGCAGATGAAACGCAGGCGGCTGGCGATCCGTTCCAGATCCAGGTCCTCCACATCCCGCCAGCGGATGCGGCTCACGGTATCCTCCAGGTCGGAGGGCGGAGCGCCCGCGAGCTTCCGGTATTCCGCGACGATTTCCTCATAACTGAACTTCGGCTTCATGGCCGGAGCGGAAGGCATGTCCTTAACGACGTGTTCGATCACGATCACATCGCCTTTTTCGTTGATCGGTCCGGACTCGTGCACAACGGCCCGCAGAATGCGTTTCCCGGCAAAAAAACGGCTGGTGAAAACCGGATTGCACATTTCGCTTTTCCGGTAGACCATCAGAATCTGGTCCGGACGCTCGATCATCTGAATGCCCGATTTGCTTTCCAGATCGGTCGCCATCGGAAGAAGACTCGTCAATTCCTCCTCCGACACGCTTTTGAAGAAATACGGCGGCATCACTTTCTGCAGCAACGCGTACGTTTCCTTCAGTTTCCCCACTTGGCTTCGAAACAATTTTTCCAACGATTCATTTTCTTCCATTTTGCTCTCTCTTTTCTGCCTATAACTTTGAATTATTTGGCAATAATTAGATTGTGTTCACACTATTATTGTGTCGACTATCATTGTAAACGATATGAATCCCGCGAATATTATATCCAGCTTGCCGCAGCGTGTATCCCCCCTTTCTGAACCGCTTTATTCTCAAAAAAATCATTTAACGATGTGCTTTGTTTGCCGGTGTGAAGTTCAGCAATTTTCGCCCTTCCGGTCCATCGGCAGCGTTTTCCGGCGAGAGCAAAAACGAGAGAGCCGAACGGTCAGATGCGGCAACCATATGAATTTTTGTCGTGAATCCTCCTCGTGAACGGCCGACACTTTGCTTCCCGCTTTTTTGAAAGCTCCGCTTCCATTGGAACGGACTTTGGCGGTTGTACTGTCCATGCATACCGCTTCCATGCGAATACAGATTAAATTTTCCTGTTGAAGCCCCTCGAAAAGGCGCTGCAAAACACCATTTTTGCTCCAGCGGTTCATTCGTACATATACTGTATGCCAATTCCCATAGGACTTTGGCAATCCCCTCCATTTGCATCCGTTTTCCGCCATATACAGTATTGCATTCACCAGTTGGTGGTTGCTCATGCTCACGTTCCCGCGCTGGCGCGGCAAATACTTCGCTATTTTTTCGTATTGTAATTGAGTTAATTCCATAATAGATGTTAAAATAGCATAAAATAAGAACATTTCAAGGGGGGGGTAGTGTTAACAAAATCAAAATCGAATGATGTATAAACAATGCCGATCCCGTTTTTGCGGAAAGGGTTCAAATGGCTTTTTCACGTTTTCTCAATTGATTCCGGTAACGGGATTCTTTATGCGAATCGTTTTACAGATTTACCATAAATACCTTATGGTTTTACGTTCATTCTAAGGTATTCAAGACTTAATTTTGCACTTCTGAAAGGATCTTTGGTGTAATCCTGTTCGTAAATAAGCCACTGACAATTTGTTTTGGAAGCGGCAACACAGACCGACTGCAAATCGACGATTCCCTGTCCCAGCTCAACCGTCGTTTCCGGATTGTCTGGAACACAGATATCCTTCAAATGAATTTGACGGATGCGGTCCGCATATTTTTCGATGAAGTCAGACGGGTTGATTCCGGCCCGGGTCAGCCAGCAAACATCCGGTTCCACGAAAACGGTCGCCGGATCCGTCGAGTCCAATATCCGGTACATCGCCGGAACACCGTTTATCTTTTCGAACTCGGCCCAGTGGTTGTGATAGGAAAAGATCAGGCCGTGTCCAGCGGCGTTGATCCCGATCTTCCGGCACTTTTCCGCGATGTTTTCCCATTCTTTCGTGAAATCACACATGGCACTGATGGTAATGGCGGGAGAATTGAGCTGTTTTGCGTATTCGTAGGCAATGTTTCCGGGGTCAAGGAGATCATTCACACCGAACATCGTTCCGGCGCATTCGATCCCGAGTTCCTTCAGATACACGGCCAGCATATCGGGCGTGATTCCGCCGTAATTACAGGCAAATTCCACACCGTCGAATCCCAGTTCCGCAATTTTTTTCAAAGCTCCCCGAAAATCTGGTTTCAGTTCATTGCGAAAGTTATAAAGTTGAACGCCGAATTTCATTTACCATTCCTTTCCTAAAATGTGTTCTGCGTTGCGGTAAAGTATATTGCGCATGTCGTTCTCTGTAATTTTTGCCGACAGAACACCGCCGACCGCCTGATACTCGTCGAACCAAGGCAGGTCTGTCCCGTAGAGAATCCGTTCGCTGCCGACGGCCGAAACCAATTTTTCGATCAGTCCGAATTCGCCGGGAATCGCGGTCAGTTCAAGCCAGACGTTGCCGTGGGTCTCCTTGACACAGCGTTCCGCATAATCCCATTCACCGAAAATGCTGTGTCCCATGAAAAATTTTACATTCGGATATTTCCGGGCCGCTTCCAGCATGACCGGTCCGCCATTGTACGGCGATTTACCCCATGTATGATTGAGGACGGGAATGCCGCGCTCATCCGCGAATTTCAAGGCATATTCGTAGGCCTTGTCCGTGACCGGAATCCGGTGGTAGTCGGCCAGAAATTTGAGCCCGACCGCATAGGGTTTCCAGCGGTCGAACATGGCGAGGTCCTCGCGGATGCGTTCCGGATACTGCGGTACGATTCCGACATACATGCGCAGAATGCCGGGAAAACGCTTGCAGATTTCCACGACCTCGGCGTTACGCATGTTTCCCCACAGCACTTCATGATGCGAAAACACCAGCCGCTTCACACCGATCCGTTTCATATGAGCCGCCATTTCCGGTGCTTCACAACGTTTCATGTAAATGGCATAATGACTGCCCATATGACCGTGCATATCATAAATCGGAAAGTCCGCGCTCCCTTTCTCCCAGAAAGTATTCGCCAGGCTGCCGCTTTTTTCCCAGATGGAAACATTCATAATTGAGCTCCTTTCAGAAGTTTTTCGAGGTTGGCGCCTGCGATTTTCACAATACCCGCCTCATTCAGCCCGGAGTGTTTGAGCTGGAGCATGCCGCTGCCCTGGTTATATCCGGGGAATCCGCTGCCGTAAAGGATACGTTCGGCTCCATATTTTTCTGCCAGATCGTAAATGCCCTCCGGGACCCAGTATCCGGCGGTTTCAATACGGGTATTGGGATAATTTTCCAAAAGCGGGCGGATATTGCGGTCGCTTCCCCATTTGTTGCCGGCATTGACGATACATGTCAGGTCCGGAAATTCTTTCAGAAACGCATAGAGCTCTGTCCATTTTCCGGCAAAGGCATCCAGCTGAACCGGAATGCGCCGTTCCGCCGCTGCATCCAGGATCTTTCCGAGCGTAAGGCGGCATGGCACATAACGCTGTTCAAACGGTGAAAGCGTCAGGGCACGGATGCGGTTTTCTTTCATCTGGGAAAAAAACACATCCGGTTCCGGAATCTCGTCGCATTGCGATGGCAGGATGCACCACACACCCGTCAGGCGTCCCGACACATCCGTTTTCAGGAAGTTGACGATTTCCCGATTGGAGGACAGCGCCCCGTTGGCGATGTTGGCATGACGCACCAGAGCTTTGTCCACTCCATAATAATCCATTTCGTTGAGCAGGGCTTTCACATCCGGACCCGGTCCGGATACGGAGTTGCCCATCCGGCAGTTTGCGTCGAAAAACAGGATATTCTTCATACTCGTTTACCCATTATTTTAAGTTCAGGTTCAACAACCTGGTTACAATGAAATCGGCAATGTTCCGGTCATAACGCGGCATGAAACGGCCCGCTCCCTGGTAAATCTCATAAAAACCGTAACTTGCCTTCCGGGTGGCAAGCCCATCCGGAAACATGTCGAATGTCTCCGGCGTCGGGAAATAACGGCCGTTTCCGTTTGCGACGCCAACAGGCATGGCGAACGGGAAAGCAGATTCTTCCATGATCCGCCTGCCGAGTTCAACAAAAGGTTCCCCCGGAAACGCATAGACTGCGACATCCCCCATGCGCAGGACCTGAAGATCGAGGCGGACCGGGAACCGTTTCCCCCGGTCATGAAGAATGGCCATTTCCTCGAAACGGTCTGCCAGAAAAGGATTGATTTTGCGCACTGTTTCCGCATTTTCCCGCATCTGCGCGGAATCTTCTTCCACGGTCGGCATCCGTACTCTTTCAAGGGCATTCTGCAAGGGATGGAGCGAAATTTCTTTACCGCCGGCTTTCAGACTTTTTTCAAGATCATCCACATAAGATTTCCCGATCCGCTTCAGGAGTTCCTCGCCTTCTGTCTCCTGCTTGCAGCACGGTTCCGTATTGATGTTTCCCGCCGCGCCGTAGAGAAAAAACGGAGTATCCGCCAGTTTGCGCGATTTGATGAGACGGTTCGCCTCGCCCATCCAGTCCGCGGAAACCAACAGCGTTCTGCCGAAAACCACTCCGTGCATGCCATGGTTGTGAAGCAGGGCTTTGACGGTGCCATTTTTTCGTTTGAACTGGATCCAGCGGATCGAGGGATCGGTCGGCCGCTTCGGATTGACGCGGTTGACGCCGAGTTTCCGTGAAAGCGGCGCAATCCCGGCAAACGCCGTAACCTCCTCCTCCGATTGCAGAGCCTTGCGGACCGTCGCGATCACGGTCCGGCGCCAGTGCCGGAGATATTCCTCGCTTTTTTCTCCCCAGCCGATGCCGGAGGACATTGCCGGGCCGGAATGGGTATGTGTCGCGGCGAACATGATTCCATCGGGCTCGGTTTCGAATTCCTTTGCAATTTTCGTGCGCAATGCACGGGCTTCCCCGTCATCGGTCACGACACCATCCGTTACCACGATCATATTGCGCCGCCTGCCGTCTGTAAAACTCATGACACGGCAATACAGCGGATCGCGTGTTCCGCGGTTGCGCCGTCCGAGGAATGGCCCGTAGCCATACAGTTCCGCAAAAAGGGGAACATTCAACGTTGTTTCCGCGATACCGATTTTCATACCGCTTTTTTTCTTCGGCATGCTCATAGAAAGATCGACTCCCCTGCTGTTTTCGTGGTTAGCGTAACGTTCCGTATCTCCAATGCACTGTTATCCTCCGTTCCGCGATGATCGCTATTACAATAAGGAGTTCCACAAGAGTAAAATTCCAGACAATCCGATGTTTTTGTTTACCTTTCATGTGGGGACTCCTCCCTATTGTTCACTACGGTAGTATTCTTCCATGACTTTTTCAAACGCATCGCAATATTTATCCAGATCGCTGCGCGAGATCATGAGCCATGTCAGCGAACTCATCATTATTTGCTTCATGACAATGGTTTCCGCAACCTCATTGCTCTCAATCCGGTATTGATTTTCAGGGACGGTCCAGAGATTCTGGCGATACATGGGCTGTCCCCATCCCTCAGATATCCCGATGCCTTCCGCTTGAAGCGCGGCAAGGACCTCTTTCCTTGTGATTCCTTCTTTTAGATGTGTATGATCAACCATTACTACGAATGCGTAGTAACTCTGGACCGTTGCATGTTTTCCGCGGGCCTGTACCCGGATTCCCGGAATTGCATTCAGGCGTTTGCGCAGATATTCCGCATTCTGATCGCGGAGAAGCGTATCCTCTTTCAGGTGTTCAAGCTGGCTCAACAGGATCGCCGCCTGGAAATCGGTCACACGGTAATTGTGGCAGATCAGCCCCATGGGCGGCGGCGTTCCTTTCTGGCCTTGCTTTGCGCCGCGCTGGTAACCGATGTGCGAGAGGCGTCCCAGGATGTCCGCAAGCGAGTCGTCATTGGTAAGGCATACGCCGCCTTCGCCGGATGCCATGATCTTCGACTGCTGGAAGCTGAAGGAACCGACATCGCCGATTGTTCCAACATGTTTTCCGTTCCAGACCCCGCCATGTGCGTGAGCACAGTCTTCAATCACTTTGAGTTTATGCTTTTTCGCGATTTCCATGATCCTGTCCATGTCGGCAATCGAGCCGAAGAGGTGCACGGGAATCACGGCCTTCGTCTTCGGGGTGATCGCGGCCTCGAATTCTGCCGGATCCATGCAGAGAGTATCCGGTTCGATATCGACCACGACCGGAGTTGCGCCCCGGTAGACAACCGCTTTGCCGGTGGCGAGCCATGTATGGGCAGGAACGATTACCTCGTCACCCGTTCCGATTCCCATGGCCTTCATTGCCATTTCGAGCGTGACCGTCCCGTTCGCCATCATGATGCTGTGTCCCGCGCCGGTATATTGCGCGAATTTTTCGTTGAACAGGACTTCCTGCGGCCCGTAGAAGGACCAGCTGTGGCTCAAATAAATCTCTTTGAGTTTTTCCGCCGTTTCCGGATAAACCGGAGGCCATGCGGGAATCGCCGCGGGAACTTCAAAAATCTTTTTTCCGCCATCGATGGCCAGTTTTGCCATGATTTCAACTCCATTTTTTTTGCGGTTATGTTTGACTTCTCTTCAATCTTTGTGTATATTATAATTCATCAGATCGATTTTGTAAATCTCTCATTCTTGCGAAAAATACTTCATCCTTGCGAAACGGTATATAATATGAAAAATCCCGATCAGATATTGCGGAACGGAATCAAAAAAATCATCAGTCGTTTTTCTCCCGTGTCCTCTCCTGAACAATGTCATTGCTACAAGCCCAGCAGGCATCCCGGATGCGAGTTCGTGTTTGCCCTGGAAGGGAGCAGCCGATATATGCTCAACGACAGTGTCTACGATTTTGAACCCGGTACCGTTTTCCTGATAGACTCCTGGTTGACTCACGCCTTCGGATATACGAAGCGGGATAACCATCTGCTGCATCTCTGGGGAAATCTGGATGGGAAACATATGAGTGCGAGCATTCTCCGAATCGGTCTGTCCGGACAATATGGACTCGATCCCAATGCCCGGATTATCCATTTTTCTCCGGAACTGGAACGGGTTTTCACAACCCGCTGGAATCGGCTTTTTGCTCTGGAAAACGCAACGGATGAAGTCGTCCTGAAATATATGCGGGCTCCGCTCAACATGATTCTGGACGAAGCTGCTTTCCAGGCCTATGGAGACTCATCTCCCGGCAAGGAGAACACCGACATTCCGGAAATCCTGAAAACCTACATCAGGATCCGGAATGGCCGCGGGTGTTCGCTCGAACATTTGGAACGCGTTTTCGGATACAGCCGCTACCATCTGGCGCATCGTTTTCAGGAACGGACGGGGTTCACCATCGGAAATTACATCAATCAGGTGCGCATCGAATACACACTTTCAGCTCTCAAACGCGGGCTGAAACAGAAGGAAATCGCTTTCGGACTTGGCTTTTCTTCGCCGTCGACGTTCTGGAACTGGTTTCAAAAACATAAAGCCTCATTGCAATAAAAAATCAGCTGTTCCGCTCCATTTCACCCAGCCATACATGGCAGCGGGCCGAAGCTGCCGGACAAACTCCATCTCCCCCACGAAAATGGAGCCGTCCGACGGCAATTTTTTTCATTTGAAAACAGAATCGAACTTCTGTTCAGACGGCGTAAAGTCAAGTTTTCTGGTAAAGACACAGGCATCGCGTGCGCCGTATTCCCGGTTCATGCCGCAATCCTCCCATTCGACCGACAGCGGCCCCGCATAACCGATTTTATTGAGCGCGCGGATAATCGCTTCGAAGTCGATCTGACCGTGCCCCGGACTTTTGAAGTCCCACCCGCGGCGATCGTCTCCGAAATTCAGGTGCGATCCCAGAATCCCGTTTTCTCCGTCGAGATTCAGGCTTGCATCCTTGATATGGCAATGGTAAATGCGGTCCGGAAACGCCCTGATGAATTTCACCGGATTCACTCCCTGCCAGAACAAATGGCTCGGATCGAAATTGAACCCGAATTCAGGACGGTTTCCAATGGCTTCAAGCGCACGGCGGGCGGAATGAAGATCGAATGCGATTTCCGTCGGATGGACTTCCAGCGCGAATTTGATCTCGCATTTCGCGTATTCATCCAGAATCGGATTGAACTTTTCCGCAAAGAACCGATAGCCATTGGCGATATCCTCCGGACCGACCGGCGGAAAACTGTAGAAAAGATGCCAGACCGGAGACCCCGTGAAGCCTGTCACCACGCCCACTTCAAGGTTGCGCGCAGCCCTGGCGCCGGCCTTCATGCAGCGGATTCCCCACTCCCGTTTCGCCTCGGCGTTTCCCGCATATTTCGCGGGTGCGAAGCAGTCTGAACGGGCGTCATTGTTCGGATCGCAAACCAGTTGTCCGGCAAAATGATTGCTGATGGCCCACAGCTTCAACCCGAACTTTTTGAGCGTCTTTTTGAGCGCGGCACAGTATTTCAGGTCTTTCGCGGCCTTTTCAATGTCGAGATAATTGCCGAACGTGGCAAGTTCCAGCCCGTCATAACCGCAGTCTTTCGCAAGTTTGCAGAGTTGTTCAAGCGGCATATCGCTGAACTGTGCCGTAAAAAGGGTGACCGGACGTGACATTTTCATTCTCCTTTTCATTCATTTGCCTGTTCAAAAAAATGGAGTCCCGCTTTCTCTTCTCTAAGATACGGACCATCCATGCAATATTCAAGTGGAAATCCTGTTTGTTCTTCCTGATTTATACATTTTTCAACCGATTCTTGATCATTCTCACTCTGTATCAAAGATAATTTATATTGGTTGATTGAAAAACAAAGTGGAATCAAAGATGAATTTGTATTTCAAGTTGCTGTAATTGTAATCATTCTTGCGATCATCTGTTCCGTGGATGAAAGGGAAGACTTTTCACCTTTTATAGCCGGCAATAACGCAATTTCGATTACAAATACAGCAAGATAGAATACATCATTCCGTCTTTTGCGACTTTACTTTTTTCTCTTGCCCGGTAAGTTATCTTCCGACAGTCCATGACAAAGAGAGGATGCAAAAATGGTCAAACTTGCAATTGACGGCGGCCGCAAAACATTTCAGGAACCTCCCGTCCTGAATCCCGTTTTGCGCACTTATCCGGAAACGGCAGCCCTGCTGAATGAAATCTATTTCAGCAAGAACTGGTCTTTCTACGGCAAATACGAGAACGAATTGGCCGTAAAGTTCGCGGCGTATCAAACAGCCGGATATGGGATATTCATGGTGAACGGAACCGTGACGCTCGAATGTGCGCTTCAGGCGTTGGGCGTCGGCCGCGGAGACGAGGTCATTGTTCCTGCCTATACATGGATTGCCACCGGAATGGCGCCTCTGTATGTCGGAGCGGCGCCGGTCATCGTGGACGTGGAACCCGATACGCTCTGCATGGATCCCGGTGCTTTGGAAGCGGCCATTACATCACGCACAAAAGCGGTGATTCCGGTTCATCTGTTCGGTTCCATGGCGGATATGGAAAAAATCATGGCGATTGCCCGGAAACACGATCTCAAGGTGATCGAAGACTGCGCCCATTCGCACGGCGGATTCTGGGATGGGAAGGGAACCGGGTCGGTCGGCGACATCGGCAGTTTCAGCTTCCAGCAGTCCAAACTGATGACGGCCGGCGAAGGCGGGTTCTGTACAACGAACGATCCGGAATTGTTCGATCGCCTCGGACGCCTGAAACATATCGGGTATCAGCAGGGTTCCAAACAGGGCAAGTCCGCCAGTCCGCCGACGGAAGGACTGCTTTGCCACAACTACCGGGCAACCGAATTTCAGGCCGCCATTCTGCTCGGCCAGCTGGAACATCTCGGAGAGGATACGGCACTGCGTGAAAAAAACGCCCTTTACTTCCAGTCGCTGCTGGAAAAAATCCCCGGTCTGACTTGTCAGAAACGCGGTCGTCTTGCCACGGTTCAGAGCTATTATTTTTTTGTTCTCATGCTTGAAAAGGGTGCTCTGAAAGCCGGGAAAACCCGGCTCGATGTAATGAACGCACTGGCGGCGGAAGGGGCGGCCGGCATCGGCCCCATCTGGGGGAAAGCGATTTTCGAGCATCCTTTGTGGAATGTGCCGAAGAATCAATATCGTCTGGAGAGTTCGCAAGTCGCACAGAATTTCATTGAGCATCAGGAGCTGGTTTTAGGGGCGTCCTGGCTGATGGGCGATACGGAAAATCTGGATCTCCTGGCCGAGGCATTGACAAAAGTCATGGCTGTTTACGGCGCATGATCGGAAAACAAGAGAATAAACTATGAAAGAGTTTTTCCGAAGTATATTAAATTGCTCGGTAGATTTCAACGAATTTGAATTCCTGGTAAAGTTTTCCTGATGTTTCATTTTTGCAATTGCTTCAAGTGAAGTAAAAAGAGGGGAAAGTATGAAAGCCGGTTTTGCTGTTAGAGACATTACTCCGCGGATCGGAGTTGAATTGCTGGGGTATGGCCCTTACATTCATCGCAGCTCCACCTGGGTGCGCGATCCGTTGGAAGCCCGGGCGGCCGCTTTTGAACTCGGCGGACACAAGTGCGTAATCATCGCCTGTGACCTTGCCGGGTTTTCCCCGGCCACGTATGAAAAGTCCGTTGCACTGATCCGGGAAAAACATCCGGAGCTTGAAGAAGCGGATATTTTTATTTGTGCCAGTCATACGCATACCGGCCCGGCTTGGGAACATCTCGGGGACGCATGGGGAGTGCCGGACCCGGTTTACATTGCACTGCTGTCCCGCAAGATCGCGGCAGCCGGACTGGAAGCACTTGAAAAACTCGAATCGGTGAACATGGCGGTTGCGGTGGTCCCCTGCGAGGGAATCGGACTCAACCGCGTATCAGACAAGTTCAATATTGAATTGGAAGACTGTCTGAAAGAAGGGTGGCGTCCCGATAAGCCCGAACTTACGGAGACAAAGGCCACGGTCCTGCGTTTCGAGCGGGAAGACGGCTCGCTCGCAGGATTTTTCGCCTGTTTTGCGGCCCATCCGGTAGTCTGCGGACAGAGTACGCACATCAGCGGCGATTTTCCGGCCATTGCAATTCACTCGATTATGCGGACTTTCCCCGGTTCAGTCGGACTATTCCTTCAAGGCGCACAAGGAGATGTGAATCCCTGTGCGGTCGGGCACAAAGACAAGAACAAGGCCCTGCTGGCTCTGGATGTGATTGCCGGACGTTTCGAACGGGTCATTCGTATCGGACTCGCTCAGGCACAACCGGTAGACTTTGATACACTCGGCACCGCAAAGATGCCGGTTGCAATTGCAACGCGTCCGGTCGACTGGAAGGAGATAGGAAAGTTTCTGGACAAGCAGCAGGCAATTCTTGAAAATGCCGATGCGGAGGAAAGCGCGCGGAACACCGGCATGGCGGTCGCCTATCTCGATGGCCATCGACGTTTCAAAGCCTTTTTCGAGCGGAACCAGGACGGTTTCTTTCATGTTCAGATACACGGGGTCCGCCTCGGTCCGGTCACTCTGTTCGGCGCCCCGTTTGAAATGTTCCAGGCGATCAAAAACGAGATTGTTGCCAAGGCAAAGGCCTTATTGCCGGTTGTTGTGAGCCTGACGGATGCCGAATACGGTTATGCCCCTGATCGCAATGCGGACATGGAAAGCTATGAAGCGAAGCTATCCCCGATGGTCTGCGGCATTCCACAATATCTCCATATTCACGACGATCTGGTCAAGGGATTTCTCGAATTGGAATCGCGGCTTTCTCTTTGAAACATGTTTTGCCATTCCGGGGCATCAGTTTCCGGAGCGGTTTTTACGATCGGGTTTAACCGTCCGGCGATTTGCCACGCCATCTTTTTCCAGGTCATGGTTTGTTGTGGATGCCTGCTTCTTTTTGTTGTGCAGCCGAATCCACTGATAGTAGGAATGGACATCCTGGAATCCCAGTTCCGCGGCAATTTCCTTGGGGCTGATGTTTTGTTTCAGCAGCAGGTCGAGCCGTTCCAGCCGGCAGTGATTGACGTAGTCCAGGACAGTCCGGCCTGTAAACTGCTTGAAAAGATGAACAAAATGGAATTTTGAATACCCGACGAGCCGGGCCAGATTCTCGATACGGATGCCTTTGGACAAATCGAGCCGGATTCGTTCCATGGCGACCTCGATCAGTTTGAACTTGGGCTGATCGCCGGAACGCAATTCCGTATGGAGGAAAAACAAACTGAACGAGTAGGCCAGATAGAGCTTGAGCTGCTGCAAATACCAAAGTTTTTCCGTTTCCGAGCCGGCTTGCTGCCAGAGATCCCACAACGAGTCCAAATCAGGGGATTCAGACGGATGCATAAAGGCGTGGGTGAGGTTCTGCAATTTATTCCGATGCATCGAAACACAGTGTATGACCGTATTTTTCTGGTGAGTATAAGTCCAGAGATGAAGAACATCTCCGGCGTCTTTTGCATAATTCGCTTCATGCTCGACCTCTTTGTCGATCAGGAAAACGGTTCCGGGCTTGCATTTATAATATTTGCGGTTGAAGCGGAAAATATAGCTGCCCTGCAAAGCAATCATGATTTCACGCATGTCGCTGTGGACTTGCACCTCCTGTTTGGGCGCATAAAGAGGAGGTTTCTGCTCGGCTATGCCGGAGTCGTGATAGTCGGCGGATACGATTTTCCATTTTTCGGGATGGATCAGCAAATCGCGGAATTCATCGAGGTTGAGTATTTTTTTCATATTCAGCAATTCTGATTACAAATTAGCAAGATCAAGCCATTGAAAAAGTTTTGGAAGTCATTATAATATACCATACAAACGGAAAAGATTCAAATCTCATTAAAAAAACAAGGAGAATTACAAATGAAACGATGTTTCACATTAATCGAACTCCTCATCGTGGTCGCCATCATCGCGATTCTAGCCGGGTTGCTTCTGCCTGCGCTGAACTCGGCACGAGAAAAAGCAAGAGGCATTCAGTGCATCGGCAATATCCGTCAGATCAGCCAGGCACATTTGATGTACTGCGTCGACAACGGCGGTTATTTCGGCCGCGACCAGACAACCGCCGTTGATCCGGGTGCGCCGTATTCCATTTTCCATTATTTGCACCCGATATCGCAATATCTGAAATATACCAGCACGATTCAGGTCGGCGCTATTACTTCCGGGAGACGCTCCAAATTGGCCTGTCCGTCCTACAATCTCAAGGAAAATGCCAGCACTCTTGGAGGGAATGGTTTTATCTTCCGAAAAAATTTCATGGGTGATTCCAGTCTAAACTATACGCATCAGAAAGACAAGATGAAATCTCCTTCCCGGACCTGCATGATTCTGGAAAGTTACGGAGACAACTGGATTCTTGGCTGTCTCATCAATACCTATACACCGGACAAATATTACGGTTATCCCCATAATCAGCACATGAATGTGTCCTTCTGCGACGGTCATGTAATGACACTGTCCAAGCTACAGATACCCCACAGGATCACAGGGTATGTCGGTTACAACTATTATTATTCTCTCGATACGACTTTCTGGCAGTCGGAAGGTACTGTTGAAGCAAAAATCCCATATTGAGGTTGAAAGATGAAGAAGCAAGTGTTGTTCTGTCTTGTCGCATTGACCCTGGCCGGATCGGCCGATGAACTGCCTTTTCTCGGAGATGCGCGTCCGACGCGTCAAGTCCGGATTGGAAAAACCGAGGTGGCCAGCCTGACACCTTCGGGCAAAGACGGGGAAATCGTTCTCGCTCCGGACGCCTCAAAAATGACACGTTTTGCCGCCGTGGAACTCCAAACGCTTCTGAAAGAAAAACTGGGCCGCACTCTGCCCGTGGTAAACGCGCCGACATCGGGTGCTGTTTCATTTATTCTCGGCATCAACGAATTTTCCCGCAAGGCGGGGATCGATGACCGGAAACTTTGTCGCGATGCTTTCATCATCAAAACCGTCGGCCGGAAAATCTATATTCTGGGCCGCGACGATCCGAACTTTGATGAATTCGCCGCCGTAAAGAAGATTTCCGGCTGGCAGTTCAATTATGAGAAGGGCACGTTGTTCGGAGTTTATGATTTTCTTGAACGTTTCGCGGACGCCTGTTTTTTCTTCGCAGGTCCCGGCACCCTCCTTCCGAAAGGTCCGCTCCGGATTCCGGAAATCGACATATACGACCGTCCAGACTACGAAGCTCGGCAAGTCCAGATTTACGAGGGCAAACACTTTCTTCCGGAAAACGGTATATACGAACGCAATCTGGATTATCTCCGGATGCGTTTTCAAACCCAGTATGTCCCCTGCTGTCATGGACTTGGCAATCTCGGCTACTGGCAGCGCTTCGGGAAAACGCATCCGGAATATTTCTTTCTCGATTCGAGCGGAAGGCGTGTTACGGACAAGCGCAGAGATGTCTGGATGTCGCACTACTGCTACACCAGCGGCGTCAAGGAAGAATTGTATCAGGATGCAAAATCGTGCCTGCTGAATGAACCGGCCTCGAAGCGCGGCATTCTGACCGGTAGCGGGAGAATTGGCTGGGATCCGACCGCACAGCAGCCGGGAAAAGTCTTTTGTGCCATGCCGGGCGACAGTTTCATGCGCTGTCAGTGTGAAAAATGCAAACCATTCATGAAAGATGAGCAGACCATTTCCGATTTTTACTGGGGATTTGTCTTCGACCTTGCGGAACGACTTATCGAGGAAAAAGTGCCCGGCATTGTGACCAACATGTCCTATACCCCATATCAGTATATTCCCCGCGGCCGCAAAATGCCCCCTAACGTCTATGTGATGGTCGCCACTACCGGGGCTTGGGCCGAGCGTTATCCAGAGACACAGAAACAAAATACCGGACGAATCCGTCAATGGGTGGATTACGGCGGACACAAGGTCTGGCTCTGGAATTATTCCAACAAACACTCGGACAAGACTTTTCCCGGCATTCCACATACGACGCCACTGTGTATCGGCAAATATTACAAGGAACTGGCTCCACTGATTCATGGCGCATTCCTCGAAAGTGAAACCGACTATTACCAGTTCAACCTACCGCAATATTATGTCTTCGGCAAGGTTTGCTGGGACAACAAAACAGACGTGGATGCGCTACTCTCCGATTATTACCACCGACTGTTCGGTCCGGCGGCTCCGAGTATGCAGAAATTCTTCGAACGAATCGAATATCTGTGGACTCACAAGTTGCTCAAGGACCCGGTGATGACTGACCTCGGCCCAAGCAACATTACGGCCAGCAACCATGAGGCATGGACCGCCATTTACAGCAAAGCCGAACGTGCCTTGCTCAAAGCCATGTTCGACCAGGCGGAAAAGCTGGCATCCGGTGATGCTGATTCGCTCGGTCGGGTCAAACTTTTCCGGAAACTTTTTCTGGATGTGATTCTCCGTTACGGGGAACAATATGACCGGCAGATCGATTCCATCCCGCGTTTCGACGCTGACGCCGTGTCTCTTCCGCCAGGCGAAACCGTGACGGTCGACGGCAGGCTCGATGAACCCATCTGGCGGCAAGAGGGAATCTATCTGCAGAATCTCGACGGCAAAAATACAGACCGTTCCCGCGTGGTTCTGACCGCGGATGCGAAAAATCTTTACATTGCTTTCGATTTCACGGAACCGCTGATGGAGAAAGTCCGCGCTCCCGAACGTTCCTCCACGGATACCAACGCCTGGAAAGACAACGGCATCGAGATTTTCCTGAATCCCGACTGTTCGAGGACGAACTATTATCAGATCATCCTCAGTTCCTCCGGAAGCCTGATGACTCTCTGCCATGAAAAGCACGGCATCAATCGCAAAACTTTCTCATGGAACCCGGCATTACAATTCAAAGTAATTTCCGGCGAGAATTCCTGGAGCGGTGAACTCGCAATCCCGCTGTCCGATCTGGGATTGCGGAAGGCGGACAGAATCGTGGCCAACTTCAACCGGCATCAGGTCCGGGAAAACATGGAGGACAATTATTATTCCTGGACTCCGTTCCTGAACCGCAATCTGGTTGCGATTTTCCATGATCTCGACAATTTCGGAACGATTTATTTCGACCGTCGAAACCCGGAGAATCTGGTGAAAGACAGCACTTTCTCCGCGCTGCGAGGAAAAGCCTCGAATGTGTTCGGCCCCTGGATTCACCACCATAAGTTGCCCGCTGGAGTCAAAGTTTCCCATGACTTCAACACTTTTGTTGCCGGTTCGTGCTCACTCCGACTGGAATCGGAAGGCAATTCAATTGCCGTCCGTCAGAACCTGCCGACACTTAAGCCCGATACAAAGTATAAAGTCGGCTTTTTCGTCCGGTTGGAAAATGTCCAGAAAAAAGGACGCTTTTCAGGGGTAGTAATCAATATCATGGATGATAAAAATCGCTGGTTCCCGACCACCGCGCTGATGGGGACCATTCCTTGGACTTATCAGGAATGTATATTCACGAGCGGTCCGAACACAAATGATGCAAAACATCAGTCGTATCTGCTGCTTTACCTGATGGGAGCCTCAGGAACCGCTTGGTTCGACAATATTCGACTTGAAGAAATCAAATAATGACGGAGATGAAAAAAGATGAGAAAAGTCTTTTCTGCCTTGATCGCAATGAGACCGGCACTTATTCTTTCCGCGGAAAACATCCTGAAAAACGGGGACATATCCGAAATATTCCGGAGATATCAAGAATGAACTTATTCCATTCCGGTCCCGTTCCTTTTCAGGCGACAAGAGACAAGAATCGCATTATTGTCGAAAACCGTTATATCCGCTGCGTTCATGACCTCGAACACGGCGGAGAACTTTCCGAAGCCGTCATTAAAAACGGAACTGGAAAAAATCTCTTTGCCGCTCCGCAATCGACAGTGGTCGGAATCATTGAAAACGGCGCCTATCATTGCTATCGTTCTTCCAATTCCGTCCAAACAGAATGCATAATTTCCGAACGGAACGGCAATCCCGTGCTCGAATTTCGTTGCAGTCTGACAGACGATTCCGGAGAGATTCTTGACGGTCTGGAAATGAACCATCGTGTGGAATACACCCGCTGGGGTGAAGGACGGCACCGTGTTGCCCTGATCTCTGCCCGGCGGGTCGAAAATCTCGGCATGGTCCAGATCGGAACATTGCGGCCGGTGAAAAGCATGAATTGTCTTGCTGTACAGGAAACTCAGATTCAGGCATCGTATGCCTACGGCGCCAACAATGTCAAAAACTGGATTTCTCTTTACGCCGGAACCGCCCGGAGCGACGCGGAAGCTTATATTTCGCGCTGGCTTCCGGTTTCAATGCTGGTCCTTCAGCGAGGCGTGGAAGGGTTCCAGTTTACGCTCGGAGATCAACTTGCCCAGTGGGACGCCATCGGTGGAACTCTGCCCGGCTTTCAATTGGGATATTTTGCCTACCGGCGGGGCTTCGATTCCTACGAAATGCGGTTCTCCGCTCTGGATTGCCGCCGCGAAGGGCAGTATCTCGAAGGAGAAAATATTTTTGAATTCAGTCTCGCTTTTCCGTTCGTGCGTGAAAAGATCGTGCCGCTCTCTCCGTGTGCTTCAAATATCCTCTTTCCTTCCCGCGGTTTGAAACAGCGCTGGCCGACCGATGATGATCTGAAACGTCTGAAAGGTGCCGGTGTTGCGCTCATGCGTCTGCATAATGACGGCAATACTTTGAATGACGGGATATTCTGGCGCGATGCCGCTTATCCGCCGTATCCGCCGGAAGAAATGGCGAAAATGGATGACATGTTTCACCGTGCCCATGAGCATGGAATTTCCGTTGTACCTTATTTCTCGCTTCACGAATATCATCCGGACGCTTGTGGGTTTCCGGAACACGCCGAAGAATGGAGCCGCATAGCGGCGGAAGGCGACCGTATTATTCCGAGCTTCGGTCCCAATGGTTACTATGGATATCAGATGTGTCTTTCCAGCGGCTGGATGCAGAAACGGAAAGATACGATCGATGAAGTTTTGAGAAATCACGATTTCGACGGCATGTATTTCGACTGGTGCGTCGGGCTGGAGTGTCTCAATCCGAAACACGGTCCGCGGCACCGCGATTTCCGGAAACTGCTCGAACTGCTGGAATGGAGTCACGACCGGGCCGGTCATGACGGCGAACTCTATCTTCATCTGACTTACAACCCCAATATTGCGGCCGAAAACATGGCGTCGCTGGTTCTGACCGAAGAATGCGGTTTTTCCTCATTCTCGGGAGAAATGTTCACCCCGCACGCCCATTTCATGAACATTGTGCCGCGGCAGGTCTGCGACATGCTGCCGTCCAATGCGTCTAAAGAGGATCGGCTCCGTTATGCCATGTGCGCTCTGTTGAATCACGCCACGGTTTCATCCAGCCTGCCAGTCTATTCCGATTTTTACCGGGAAAACGCAATGCTGTTGAAGGAATGCACAGACTATGCCAGACATTCCGCCCCTGGGGAAGGCTGCTGTACATCGTCAAATCCGAGCGTGGGGATGAGTGCTTATTGGGATGATGCGGGAAGTATGCCGGTATTTGCCAATCTTTCCAATACGGAGGAAACAACGGATTACTTTTTCGACTCTCACTGTTCGAAGCCGGTTCATGGACAAATCACGATCCCTCCGCTGTCATTAAAAGTCTTGAAATTCCAGTAATTCATACGGGATCGTTTCATTCTGAGGAAGGTCGCAGACATCAGGAACGCAAGCCGCCGGAATAGCCGGAGGCTGCCGCTGATGGAGGACATCCCCGCATCCCGCGGGTTCTCCAAAGCACGGACGGCGGATATCCGAAATCCCTGTCCGGCAGAACTTCCCCTCCCGCCGCTTTCAATCCTGTCCCGGAATCCCCGGAACCATGGTTCGGCAAGGGATGCTTCCCTTCCGCCATTGCCGGATGCGGGGGCTCCGGGAGGGTCTAGCCGCCCTGGAACATTTCTCCGGGACTCCCTTGCATTCCTTGTTCAACTGTGCGAATCCGCCGCTTCGGATTTTCGATCCGGAAAATCTTTTTTTGAAAAAAAGTGTTTTTACGGATCGAAAAATTGCTTTTCCCATTTGACATTGCAACAAAATATGTTACGGTATAAGCTCAAATATTTATAGGGTCTGTTTGAAGGGGTAAAATAGCTCCAACGATACCCATGATGCAATGATTGAATTTAAGGAGAAGAGACATTGCACTGCAATAGTTGAAGCAGAATAAGGCGGAGAAAAGTTCCGGCAAAATGAAAATAGCTTTGGCATACAGCAGTAAACACGGGTTGCTGAAAGAATATCGGCGGCGTTATCCCGCGTCTGTGGAAAAAGCTTCCGCCGAACTCTTTGCGGAAGGCGACTCCGCCGCAACCATTCGTGCTGTCAAGGACGCGATTGCTTCTTTCGGACATGAGGTTCACGGGTTGGAAGCGGATGCCGGAATGGAAATGAGGTTGAAGCGTCTGGCGCCCGATCTTGTTTTCAACATTGCGGAAGGTCTGTTCGGGGATTGCCGGGAATCCTATGTGCCGATGATTTGCGAGAAACTTTCCCTTCCTTATACCGGTTCGGGTCCGCTGGCGCTCGGGCTCTGTCTTCACAAAGGCCGTTGCAAAGAAGTTCTTACTGCCAACGGGATTCCCAATGCGGCTTTCCGGATCTTCCGGGCGGGGGAGCGTCTCGATTTTTCCGGTTTGGAGTTCCCCTGCATTGTGAAACCGGTTGCGGAGGGAAGCAGCAAAGGGATTTTTGACAAATCGGTCGTGGAAGACGAACGACAGGCGCGGACGCGGATCAAAGAAAGTTTCGGCCTTTACGAACAGCCGGTGATTCTCGAAACCTACCTTCCCGGAGCGGAATATACGGTTGCGATGATCGGAAACGGGAATGATCTGGAAGTCCTGCCGATCGTCGGCCTGGACTTCTCGCAGCTGCCGTCCGGCGCACGGAAAATTTATTCGTATGAGGCAAAATGGGTTTGGGACACACCGCAGGCTCCCATGCGGATCTTCCAATGTCCGGCGCCTCTTTCCCCGGCGGAGCGCGGCGAGATGGAAAGCCTGGTCAGGCGGACTTTCCGCGTATTGGAGCTTCGGGACTGGAGCCGGATGGATGTGCGTCTCGACGCCCACGGAAAACCGAACATCCTTGAAGTCAATCCGATCCCCGGGATTCTGCCTGATCCCGAGGAAAACTCCTGTTTCCCGAAAGCGGCGCGGGCCGCCGGATATGCCTATGCTCAAATCTTTCAAAAAGTAATCAGCGCGGCGAAAACACGTTTTCCCGGGGCGATTCATGAATATTCCTGATCACTTATCACTTTTGATTTTGATTGTCAGCAATGCCGTGGGGGAACAAACCAACGAAATGGACCTTATTTCAGAGGCCGGAGTCAGGAATGAAGCGGGAGCCGTCAAGACCGCGTGTCTTGCGCTTGGGTTCCGTACAGAGGAACTGGTCGTTTCCGAACCGCTTGCGGCCTGTGAGTCCGTCGTGAATTCCGGAGCGGACGTTGTTTTCAATCTCTGCGAAGGGGTGAACGGCGATTCCGGGTATGAAATGCACTTTGCCGCCCTGCTCGAACTTTCCGGCATCCCTTTCACCGGCGCCAATCCGCTGACTCTCGGCATGGCGCGCAACAAACCCCTGGCGAAACAGCTGTTCCGCAGCCGGGGCATCCCCGTTCCCGCGGGCGTTCACCTGAAAACGGTGCCGGACCGCTTGCCGGAAGGACTGTCTTTTCCGCTGATTTGCAAACCCGCCTGCGAGGACGCCAGCCTCGGAATCTTCCACGACGCGGTGGTCCGGGATGAAAAATCCATGCGGGAAAAAGTATCCTTCCTGCTGGAGAAATATCCCCGCGACGGAATTCTGCTGGAGGAATATATCGACGGACGCGAATTCAACGTGGCGGTACTTTCCGACGGCCGAACGGTCCGTGTGCTCGAGCCGTCCGAAATCGATTTCTCCCGTCTGCCGGAGAACTGTGACCGGATTACCGGCTATGAAGCGAAATGGCTGGAAGACAGTGCGTTGTTCAAGACGACTCCGTCCCGTTGCCCGGCCGACATTTCCCCCGAACTGAAAAGCCGTCTCCAGGATACCGCTTTGTCGGCGTATCATGCGCTGGCGGCGAATTCTTACGGGCGGATCGATCTCCGCGTCGACCGGAACGGCCGGATTTTTGTACTGGAGTACAACCCGAACCCCGATATTTCCCCTGATGCGGGATATGCCAAGGCGCTGGCGGCAAGCCGTCTCACCTATGCCGGATTTGTGAAAACGGTTATTACGGAAGCTCTTGCAAATTTTACCACGAGGAGGAAATCATGACAGACACCCTTTTCATCCGGCCGATGGCAAGGAACGATTTGGAGCCCCTTCTGGAAATTGTTCGCGGGACCGGAATGTTTACCCGGGCGGAGGCGGAGGTGGCCTATGAACTGATGGATATATGGCTGAACCGTCCGGAGCAGAAGGACTACATCATCTATGTAGCGGAGGAAAACGGTGAGCTTGCCGGGTATGTCTGTTACGGACCGACTCCCGCGACCGAATCCACCTTCGATCTTTACTGGATTGTCGTCCATCCCGCCCTCCAGCGGCGGGGGATCGGCGGAAAACTGCTGGCTTTTGCGGAAAAAGAGTGCCGCAAACGCGGCGGACGCCTGATGGTCATCGAAACATCGTCCACAGAAAAATACGCGGGGACCCGGAATTTTTACCGCTTGAACGGATATGAGGTCGAAGGGAGAATCAAAGATTTTTACGCAGTTGGAGACGATCGGCTCATTTTTACCCGGCGTTTTCAATAAATAAAACAGGGGAATAAACTCACATGGAAAAATGGCAAATGTCTTTGTGGAAGTCGGTCTGCGATGTGGATGAACTGGCAGACCGCTTTCAGTTGTCGGCGGAAAGGTTACGTGCGGTCGCAGCGGCGTTTCAGTTCCGGATCACTCCATATTATCTTTCCCTGATTCAAAACAAGGGAGACGCGATTTACCGGCAATGTGTTCCGGATGAACGCGAACTGGAAGGACACGAGGATCTGATGGATGATCCGCTCGGGGAGGAAAGACACGCCCCGGTTCCCTGTATCGTCCACCGGTATCCCGACCGATGCCTGTTCCTGGCGTCGAACCAGTGCGCCATGTATTGCCGGTTCTGTACCCGGAAACGCAAATTCCGCACCCCCATGTGCGTCGACCGGAAGCACATCGATGAAGGAATTGAATATGTCCGCGCCCACTCTGAAATCCGGGATGTGCTGATTTCAGGAGGGGACCCGTTCCTGCTCGAAGACGACCGGATTGAATACGTTCTGCGCGCGCTCCGGGCCATCCGCCATGTGGAAATCCTCCGGATCGGGACCCGGACTCCCTGCGTCCTTCCGGAACGCATCACGGGAAAACTGGTCGCCATGCTGAAGAAATATCATCCGCTGTATGTCAATGTCCACTTCAATCACCCCGACGAAGTAACGCCGCAATCGGCCAAGGCGCTGGGGAGGCTTGCCGATGCGGGCATCCCGCTCGGCAGCCAAACCGTGCTGTTGAAAGGGGTCAACGACGATCCGGCGGTCATGCGTCTTCTGATGCAGAAGCTCCTCGCTGCGCGTGTCCGTCCCTATTATATTTTCCAGACCGACCTGGTCTACGGGACGGAACATTTCCGGACTCCCGTTTCAAAGGGACTTGAGGTCATGGATGCGCTTCGCGGATGGACCAGCGGGCTTGCCGTGCCGCAATATGTGATTGACCTTCCGCACGGCGGCGGCAAAATCCCGTTGCTGCCGGAATACAAATGCAAGGCCGACGGCAGCAAGCTGACCTTCCGGAATTATTGCGGCGAAACCTATGAATATCCGGATATGTAGGAATTATCCGGCTCTGATTGAATTTCCCCCCTCCCGGTCGATTCCGCTCCATGGGGCTGTCCAAGCTCCCCATCTTTTTGCCCCCCTCGAGTATCCGATATTCCCGTTTTCCCGCCGGTAAGAAATTCCGGACGGCTTTTTCGTTTGCACCGGTCGGCGTTCATTGGATCGGATTGCGCGGGGATACTTTGATGATGCAATAGTCCTCCCGGGCCGGGAAAAAGGCGCGGGGATTGGTGACAAAGAGCGGAGTCAGTTCAAATTGCCGGAATCCGGAACGGAGTTTTTCTTCCGTAAGACGGTAGGCGTCCAGGGCGTCCAGCTGGAACAGCAGGTAGAATTCTTTCCGTCCGTCCGCATATTTTTTGAGGGTGTCGTCATCCAGTTTTTCCGGCATTTTCCCTTTTTTCAGGTAAACCGTGAACGGCTGGTTGTCCGCAGAACTGTGAAAAACGCGTCCCGGCAGGTAAGCCCCGAAGGTTCCGGTAATCAGGTCCGGCGGAAAAACCACAATTTTGGCATCCGGGGGAAGATTTTTTTCGATGAAGTACGTAATCTGCCCCTGATTGGAAAAGGGAAAGGTCAAGTCGTTCATGGCATAATAGGGCGTATCCGGGTAGGTGAGCAGCGAAAGCAGTAGGATGGACAGCAACCCTCCCGACAGCCATTTCACCATCCGTCCGGTTTTGGGGGATTTTCCGGAAGCCGGCAGGCAGAAGCAGAAAACCAGAAGCAGCAGGGGCAGATAGACGCGGTGCAGCGTCATCGGGTAAATGAACACGGCGAAGAGAATCTGCCAGGCGAAAGCGGCGATGAACAGAAGCAGCGCTTTTTTTCTGGACAGAAACAATCCCAGCATGCCAAGGAGAATCGCGGCATAGAAAAGAAAAGCGGTCAGGGAATATCCCGCCAGTTTTCCAAGCCAGAGCGCGTAGGTTCCGGGAAGCATTTGCAGAACATATTCGAGACGCGCTCCCGTATTTCCTTTGAAAATATCCCAGAAAGACGCCGGCGTGACCGAGGAAGCGCCGAAGGCCGGGAATACCTGAATGAACGCCAGAATCACACTGAGCCCGATGACTCCGAGCGGCCCCAGGATGCCGATCCGTTTACCAAGCGTTCTTTTCCGGGTGTGCCGGAACAATTCGACGGCGAACAGCAGGGCCGCCATTCCGGCCAGCCCTTCCATGTAGGCATGCGTGTGCACGAGGAATGCCAGGGCCAGCGCGTAGCAATAAGGCTTTTTCAGTCGTACCGGATACAGCAGAGCGACGAAACATAACGAAAGCGGAATCAGCGCATAGGGCCTGGCTATGACCGGAAAATAATAAATCATCGGACAGGACAGCAGAAAGAGCGCCTTCCCCCAGAAGTTCAGTTTGGCGAACCGCAGGAAAAGCCATGCGGCGGCCGCGCACAGAAGCCAGCTTATCAGATTCAGCGTGGAGAGCGGAAAACCCGTGGAGGCAAACAGTTTCACCAGCAGATACCAGAGCGCGAAATGTCCGTCGAAACGCATCCTGTAAAAAATCTCGGGGATGCTCAGATCGCGTGCCACGCACCAGATATGGAGTTCATCCTGCCACGGTTCGTGGTAGAATACCAGGATCAGGGTTGCCAGAAGATACAGGGAAAACAGAATTGTATTTTTACGGGTCGTGCTGAAAAGCTTTTTTTCGGAGTCCATGAAATTCATCCGGTTTATGCACAGTGATAAGTATAATTGAAAATAATGTAATGTATTTTTCCGGATTTGCAAACAGTCATCCGCCGTTCCATCTGCTTTATTTCGATGATGAACCGGCGGCCGGTCTGGTCAGGCTATCTCGATGACCCGGTTCGCGCGGCGCGATTCTTCTGCCGCGAACGTGATCAGATGGCTTTCCAGCGTTTCATCGGGCCCCGAAAGGATTCGGGTCCGGTCATTGCATGCGACGGCTTCGATGAATGTCCTCATCAGTCCCAGATCGCCGCCGCCGTGTCCGGAGAGAATTCCGTTGTCGTTCGGAAGGAAAGTGCTGTACTGCGAGACTTTCCCCGTCAGGAAATCCGTGACGAGAATGGTTTCCCCGTCGGACGAAAGCGAACCGCGCGTGCCGAAAATCCGTGTCTGCCGGCCCCGTTCGGTGCAGAAGGCGGTCATTGTCATCGAGGCGGTTCTCCGTCCGTCGAATTCCATGTTCACGACCTGATGATCGACCATATCGTTGTCGCACGCAAATACACACCGTCCGTACGGTCCTTCGCGCAGGGCTTGCCGGACGCCTTTCTCCGTAACATCTGTTGTCAGCACATTCACCGGCCAGAGGACATGGCCTTTGCGCAGGCGGTCGCGAAGGTAAATCTTGACGGCGGAATCGGGACAGTTCCGTTCGATTCCGGCGGGACAGTCAACGCACC
>MWCA01000060.1 GCA_002069785.1 Lentisphaerae bacterium ADurb.Bin242 | reverse complement strand
CGGATGCGCCCAGAAGGCAAGCCCGCCGGCCTCGTGGATCACCCGGATGCTTTCTTCCGGCGGCGCCAGGACCCGGGGAGAATAGGCCCGCGCTCCCCGTTTGAGACAGTGGTCGAAAGCGTCCTGAATGGTTTCAAAATACTCTTTTTTCACAAGGAGCCGCGCCAGGTGGGGGCGTCCGATGCTCTCCCCCTGTGCGAAGCTTTCGAGTTCTTCGAGGGTGATCCGGTATCCCATGATGTTGAGCTTTTCGAGAATCTGGCTGTTGCGGCTGTTGCGGTTCTGCCGGGTCTTGAGAAGGAAATCCGCCAGCTTTCCGGAAGAGGGGTCGATGAACAGTCCCAGGATATGGATTTCCTTATTGTAGAGCGAAGAAGAAATTTCCAGTCCGGGAACCGCGATGATGTTTTCCCCTCTGGCGCGGGCAAGGAACTCCGGCAGTCCGGAAAGCGTGTCGTGGTCGGTCAGAGCGATTCCGGTGAGTTTTCTTTCGAGAGCAAGACCGAGCAGTTCCGAAGGCGTGTCGGAACCGTCGGATGCGATGCTGTGCGTGTGCAGATCGATCATGGGGCGTCCGTTCTTCAAAAGGAAACGGAGGCGATCCAGTTTTCAGCGATCAGGGCATGCCCGGCCGGAGTCGGGTGAACGCCGTCCGGAGTCCAGAAGGATTTTTCGCGGCGGCAGGCGGCGGTGTTGAAAATGCCGTCCAGAGGGATCAGGACGTCTGCCAGTTCGGCAGCGAGGTCGCGGACCACCTGGAGTTTCTTATCGAGGTCGTCTCGCCAGAGGCGTCTGTCTTCGGGCAGGGGGAGAACGAACGGCTCCATCAGGATGATTCCGGTGCCGGGGAGTTCCTTGCGTGTTTTTTCGAGGATGAAGCGGTATTCCTCCTCGAATTCCAGCGCGCTTTTCGGAGTGTCGCAGGAATAGCGGGAGGCGACGTCGTTGATGCCGATCAGAATGGAAACGACATTGGGCTTGTGGTTGATCACATCCCGTTCCCAGCGGCCCTTGAGATCGCACACCCGGTGGCCGGAAATCCCCGTATTGACGAAGGTCAGTTCCAGTTCCGGCTTGCGGGCGCCGAGGAGGGCCGCAATGAACACGGGATATCCGTGGCCGAGGAAATTGATGTTCTCGCTGGCGGAACAGCCGCAGTCGGTGATGCTGTCGCCCGTGAAAAGGATTTTGTCGCCGCTTTTGATTTTCAACATTTTGGATCCTCCGTTTTACAATGATGAAGCAACGGAGTCAATTTACCCCGCCAAAAGGGATGCGTCAAGTCGAAAAAACAGGGGTTTCGCCAATTGTTTTCACGGAATGCTGACATTCATTCTTGAAAATTCTTCAAAAAGGAATTATATTAGTCAATTAAAGCAGGAGTTTGCGAGAATCATAACTCACCAATCAGGAAGGTGTAACATGGAAAAAAAAGCGAAGCGAGCCGTTGCGTCCATACCCAAGCACTCCACGACAGCGAAAAAGACTGCGGACAAGAAGCTCGCCGCTGTCAAGCCGGTTGGAAAAAAGACCGCTGCGCTTCCGAAAGCCGCGTCCGGTCCCGCAGGGAAAAAACCGGCGTCATCTCCTGTGAAAAAAACGCCCGCTCCGGCTGCCGCTCCGGTAAAAAAGAAAACGGCTCCCCCCGCTGCCGCCAGAACGGTGGTTCCCGTTCCCCGGAAGACCCTGCCGGCCAAGTCCGTGAAAAAAAATTCCGGCAAAAAGCCGAAGGACGAACCTTTGCGGAAACTGAAGCTTTCCAAGACGGACAAGAAGTTTTATTATGACCTCCTGATGGCCGTCCGCACCTCTTTCGGCGAGCAGATCAAGTTTCATTCGGACGAAGTCCTTTCCTCCCGCAAGGATTCCGCCGGAGAACGCGCCGGCATGGCGACCCACATGGCCGACCTCGGAACCGACAACTTCCGTCATGACTTTGAACTCGGCCTGATGTCCGAGGAAGTGGACGTTCTGGAGATGGTGGACGAAGCGCTCCAGCGTCTGGAAGACTCCGAGTACGGCATCTGCCTGGACTGCGGAGAAGTCATTCCCCGCGCACGCCTGGAAGCCAAGCCCTACGCGAAATACTGCACGAAATGCAAGTCCAGGCGCGAAGAAATGGACGATTTCAGAAGATAACCGCCGATGAGCTTTTTCCAAAGCAGTCAACTGGACCGGATTGTGCCCGCGGAGGAAAGGCGTTTCCTTTGGTGGGCGCTGATCCTCGGCCTGCTGCTGGTGGTCCTGGACCAGTACAGCAAATACTGGGTCGTAAAAAGCATTCCGTTCGGCTCGAGGGTTCCGGTCATCTCCGGATTTTTCAATCTCACCTATATCACCAACACCGGCGCGGCATGGGGCATCCTCTCGGGGCGCGGCTGGTTCCTGCTGCTGATCTCCATTCTGGTGATGCTCTCGGCCATCTGGTTCCTCCGGTCGCTGACCGACGGCTGGGCGGAACGGTATTTCGCCATTTTCCTTGTGATCTCCGGAATCGTGGGAAACTCGATCGACCGTATTTTCCGGGGCGCGGTCGTGGACTTCCTCCAGTTTTACGTCGGGAAATACGTATGGCCTTCTTTCAATGTGGCGGACTCCTGCATCTGCGTGGGAGTCATCCTCTTCATCCTTTCCACGCTGTTCCGTCCGGAGCACCGGAAAACCGATCCGGATTCTCCCGTTTATGTCCAGTACAAGAAATGAGACCCTTCTTCTGCCGGTGATCATGGGACCGACCGCCTCCGGCAAAAGCGCGCTGACGCTGGAGCTGGCGGAAAGGTTTTCCGGCGAGATCATTTCCGCCGATTCCATGCAGGTCTACCGCGGGTTGAATGTCGGCACCGCCAAACCTTCGGAGGAAGAACGCCGCCGGGTCCCGCACCACCTGATCGACCTCATTGACTTCACGGAAAAATACGATGTCTACCGTTTTTCCGCCGATGCCGAACGGCTGGCCGGGGAGATTCGCGGACGGGGCCGCCTTCCGATCGTCGCCGGGGGGACCGGTCTTTATCTGCGGGCTTTTCTGTATGGGCTGGATACGCTTCCGGCCTCCGAACCGCTCCGGCGGGAACTGGATGCGTTGTATGACAACGACACGCGTTTCCCCGCGCTTCAGTCCCTCATGGAGCGGGAGGACCCCGCGGATTTAGCGAAATTCGGCGCTCACCGCCGCAAGCTGATCCGCGCCCGGGAAGTATTTCTCCTTTCCGGTTCTCCCATGTCCCGGCTTCAGGAGCGGTGGAAGAAATCGCCGCCGCGTCCGGACGCCCGTTCCTTCGTGCTGGTGTGGGACAATGCGGCGCTTCGGGAAAGGATCGCCGCACGCTGTGCGAAAATGCTGGCTTCGGGATGGATCGAGGAAGCGGAACATTTCCTGAAACAGGGGCTGTACGATTCCCCGACCGCATGGCAGGTCCTCGGATACCGCGAAATCGCTTCCTATCTTGCCGGAAAATTGAAGCGCGGCGAACTTCAGGAAGAAATCACGACCGCCACATGGCAGTTCGCCCGCCGCCAGAACACCTGGTTCCGCACCCAGCATCCCGAGGCGGAACGAATGCCGATGCCGGACTCGGACATCGTCCGAAAAATCGAGGTGAAAATCGTGGAGAAAAACGCCTGAACCTCCAGCCCGTTCCGCGGGAATATTCTGCTCAGCGGGAAACCTTTCCGGCAAGTCCGGAGACATAGCACCGGGCCGTCTCGAGGTCTTCGGGATAGGTGATCTTCCGGTTGCCGCCGTACGTGTAGCTTTGAACCAGCTTGACGCGCGTATCGGTAAATGTCTCCACCAGCGAAGCGTCGTCGGGGAAGGCGCGGTCGCTTTTTTCCGCTTCGGCGTAGGCTTTTTCGAGGAGTTCGCGCCGGAACACCTGCGGCGTCTGGACCGCCCACAGCTTTTCGCGGGGCAGCGTGCGCACAATCCTGTTGTCCGGATCGGCTTCCTTGACCGTGTCGGTGATCCGGGTGGCGGAAATGGCGCCGCCGAATCGGGAACAGGCTTCCACGCAATCCTCAAGTTCCACCGGCGTGACGAACGGACGAGCCGCATCGTGAACCGCGACGATTTTGACTTCCGGAGGCATCGCCTTCAAAGCGTTCTTCACCGATTCCGTGCGTGTTTTTCCGCCGGACACAACCGTGACTTCCAGCGAAGAAGGAAGATATTTTTTCAGATGTTCTTCAAATTCGGCGCGCAGGGCTTCCGGAACCGGGAGGAAGATGCGGTTTTTCTTCTCGAGCACGGGCGCGAGCCCCAGAAGGGTCCGGATGAAAACAGGCACCCCGCCCAGGTCTTCGAAAAGTTTGTTGCCGGTTCCGAAGCGCTCGGAACTTCCTCCAGCGGCCACGATCACTCCGACGTCATGGAACGGATAGAGAATTTTATTCAGCGGCTCGATGATCTCCTTGATGTCTCCGGCCCCGATGACCGCGATCAGGCCGCCGTATTCCAGCGAATCGCGGACGGTCCGCGCCATGGATTCCCAGGAACCTTCCAGTGCCCGCGCCTTGTCGCCGATCGCCTTTGCCAGATCGCGCGAGCTGAGCGTATCGGACGCCGTCCATGCCGCAAAAACGGGCGTGATGAAAACCCGGTCCGCCTTGCCGAGCTCGTACGCGAATTCATGGAAATATTTTTTCAGGCGGGCAAAACGGTGCGGCTGGAAAACCACCGTGAGCTTCCGCCCCGGATACAACTCACGGAAGGAGCGGATCGAGGCCGCCAGTTCCGTCGGATGATGGGCGTAGTCCTCATACAGCGAAAATGTGCAGGTGCTGCAATGATGCTCCATCCGGCGCGCGACGCCCGGATAGGTCCTCGCCGCCTTCAATGCTTTTTCACTCTCGAGAAGCCCGCTCCGGACCACGGTTTCAACGGCGGTGTTCAGGTTGATTCTCGAATAATGGCCGAATGTCTCGAATTCTTTGCCTTCGAGCAGGGCGTTCAGGGGAAGTTTCACATAATTCGGGTGTCCGGAAAACAGCGGGTTGTCCGGGGAAACAAGCATCTTTCCCTGCCGCGTGAAAGTGCGGAAATTCTCCTTGAGCTTCTCGGGCGATTCGAAGTTCCAGACGTGGTCGTCCTCCACATTGGTGACCACCGCCACGGACGAGTGGATCGCCGTGTGCGTGCCGTCGCTTTCGTCCGCCTCGCAGACAAAGATTTTTCCCGCACCGGCGCTTCCGCTTTCCTCCCATGTGTTGACTTTCCCGCCGACCATGTAGCCCGGCTCCAGCCCGTTTTCCTTGAGAAGATGGGCGATCATGGCGGTCACGCTGGTCTTGCCGTGGGAGCCGGAGACCGCGATCACGGTCTGAAACAATCCGGCCAGGAAGCCGAGAGCTTCGCCGCGCAGAATGCACTCCGCGCCGATCTCCCGCGCCCGGACGAGTTCCGGGTTGTCCGCCGGGATCGCGGAACTGTAGACCACCAGCAGCTTCGAGCCGTCCGCGGTCGGAAGGTTCCGGACGTCATGCCCGTTCAGGATCATGTCCGAACCGGAGGTCTGAAAACCGAGTTCGGCGAAAATCTTCCGTAGCGGCCGGGTGCCCGCGCCTTCACATCCGATGAAGTGGACGCTGGAAAGAGGATTCTTGTATTCATTCAAATTCATCATTTTGGCAGGACTTTTCCAGATGTTTCAAAGGGTTTCGGCGAAGGAATACAATGTACTATCGTTTCTTCCGAATTCAAGTTTCTTCGCGCAATCCCGGAAAAGAGATGCTTTCGTGATCTTCCGCTCAAAAGAGATCGAAGGCGTTCCTTCCGGCCGTCAGAGCGGCCCGGGCGGATATTGCGTGAAGGGCGGTCTCCAGGAGATGTATTGATCTGCCGGGCGGCAGTCAGAGGAGATTTTCGGCGGCGAACTTCACGGCATTGTCGAAAACGACCTTGCCTTCGCCCCATTCCGGAAGATTACCTTCCAGTTTTCGAGTTTGCCAATCCGGTGCGTTGAAGGGGGAAAGGAATGCCTCCGGGTGCGGCATGAGGCCGAAAATGCGTCCCGTGGAGTTGCAGATTCCGGCGATGTCGTTGAGCGAGCCGTTGGGATTCTGCGGGAATCCTCTGGCGGGCGAGCCGTCCGGCGCACAGTAGCGGAGCACGACAAGATTTTCCGCTTCGATTCGCTGGAGTATTTCTTCCCCGGCGACGAATTTTCCTTCCCCGTGGCGGATCGGGAGCCGGAAAACGTTCATCCCTTTCGTAAAGATGCAGGGGGACTTCGGGTTGACGGTCAGCGTGATCCAGTCGTCGCGGAAGACGCCGGAATCGTTGTGCGTCAAGGCTGCCTGCGGTTCGAAATATTTGCCGTCCAGCGCGGGCGCGAGCCCGAGGCGGGTCATCGTCTGGAATCCGTTGCAGATGCCGATGATCAGTTTTCCGGCCTGGACGAACTTCAGGAGTTCATCGTGAAGACGGAATTTCAGGCGGTTCGCAAACACCGTGCCCGATCCAAGATGGTCGCCGAAGGAAAAACCTCCGATGAAAGCAAGAATATGGAATTCGGAAAGGCTCCGTTTGCCGTTGAGCAGGTCGTTGAGGTGAATCTGTTCCGCGCTTGCGCCGGCGGCGGTGAAAGCGGCGGCGGTTTCCTTTTCGCAGTTCAGCCCGACGCCGGTAATGATCAGAGCTTTCACTCTTGAAATATCGTTTGCCATGAGTCTTTCTCCGGTTAAAAATATACGAAATTCAATTTACCTTCAAAAGCATGGTTTTGCAAATAGAGAACCGAAAAAAGGATTCTCTTTTCCGGGAAACGCTCAAGGCGGGAATCGGGAATGTCGGCAAGTTCCGGTATTTCCGGACATGACGCTCTTTTCTCTCCTGTGATATGGGGCTCTCCGTAAAAATCCGGATGCAGGTGGATTTTTCCCGACAGGAGGTGTATATTTCAAACATTCGGATTATAGGTGCGATTTTCCGATCCCGCGGAACTTCAACCCGTCATCCGCTGACGCGGAAAGGAGGCCGGGCATGTGCCGGCTTGACAAACTGCATCGGATGCGTTCCAAAATTTATCGGATTGCGCGAAAGCATAATGCCCGCCGGGTATATGTTTTCGGCTCCTGCGCCCGCAAAGAGGAAACTCCTGAAAGCGATATCGATTTTGTTGTCGAATTCAATGACGGTGCAACCCTCTTCGACCACGCCGGAATGGAATATGATCTTTCGCAATGTCTGCATAAAAAAGTGGATGTGATCGTTTCAAATATCCTGCGCGACGATGCTTTTTCCAGAAGCGTCAGAGAGGACATGGTCGCATTATGAATCGTGATCTTGACAGAATTGATCACATGCTGCTGTCCATCGAAAAAATACTGACGATAACGGCCGTTCCTTATGATGAATTTATGAAATCTTTCGAGAAACAGGATGCCGCTTCTTTGAATTTTGCCATTCTCGGCGAAGCCGCCGGACGCTTGTCCGATGAATTTCGGGCAGGACATCCGGAAATTCCCTGGAGCAGTATGATCGGCATGCGTAACGTTTTAATTCATGATTACATAAAAACAGATTACCGTTTTATCTGGGAAGCCGCGAAGAAAAATCTTCCGTCACTGAAAACGGAACTCCTGAAAATCCGTAAATCGCTGTCATAGGCAATTTGTCGTTTGTCCCTGACAAACGCTTCTTTCGTAATCGAAAGAAGATTTTCCATGAGGAGGTAAATCATGATTAAAACGAAAAACCTGATCCATCCGGGTAAAATTCTCTCCGAGGAATTCTTGAAGTCGATGCACATCAGCCAGAACAATTTAGTGATGGACATCCATATCTCGGCTTCGCGCATCAACACGATTATCAAAGAGACGCGGGTGATTCCCACCGGCACCGCGCTGCGGCTCGGCAAGTATTTCGGAAGCGGACCGGAATTCAGGAGCAATCTCCAGTCGAACTACGATCTCCGCGTAGCCGCCGTGCATGCGGAAAAAGAACTTGAGAAGATTCCGCAGTAACCGAATAGGATATGGATTATGTTCAAAAACAGAATCGCATTTATTGGTTTATGGCTGTTGTTGCTTGCCGTGCTCTTATTCTTCCCGGGATTTGAAACGCGAGGATTGGCGTTAGGACTGATTGTCGGACATTTGCCTTTTATCGCATTGTCATATTTTCATATCACGCCGGAATATAGCTCTCCGCTTATGGTTTATCTTGCGATGTTCGTTTTCAGCGGAATATTTGTTGTGTTGTCGGCATGGTTAATGGACAAAGCCAATCATTTTAAAGGTTATGTCCTCGGGTTGGTAATCGCCATACTGGTCGGAGCAGCCGTTTTTTCATGTGGTAGTCATAATTATGAATCCTGGAAGCATTCCGCTTTTGTACAACAAGCAATGGAATCTCCTGAAATTCAATACCAGCCAACGCGATGGGAGTTCAATAAACAAATTGCAATTCCCAAGTTCATTGCCGGCGGTTTATCCGGACTGTATTTTGCATCTCTTTGCGGATGCATCGCTTCCATTGCAATCTTGTCCATAAGAAGATTCAGAAAATCTGATTCTCCAGAATAGCAATGACCCCTTGGAGAAACGCGTCTTTCAGGATTGAAAGCAATGTCTTCACAAGCGGGTTCGGCTTTTTCGGATTCCTCTTCGAACCCATAATCAACACCATCGGCCTGGTCGTCTGCCGGTGCATCGGCGGGCAGAACGGGATCGGAGGCAGGATGCTCCCTTGACATTTCAGAGGAAAAACAAAGAAAAGTTTGAAATCGAACCATCGGATAGTATATTATCCGCTTTCTGGAGATCCTCAAATGGTTCAAAATATCCTATTGTCGGGCGTCGGCGGACAGGGAATCCTGCTTGCGGCCAAAATTATCGCCACCGCCGCCGAACACACCGGTTTTCAAGTCGCCGCCAACGAGATCCATGGGATGGCGCAACGCGGCAGTTCCGTGACCGCGCAGATCCGGTACGGCGACCATATCTTTTCACCTTCAAGGCCATAAAAATAAAATGAATTCGATTCGGAATCTGTTGAGCCGCTTCAAAAGCAAGTCCGGGGCGGATGCGTTTTTTACCAGCATTCTTTTCTGGGGGTGCGCCGCCGGCTGTTTCGTCGGCGTGCTGAACAATTATCTCGCAGACGGCGGAATGAATGAATTCCAGCGGGGTGTGCTGGAGTTTTTCCGGGAGATGCCCGGCCTTCTGCTGGTGTTCATCCTGGCTCTGATGCACAAGAAGACCGAGGTCAAAATTCTGCGTCTCGGGACGCTGATCGCCATCCTCGGAGTGGCCGGCCTTCTGCTGTCTCCGGACAAGGCGTTCATCACATTGCTGATCATGGTCTGGAGCACGGGCGAGCACATCCTGATGCCGGTTCGCGCGACCATCGCCATGCACATCGCCAAAAGAGGAAGCGGCGGGGCTTCGCTGGGATATGTGACCGGGGTCATGAATGCCGGACAGGTGACCGGAAGCCTCCTCACCGCGGCGGTCTTTTTTGCCGGACTCCAATGGTTCGGCGTCGTGAACAAGCTTCTGCTCTACAACATTGTCTGGGGGCTGATCTGCCTTCTGACCGCCGTAAGCTTCTTTTTTACGCTCGGCTGCCGCGATACCGGGGAAGCGGTCCGGAGGCCGCGCCTTTACTTCCGCAGGAAATATATGAAATTCTATCTTCTGGAGTTGTTCCACGGGGCGCGCAAGCAGATTTTCCTGACCTTTGCGCCTTACGTGCTGATCCTGATCTATCACCGGGACACGGCATTCATGGCGACGCTGGCGGCCGTCTGCGCCGGAGTCAACATCGTGTGCGCCCCCCTGATCGGAAAACTGACCGACCGTTTCGGCTACCGCAACGTCATGATCTACGATACGGTTCTTCTCTTTTTCGTGTGCATATTTTACGGTTTTGCCGGCTCCTGGTTTTCCCCTGCGGTCGCCGGCATTGTGGTTTGCGCCAATTACCTTCTTGACGCGGTCCTCAGCAACGCCTCTCTGGCCTCCAATCTTTATGTGCGGGCCATTTCCAATTCCAATGAAGAGGTGACCTCGACGATCACGACGGGAATTTCCATCAACCATCTGATCAGCATTCTGGCCGCGCTTGCGGGCGGATGGGTCTGGCAGAAATTCGGGGTCAGTATGCTCTTCGTTTTCGCCGCATTGATGGCGATCGGCAATCTGCTTCTGGCTGTCACGGTTCCAAAAGAAGCCGGGAAATAAGCCGTTTCGCGCTTTCCTATGCTTTCCACTTCGAAAGAGAACCGGGACCGCTTTATTTTACGTCCCGCAATGTCATGGACAGCAGGAAATACTTTGCATGCTGTCGGGCGGATTGGAACGAAACCGTCTTGATTTCCTTCCCGGGATGCGGATTCACCCATTCATACTGGTAAACTCCGGCATCTTCCGGAAAATTTTTCTCTTTCGCCGCAATTGTTTTCCCGGTGAACAGCCAGCGGGCGTCGCCGGGATAACGGGCGAAGGTCTCCGAAGCCCCTTCTTTCAGACGCCAGTCCGAGACATTCCAGCCGTAGAAAATCCGGAATCGTTCCTCGAAACCTCCGGCGTATGCAACAATGTATTCCGCCACGACGGGACCGAATGTTTCATCCCTGTAATTTTCGAACTTGAAAAAATCTTTTGCCGCCGTTTCCGGGAGATCAATTCCGTGAAGAAGAATCAGGGAAGCCGCCTTTCGTCCGATCGGGATGGATTGTCCGGGAGCCGCGTAAGATTTTTTACCCTCCCTTTCCGGAATTCGGACAGGAATGCCGGCAATCTCTTTTGCGGAGAAGTCGACACTGGAAAGATCGCGCCGCCGATCGCGTTCGAACCACGGGCCGTCCGTTTTTGTGGAATGGTTGTCCAGATTCACGACGAAAAATGTTTTTCCGGCATGGGGAAGCGGTTTGCGGCTCCAGTTCCGCATCAGGAAGTTGCCATACATTCGTATCATTTTCTTCCAGCTGTTCGTTCCTTCCGGGATTTGATCCCAGGCCTGGTTTGCCACCAGCGCCTGGGCAAGAATCCCATAGACGCCCTGTTCTTTGCACCGTGTGGCGGAAAGCCACCAGTTATAGGTGCAGCACCACATTCCGTATCCGTCCAGATTTTCTTCGCCCGTGTGGGAGTCCTGGTATCCGGTTAGGAGTTTCCAGTTCAGGTGTCCTTTCCGGGACAGTTCCGGAATCCGGGGAAAGTCCAGTCCGGACCAGTGGGCGAGCACCACCTCCCGGGGGATTTTATCCGCGATTTCCGCACACTTGAACGCATTGAGACCATTGTGCGATTCGTTGATCATGTCGCTCCACATCACCATCTTCAGTTTGCGGTTTTCCAGAAAATGGTCCAGCCGTTTGACATGCTCGAGAAATATCTCGTTTTTCGGTTTTCCGGCGCACCGCCTGCACCGTTTTTCTTCCGGGACCAGCGCCGTTTGCCAGCGAACCTCGTCCAGACACGTCAGAAAATAGGCCGGTTCGGTTTCTTTCTTTTTCGAACACATCGCGATATACTCGTCATAGATGGCGAACAGAAGTTTGAGACTTTCCGGATTCCCGGTGCAAAGGACTTGATTGCCTCCGTCTTCGCGGAGTTCGGGGAAAGCATCCTTCCGGTTGAAAAGCCACCATTCCATGTGTCCGAGCGATTGGACGGTGGGAAGGAGGATCAGTCCGCTGCCGTTGAGAAACTCCGCGATTTTCGCAAAGTCCTCCTTTGTCCAGGCGAGAGAATGATGTCCCACTTTCTCCATGCAATCCCATTGATAATAGTCGCCGATGTCGAACGCATAGGAATTGTAACGGGCTGCGACCGAAAACCGGCGCAGAAATTCAATGAACTCCTTCGCCTGATATTTGTTCCGGTGGTAATACGAATTCATCATCTGTCCGAACACCCGGTTTTTCACCCGCGGCCAGTCGACGACCAGCGCGGTCTGCACGATCGCGTCGCCCGTGTCTCCGGAACATCTTTTAATGAGGTCACAAAGTGCATTGGCTCCGAATGTGATTCCCGCGGAGTTGTTGGCCGTGACAAGAATTCCGTCCGGTTCGATCCGGATCAGAAAACCGTCATATTGAATTTTGACGAGTTCCTTTTCCAGGCCGAGACGCCGGATTTCCTTTTGAACCGCCGGATGATCCAAAAGCCCGATGAGAATCCGGGAATTTTCCTTTTCCGGAAGGGCAAGTCCGTAAAAATCCTGAAGTGTTGCCGCCAGTGCTTTTCCGGCTTCTCCGCAGGCGGGTGCGGAATAACTCCCGAAAGAATCAAGCCGGATGGTTTTGCCGGTTTTCCGGAACAGTTTCGGGATCGGAAACAGGGTGACGGCGTCCTGGGTCAGTTCCGGAATCTGATCCAGCCGGTTTTCATGGACCGCATACTCCGCAAAAATTCCGGCTTTTCCGTTCTTCCGGGAGGCCGCGAGAATGGTGTAAATTCCCGAGTCCGTCAACGGGATCGAGAAGGGGAGGACCCGGCGTCCCGAGTCCGAACGAAAGGTTTGTTCAGGGACAAAGAGTTTTCCATCCGGCGTGAAGATACGGACATACGCCTCGTCTTCAGGGAAAAGGTAAAATTTTCCCGGTTCGGTTTGGAACAGTCCGGGAGCGGGGAAATTCCCTTTCGAATCGCCGGAAACAGCCAGGGTTCCGAATTCTCCGCAGGCATTCCAGACAACGGTTTTCCAGCCGCTGCGGATCAAGCGGCCGTCTTCCGCATAACAATTCCTGGTGGCGTTGAATCCGAGCAGGAATGGTTTTTTCCCCGAAGGGTCGAGAAATGTCCACGGAACAAAGATGTCCGCGGTCCAGCCTTCAACCGATTTCCGGGTTTTCGTATGGATTCCCGACGCATTCAACGCGCCGGTGATTCCGCCGAATTTTCCATTGGCATTGAATCCGATTTTGCGGAATTTCATCCCGGTTTTCTGGAAATCGAAGTAAAGTTCGAGCGATTCATCTTTCCAGATATCGGGGGTATTCTCCTCAAAAGATGCTTTCAGGAGAATCATGTTTTTCTTGCGGCAGACCGCCTGAATTTCCACTCCCCGCTCCGTGGGGGAAATCCGAAGTTCCGTCGGATTCTCCGGATCGGCGTTCACATTCAGGGAGGGAATGAGAAAACTTCCGTTTTCCGGATAGATGGCGTCCAGAGTTTTATCGGCGGAAATTTGTCTGGCCTGAGATAATTCATACAGGGCGCCGATTTCATATATTTCGATTTCTCCGCTTCCATGAAAAACCAGATGAAGGTTGGAAAGGTCTTCCGGACGGAGACGCTCTTTTTCCCGGCACCAGCCTCCGGGGGGCCAGGACACGGTTTCCATCTTTCCCGAACGGCGCAGCCCGCCGGGAGTCACGTATGAATATTTTGTGAAGAACTGAACTTCGGATGTCCCTTCCTGACGGATGACCCTGTAACGGAGATAATATTGATCGGGCGGAGACTGGCGGACGAGTTCACGCAGCGGTTCGGGCAGCGCCTTGTGGGAGAAGGTGACGGAGCTGTTTTCATATTTCAGGAGCAGAGACCGGGAAGCGGCATCGAACCGGGCGGAACCTTTTCTGGAACCGCCCCATGGATTGAAAAACGCTCCGGCCGCTTGTTCCGGCGTGTCGAACCGCAGCAGGGGGATGCGAATGGTTTCCGCCCTGGCGGCGAACATGAAAAGGAGTGCCGGAATGAGGAGTAATACTTTTTTCATGACTTTCCTTTCAATAATACGTTCTGAAATATCCGGAACTGATGTTGGAGGTGCTGATTTTCGGATCGTTCATCGGAATCGCGGCCGTGTGCCAGTCGGCGAAGAGCATATTGCTCGATTTGTGCTTGTGACGTGTCTGGTCGATATCATCCGGAACCGATGCATAGGTGACGGTCAGGGTTTTCTTGCCTTCCCCCACCACGAAAATGGAGTTCGGGCGTTTCCGCAGATTGTTGTCGGAAGTTTTCTTGAACATGAGATAGTTGTTCATGGAGTAGGACATGTGCGGATTGGTGCTGACGAACTCGTCGCACCGGAAAAGCTTGTCGCTGATCCAGTAGGTGTTGTTGACAGTGGTTTTGGTCGAAAGATAAGGGTAGAGGAAGCCGGGCCAGGAAACGTAAACGCTGCCGATATAGGTGCAGCCGGGCATGGAGGAATAATCGTCGCCATACGCAATGAATGCCAGTGACAACTGTCTCAGGTTCGAGATGCACTTGATGTTCCGGGCCTCTTCCTTCGCCTTGTTCAGCGCCGGCAGCAGCATGGCGGCCAGAATCGCGATGATCGAGATTACAACCAGAAGCTCGATCAGTGTGAATTTTTCTTTCCGCTGCAAGTGTTTCATTTTACACTCCCTTCCTTGAGGTTTTTTATGGAATCCCTTTTATGATAAAATCCTTTTGTGACATACTGCTCCGCCAGTTGGATCGCTTGCGGCGTGTTCAATTTCTTTTTCAGAATTTCAATCATCAGGAGCCCTCCGTTATATCCGACCTCCACAAAGTTCTGCGAGTAAGTCGAAAGCGGGGGATTGAAGCACTCGGACATTTCCGTTTCGCTGGAACACAGGATACTGAAGTCATCGGGGCAGCGGAACCCTTTTTTGGCAAGGGCGCCGACCAGCGAACAGCAGAACTGATCGCATCCCCAGATCAGGGTCGGCCGTTTATTCTTCGACAGTGCGGCAAACTGTTCGGCGTACCGGCGTGCCCGGGCAATTTCATCGTTTCCGCAGAGGTCGAGGATTTCGATCCGGAGTCCCCTTTTTTCAGGTTTCAGCTGGCGGAACCGGTTCCGGATGTTTGCGGAATCGTCGGCAAACCAGATTCGTTCATGGCCGTTTTCGGACAATATGCCGAACACTTCGGAGAATGCTTCGAAGCTGTTCCATGTGACGGACGGCACCCGGTCCTTGACGTATTCGCCGCCCAGCACCACCATTGGAATCTCCATTTCGGCAATCTTTTCGAACATTTCATCGGAAATGTTCCCGGCGAGAATACAACCGTCGATGTTGCGCCTGCGCATGTTTTCCGGGACCACAAATTCCTTGATTTCCGTGAAGTCGTTGATGTCCGCCAGACACTGATAGCGGTTCGCCCGGCAAGCCTTCACCACGCCGCAGAACATCTGTCCGAAGGCCGGACTGGCATACAGGGCTTCGGTCGTGCTCGAAAGAAGAAATTCGATCTGGTTGGTCCGGCGGGTTGCGAGGGATTGGGCCGCTCCCATCGGAGTATATTGATACTTCTCGATCAGAAGCCGGACCTGACGGATTTTCGCCGGACTTGCCGGAATGGATTTCGCGCCGTTGATGACTTTCGATACGATCGACTTGTCGACCTCGGCCATTTCGGCAATATTTTTCATGGTCAGCCGGTTGCTGGTCATCACGGAATCCTCCTTCTTTTCATATTATATATCAATCGGTTGATAAAGCAAGGGGCATTTGCAAAAAAAAGTGAATTTTTTGAGGACGGAAATAATAAAGTATCCTCATCCGAAAGAGAAAAGGATTGGCCGAATGAATTGGAAGGACAAGGTTTCTTCCCTTCAAAATGAATTCGTGAAGATCCGCATTTTCCTGCGTTTTGGATTTTTTCCGGTTTCATCGAAATACAATATTTTCCGGATTTTTTCCGGAGAAAAAAATTCCGGACTTGAAAAGGATTTGCGGGGAGGGTAGATTACTTCGTCCGGTCACCTGAAAAACCAATCATAGGAGGTCCATCATGGATGATCTACTCAAAGGAGAGCTGGGGCGCGTTTCCTCGGACATCATTTACATTCTGGCAAACGATCTCTTCCCTTCGGCCATTTATCCGGAATGTCTCTGCTCGGCGGTCCGCTCCTATCCGATGCGCGGAGGAAAACGGATTCGTCCGGCGCTGGTGCTCTGGTCATGCGGCGCCCTGGGGGGGATTCCCGAGGAAGCGATGAACGCCGCCGCCGCGGTCGAAATTTACCATTCCTGGACGCTGGTTCATGACGATATCATCGATGAGGACGACGTCCGGCGCGGATTGGCTACAACCCATGTCGAACTTTCCAAACACGCGCGCGTGGTATACCCGACGAAAACCGATGCCGACTGTGCCAAATTCGGGCGCAACCTGGCGATCCTGACCGGGGACATCCAACAGGCATGGGCCGTCGACATCCTGATGCGCTCCACCGAAAAGGGATGTCCGCCCGCTCTTGTCATGGAACTGGTCCGGCGTCTTCAGAACACGGTCAACCGGGAGCTGATCTCCGGCGAGGCGCTGGATGTGGAACTGACCATGCGGGAACTCAAGGCCGTGACCCGCGAAGACATCCTCAAAACGATTTCCGGCAAGACGGTCTGCCTGCTGAAATATTCGGTCCAGTGCGGCGGTGCCATCGCGCTGCGCACCACCGATTTCCGCTGTCCGGAACTCCAGCACCTTGTCCGTTACGCCGAGTCGCTCGGCTTCGCCTTCCAGCTGCGGGACGATTATCTTGGCGTGTTCGGAGACGTCCGTTCCTTCGGCAAGGCGCCCTGTTCCGATTTTCAGGAGTCCAAGCCCACGCTTCTGTACCTCGAGGCGATGAATGCGCTGCCCGAATCCGGCCGGAAAGAACTTCTTTCTCTGACCGCGCTGCCCGAATATCCCATGGAAAAGGTTCAGCGGATCCGGGAGCTTCTGACCTCTTCCGGGGCGGCGGACAAGGTTCTCAAGCTCATTGCGGGCTACACGGAACAGGCGGAGGAAAATCTCCACCTCCTGTCGGACAACAAATACAAGAAACTGCTTCGGGCCTTGTCCGGCTACTTGCTGAACAGGGAAGTCTGATCTGTAAGCGAACAGTCAGCCCATTGCAGAGGAGAGGGGAATTTCCGGACTTTTTCGTACATTTGATATTCCCGGTTGATTTGGGATTTCCGCCGCATTCCCGCGGTGAATGGAACACAACGGGTGGAATTTTCCTGCGACTAAGAAAACTTGATGTGAATTCTTTTGTTTGGCGAAATTGATGATTTTTTGAGTGAAACTTCACGTTACAGTAATATGTTTAGCCAAAGGAAATAAAAAATGCCTATTGACCAAAAGGTATTGTTTCTTTTGTATTGCTATTTATTTCAGCAATATAGATTGTGTGGTTTTTGTCATGATGATACCAAAAGTCAGAATGCAGCATGGGTTGAAGGAAAAAATTATTATCAAAAGAATCATCTCGACATAAGCAATATTGTCATAGAGAAATTAGAGTATCTTATTAAAAAAAGACTTTGCATAAAGATGTCCATATTCCTTTATGGCATTATCCTAATTTATTCTTTCTTGTCTAAATACAACAATAGATTCATGAAAAAGATTTGCCTGTATTTTTTCTTAAGAAAAAAGCATTATATTTATCATACTCAACTGTGGTTGGTATAATTGTATTGTTAAAAAAAGTAAGAGCCATTTACAGTGCATCAGCCGAAGAGTCAGATATTTTTGAAACGATGCAAGCACTAATGAGTTATCATGAGGAACTTGACACCATTGCATTATTTCATATTATTGTTCCTAATGTGGAAGCATTTGGTCATCCTAACTGGATACAGAAAGTTACAGTTGATGAACTTACGCAATCTTTATTTGGAATGACAGAAAAAGATATTCTTAATTCAGATTGGGCAAAATAAAATGTCAAAAGAAATGTGCTGCGGAATAAAGGCTGGAAACCAGTTAATGATATGTGGTATCCGCCGTCAAAATGGAAGGAGTTCCCATGTTTTCACTAGATATTAATAAGATTATTGCTTTGTTTGTGCTGGTAATACTCCCCATAACAGTGGCAGTAATCTGGTATTTGAAAGTATACATTCACCGGGAAAATATTTTTTCACAAAGAGAAAATATTTCTGAGAATGACTTTTATCTTTTGTTTTTGACTGAAGTAAACAAAGAAAATGGAATATATGAAAAAAATGATGTCATAAAAGTCGCTGAAAAGATTGCATCTCATATTCACATTCCTTTGGCAAAATTACGTCCTTCTGATTCCATAGAGACCCTTTCAGCACCAGAAGGATGGGAATATGATGATGAAGTATATGATTTTTATGCGGTGGCCCCTCATTTGAATAGGAAAAGCAGTACCGCAGAGATAATTCAAGCTGTTTTAAATCAAGAAAAATCAGAAATATCAGAGGGTTACGACTAGTCGCTTACTCTGATTCCCATCAAATCTTCAAACGGGCGCGGCGGGAAAGCTTTTGGAATCCAGCTGCGCCCGAAATTTTTCAGAGGAGCGTTTTTCCGTTGCAGAGGATGGACGCGACCGGGAACTCCGGATACTGGTCGAAAACCGGTTCGAGTTCCGCGGGATGCTCCACTTCCAGGGCCAGCCCGGCAGGCGTCTGCGTCCAGGAAACCCGGATGTCGCCCGAAGGCGTCGGAACGGCGCCGGAGGCGCGCAGGAGGCGTCCGGGACAGGGGCGGACGCTGAACTTCCGGAATCCCGGAGCCAGCGGCGTTACGCCGAGTACGTACGCGCCCGCGTAATATACGTGAATGCTGCTCCACGCATGGCAGAGGCTGCCCGCAAAGGCGAAATCGTCCGCGCCGAACGCCGTTTCCCAGAGCGAAGTTGCGCCGGAAAGCACGGGAGGCTCGAACTGTTCGGAGATCGTCTTTTCCACAAAGGCGCGGGCCTCCGGGCCGAGCGGCATCAGTGCGCGTACGAAATAGGAGAGGGCGCTGTAGCTGATCGGGACCAGCTTGCCGGAGCAGAGAGACTCGAAGACTGTCCGGACCCTGTCTTCCGGGACCAGATTATGGAAAAGCATCAGAACCTGGACATGTTCATTGAGGCGGACTTTTCCGGGCAGGAGCGTGGAATATCCGCCGGCCTCCGGATCGCGGAACGTTCGTTCGATCTGTGTTCCGAGCGAAGCCGCGGTGTCGCGCAGGAACACGGCGCGGTCGCGATTGCCGTCCGCCTCGTGGAGGGACGCCGCGGAAAGGAGCGCCTCTCGGAGATACAGATTGTAGGGAGACTGCGGAAAGGTGTCCTGGCGGCTCAGGTTTTCGGTCCACTCGTAAAAGTTCCAGATGTTGGCTTTTTTTTCGTTGAAGTACAATGTGGATTCCGGGTCTCTCCGCGCCAGCGCCTTGTCCAGAATATCGTCCACCACCGGGATGAACTTCTGGAAGAGTTTCAGCGAGCCCGTGTGGAGGAAATGCTCGTAAAGCTCGGTGATCCAGACCATGGTGAAGGAGGGAATGGCGAGCATGTCGGGCTTCTTCGACGGGGAGACGATGCCGAGGTAGCCCTGGCTGCCGTAGGAACGCCCGAGCAGATCGAGCGACGCCGCGGCGAAGTCGTAATTCCCCCACAGGGAATAGGCGTAAAGGATCTGATTCCGGGAGTCGTACGGGTAGAGGGCCTGTTCCCGCCAGGGACAGTCTTCGTAATGCTCGTGCATGCACAATTTAAGCGTGTCGGCGGCGACTTTGTGGACTTGCTGGAACAGGCGGTCGTCGGTATGGAAACCTTCCTTTTCGGGAAGCGGGAGCTCCACGGGAACGACCCCGGCGTAGAGGACGGAGAACGGCCCGGAAAGGTTGGTGACATGCAATTCCAGATAGCGCGCGCCGATCCGCCGGAGCGGATGAAGAAAAACATTTTCCCCTTCGCGGCAGAGAAAGCGGTCCGCGAAATTGCGGCCGTGATTGGCGGCGCGGACGCGGCCGTCGTCCAGATGTTCGCCGTGCGCGATGTCCACGACGGTTCCGAGGGAGGCATTGAGGCGGAGATGAATATATCCGACCGTTTCCCGGCCGAGGTCCGCGATCAGATAATATCCGTTGGCCTGTTCCTCCAGCCCGGTGAACGTCAGCGGAACGGAATTGTCCGGCCGGAGCTTCACGGCCAGACAGGAAGACCCTTCGGAAAAGGTCTGGTTTTCAAACAGCTTTTCCATACAGCCGGGGAGCATGTAATCACCGGAAACGCTCTCCGCAAATGTCTTTTTGTCGGAAGAGAAACGCCGGATGTATCCGGCCTGGACGATTTTCACTTCGGGACAGGGGAGTTCCTTGAGAAACGGTACAGGGCGGGGTTCCAGCGTCCGGGGGGCGAAGTCCGGAATTTGCGTGAACGCCCAGGCGGAATCGTCGAAACCGGGATGGAACCAGAGATCTTCTTTGGAGGCGTCGTATTCGAAAACATACCCCAGCTGACGGGTCAGTTTCGTGCAGAGACCGGAATGGTAGGTCGGATCGGGTGCGCATTTCCAGTCGGAGCCGGTTTGTTCCAGGAAGGTTTCGCCGGAACGGATCAGGGCATACAGTCCGGGTTCGCCGGGACAATAGGTAAAGAAGGCTTCTCCGATGTAATGGACCCGGACCGCGATCCGGTTTTCCCCCTCATGAAGCAGATCGGTAATGTCGATGACGGAGAGCGTTTTCTGCGGAGGAACATCGGAAAACTGCGTGGCTGTGCAGCGGACCCCGTTGAGGAAGACGGTGTAGAACGAATCTGCGGAAATTTCCAGGAAGACGCGCTTGCGGAGGAATTCGGCGTCCACGGCGAATTTCTTGCAGAAACACCGGTAGATATCCTTGCCGGCATCCTCGGCGGAAGTCCAGATCCATTTTGTGTTTTTGAGCAGAGTCATCATCGCAGCCGGGCTCCTGTCATAAAGTTCGTTCTGAGTTGAAATGCGATAAAATAGCATTGTCCCCTGTTTTTTCCAATGCGGATGCGGAAGATTTCACGGAATATCGGGCGGGATCACTTTTTGATGATTTCACGCACTTTGAAGGAGTCGAACAGCCATTCGTCCCCTGTTTTTTTCAGAATCGTCTCCAGGTCGCGGACTTCCCGTATCTTTTTGCCGTCGCGGAGCGTGCCGGAGAGAACGGCGCTGTTGAAGACCCTGGCCGTTTGGCCGCTGACCTCGATCTCGATGTCATCGAAGGAGAGCTGGAGTGAATCGAAGAAGGCGCGGCCCCGAAGCACATTGGCGGCGATGTGCTCGCGGGAATAGAGCCCCGAGTCCCATGCAAGCCCTTCGACCTCGAAGGTGGTTTTGTCCGTGAAGAGTTTTGAGATGGCCTGGGCGGTTCCGGCCGCCGCGATCAGCCCTTCGTTTCCTTTCTTGGCCGCCAGTCCGGAAAAGGTGCGGAACTGTCCGCGGATTCTGTTTTCATCCGTCGGGCGGAGGTAATACCACATGCCGAAGGCGACGGCTCCGAGAAGGATCAGGATTCCCGCGGCGATCAGAAGATGTTTTCCCTGGATCACCATAGCGGCACCCCCGCGAGATAACGTTTATGCATTTCCCCGAAGATATGGGTTTCCATGGGGATCGCCCGGTTGTCGCCCACCAGATAGAAGTGATCTTTCTGAACGGTGCGTTCGGGCAGGTTCCATTTGGAGGGACCTTTGATGTAGGGTTCCCTGACAGGTTTCCCGTTCAGCATCAGGACTCCGTTGGCAAAGGCGATGCGGTCGCCTTCCAGTGCGACGATGCGTTTGAGGATCATCACGCCCTTCCCGTACTTCATGACGACGATATCCCCGCGCTTCGGGGCGGAAAACCAGTAGGCGGGACGCCAGCAGAAGACAAATCCGTGTTCCGGATAGGTCGGGAGCATGCTCCCGCCGCGGATCACCAGCGGAATGCAGATGAACTTGAAAAAGATCCAGGCTGTGACGATCACCACTGTCAGGCGGATCAGGAAGGCCCGTGCCAGCTTCGGGAAGAAAAAGGCCCGCAGGAGCAGAATCATACTGCCGGTGTCCAGCGCTTCCTTGATCTCCTGTTTCTGCTCCGGCGTATTGTAAAGTCTCTTCATTTTCCGTTCCGTCCTCCTTTCAGGTCCAGAAATTTCCGGTCCAGCAGAAATCCCTCCTGGACGTTGGACAACGAGCGGAGAATGTTGCTCCGCAAATCCGGAATCCGTTCGGAAATTTCATCCAGGATGTGCTTGAAGTAGCGACGGTCTCCATTTTCAAGCTCATTCTTATAAAGACACTCTCCGCGCACGGGAAGTTCCATTTCAGCGGCGATGCCGGCCAGCAGGGATTCCGGTGCGAAAGCCAGCGGCCGGATGATGCGCGCCTCGTGTTCTTCGGCGGGAACGTTCGGGCCCATCGTGCTCAGTCCGGCGCCCCGGCAGAGATTCATCAGAAAGGAGACGGCAATGTCGTCCAGATGCTGTCCGAGCGCGATCTTGTTGCAGCGGAGCTTTTTCGCGAGAGTATACAGGTTCCCCCGCCGGAGCCGGGAACAGAGCATGCACGGGTTCCGCTCCGTTTCCTTTTCTTTCAGCAGCGCGGGCATGTCGAAGCGGATGGTGTGGTGCGGAATGGAGAGCGCCCGGCAGTATTCGCCGGTCGCGTCGGCGGAAAATCCGGGAAATCCGGGGTCGAAGGTGACCGCCTCGAGCTCGAACCGGACCGGCGCAACTCCGCGGAAATACGCAAGCACACGCAGAAGCACCATGCTGTCTTTGCCACCGCTGACGCCGGCCAGAATGCGGTCCCCCTCTTCGATCATCCGGTATTCGACGATCGCGTTTCCCGCCAGACGGCATGCTTTTTTGAAAAGGTTGCTCATAATGTGAAGTAAAATAAGGCCGGAAAGCGGAAAAGTCAATGGAGAAGCAGTGAAAAAAGAGCAAGGCGGAATTTTGTCTTCCGCCTTGCTCGGTAAAGTTCCGGATGAAACAGAATCAACGGGCGTAATATTCGACGACGCGCAGAGCTTCCACCTGGACGGGAATCTCTTCGACCATGGGTTCGCGGACAACGGTAATTTTGAGCTGTTCCTTGTTGGCCTCGAAATAAGCCGGAATGGTGGAGTTGACTCCTCGGGCGGCTTCCGCGATGGCGGGGGATCTTTCCGCATCGATGGAGATGACCTGTCCGGGCTTCAACAGATACGAGGCGCGGTCGACGATTTTTCCGTCGACGCGGACATGACGGTGGACCACCAGCTGTTTTGCGGCGAAAATGGTGGGCGCGAATCCGCCGTGATAGACCGCGGACTGGAGGCGGAGCTCGATGTGACGCATCAGGGTTTCGTCGGTCCGGCCTTCCGTGCGTTTCGCAAGGAGGAACATGTTCCGGAGCTGGCGTTCCGTCAGGGCGTAATGGGCCTTGAGTTTCTGCTTTTCCTGCATCATTTCGCCGTAGGTGGAGAGTTTCTTCTTCTTGGTGTTCTTGCCTTGAAGTCCGGCCGGATAGGGGCGTTTTGCACTCGGGCATTTCGCCATGTTCCAGATGCAGTAGCCGAGGCGTCTGCAAATTTTGTGTTTGGCTTGAACTTGTTTCATTCCCGTTCCTTTCTTTGAAGGTTGATGTTTTTCGCGCATGGTGTCAAGCAAAACAGGGGCCATACGCGCCTTTTTTCATGAAAAAGAGTTAATAAAATAACATATCGACTGGCATAAGTCAATACCTGAATGTAAATTTATAGGGATATTTTTTTGAAGACCGGCGTCCGGAACCTCCGGAAAACAGTCCCGGGAAAAACAATAGAAATGACAGGTGATGATATCGTATGATCCGTTTCAAACCGCACTGCGCTTTGCTTTCCGTGTCCGGCGTCCTTCTGCTTGCCGGATGCGCCCTCCGGGACCCGTGGGCCGGCGCCCCTGAATTCGAGATTTCCTATTTTTCCCCCCGAAGCGAATCCGCTCCCGTCGGGACTTTCCTCGGCGACGGCAACTTCCTGATGGGGTGGAACATCCTCGGTCCGGTCGCCCCCGGCGGAAACGGCGGTCTTCATGCGGAGCTTCTTCCGGAAGAAAATGTTCTCTGCGGCAGCCGCAATGCGCCGCAGGATGCCCGCTGGCACCGGCTGCTGGCCCGGAATGAAGGTCCCGACGCCGTCCCGGGGCAGGTGGACTTTTCCCGTCTCTTCCTCGAAAAGCCGTCCGCGAAGGCTCCGTCCGTTTTCTACGCCTGCCTTACCCTCCAGTGTGATTCCGAATACGGCGGGCTCGTGCTGAATGCGGGCAGCTGCGGAAAGCTGAAGGTCTGGATCAACGGGCATCCCGTCTATTCGTATGAAAACGGAAACCGTCCGTTGAAACCCGACACCGACAAGGTGGAGGGAATCATTCTGCGGAAAGGATATAACCGCATTGTAGTCAAATACATGGATAACGAAGGAGATTACCGGAACAGCCGGAAGTTCTGTCTGCGGTTCACCGATGCGGCGGGACAGCCTGCCCGGGTCCGGTAAAAATCCTTATAACATACATGGTGGAAATGGAACATAAAATCAGGATCGTTTTCCTCGGCTCGGGCATGTTTGCCGTGCCTGTGCTGGAGGGACTCCGGCAGAGCGGAGAACTGGACGTCGTGCACGTCATAACGCAGCCCGACAAGCCGGCCGGGCGGAAGAATGTGCTTACCCCGACTCCCGTGGGGAAATGGTGCGACGCCCATGGAATCGCCTGCGAAAGGGTCGCGTCCGTCAACGATCCCGTGTTTCTTTCCAGACTTCGCGGCGTCATGCCGGACATGCTCGTGGTGGTGTCTTTCGGACAGCTTCTGAAGGAGGAGCTGCTTTCCCTTCCGAAACTCGGCTGCCTGAATGTCCACGCCTCTCTGCTGCCCAGATACAGGGGGGCTTCTCCCGTCGCCTCCGCCGTCCTCAACGGGGAAAAAAGGACCGGCGTGAGTTTCATGCGGATGGATAAGGGGCTTGACACCGGGCCGGTCTACGAAACGTTCCCTCTGGAGATCGCTCCGGGAACCACCGCCGCAGCGCTGGAACAGGAACTGGCGCAAGCCGCGGGAAGACGCATCGCCGGGTGCGTCCTCCGGATCGCGGACGGCTCGTTGCGGCCCGTCCCGCAGAACAATGCGGAAGCGACCCTTTCCCGCAAGATCCGCAAAGCGCACGGGTCCATTGTCTGGGAGGAAAGCGCGGAACAGATCGCGCGGAAAATCCGCGCCTTCCAGCCCTGGCCCTCGGCCATTTTCACATTTCCCCATCAGGGACGGAATTTCCTGGTCAAGATCCTCTCCGGACAGACCGTTCCCTTCCCGGCTCCCGCCGCGCCGGGCCGGATCCTCGCCATTGCCCCGGACGGAATCACCGTGGCGTGCGGGACGGATGCGCTCCGGATCGAACGAGTGATTCCCGAAGGAAAAAAAGAAATGGGGGCCGCCGATTTTGCACGCGGTTTCCGGCTCGAACCGGGGATGGAGTTCTCCGGCGGTCCGGGCGCGGCCCCGCCAAAAACACAAGGTTGAAAACACATGGTTAAACACGACAAAAAACAGATCATAATCAATTGCGAGGAGCTGGAAACACGTTTCGCGCTCCTCAAGAACGGCCGTCTCGAAGAATATGAAATCGAACGGACCTCCTCCGACGACATCCTACCCGGTTCCATCTACCTCGGCAAGATCGTCCGCCTCGAACCCTCCCTGGAAGCGGCCTTCGTCGACATCGGCGCCGAGAAAAACGCCTTCCTCCACTACAAGGACATGCTTCCCGCCACGCACGACATCGTCGACAACATCAAGCGGATCGACAAGGAAAGCATGGAGGGCGATTCCGCCGCCAAGGACAATCCGGCCGCCGCCAGGAACGGCAGGAAAAAACGCTTCCTCAGCGGCTTTTCGGAAAAAATCCGCAACTTTCTCGGAGGCGACCGCTCGCGCCGGCTCCGCGACCTTGAAATGGCGATTCACCGCGGAAAAATCACGGCCGCCAACATCCCCAAGATGTTCCCGACCGGTTCCGAACTTCTCGTTCAGGTCACCAAGGGCCCCATCGGCACCAAGGGGGCGAGAGTCACCACGAACCTCACCATCCCCGGGCGCTATCTCGTGCTGCTGCCCTACTCCGACCACATCGGGCTGTCCTCCAAAATCGACGAAAACAAAGAGCGGGACCGTCTCCGCAAAATCCTCCAGGAGCTCGACATCCCGGACGGCATGGGCATGATCTGCCGCACGGTCGGGGAGGGGCGCAAGGCTCTTTTCTTCAAACGGGACCTCGACATGCTGCTCTCCATCTGGCACAAGGTGGAAACCGCCATCCAGACGCCCCGCGCGCCGATGATCGTCTACAGGGAACCCACCCTGCTGGAACGCACCGTCCGCGACTTCCTGACCGATGAGATCGACGAGATCGTGATCGACAGCAAAAAGGCCTACGACTTCATCACCGGAGCACTCCGCCAGTTCGTCGGCTCCGACTTCGAGATGAAGGTGATCCTTTACAACAAGGCCGAGCCCATTTTCAGCCGTTACAAAATTCATGAACAGGCCGCCAACATCTTCCAGCGCGTGGTCCAGCTCCCGAGCGGCGGCTATATCTGTATCGACGAGACCGAGGCGCTGGTCGCCATCGACATCAACTCCGGCAAGAACCGGGCCTCCAGGGACCAGGCCGACACCATCCTCAAAACCAATCTGGAGGCGGCCGAGGAAGTCGCCCGCCAGATGCGGCTCCGCAACATCGGCGGACAACTCGTCATCGACTTCATCGACATGCGCAGCGCCCAGGACCGCGAGGCCGTCAACAAGGCCATGCGGCGGTTCGTCAGCGACGACCGCGCGAAGACCCGCATCCTTCCCCTCAGCAAGTTCGGACTGATGGAGATGACCCGTCAGCGCGAGCACGAAAGCATCCAGGACGTCGTTTACGAGCCGTGTCCGTACTGCAACGGCACCGGCCGCGTCAAATCCGCCCTCAGCATGAGCGTGGAAATCCAGCGCCGCCTGAAGGAAATCCTCAAGCGCCGCAATTATCCGAATAAAATGAACATCCGCGTCATCATGAACCCCGCCATCCTCGCCCGGCTGAAAAACGAGGATGCCGCGCTTCTCCGGAATCTTGAGAACGAATACGGAAAAACCCTCTCGTTCCGCGCCGATCCGACCATCCATATCGAGGAATTCAAGCTGGTCGATCCGGAGTCGGGACGCGAACTGTAAACGGGAGCCCGGAGCATGACGGACGAAGAATTCTATGGGAAAGTCGATTTCACCGTGGAGGTCCGCGGCGATGAAGACCGGATCGAGGTCATTCCTTATATCGAAGCCGAGACGGAACGGCCCATGACTTTGATTGCGGCGTTCCGCGTGGATTCCATGGAAATGATCGAGTCCGCCCGGATTCCGCTGGAGCCCGGACGGAACCGCGTTCCCTTTCTTCAGTCTGTTCTCATCGGCCGTCCGGCGCTCTGGCATCCCTGCGGCCGCGGCAATCCCTCCCTCTACAGTCTGACGGTGGTTTTCTACAGGAAAGGCATGCCGTATTATTTCATTGAAAAACGGGTCGGCTTCCGCTTTGCGGAACTGACCTCCGACGCTCTTTTCATCAACGGGAACGAAGTCTCCTGCGTCCGTTTCGAGCCGGACTTCTCCCTGCCGGAAGAACAGTTCGAAGCCCTTTGTGCGGAAGCGGCCTCCGGTCCGGTCTTCCTCCGGGATTCCGATCCGGCGCTGGAAGCCAAGCTCGAGCGCTGCAACAAATTCGGAGTGGTCGCCGTCATGGAACTGACCGGCCTCCGGACGCCCGCGTTTTTCAGCACGCACCCGTGCGTCTGCGTGTTTGCCGCCGCTCCCGGCAGCGAGGGCGAGAAAAGCTGCCGGAACGGCTCCGGGCACGCCCCGCTGGTTTCCATGGAACGGCTCCTGAACCTTTTCTGACGCTCCTGGCCGGGAATCGCCGTTATTCCAGTTCCGCCCGGATCAGGGCGAAGTCATGTTTTTTCAACGGGAAGACGATCCGGTTTCCCTGCGCGGAGACGGGTGCGTCCGTTTCCGCATTCTTTGCGGATTTCACTTTGCCTTCGAGCGTCAGGACAGCTTCCATGTCGCCGGTGTAGCTTCCGCAGACGATCATCAGCTCCCTGCCGCGCCGATAGGTGCTGACCAGAAGTTTCGGATCGGCGGACTTCACCGGATTGGAAGCGTTCCAGTAGGCGGTGTAGACGCAATCGTCCTTCCAGGTTCCGAAGTCGAACAGCAGGGAATGGATCTTTCCCAGCAGTTGAGCGTCCGCCCCGCGGGGAATGGTCGGGCGGATTTCATGGGGCAGCAGGCTTGCCAGCATGGTGCGGGTTGCCCATGCGCGCTGTTCCTTCGTCCCTCCGGTGATCCCGTCGAGAACGGTCGGGAAGAATCCGCCCTGGAGCCCCTGGCTGACCGCCCGGATATAATCGGGCGTGAAACGTTCCTGGAAGTCGTGCACGCCGTATTTCCATTCCATGCCCATGGAATTGGTGGCGAACCCGAGAGTGGGCAGGATGTTGGCGTTCGTCTGGTGAACCGTGATCCACGGATTCAGTTTGCGGTCCGCCAGGACGCCCAGCTGCCGCCGCCGGTATTCCCGGTTGTTCCAGAGGCCGAAGGAGGGCTGAACCGTGCCGTTGTCGTCGATATAGGCGTTTCCGGCGGCCCAGCTGTAGTTGCACCGGAAGAACGTATTGTCGTCATAGACCCCGGTCATCCCGGCTTCCAGCATCCTGTCGAGGTAGTAAATGGCGTAATCCTGGTAGGAGCCGTAGACTCCGACGCCGTTGTTCCATTCGTCCCGGAAGGCCGGATACTCGGCAAGAGCCTGCGCCCCGTCGCTGTCGCAAGTGTAATAATAAAGAACGGAATTCCGGCGATAGGGGAATAGACTTCTGGCAGTTGCAAAAGCGCTGTTGGTATGGCCGGAGGAATACTGCCTGGCGGCGAGGGGGTCTTTCGCCCGGAGCAAGGGAACCTCTTCTTTGGAAGCCGCTTCCAGGCGGGAAAGCCATGCCTGGATGTAGGCATTGTCGATGACTCCGGTATCGCGTGTCTCCGCCAATTTCCGGACATATCCGAAATCCATGAAAGCGGGATAATGTGCGGTCCAGCAGGTGTAGCTTCCCCAATACGGCGGACTCGCCAGCACCCTGGAGACGCGGTTTCCTTTGAATCCGTAACCGTCCGACCAGCCGCGCCAGCCTTCGGGCATGGGCTTCACGGGCGAAGCCATCAGGGCGAGGGTGACCGTATGGCCTTTTTTGATTTGGAACGGCGCGTTCAGGAGATTCAGGCGGATGCTGACGTCCCCGTTCGAATGACGGAACAGTTCCACCGCGTCCCGGTCCTTCGTATGAACCCATCCCCTGTCCCAGTCGGCGGCATAGCAGATGCCGCGGTCGTCCGTGCCGACCCAGATGTACGGGATGAAATTGCTCACATGAATCTGCTGCACGGAACGGCTTTTGAAAATCGTTCCCTTTCCTTCCGGCACAAATCCGGCGGGATTGGCCCGGATATGTTCCCCGACCGCATGAAACAGGACGGCGAACTCCTTCTGGACGGGAATATCCATATAAACGCGGTCCGCTTCCAAGGTTTCGGGGAAGCGGAGGTCGAGCCGGAGCAGGCCGTCCTGTTCCAGACGCCCCTTGACTTCAACGCCCTGTTCGCTGTCCGCTTTATACTCGACCGCGGTATCGGAGAGTTTGCGGATGGCGGCTTTCCCCTTGCCGCGAAGCGCAGTTGCTTGTTTTCCCCGGACAAAGTTAAGAGTGACCGGCCCGGCTAGAATCTGTTTCCCGAGTGTGACCACTTCCGAAGGCAGTCCGTTGGAGCCGATTTTATAATCCCGCAAAATACAGGAAAGAGTGTCTCCTTTGACCTGGAGGGGAGTGAACGGCGGCAGAATCCGGTCCGCTTTGCCGAGGGTGTTCCCCAGCCAGTCGTATTTCTTGACGAGGAACGCTTTTTCCAGCAGGACTTCTTCGGTTTCCGGGATCGAAAGCGAGAGGAAATAGCGTCCATCCGGCAGGGGCTTGTCCAATGCTGCTTTTTCGTGCAGGACGATCATCTGTTTCTCGCCTTCCCCGAGACGGAAGCCGTTTTTCAGGAAGGCCGGTCTGGAGAAAAGCACTTTTCCGGAGGTATCCGTCACTTTCAGCAGCAGGGAATCCGTCTGAAGCCGGGCGGGATTTCCCGTCACATCCACCACGAAGGATTGGAGGGAGGGATACCAGCCCAGTTCCCCGGTCAGCTTCGATTCTCCCTGCGCCAATACTTTGATCTCTTCGGGGGTCAGAATGCGGCTGTAAACGGCATAGCCGTCGAGAGTGAAGCCGCCGGCTCCGCCGCCGAGAACGAAGTCCCCGAGCTTCGAGCCGTTCAGTTCAAACGGCAGATCGAGTTCCCCGTGCTTGACTCCGTTGAAGTAATATTCCACGCGCCCGGGCTGGATATTGACCGAGAGATGGGCCCATTGTCCCTGCGCCGGTTTGCGGTTGAGCAGAAGGTTTTTGTTCCCGCCCCGGAAGCCGTGCAGAAACAGAAGATTGTATCCGGCGTGCTCCTGAAGTCCGAGGTATCCTCCGGACTGGAAATTCGTGGAGAAAAAGCGGCGGTATTCCTTTCCGGGACTCCCTTCGGTTTTCACCCACATCGAAACGTTTCCGGGAACGGCGAGCTTGGCTCCTTTGCAGAGGATGGAATCGCCTTTCTCGAAAAAGACGGCTTTGGAACCTTTTTCACGCCCGTCGACAATGGACGGCATTTTCTTCGAAACCGCCGTGACCCCTTTGTCCGGACAGATAAACCGGTCCGCGCCTTCCTCGAAATCCTGTTCCAGCACGAGATACGATTCCGGGGTGAACCAGAGCCGTTCCGGCACGGGCTGAAGATGGAAGTCGCGCGAAAAAAGGATATTCCCTTTTTCATCCCTGATTTGCGCATGAACTTCTCCGGAACCGGTTCCCTCCGGAAGCGCGATGTCGGCGTTTCCGGCAGGACCGGAAATCGGTCTGGAGGAAGTCTTCCCGCCGATTTTAGTTTCGAAAGTGTATTTTCCAGTGGAGGCGGAGGCAATTTGAATCCGCAGAGGCAGCCGCGCCTTGTCATCAGCATACGTATTCCTGATGGACGGCGCATTGTCGCGCAGATGGAAAGTGGTGTAGGATTTGGAATCCATGAAGCTCGAAACCGGGGTAAACGGGAGCTGTCCGGCGGGTTCCGTGCGGAAGTTTCTTACCGGAAGAATTTTCCAGTCGGAGTTTTCCAATTTTTTCAGGCCGAACGCTTCCGCGGGGATGGCGAATTCGATCTCCCAGACGCCGTCATGGATGGAGGTGGCGGATTTCATTCCGGGAGCGGTCCATATGCGGGCAGGCAGTCCGTATCCGGGATTGTGATGCTGCCGGTAGAGAACCCCCGTGTGGCTCGCGATCAGCTGGAATTCTCCGAATTTCGCCTGCTCGACGGTGCGGAGCTCTTTCGGAGGATCGAACCAGAATTCCACGGAATCGTCCATGACGATGTTGATGCTTCCTTTCGACACGACCAGTTTGCCGCGGGGCGGGGTTTCCGAGCGTACCGCCAGATACAGATTCGACGCGTCCCAGGCCATGAAGAACTCGGCCCGGCGGGGATCGATGGTGCGTCCGGCTCCGGCGAGGGAAAAGGCGTTGTCCCATTCTCCCGACTGGATTCTGCCGTCGATCACCGGGGGTGTTTTTACGGAAGGAACGGTGTATTCCGCCGCCCCGAGTCCTGCCGCCGCCGTTAAAATAGGCATAAAAAGTCCTGCTTTCCAGTTCATTGAAAAATCCTTTTTTTATGATGATGGGTTGAATTCAATCAGGTCAGGGTGTCCAGAAGGGATCCGTGGAATACGTCGACGGGGCATTGCCCTGATACGGAATGGTATTGTATTTTTTATTTTCCGCATGACCGTCCACATACAGCACATTCAGCGTGTTGTTGTGCCGGAAATCCAACCCGAATTCCGAAGTGTTGTAGGTGAAGTTATATCCCTTTTTTTCGGAATACCAGCCCACGACGGAGGGTTTCCGGACGCTTCTCAATTTAATGCTTCCCTGCCACCATGTGGAATTGTAGTAACGGGAAACCCGCTGGGAAACGGCGTATTGGTAGCCGGGACCGTTGTTCAGCTGGATCAGCGGATTGGTTGCCGGTTTGACATACGAAGGACACTTCATGATTTTCGGATACCCGTTCGCGTTGATCATTTTCTCGACCGGATCAAAGACTCCGGACTGGTGGAGCAGATGACCCCAATACAAGGTGAAGTAAGCAAAGGGGAAAATATCATCCTTGTTGGAATCGCAATAGTTGTAGAAGACATGGTAGATCTGTTTCTCGTTGTTGAGGCAGGATATCTGCTGGGCTTTTACCCGGGCTTTGTTGAGCGCCGGCAGCAGCATTCCGGCCAGAATCGCGATGATCGCAATTACGATCAGGAGTTCGATCAGTGTGAATTTCCGGGGCTGTTTCATTTTTCTTTTTCTCCTTTGACTTTGGTTATGGAATTGGTGATCACTAAATCCGGTTGTAGGACGACCTTGCGCCGGCGTGCGAACGGGTTTTCGATCTGTTCCAGAAGCAGATCGACCGCCGTCGAAGCGATATCCTCCAGCGGAAGATCCATCGTGGTCAGAGGCGGGGTGAGCTTGAGCACTTCGGAGAGGGCGGCTCCGTCGACTTTCATGTCGATGAAATGGCGATAACGGCACATGTCATCAAACCCCGCAATGCTGACATCCTCCGGAATGCGAAGCCCCGCGGCGCGCAAATGCCGGTAGAACGGAGGCGCATAAACATCTCCGGACACGACGACGGCGGTGGGCCGCGGCTTCAAACTCAAATAGTAGTTTACGACTTCTTTCATCACTTTCTCATGCGTTTCCGTCGTGATCGTCCTGTGGCAAACCAGGGACTCGTCGTAAGGCAATCCGTTCAGCGTGTAGAAGCCGCGGGCTTTTTCAGGCAGGAACCGGTCCGGGAAGCATAATTCGGCCTGGAAACAGTTCGGTGAAAAATAAAAGATGCGGCGGTGCCCGAATTCTTTGAGCTTGGCGAAAAGCAGCGTCAGCCCGCCGACATCATCCTCCGCAACACTCGTGCACTTCGCCGTGCTGTAGCCGGGCCGGGCCACGACGAGAGGCATATCCGGAAAGTCGCTGACCGAGATGTTGTAGATCAATCCGGCCGCGTCCGTCGTCCGGAGAATGGAATCCAACTGGTGGTAATTACAGAGGACCAGGTCGATTCCCCGGTTCACACACACCTTTTCCAGCTCGAAAAACATGGCGGAAATATGGAAATAGTTGCCGGGCAGGGTCACATTCAGAATTTTCAGCCGTCCTTTATGCTCGAACCCCTGAAGGTAGCCGTTCTGGATCAGAAGCCCGCGCACCTGGAGCCGGATCGGATTGGTGGCCTTTTCCGGGTCGCGCAGAATCCGGTAGACCGTGGAAAGGGAAACCTGGCATGCCGCCGCGATTTCATTCATCGTAAAAACTTTTTTCCTCGGTTTCAGAAGCATGGCCATTCACCCTTTATTTGGGAAGATAGAGAGTAATTATAGGATAAAACATTTTTTTGTCAACCCGGTTTTTTTAAAAATCAAACCGGATTTGGTAAATCTGACAAGGATTGACAAATTTGACAAGGGTTGACAAACACAAAGAGGACGTTTTTTCCGGAAAGCATTCCCGGAACATCCGGTCTTTTTTCAGGTCGTCATCTCCCCCGGGAAGCCTCCTGCTTTCCATTTCCGGAAAAATCCATAACATTTTTCAGAAAAAAACGGAGTTTCCGTCGCAAAACTTGAAAAAGGGGATATATTATTACTTTTCTGTTTGAATGATTGTTGGAGAATGGAATGGATTTTTTCTTTCACGGGTTTTCTGCACTTCAGATTGCCATTCTGCTGTTTTCAGCGGTTCTGATCGGAATCAACAAGACCGGCATGCCCGGACTGGGGCTGCTCCCGGTGGTGTTGCTGCTGC
>MWCA01000059.1 GCA_002069785.1 Lentisphaerae bacterium ADurb.Bin242 | reverse complement strand
GTACGGCGGCTGGGCCTGGAACACCTTCCTGACCCGTTTCGAGGATGACTCCAAAATCAGCGATCCTGCAAAGAAATTCTATGCCAGAAGCAAGTTCCTTACCCGGAAAGACGGCAAAGTCGTGTTCGACATGCAGCAGTATGTCGATCAATACAACGGCGGAAAAATGCCCGATTTCATCACTGTCCAGCTGGGCGTGAACGACGTCTTCGGCGCCTCGGAACTCACGCTGTATTCCACCATTGCAAGCATCGAGAAAAATATGGACGCCTTCCTCGCCGCCTTCCGGAAAGCCGCTCCGGACGCCGTCATCGGAGTGGGGCTGGTCACGCTCGGAGCCGGGCAGGACGCCTTTGCCGCCAATTACAAAAACGGACAGACCTTTTTGCAGTACAAGAAGAATGTGTTCGCCCTCAACCAGCGGATGCTCCGGAAGTTCCAGAATTCTCCGGACAAAAAGGTATTCCTGATCCCCACCGTGGTCAATCTGGACTGCCGGAACAATTTCCCGGTCCGGACGGAACCGGTGAATCTCGGAAACCCCGCCAATGTAACGCGTCAATGCAACGGCGTCCATCCCGCCCCCGCCGGATACAACCAGATGGGCGACACCTATTACGCCTGGCTGAAATACCAGTTGAGTCTCCGGAAATAAGAGTTCAAACACAGGAAATAAAATGGCCCGATTCAAGTATACGCTTTTTTACGATTTCCACACCAGCACCATCCTCCCGGACGTCGGAGAAAACTTCGATGTGGAAAGATTCACCGACAACCTCAAGGAGTGCGGCGTCGACTTCCTGACCTGGCATGCCCGCTGCAACCAGGGCAACGCCTACTACAACACGAAGTTCGGATACCGGCACCCTTCCCTGAAATACGATCTTTTCGGGGAAATCGCCCGGAGCTGCTGCAAAAAAGGAATCCGGATCAGCGCTTACTTCAACGGGGGCCTCAGCGACGAGGAGCTGCTGCACCATCGCGACTGGATGCGGATCGCCCCCGACGGCCATACCATGACCGAGGAGCGCCCCTCTGCGGAAATGAGGGCAACCTGTTACAATTCCCCCTACCGGGAACACCTCAAGAACATGGTCCGCGAACTGGCGGAAAATTATCCGGTGGACGGCTTTTTCTTCGACTGCATGGGAAGCTGCTACACCTGTATCTGCCCCGTGTGCATGAAGGAGATGATCGAACGGGGCGTGAACTTCCGGGACGAAAAGGAAATCATGGAATTCACCCGTTTCTCCATCCTCCGGCTGGCGAAGGAACTCCATGGCGTCATCCGGTCGGTCAACCCGGACGGCCTTTTCTTCCTGAACGGTTCGCTCGTGGACGAAATGATCGGATACGATACCCATCTGGAATGCGAGTGCCTGCCCTCCTGTACGGCGCTCGGCTACGACTATCTGCCGGTCCAGGCGCATTATCTGCGGACCGTCGCGCAAGGGAATTCCGTGCTGTGCATGACCGGACGCTTCTACCAGTGGGGCGACTTCGGCGGGCTCCGCAAGGAGGAAGGGATCGAATACGATCTTTTCTACGGCATGGCCAACGGCATGCGCCCCGAGATCGGCGACCACTTTCATCCGCGCGGAGACTTGTATCAGGAGGTATTCGACCTCGTTAAAAAAATCTACCGGAACCTCCGGCAGTATGATCCCTGGTGTCTGGACGCGGTCAATTCGCCGGACATCGCGATCGTCTTTCCGAAGGACGGCGGGACTCTGCGGCAGGATGTCTCCCTCAAGGCGGCCGCCCGCATGATGACGGAACTCAAGATGCAGTTCAACATCGTGACCGAAGCGGCTCCGTGGGATTCCTACCGGCTGCTGATCTTTCCGGACAATGTGGCCTTCCCGGAAGAGACAACCCGCCGGGTGAAAGACCATCTGGCCCGCGGCGGGGCGGTGATCGCCAGCGCGGACTCCGGGCTTGATCCCGAAGGAAAGCGGTTCGTCCTCCCGGACTGGCCCGCCGTCTATGTCGGCCCGACACCGCACAATCCGCTCTATTTCGCCCCGGAAGGCGACTGCGCCGAGGGGCTGCCGACCTTCCCCCTCTCCGTGTATGCGTCGGGAACGGAAGTCAAAGCGGCCGAAGACGCCAAGGTCGAAATGCGTGTTGTGAAACCGTATCACAATCAGGAATGGGATGGTTTCCACTCCAACTGGTACACGCCTCCGCAGGAAAAGACGGACGAACCGTTCCTTGTCTTCAAAGGACGGGTCGCCTATTGCAGCGGACGCCTCTTCGAAGGATACTTCAAACGCTCTCCGTATCAGTCGCGGTGGTTTCTCCGGAACCTTCTCCGGCGGTTCGTGCCGAACCCGAAATTCCAATCGTCCACCCTGCCGAGCTACGCCCGCGCCTTCGTCCAGTACAACGGAAACCTGGAGCTTCTTCACGTGATGGCCTACACGCCCGAACTCCGCGGGGAATCGGTCGCGCTGGAGGAACGGGCGACGCTGATTGATTCGGAACTCTCGCTGCGGATCGACGGCGGGGAGTTCCGGAAAGTCTATCTGGCGCCGTCCCGGAAAGAGCTCGCATTCACGGTCAAGGACGGCTACTGCACGGTTCATGTTCCCCTGATCCAAGGCTATGCCCTGATCGTTTTCGAGAAGTGAACCGTCCGAAAAACTTTAGGAACGAAAATGCAAATCAGCGATCATTTTGCCTGGCAGTGTCTGAATCCTGAGACAGGACACTATTTCTTCGGTTACTACGACCGCAACCCCTGGGATAAGAACAACGCCCGGCATCTGGCCTTGCGGGTGGAACAATGCGAACGGCTGCCGGAATGCGGCGAAACCGCCGACCTGGGATACGTTACGCCCGACGGCAATGAATTTGTGAAGCTGACCGAAACCCGGACATGGTGTCATCAGCAGGGCTGCATGAGCCTGTGGTTGAAGCACCATCCGAATTGCTTCGTCTATAACGACTACGATCCGGCGTCTGCCGGCGTTATCGCGCGGATTTTCGAACCGGGCAAAGGCATCATGGGACAATATGAACGGCCGATTTTCTCGATTTCTCCCGATGGCCGGTGGGCGTCGTCGCTGAACTTTGCCCGCATTCCCCGGCGCGGCTACTCTTATGCCGATGCCGTCCTGCCGGCGGAGCAGCGTCATCCCGATCCCGACCGTGACGGCGTATTCCTGCTCGACTTGCATACCGGCAAGCCGCATCTGCTGGCGTCATACCGGCAAATGGTCGAGCGGCATCCGGTTCCGTACGAACTCGACGACATGTACTGGTGGCTGAACACTGTCATTTTCAATTGTGATTCCAGCAAAGTACTGTTTTCGTTCCGCTACTGCCGCGATCCGTACCATCCCGGTCAGCCGATGTGGAAAACTTTCATGTATACTGTCAATCTCGATGGGACCGGCTTGGCCTGTACCCTGCCGGAAGTGTACTGGACCGGGATGATTTCACACCCGATATGGGGCCGGACGCCGAATGAAGTGCTGATTGATGCCAACTGGCGCGGAAAAGGGCACGAGTACGTGGTGTTTGACGACCGCATCCGCCCGTTGCGCGCCGAGCGGATTTCCCAAGGGCAGGGCCCGATGGGCCACCTGGTGTTTTCACCCGATGGCGAATGGATGCTGGCCGACACCTACCCGGTGGACGGCATCCAGACGCTGGCGTTGGTCAAAGTGTCGACCGGCGAATGCCGGACGCTGGGACGGTTCCGTCATGTGCAGCCGCCGGGGACGATCGGCGATCTCCGCTGCGATCTCCATCCCCGCTGGTCGGCTGACGGTACGCTGATCACCGTTGACTCAATACACTCCGGAAAACGCGGTATCTATATGCTGCGATTCAATGATTCCGTAAAATTCTGAAACCAGGTCCGTCGTTTAAATTTATTGAAAGGTTCAATCATGAAAAAATCTTTTTCCCTTGCGCACCAATGGAATCTGGAACTCTCCGCATTCAAGGACGGAATTCTGCGCCTCAGGATCGCACCCCGGGAACGAACCGGACAGATCAGCGGGTTGGAACGCTACGGTTTCCTTTCCGAACCGGAAGACGATCCGGCGGCGGAATTCTCGGAAGATTCGACATCAATCACGTTGAAAAGCGGTAAAACATTCCTGACGATTGACCGGAAAACAGGCTGTTTCCAGTTGAAAAATACGATCGGAGAAATTTTGCTGGAACAGAATGGGCTGGAATTCGCCAATGGAAAGACGATTGCGGAATTTTTTACCGCCGAGGAAGAAGATTGGGTGGGGTTTGGTGATGTAAGCCGCGAACATTGTTTTTACCGGGGCAGCCGGGTAACGACCTGGATCAGGAATGTCCAGGCCTACATCACAGTCCCGTTTTTCATGTCAACCCGTGGCTATGCCATCCTGCTGAATACCACCCACCGGGTCAATTTCGACATGGGAGCAACAGATCCGGAGAAATTTTCTTTTACCGACCGGAGCGGAATATTCGATATTTATCTGTTCATTGCGCCTGATTTCAAAGGACTGCTGGGGCTTTACACGGAGCTTACCGGGCGTCCCAAACTGCCGCCGGTCTGGAGCTTCGGGCTCTGGCATATCTGTAACAATATGGTGAATGCGCGGGATGTGGTGGAGGAAGCCTACCGCTATCGCGAACTCGGAATTCCCTGCGATGTCATCGGCCTTGAACCCGGCTGGATGAAGGTTTCTTACGATTTCAGTACGGAAAAAGACTGGCACCCGGAACGTTTCCCGCATATGCGTTTTTACGCCAGGAACGATCGGACTTTCATTGATGCCATCAAAAAAGGGATGGGCTATCATTTTGAACTTTGGCTCTGCACCGAATACGATTATACTTTTGAGGAAGAACGCCGACGCCGATCCGATCAGCCGGCGGAGCGCGAGGAAGCGATTCTCATGGACGATGAAGAATTTGACGAGATGCCGGCTTCCTCAAGACGCCTCGATCATTGGACAAAACCGGATGAACCGTGGTTCGAACATTTGAAAAAGTTCATTGATTACGGGGTGGACTTTTTCAAAGAGGATGCGTCCTGCCTGGTGAATCCGCATCCGGACCGCCATTACGGGAACGGCATGAATGATGACGAATACCATAACCTTGCTCCATTGCTGGATATGCGTCAAGTGTGGGAAGGTTTCGCGAAATACACGAACCGGCGTCCGTTCATTTTCACACCGTGCGGCTCGACCGGCTTCCAGGCATGGGCGGCAACCTGGACCGGCGATACGGGAAGTCGCATGTCAACGCTTTGCGGCATGTTCAACACCGCTTTCTCCGGGCATGGGCTTACGACCAATGACATGGGCGCAAATGTAAAAGAAGCCGTTCATTTCGGTTATCTTTTACCGTTGAGTCAGATCAACAACTATGCATGCTTCAGGATGCCGTGGCTGTGGGGACCGGATTTCGTCAAACTGCACCGTTACTACAGCAGTCTGCGTTCCCGCCTCATTCCGTATCTCTATTCGTGGATGCGGCAGGCCACACGGACCGGTATTCCGCTGCTGCTGCCGTTGCCGCTTGAATTTCAGGACGACGGTCGTTGCCGGACGGTAATGAATGAATATCTGCTCGGACGCGACCTGCTGGTTTCGATCTATGAGCCGGACGTTTATTTCCCGCGCGGACGCTGGAAAGATTACTGGACGGGAAAAGTCTATACCGGCAGTTCCGAGCAGATGATTCCGTGGCCGGAGAACCGCGGCGGCGGACTCTATATCCGTGAAGGTGCGATCATTCCCTTCGGGCCGGTCATGCAATACCGCGGCGAAAAGCCTGTCGACGAACTGGAGCTCTATCTGTTCCCCGGACCGGAAAAGACTGAATTTGAATATTACGAGGATGATGGAGTTTCGTTCGATTATCTCGAAGGAAAATATTCAACGACGTTGATCCGTATGGAAAAAACAGACTGCGTCACCGTGGAAATCATCCCGGACGGGAAAGGATGCGTCCGCAAGTGGAAAATTTGCGCAGCGCTGGATACCGCTCCGGCAAGCCTCGAATGCAATGGTTCTGAAACCGTCTTCCAGTGGGACGAGGTTCGGCATGAACTTACGGCGGATCTGCCCGGACCGGGCACGGTCATCATCCGCTGAATCCAAATGGAGGAAAGGGCTTTTTCACATGGAAAAAATTCATCTTGCCGGACTCTGGCAGTTCTGCAACTGCTGCACCTGTATTTCAACACAACATTTTTTCACCCGGCCGCGGGGATTCAACAACAAGGGGGTTCTGGATGAATACCGCCGGCCGAAACTGGCATGGGACGTCATTACGAAACTCTCCGCCAAATATTTCGGAAAGGGGAATAAATGATCCTTCAGCATCATCTTTCCGTCGAACGTATCACGGACGGTCCGAAACACCACTTTTTCGGCTACTTTGACAAATTTCCGTGGGACAAAAGCGGAAAACGCATTCTGGCGCAGGAAACCGCGTTTACCGCGCGCCAGCCGGTTCCCGGCGAAAAAGCCGTGATCGGGATCATTGAGAACAAAGTTTTCACTCCTGTAGCGGAGACCGATTCCTGGTGCTGGCAGCAGGGTTGCATGCTCCAGTGGCTCAACGATGCCGATAACAAGATCATTTACAATGACCGGGAAGGCGATTATTTCGCCGCGCGCATCCTTGATCTCAGCACAGGCAAAACCGAAACCTTGTGCCGTCCGATCTATTGCCTGAGTCCCGACGGACGCCGGGCGTTGAGCCTGAATTTTGCCCGTCTCGACCGCGAGCGCCCCGGCTACGGTTATCCAGGCGCCGTTGACCCGAACAAAGACAAAGATCATCCCGATGATGAAGGGATATGGCTTGTCGATCTGAAAAAAAACAAAGCGGAACTCGTCGTTTCCTATGACCGTCTCGTCCGGGAATTTCCTTACGAGGGCGAAAACAATATGAACGGAGTGAAAAGCTGGGTCAACCACATTCTGTTCAGCCCGGACAGCCGTCGCTTCGCTTTCTTCCACCGCTGGCGCTGTCATACGAATGGAGGCTGGCTCACTCACATGTTCACGGCGAATATCGACGGAACGGACCTCTATCCGCTGAATTTGCAGAATTTCAGTTCGCACTACACATGGTTCGCTCCCGGCCGGATCATCAATTATTCCAACCGGGATATCGCGGGGCACCAGTATTATGACTATACCGACCGCACAGGAAAGATCGATATTGTCGGACGAGACGTGTTCCCCGGTGACGGTCACTGCAGTTATTCCTCGAATGGGAAATGGATGCTGACCGACTCCTATCCGCAGCCGGACAGCACCCGGCGGCTGTATCTGTACGATCTTGCCGGAAAGCAGGCGTATGAGATCGGGAGTTTCTATTCCGATCCTGCTTATCCGCCCCCGACAAGATGCGACCTGCATCCGAACTGGTCGCGGGACGACCGTTTCGTCTGCATCGATTCGATCCATGAAGGTTCCCGCCAGATGTATTTGCTGGACGTTTCCGGATTCACAAAATCATGAGCCCGTCTATGAATCGCAAGAACGAACCTTTCAAACTTTCTTTTATCAAAGTCAATGCTTATGGGGAAAAATCCATGGAAAAGCTCATCCGGAAACAGGACTGGCTCTATGAAAACGCCGGAATGGACTGGCGCGACGGCCTGCTGCTCGGCAACGGAGAACTCGGAGTCGCGGCATATGCGCCCTCCCACCTGGAATGGGTCGTCAACAAGGTCGACGTGTTCGATCCGACCGTGGAAAAGGGACTGCTGGAAAAAATGATCCCTCACGCCGAATTCCTGCGCAGAATCCGGCGGATGAACCCGAAAAACACGCTGTTTCTCCGGGAACTGGAAAAGGCGCGGACCGAACAGCCCGAAAATATCCGGAACACCCTCAGCGCCGCTGTTCTGCGTCTCCGCTTCTGGCGCGGAATCGGCTGGTCGGCGCCCGCCGTGCCCCGGACAAGCCAGCATCTTTCCCTGTATGACGGAATCCTCCACGAACAGATGGAGGCTCACCGGTTCCATCCCCGGCTCCGGATGTTCGTCCCCCGGGAAAACGGCCTCTTCTGCCTCCGGATCACCGAGCCGGAGTACCGGGACCGCTGCCACATCCTCGAACTGGTCCGTCCGCCCAACGAGATTCTCGAGCCGCCGGTCTGGAAATCCGGAGCGTCCTCCCTGTCGTTCCTCCAGAAACTGCCCGGCGGGGAAAGCTCCTATGCCGTCTGCGCGTTTTTCGTGCCGAAAAACGGCGGTTCGGAAGCCGCACCGTCCCTCCGGCAGGGTGTCTGGGCGGAAATGACGCAGTCCGGCGACGCCGATCTCTTCCTCGCGGTCAAGACAAGTTACGAGGCCGCCGATCCGCTGTCCGCCGCGGAAAAGGAGGCCGCGGAAGCGGCGGAAAAAACCTTCGACGTTCTGGAACGGGAACATCTCGCCTGGTGGCATCATTACTGGGACAACGCCTATGCCGATTTCGGAAAATACCATTCGGTTCAAAAATATTTCACATTCGGACTTTATGCGCTGGCCTGTTCCTTCGGCAAAGCGCCCATGCCCGGTCTGAACGGACTTTCCTACGGTCCGCTCGGCGAGCAGATCCCGGGCGTCGGCTGCCAGGGATACACCCACGACCAGAATGCGCAAATCCCGTCCATGCCGTTCGGTCCGCTGAACCGGACGGAGTTCATCCGCGTGCTGGCCGACACCTATCTCAACGCGCGGGAAACGCTCCGGGAACACACCCGGCGGCTCTTCGGCTGCGGAGGCATCTTCCTTCCTCTGGCGGCCAACCAGCTCGGAATGGAATATCCGACCCGCGCCTACCGCTACACTCTCTGCGGCAGCGCCTACACGGGCCTGGTACTTTCGATGGCGTGGCGATACTCCCGCGACGAAACGCTTCTCCGGGAAAAAATTTATCCGCTTTTGCGTGAATTCGCGGAGTTCTACACAGGCATTCTACAGAAAGGCGGGGACGGCGTCTATCATCTCGACTGGAGTGTGACGCCGGAAATCTTCACCCTGACCCGCGACGAGACCGCCACCCTCTCCATGCTCAAAGTCTGCCTCGAAACGCTGGTGGAAGCCGCAGCGCTGCTCCATACGGACGCGGACCGGCTTCCGCTCTGGAAAGACATCCTCGCCCATTATCCGGAAATTGCCCGAACCCCCTCCGGTGCGTTCTGGTGCGGCCCGGACGTGCCCTTCGACCACTATTTCTACGGCGGACATATCCTGTATCCCTTCTTTCCGGCCGCGATCACGCAGGACCTCAAAGGGGCGCGCAAGACGCTCGAACTGATCAATCGCGACGCCATCGAACGCTCCTTCGCGGACCGGTCGGGACAACGGCACATGAACCATGAATGGAGCCAGTTCCTGACCACAGCCGCACGCCTCCGTGCGGGCGACCGCGCCGGAGGCTGGAACGGACTCCAGCGCTTTCTGGAACTCTTCGCCAAGGAAAACGGTCTTTTCTCGCACGACCCGATCCTGATCGCCGATCCGGCGGAAACGGAAAAAAACGAACGGAAATACGCGTCCCGGCTCCGCCGCGGCCGCCGCTGGTGCGACGGCAGTCTCCTTACCGACGACAACCCGGAAGTCCCGCATCCGATGTGCGCCACACCGAACCCGAATGCGAAGCGGCTGGCGCCCGCCGTGCTGGAAGGCACCTCCGCCTTCCTGTTCCTGGCGGCGGAAACGCTTCTTCAGAGCCACGGCGGAATTCTGCGGCTTTTTCCGGGCGTGCCCGGAGACTTCAGCGGTTCCTTAGACCGTTTTCTGGCCGAAGGCGCTTTCGAGGTCTCCGCGAAAATGAAAAATGGAAAAACGGTTTCCGTCCGGATTCATTCCCTTCGCGGCGGAACCGTCCGGCTGGAAAATCCGTTCGGAAAGCTCCCGCGCGTCCTTCTCCGGACCTTGAAAAAGGGAGAGTCGGTCACACTCACGGAAAAAAATGCCCGCGCATTGAAAAAGAATTTTTTTTTACTCGCCGGTCCGTCCAAAACACCTTGACGCAGCATTGAGTTCAAAACTCCTTTTGAAAGCGTCCGAAACGCGGGATTGCCTTTGACGCTCCGCGCTTCCGGAAAAGGAGTTTTTTATGGGATTGAAGTTCAATGAAAAACAGAAAAAGGCGTGGGCGCTCCTCGCCTCGAAAGGAAAAACCCGGTTTCTGTTCGACGGCGGTTCGAGGTCCGGGAAAACCGTGCTCATCACGGAATATCTGGTCCGGCGGGCGCTTCAGTTTCCGGGTTCGCGCCAGCTGGCCGCACGCAAGCACAAAACTCATGCAAAGGCTTCGCTCTGGAACGACACCTTCCGGCGCTACCTTTCCGCCGGTCTGCCGCGAAGCTGTTACCGCATGAACGAAACGGAACTCACGATCTGTTTCAAGAACGGCTCCCGGATCGTGGTCGGCGGGCTGGACGACTCCGACCGGATGGAAAAGATCCTCGGCAATGAATACATCACGGTCTTCCTGAACGAAGCGACACAGCTTTCCTACGAAGCCATGCAGATGGCAGTCACGCGACTGGCGCAGAAGGTCCGGGACGCCCGCGGACGCGAGGCCGTGCCGAAGCTGATTCTGGATTGCAATCCACGCGGACCGCGCCACTGGCTCCACTATGTGGGCGTGCGGCACGTCGATCCGGATACCGAAATCGAACTGCCGAACGTCGACAAATGGGTCCGGCTGAACTGGAGCGCCCACGACAACCGGGAGAACCTTCCGGCGGAATATCTGGCCGCGCTGGAGGCGCTCCCGGAACTCATGCGCGACCGGATGCTCAACGGCATCTGGCGCGACAACCAAGGGGCGGTCTACGAGGAATTCGACGAAGACCTTCATGGGGTGGAACCTTTCCCGATCCCCGACGACTGGAAGAAAGTCCGCGCCATCGATTTCGGTTTCACCAACCCGTTCGTGTGCCTGTGGGGCGCGCTCGACCCCGACGGGCGGCTCTACCTCTACCGGGAGCATTACCAGGCCGCCGTGCGGACTGCCGAGCACGCGCGGAAGATTCTGGAACTCTCCGGAAACGAACGCTACGGGTTCACCGCCGCCGACCACGACGCCGCGGAACGGGCGGAACTCTCCAGCGCCGGAATCCGCACCGAAGCGGCGTTCAAGGAGGTGACCGCCGGAATCCAGTCGGTGAAGAACCGCCTGGCGAAACAGGGCGACGGCAAACCGCGTCTGTTCTTCTTCAACACGCTGAAAAACACGCTGTCGGAAATCTACGACTACCGCTGGGCGCAAGGGAACGATTCCCGCAACGCCAAAGAGGAACCCGTCAAGCTCAACGACCACGCCATGGACGCTCTCCGCTACATGGTCGCGGCGCTGGACCGGCGGACGGGCGGCGAGTTCCGGAGCGCCAGCGCTCCCGCCCGCCAGAGCGGGCGCTGGTAAGGAACGGATCGGGAAAACGGTCAGAGACGGATCACCGAGGCGGTGTATTTCGCCAGTTTGGCGCGGTCGACTTTGATTCCGAGGCCGGGAGCGTCCGGAGCGGTCCCGTGATAGCGGTCCAGCGTGAAAGGTTCTTCCAGAATGTCATCCCTCATATACATGGAGTCGCAGATGCAATCCGACGGCAGGGTGCAATTGGGGAGCGTGGCGGCGGCCACCCGGGCGGCGACGGCGACCCCGAATCCGACGCGTCCGCCGATCCAGTTGGCGATGCCTTTTTCGCGGCAGAAGTCGTGAATCCGGCGGGCGTGGGTCAGGCCCCCGACCCGGCAGACCTTGATGTTGATGATGTCCGCGCTGCCGAGGTCCGCACAGCACCGGGCGTCGTGCATCGTGTGGATGCTCTCGTCGAGACAGATCGGATTTCTGACCTTTTTCCGCAGAATCGAATGATAATAGATGTCGCGTTCGTCCAGCGGCTGTTCGATCATCAGAAGCCGGAACCGATCCCACTCCGCGATGTGGTCCGCGTCTTCGATCCCGTAGGCGTTGTTGGCATCCACCATCAGGCGGATCTCCGGAAAACGTTCCCGGACCGCTTTGATATAAGGGGTATCGAAGCCGGGACTGACCTTGATCTTGATCCGCGCGTCGCCCTCCTCCAGCAGTTTTTCCACGTCGGCGACGGTTTTTGCGGGCGTATCCTTGATGCCGATGCTCGGTCCGGACTCGAAACGCGGATGAGTTCCGCCCAGCAGCTTCCAGACCGGCTGCCCAATCATCTGCCCGTAGACATCCCAGGCGGCGGCGTCCACCGGAGCCTTGGCGAAGTGGTTGCCGCGGTATTGGTCCATACAGTCGGTGACTTCATCCGGGTGGGAGAACTCCCGCCCCAGCAGAAGCGGCGCGAGGGTGTTGCGGAAGAGGTCCGCCACGGAACCGACGGTCTCATGCGCATAGAAGGGAACCGCGTCCACGGCGGCCTCGCCCCAGCCGGTCAGGTCCCCGCTCCGGAGTTCGAGGATCGCGGCGGCCTTGTCGGTGATGACTCCGGCGCTGATCCGGAACGGCATTGCCAGAGGAATGGAATACAGGTGCAGAGTCATCGCATCGATTTTGAATTTCATCACTCATCTCCATTTTTACATACAGGCGCGGGCGTTTCCCCGATAAGGAATAATATATCATTTATGTAAGGGAAAATCAACCGGAGCTCCTTGCAAGTCAAATTACGGACATGTATATTGTCGGGATACGGGATGTTCTTTTTTGAAAAACCGAAGTCCGGCACCCGGCGGGCGTGAAACAGCTCAATCAGGAATGATACGAATGGCACAGACAAATCTCCATGAAAAAGTCAGCGCGGTCCGGCGTCAGCTTTCTTCCGTGATCCGCGGAAAAGAGGAAACCTTCGACCTGCTGTTTACGGCCCTGTTCGCGGGAGGACACATTCTCATGGAAGACGTTCCCGGCGTCGGGAAGACCACTCTGGCCAAGGCGCTGGCGCTGTCGGTGGATGCCCAGTTCACCCGGATTCAGTTTACGCCCGACCTTCTGCCGGCAGACATCCTCGGTTCCTCCGTTTTCTCTCCGAAGGAAGGCGGGTTTTTCTTCCGGAAAGGCCCCATCTTCACCAACTTCCTGCTGGCGGATGAGATCAACCGGGCATCGCCGCGGACCCAGTCGGCCCTGCTGGAAGCCATGAATGAACGGCAGGTCTCGATCGACGGACACGTTGAAAAGCTGGCGGAGCCGTTTCTGGTGATCGCCACGCAGAATCCGGTGGAATATTACGGCACCTATCCCCTGCCGGAAGCCCAGCTCGACCGCTTTGCCGTCCAGATCTCGCTCGGATATCCCGACGAAGAGGGCGAACTGGCCCTGCTGACGGACCGTAAAATCGTCGATCCGCTGGACTCCATCCAGCCGCTTCTAGACTGCCGGGAAGTCTGCGTAATCAGCGCGGAAATCCGCACCATCGAGGTCGAACGCTCCATCACGGAATACATGATACAGATCATCCGCGCCACCCGCGACACCCCGGAAATCCGCCTCGGCGCCAGTCCGCGCGCGCTGTTGACGCTGTCCCGCTGCGCCCAGGCCGCGGCCTGGCTCGACGACCGCCTTTTCGTCCGGCCGGACGACGTGAAGAAGCTCCTGATCCCGGTCCTGGCGCACCGGCTGCTCATGACCCTCGAAAGCAAACATGCGGGCATCTCCGCCACGGAGACCCTGGAAGGGATCATCCAGAAGACAAAAATTCCCGTCTGACGACGGCCTCCCGCGAAAGGGAACATGAAGAAGCAGACGCCAAAAAACGAGAGTTTTGCCGCGCGTTTTCAGTCGGGTCCCACCTGGCTGCCTTTCCGGAAAAACCGCGTGGACAAGGAATACGTCTCCCCGACCGTCATGCTGCTTTTCTGGATGACGGCCTTCGCGGACCACTATTTCACGCCGCAGGGGCGGCTGCTGGCCGTGGCCTACCTTCCGATTTCGTTCTATTCGCTGCTTCTCGCCCGCAGCCCGGCGGTCATGCTGTTTTTTCTCCTGACGCTTCTCTTCCTGATCGACCTGCTGGCAAAAATCGTTTTCCCCCGCAGCATCCAGGTGATCCGCCGTCCCCCCTCGCGCACCATCTGCGGCACTCCGTTCGAGATCCGCACTGAAATCGTGAACGACTCCTTCCTCCCCGGATTCGACATTCTCGTGGATTCCTCCATGAGCACGAAGGAGTTCGTCCCGGAAGAGCGTTCGGTTCCAAAGCTCCAGATCCCGGCAAAGTCCAGAATGGAGCTCCGCCGCCGCTTCACGATCCTCAAACGCGGCATCTACGAACTGCCTCCGGCCGTCGCGGAAAGCCTGTTCCCCTTCGGCCTCGTCAAGGCAAGGCGCCAGCGCGGGAACCGTCAGGAGATCATCTGCCATCCCTTCCATACGGAACTGAACTCCATCCGGCTGCCCGACGGCTCCAGCCTCCACCATCAGAGCATGAGCTCCACCCCGTCGATCGGCGACAGCATGGACTTCTACGGGTGCCGGGAATACCGGGACGGCGACGATCCCCGCAAGATCCACTGGAGCGCGAGCGCAAAGCACAACCGTCTGGTCGTGAAGGAATTCCAGGAAGAGAAACTTTCCAGCGCGGCGGTCATCCTCGACAACCTGTGCCCCTCCCCCGTCCGCAAGCCGCTTGTCATTCTGAAGAACCTGGTCACCCTCAAGCCGATCCTCCCGACCGATCAGGATGTTCCGTTCGAGGCGGCGGTCTCGCTGACGGCTTCCCTCGCAAATTCGCTTTCCGCCCATCATTTCGTGGTCGACGTCTTTGCCGCCGGTTCGGAGATTCACCACTTCCGGACCGGGCGGAACACGATGACCCGGGAGGCGTTCCTGGACCTCCTGGCCTCCCTGGGATACACCCGCTCCTACGACCGTTTCTGCAAGCTCACGCCATCGCTCCTCAACCAGATCGCCTCCACCGGGGCGGTGTTCCTGATTCTGCTGAACATCGACGAGGAATCCGAAAAACTGTACAAAAACCTGCTCAAGCACGGGGCGGCGGTCCGGGCCTTCCTGGTATCCTCCTCCCCCGGCCCCGAGTGGGTGGAAACCATTTCCGCGGAGGAACTTCTGAAAGGAGGAAACGGCCGCTTATGAACGAAAAACCCTTCCTCGACTTCCCGACTCTTTTCCGCAACATGGCGGTCGTTCTTCCGCCGGTGTTTCTCTATACGGTCAAAAGCGACTATCCGCACTATCTGATCCTCGCATGCCTCATTCTGCTTTTCGCGTTCTTCCAGAAGAACTATCTGCCCTACCGGGACCGTCCCATCATTTACTGCACTACCATGGCGCTGGTTCTGACCATAATCCCGGACCTGCTGGTGAGCATCGACGACTCCCGGGTGGGACTGCTCGATCTCGTGGTGCGTTCCAATCTGGCCATTCCGTTTCTTTCGTATCTGGCCGCCTTCAGCTGCGCTTTCTATCCGAATCCGCAGCGGCTCGGATTCACGGCCGCCTGTTCCGCGGGAGCCATGCTCATCTGCGGCGACCGCTTCAACTCGGAAGCCCTGTTCAACACGCTGCTGCCTTTCCTGACTCCGCTTCTGCGGAGCTACATGATCACCTATGCGTGCGCGGTCACGCTCATGATCCTGGTTTTCCCGTTCTTCTTTTATTCCGCATACAGCGAAAAAAAACTCCCGGGCCGGCGCTTCCCGCTGGAAAACCGGATCGCCAAAATCTTCTGCATCCTGCTGATCCCCGTGTTTGCCGTCGCCGCCACCCGCTTTTACTACAAGAATGAATCCTTCATGCGCACCGTGGAATACTATTTCCTCCGGATCGGGATGAAACGCTACATGCCGCAGGGGGGGACCCATTTCCTTTCGCAGAACGTCGACCTGAATTCCACGCTCTCCCCCGAACTGGCCGCCGACCGCAACGCGGTGATGTTCCGCGCGAAAGCCGCCTCGCCTCCGGGCTACCTCCGGGGCGGCGTCTACTCCATGTATGAAAACGGCCGCTGGACCGCGCCGAAGGCTCTTCCGGAACAGCTCTCCGTGACAAGGCGGGCCACGATCCTTTCCTATTCCACCTTCAATGTCAGAGAGGGCGTCGAGTTCGGCCGCGCCGCGCCGATCGAACTCTTTTTCGAGCGTTTCCGCACCGGCGGCGTGATCCCCGCGCCCGGAAATACTTTCCGGCTGGACGCCGTGGCGGATTCCGGCGAATTCACGCCGTCCGGAGTCTTCCTGCTGAAGCAGTGGAAACCCGACGGCGGATGCACCCTTTACGTCCCCTCGATCGTGCCGGATTCCGCCTGGCAGAACCCGAAGCCGGACGACCCCGACCTGCTTTCCGTCCCGACAGCCCTCCACGGCGCACTGGAGGCACAGGTCCCTCCGGAAGTCCGGAACTCCGACCGGAGCGACCTGGAAAGAATCCTCGCCCTCCAGCTCTTTTTCCAGCGGAACTTCACGTATACCCTCTCCCTCCCCGAGCGGAACCCGCGGGTCGATCCCATCGTCCATTTTCTTTCCAAAACCCGGAAGGGACACTGTGAATTTTTTGCCGCCTCGGCGGTCCTTCTCCTCCGGACCCAGGGGATCCCGGCACGCTACGTGACCGGCTTCCTCTGCGGAGAGAAAAGCCCGGTGGCCGATTATTACATCGTCCGGGCCTCCCACGCCCACGCGTGGTGTGAAGCGTATCTGCGCGGTGAAAAACGCTGGATGCTCGTCGAAGCCACCCCGGACGACGGGCTCGCCGACATGCGGACCCAGAAGGATTCTTCTGCGAAAGCGGTCTACGACCTTGTGAAGCAGCTCTTCCAGCAGGCGTTCGCCGACGTCCGGCGCGGTCATTTCGCCAATGCCATTGTCACGCTGCTCGCAGGGCTTTCCGGCTTCCTCTGGGAACTGCTGAAAACCATTCCGGGGATGATCGCATCCGGTATGCTTGCCGCCGCGGGGCTGCTCTATTATTGGAAAAAACGCAAACGCCTTCAGAAAAAACGCGTCCTCCTTTCTCCGGAGATGAGGGCGCTTGCCGCCCGGTTCGCCGCGTTCGAGAAGAAATACGCCGTCCGGACGGGCAGACGCCGTTCCCCGGAAACCACGCTCCTGGAGCACTATGCCGGCACGGACGCGCAGGAGCTCTGTCTCCGCTACGAGGAACTCCGCTACCGGACCGGTTCCCCTTCCCCGGAAGAAATCCGGGAAATCGAACAGAGGATCCGGGAACTGCTCCGAAAAGAAGGACAGGAAAAGTGAATCCGGTCCGAGGAAGGGTTCGTCGGGAAAAAAGCGGGCCGCTCAGAACCTGCGGTATTTCCAGGTGCGCCCGAGATAGGCGAGCAGCGCCAGAAGAACCAGCCCGGCGCAGAGATAGAACGGGAACACGAAGTTGACCCGGATCGCCAGAAGGCCTCCCAGCAGGGGAGAAAAAGTGGAGGTCGCCCCCACAATGGTCTCGTTGACCGCCACATACCGGGGCGTTTTTTCCGGATGGATCAGCGCGTGGAACGTGCACATGAAACAGAACATCCCGGAAAAGCCTCCGAGCAGAACCGCTGCGAACAGATAGGGAATCCATGTCGAAGTCAGCGCGAAGATCAGGAGCGCGGCAATCCCGCCGGCCGAAGCGATCAGAACCGGGCCCGGATGATACAGGCGGCGTCCGAGCTTCCAGAAACCAAGTCCGACCAGCGCCTGGGCATAGCTGACCAGCGCGACCACGATCCCCTGTTCCAGCGTGCTCATCCGCAGAATCTTGGTACAGTAATCCGGGATGTGGGTCCGCAGCATCGTGACGGCGACATATCCAAGGGCCGTCAGGAGCCACGCGGCAATCATCAGATCCGGAAGGGTCCGGGTGGATTCCGCCTCTTTTTCAGCCGGAGTTTCCGCCGCCTTTCCGTCCGGAACGGCCCCGTTCTCCCTCCGGAGTTTTTCATGGACGAAGCGGCGCATGAAAATCACGCACGAAATCACAAACAGGATCAGCAGAATGTTGATCCCGTAGCAGTATTTCCAGCCGTGCTCCCGGGAGAACATTCCCCAGACCAGCGCCGCGATGAACGGTCCCGAAGCCAGGCCGGAGCTCCAGGAAAAGGTGTAGATCCCCGTGCTTCTGGCGACGGACTCCAGAGAGTGTTCTTCCTTTTCAAACATCTTGACGACCATCTGGAACGGGGCGAAGAACATCGCCGTTCCGAGGCCGGTTCCCAGCAGCCAGATGTATTGCATCGTCACGTCCTGGAATACCAGCAGTCCCGTCATGGAGGCCAGCAGGATGCCCTGCCCGATGAAAATCAGCCGGGTGGCGTTGCGTTTGTTCTGGATATACCCGAGGGAAAAGGCGGTGATTGCGTAGACCGAGGCCCACACGGCCATCGTCAACGCCACCAGGAAGGAGTTCGCCCCGCTGTCCGCCATGCGTTTGGCGGTAATGAAGAAAAACAGCCCCGTAATGATGTTGACCAATGCCGGAAGAACATAAAATAAATATTTCATACTATGACCTTTCCGGCAGGGTGCGCGGCCGGAACTGTTTTACAAACCTCACGCCATCAGCAAAGACAGGATCGCTTTTTGAACATGCAGACGGTTTTCCGCCTGGTCGAAAACGATGGAGGCCTCCGAATCCATGACCTCGTCGGTAATCTCCTCGCCGCGGTGCGCGGGCAGACAATGGAGCACTTTGACGCCGGGTTTTCCCATGCGCAGGGCGTTCATGTCCAGCCGGTACGGCTCGAGAATCTTCATGCGGCTCCTGGATTCTTCCTCGAAGCCCATGCTGACCCAGACGTCGGTATAGACGAAATCCGCGTCACTCATCGCTTCCTTCACGGAACTTGTATAGGAGGCGGAACCGGAACCGACGGCAATGTCCAGCAGTTCCTGCCGCGGCCGGTATTCCTCCGGCGCGGCAATCGACATGTGGACGCCGGAGAGCTTGGCGGCCACGATCAGGGAGTTCGCCATGTTGCTGGCGCCGTCGCCGAGATAGGCCATCTTGAGGCCGTTCAGATGTCCGGCATACTCATACATCGTGAAGATGTCCGTCAGCGCCTGGCACGGATGAAAATCGTCGGTCAGGGCGTTGATGACCGGAATACGCGCATTGGCGGCCAGTTCCTCGACCTCCTGCTGCGAATACGTCCGGATCACGATCCCGGCCAGATACCGCTCCAGCACGCGGGCGGTGTCGGGCACGGTTTCCCCGCGTCCCATCTGGGTCTTGCCCTGGTCGAGATAGAGGGCGTGTCCGCCCAGCTCGCAGATGCCGACCTCGAAGGAGACTCTCGTACGGGTGGAGGATTTGGAGAAAATCATGCCGACGGCCTTGCCTTCCAGCGGTTTGGGCTGGTTCGGCCTGCCGCGTCCGGCCTTGAGTTTCACGGAGAGGTCAAAAATTTTTTCGAGATCCGTATGATTGATGTCCATGCAGGACAGAAGATCTTTCTTCATGGGTACAGCTCCTTTTCATTGGGTCAGGATTTGTCTGTGAGTTGTGCGAAAGCCTCGTCGATCAGGGCAACCGCCTTTTCGCAGTCGGCCTGGGAAACCGTCAAAGGAGGCACGAGCCGGAGGACCGTTTCTCCGGCGGAAAGCGCGATCATCCCCTTGGAACGGAGAATGGAAAGCAATTCCCCGGCCGGGAAATCCAGCACGACGCCGATCAGGAGCCCCGTTCCGCGGACCCCCTTGATACAGGAATACCGGGAGGCAAGCGCCCGGAGTTTTTCCATCAGGAAAGCCGAACGGATTTTGACGTTTTCCAGAATCTTTTCACGGTCGATCGAATCGATCACGGCACAGGAGGCGGCGCATGCAAGCGGAGTTCCGCCGAAGGTGCTCGCATGCGTTCCGGGCGTCAGCACCCCGGCATATTTCCGGCTGGCCAGCATCGCCCCGATGGGGAATCCGTTGCCGAGAGCCTTGGCCATCGAAAGCGCATCCGGGGCGACTCCGGAATTCTGCCAGGCAAAGAAGGTGCCGGTCCGGCCGACGCCGCACTGGACTTCATCGAAAAGAAGCAGGATTCCCTTCTCGTCGCAGAGCGCCCGGAGCGCCTTGAGGTATTCCGGACAGGCCGGAATGACTCCGCCCTCGCCCTGGACCGGCTCCACCAGCACGGCCGCCGTTTTGTCGTCGACCGCATTGCGGACGGCGTCGATGTCGTTGTAGTCGACGAATTTGAAACCGGGCATGTCCGGCTGGAATCCCTTGCGGTATTTGGCACGTCCGGTGGCGGCCAGCGTGGCGAGAGTCCGCCCGTGGAATGAATCGTTCATGGCGATGATCTCGTAACGGCCCTTTTCATTGCCGGCTTTGCGGGCCAGTTTGATCAGGCCTTCGTTAGCCTCGGCCCCGCTGTTCGCAAAGAAGCAGACGCCGTCGAAGCCGTGTTCGACCAGCTTCTGCGCCAGTCTCGGCTGCCACTCGTTCAGGTAGAGATTGGAGGTATGGACCAGTTTTCCCGCTTGTTCCTGAATGGCTTTTGTGACCGAGGGATGGCAGTGTCCGAGGCTACAGACGGCGATTCCCGCGGCGAAGTCAAGGTATTCCCTGCCTTCCGCATCGTACAATCGTGTGCCTTCGCCGCGGACAAATAAAATATCCGCCCGTGCATAGGTCTCCATGACGTATTTTTCATACAATGCGCTGATTTCCTTCAGTGTCGCCGTCATTTTTTCCAGTCCTCCGCGTTTTCTGAAAACAAAAAAACATGAATCAAAAAAACAAACCATTACATTAACACGGAATTCCCGTAATGCAAGCCGTCTCATCGGAAACTTTCAAAATAAAGATTGCATAGCAATCTGCCTGCGGAGAAAAGACATTCCGGTTTTCCGGCACTTGACAGACGGGAAAAGTGAAGATACTTTTAAACAAAGAACAACAAAAAACAATAAACAACCGTATTGTGCTGGAAGGGTCAAGGTCATTCTATGGAAAATAAACTGGTCATCGTGGAATCTCCGGCAAAAGCCAGAACCATCGGCAAGATGCTCGGAAATGGATATACGATCAAAGCCTCCATGGGGCATGTGCGGGATCTGCCGACGAAGAGTTTCGGCGTCGATCTCGAACACGATTTCATGCCGCAGTACGAGGAAAGCCGCGAGCGCTTGAAGAATCTCTCCGAACTGAAGTCCGCCGCGAAAAAGGCCGGGGAGATCTATCTGGCCCCCGACCCGGACCGCGAAGGGGAGGCGATCGCATGGCATCTGCGCGAAATCCTCAAGGCGTGCAACCGGAAAGTGCCGTTCAAGCGGGTGACGTTCCATGAGATCACGCGCTCGGCCATTTCCCGCGCGTTCCAGTCGCCCGCCGAGCTGGACATGGACAAGGTCGACGCCCAGCAGGCGCGGCGGGTTCTCGACCGCATCGTCGGCTACATGGTCAGTCCGCTTCTGTGGGGGCGGATCGAAAAAGGCGTGAGCGCGGGCCGCGTCCAGTCGGTGGCGCTGCGCCTGGTCTGCGAACGGGAACGCATCATCAAAGACTTCATTCCGGAAGAATACTGGAATTTCCTTGCGAAATTCACCTCCGGCGCCTCCGGGATGTTCCACGCAAAGCTCTTCAAGATCAACGGCGGCAAGGTCGAGATTCACAACAAGACCGAAGCGGACGCCGCGCTGGCGGCCGTCCGCGGAGCCGGCGGCTGGCGTGTGGATTCCATCGAAACCGTTCCGCGCAAAAAATACGCGGCGCCGCCGTTCATCACCAGCACGCTCCAACAGGCGGCCAGTTCCGCGCTCGGATTTTCCGCCAATTCCACCATGCGCATCGCCCAGGAGCTCTACGAAGGCGTAGACGTCGGGACCGGCGGCCCGCTCGGTCTCATCACGTATATGAGAACGGACTCCGTGACGGTTTCCGCCGAAGCGCAGCAGGCGGCCCGCGCTTTCATCTCCGCCCACTACGGCCCCGAATACCTGCCCGAAAAACCGCCGGTGTACCGATCCAAGGCGTCCGCCCAGGGCGCCCACGAGGCGATCCGTCCCACCGACGTGACCCTCACGCCGGACAAAGTCAAGGAATTCCTGGACGAACGTCAGTACAAATTGTATACGCTTGTCTGGCGGCGTTTCACGGCCAGCCAGACCGCCCCCGCCGAACAGATGCGCACCACAGTCGACGTGGCGGCCCAAGCCCCTGATTCCAGAACATACACCTTCCGTTCCATTGCCACGGTCACGACCTTTCCCGGCTACCTCAAAGTATACGACATCCGCGAAGAGGGCTCCGACGAGGAGGACGAGGACACCCGCGACGCCGAGGCGCTCAAGGCGCTCCGCAAAGCCGATCCGTGCATGCTCAAGGATCTGCTGACCGAGCAGAAATTCACCGAGCCGCCGCCGCGTTTTTCGGAAGCGACCCTCATCAAGGAACTCGAATCCAACGGCGTGGGCCGTCCGTCCACCTACGCGACCATCGTCAATACCATCCAGGAACGCAAGTATGTCCTCAAGGAAAAAGGCAAACTTATTCCGACCGACCTCGGATTCCGCATCAACGATTATCTCGTGGACCGTCTGCCGGAGCTTTTCCAGGTCGGCTTCACCGCGAAAATGGAAGACGAGCTCGACCAGGTGGAAGAGGGCAAGGTCCAGTGGACCTCCATGATGCACACCTTCTACGGCAAGTTCGAAAAGTGGCTCCGGGAGGCCAAAGCCCAGGGCGCTCCGGCCTCCTCCAAAGTCAACGCGCTCCTCTGCCTGATGAATGACTTCAACGGCTGGAATCCGCCCGAAAAAGGGGAAAAGCGCGTCTATGACGACAAGAAGTTCTTCCATTCGATCTGCCGGAATTTCAACGACGGCAAAGCCCTTTCCGCGCCCCAGTGGGAAGCGCTGCTCCGTCTCGCGGTAAAATACCGGGACCGGCTTCCCGGCCTTCCGGAATGCGCGGCGGAAAACGCCTTCGACGAGGAACTCCGTTCCACGATCGAAGAACAGAAACAGCGTCAAACGCTGGCGAAAGAACGCCGCCAGAGAAAAGAAGAGGCCGCGGCGGAAGCTCCGGCACAGGAAAACGTATCCGACGTCTTCGACGCGATGAAGGCAATCGCCTGGAAGGAGCCGGACAAGTCCTCCCGCCGTTTCTTCGACGACAAAAAGTTCTTCGAGTCCCTCCGGAAACAGAGCGAACAGGGGCGTCCCCTGAGCGAAAAGCAGCTGGCCGCCCTCGGAAAGCTGGCCGAACGCTACAAGGAACAGCTCCCGACCTTCGATCATATTGTCTCCGTCCTGAACCTTCCACCCGCCGATCCCGCAGAGGAAACCGCCGCGTCCGCCTCCATGACCGAAACGGACGAACTGCTCCGGAAAATGAAAAACATCACCGCCTGGGAAGAGCCCAAAAAGGTTCGCGGACGAATCTACGACGATAAAGTTTTCTTCGAATCGCTGGCGAAACAGCGCGCCGCCGGGAAAATCCTCAGCGACAAGCAGCTGGCCGCCCTGAAGAAAACCGCCGCCAAATATTCCATCTCATAACGGAAACACCATCCAGGGGGACGCCATGGAAAGACTTCAAAGGATTTGCGCGGTCGAACCGAGAGAAAACGGTTCCGCCCTTCTCTTCATCCGCACAAAGAAAGACGCTGTGGAACGGAAGGAGATTCCGTTCCGCCCGTTCCTCCTGACCGCGTTCAAGGCGTTCCCGCCGGACCTCCCCGGGGTTCGCACGGAGTTGCTCAGCGGCGACGGCGACCTCCGGTATCTGGTCTCCTTTCCGGACATGCATGCCTACGAGGAAGGGGTGGAGCTTCTGAAGAAAAGCACCAAGATTGCCGCCGGCCAGCCCAACGCCCCCTACCGTCTTTTCTCCGACCTCGCGCAGCAGGTCCTCATCCAGAACGAACTCCGGCTCTTTGAAGGTATGACCTTTCCCGAGGTCCGCCGTCTGCAACTCGACATTGAAACCCTGTGTACGCCCGGCTATGAGTTCCCGAACCCGAGGCGCCCGGACGACGCCATCATCATCATTTCGCTTTCCGACAGCACCGGCTGGGAAAAAGTCCTCACCCTGGAGGAGTATTCGACGGAGAAAGCGCTGCTGGAAGCCTTCGTCGCCGCCGTGACGGAACGCGATCCGGACATTCTGGAAGGACACAATCTCTTCCGTTTCGACCTGCCCTTTCTGGAGGAACGCGCCAAACGACACCGGGTCCTGCTCAAGCTCGGGCGGAACGGGGAGACGCCGTCCAGACGGAACTCCCGGTTCAGCATCGCCGAACGGACCGTGACCTACACCCGCTACGACGTCTACGGCAGGCATGTGTCGGACACCTATTTCATGCTGCTCTTCTATGACGCGATTCACCGGAATCTGGACAGCTACAACCTCAAGTATGCGGCAAAGCATTTCGAGGTTTCCGCCCCTGAACGAATCTACATCGACGGGATGAAAATCACCGACGCCTGGACGAACGACCGCGCGAATCTCCTCCACTATGCGCTGGACGACGTGCGCGAGACCCGCTCCCTTTCGGCGATCCTCTCCCCGAGCTGGTTTTACCAGACCCAGCTCCTGCCCCTCGGCTACCAGAATTGCATCGTCCGCGGCAATGCGACCAAGATCGACGCCCTCTTCGCCGCGGAATATTTGAAGGCAAAATACGCCCTGTCTTCGCCCGAACGGGGACGCCCCTTCTCCGGCGCCCTCACCCGCGCCTTCGACGCCGGGGTTTTCGACCGCATCGACCACTGCGACGTCCGTTCGCTGTACCCGTCCATCATCCTGTCCGAAGGCTGGGTCCCCGCGCGGGATTCCCTCGGCATCTTCCCGGAACTGCTCGCCAAGCTCCGGTCCTTCCGGCTGGAAGCCAAGGACTCGGCCAAAAAAGCCTTCACACAGGAAAAAAAGGATTATTACAACGCCCTCCAGTCAGCCTTCAAAATCCTGATCAACTCCTTCTACGGCTACCTCGGATTTGAACAGGGCTTCCTCAATGACTACGAAATGGCCGAAAAAGTCACCGCCAAAGGACGTGAAATCCTGACGCTGATGCTGGACACCCTCGAAAAGATGCCCGCGAAAATCATCGAAATGGACACCGACGGCATCTACTTCCAGCTCTCGGAGGGCAAGACGCTTCAGGAGGTCGGGGAACGCCTCGAAAAGGTCCTGCCCCACGGGATCGAAGTCGAGTTCGACGAATCCTATCAGGCGATGTTCTGCTACAAGAGCAAGAACTACGCGCTGCTTTCCTCCGGCGGCGAAATCTCCATCACCGGCGCGGCGCTCAAGTCGCGCGGACTCGAACCCTTCCAGCGCCGTTACATGGAACAGGTCATCCGCGCCCTGCTCCATCACGACAGCGCCGCCGCGTCCAAAATTCACGCCGAGTTCACCGAAGCGCTCCGCACGCACGCCCTGCCCCTGTCCGACCTCGCCAAGAGCGAAACCCTCGCCGACTCGCCCGATACCTACAAGCGGAAGCTGGCCGCCGGGACCGGACGCCGGAGCGCCGCCTATGAGCTGATCCTCCGGTGCGGCCGTGAATACCGGCAGGGCGACCAGGTCACATTTTACATTACCGGGACGAAGAAAAAAGTCGCCGTTGTCGAAAACGCCAAGCTGCTCACCGACGCCAAGGAAAACGTACGCGATGAGAATGTGGAATATTATCTGGACAAGCTCGAGGAGCTGAAACGGAAATTCGCCCCTTTCCTCCCGAAAAATTCCCAGGCGGAGCCGGCGGGGGATGATCTCTTTTCCCTGAACGCCTGACGGCGGCCGCCCGCCTCCCGGGATATTTCCATTTGACTTTTCAGCGGGGATGTATATATTGATTGTAAAGTTTTTTTGCGATTCCAACCGGGAGGTATTGAAATGTTTAAAATGAGTGAAAAGGGATTCCTTTTGACACTGATGTCCGGCATCGTGCTTTTTGCGGCCGGATGCGCTTCTCCGCGGGTGGCTCCGTCCACCGAAGTGGATCCGGACACGGAGCCCCTGGGCGGCGCGATCACCAGCGGAGATATCCGCACGGTCGCCTCGAAAATGTGTCCGGCGATCCTCGCCGTGCCGGAAGTGACCCAATGTCCGCCGCCGACCCGGATTCTGATTGCGGACTTCAAGAACAACAGCCGTTTTCTGATCGACAAGGACATTTTCGCCAACCGTCTCCGCGTGGAACTGAATACCTACGGCGGCGGAAGAGTCCGTTTCCTGAGCAAGACCGCAACGGTTCAGAAGGAGCGCGACAAAGTCCTCACCCTGCGGCAGCAGGACGTCGTCCGCCAGAACTTGAAGGCGCTCGGTGCGGAAATCGCCAAGCTTCCGTGGGTGGCTTCCAGCCCGAATCCGGTCAAAATCGCGGTTATCCCGGTGATCAATACCAATCTGGTGAACCTGAATGCGGACAGCTTTGCCGCCATGCTCCGCTCGGAAATCGTCCATGCGGCGGGAGGAAAAATCCAGTTCCTGATGCCCGGCGCGATCCAGGGCGCGGATTATTACCTGACCGGACAGTTCGTTCCGGAAAGCATGAAAGCGGAAGGCATCATCAACCTGATGACCTACGTCCAGGTGATCGAAGACCGCGTGAAGCGCGGACAGTCCCTCGACCTGACGGACGGGCGCGTCCCGGCCACCAGCAACACCGCTTCGCCCCTGATCGGCACCGAGATCAACATCCAGCGTGAATCCGAACTGGTCCGCATGATGCGCGATCCGGCCCTCCGGGCGAATCCCAACGTGAACAAGCGTTTCAACATCATGCTCGTGAAGCCGGACACCAAGGTGGCGGTCTTCGAGAAGATGTTCCTGCTCGACCGTCAGATCACGGACAACAGCGACAAGGCGAACTTCATCCTTTCCGGAGAGATCAGTGCGCTTTCCCAGCGCCGCCGCGGCGCGGCCTCCGACTATCTCCTGATTACCGTGCACCTGGTCGACCCCGAAACCAATGAAATGGTCTGGGAAGGTTCTTACGAGACCAAGCGTGTCACGGACGAGGGAATCGTCTATCAGTAATCCATGCACAGAACTGTTGAAAAAGGAGAATTTCCCATGAAAATTTCTGTAAAATGGTTTCTTTTCGGCGCCCTTGCCGCGCTGTCCGTCCTGTCCTCCACCGCCTGCCGCGCAACCCAGAATGTCGGAGGCGCGGACCGCGCCCAGATCGAGGAGGAAGGAACGGTCATCGTCGCCCGTCCGGAAAAATACTTCATCTACTTCGGTTCCTACTCCATCGGCGAGTATCTCGACATCACGTATGACCGCCTGACCCGCAATCAGGCCGGACAGACCAGCATCGAAGTGGGAATCCGCTACAAGGGGGCGAACCGATGGTACAACTTTACCGAGCGTTCGCCCCAATACGTCACGCTCTACGTCCGCGCGGATTTTTATCCGGGGACCCGGATCGGAAAAAGCTATGGGCCTCCGGTCTATTCCACGAACCGCCAGCGCGTCCAGATCCGGCTGGGCGACACCTTTCACTTCAAGGCGGTCTGCCCGGACGTCCGGGCGCAGAGCTGTCAGGTCTTCATTTCAGAATAACCCGGGAGCGTCGGAATGCGGAGATCCTCTCATGCGCACGGCCCGGTCCTTTTCTGCGCGGCGGTTCTTGTTTTCGCGGCCGGGTGCGCTTATGAAGGCGATTTTGTAAAGAAAAGTGAAGCCGAACTCAAAGCCATGGAAGCCACCGCCGTAAAAGGCAGTCAGTTGTTCCACAGCGGCCAATATCAGGAGGCGGACAAGGTTTTCACCGAACTCGGACGCGAACGCACGGTCAGCCAGCCGCTTTATCAATATGAGAAGATTTCGATTCTTCTCCTCCAGGGAAAATACGACGAAGCGCACGATCGGATGCTGAAGCTCAAAAACGATCTGGATTTCGTGACCGACAAGCAGCTGGAGGACAAAGCAGCCAGTCTCTGGCACGGAGAACAGAACAAGGTCTTCAAGGGCGACCCCTATGAACGCTCCACGCTTCATGCGTTTCTGGCGCTCTCCTTCCTCCGCAAAGGCGACCCCGAAAGTGCCCTTTCCTGCGTGAAAAGCGGACTTCTTTTCGACGCCGACACCGAAAAGGGAGCCTATGCCTCGGACTACGCATTGCTCTATTTCATCGGGGCCATGTGTCATCAGCGCCTGGGCAATTTTCAGGAAGCCATGCGCTTCCAGAAAGAGGCGATCCGCTCCCTTTCCGCACGACAGGTTAACGTCGGCACGGCTCCGGACGGGCAGCCGATCGTCTCGGGGACCTGCTTCGATCCGTTCCTGAAAGACTGCAACACGGTTCTTGTCCTCTGGGCCGGAACGCCGCCCACGATGATCCAGCAGGGCGAATACAAGGAAGACCGCCAGATCGTCGGCGGAACGATGACGCTCGACTCCCTCGTGCTGGCGTACGGGAGTCCCGCCGAACGTTTCCTCTTTCCGCGCTATCTGGCCGACATCAACTTCCAGGCGCTCACGCGGGGCAACCGCATGATGAACGATATTTTGAAGGAAAAAGCCCTCTGGAAACTCTCCATCAATGTGACTTCCACGGTGCTCTTCACAACAGGCGTGGTCCTTCTACAAACCGGAAACACGTATATGATGATCGCCGGAGGCAGCTGCATGGCGGCCGGAACAATCGGGTATATCGTCGCCTGGTGCATCAATCCGGAAGCGGACATCCGCCACTGGAAAAATCTGCCGGGGGAACTGATCGTGCTACCGATGAAACTGCCGCCCGGACGCCAATGCGTGTCCGTGACCGGCTACCTGCGGGCGGACAAGGTCATCACCCGGAACTATGAGGTCGATATCCGCGGAGACCTCCCGCTGAACGTGGTCCACATTCAAATGGACAAAGGCGCCATGATCCCTCCCGGCATATTCCAGAACAACATGCAGATGCTCGCCGTCGCGGCGTTCTCCGCCGCAACTTCCGTTTCTCCGATGCAGTACGAAATCGATGCAAAGCAGGTGGAAAATATCCGGGCAACCCAGGGCAGCCAGCTTCAGGCACTTTCTCAGGAAGCCCTTCAGAAAGCCCGATCCGCAATGATTCAATCGACATGGAAAGAATAAATATGAAAACGAACCGGATTTCCATCCTTGCCGTGCTCGCCGTCCTGCTGATGACCGCTGCCTGCACTCACACGTATTACACGCCGAAGGATATTCCGAATTACTCGGAGCTCAAGGAAAAGTTCGACACCTCCGCCGTCTGCATGCTGTATCCCCATCCCATGATCGTGCCGGAATGCGACCGGCTTCTTTTCGGGGAATTCAAAAAATACAACTATTCCAACGCAATCTCCGCCGGAATGCCGGTCACGCTGAAGGAACTGGAGGCGGATCACATCGTCCAGCCGCTTTATCTCGCATGCACTTATCTGAAAGGAAAAGAGGGATTCATCGTCACCTACCAGCTGGTCGTGATGGTCCGTCCCCCGGGCATTCTGGACAACAATTCCGGCAAACTGGTCTATGAGAATCCGCGCTATTTCCAGGCGTTTTCAAGGAAAACGATCGAGAAAGTGGAGCAGTATCCTTTCTTCTCCGCGGAAAACATGCTGCCCGTGATTCAGAATCTTTTCAGGAATCCGGACTTCCGGCGGGCATTGGAACCGGTTCCTCCAAAGAAATAACCCTTATCCGAGCGCCCGTTCATACACGTGAAGATAGGCTTCGGCCGCCTTCTCCGGGGAATTGTTCTGTTCCGCATAATGACGCGCCCGCGGGGAAAACATCGGTTTGTCCCGAAGAACGGTGAGAATCGCGCCGGCCAGACTTTCCGGCTCGAAAGGTTCGGCCAGCGCACCCGTTTCGCCGGGAATCGCCAGCTCGGGAAGCCCGGCGGTTCGGAACGCCGCGACCGCAGTTCCGCACGCAAGAGACTCCGCACAGGTATTCGGATAGTTGTCCACCACGCTGGGACACACGAACCCATCCGCCGCGCTGTACAGCTCCGCCATTTCGGCTTCCTCCCGGACAACGCCCGCAAAGGAACACGGAAACGGCACGTCCTTCCGGAAGAACTCGGCGTCCCCCTGTCCGAAACAGATCAGGTGGAGTTCCCCGGAAGGAATCTTTTCCGCCAGAAATTGGAACGACTGTTTCAAAAGCCTCATCCCCTTGATGGGGTTGTCCACCATTTCCGCCCCGAACAGCAGGATGCGCCGGGAAGGCTCGATTCCAAACCGTTCCCGGACCTTCGAGCCGCCGCGCGGATAAAATACCGTCAGGTCCAGCGGGTTGCGGATGACCTCGCAGGGTGTCCCGCAAAACAGCGCGCTCCGGGTGAACTGTTCCGCATTCCAGCGGCTCGGGGCAACGAATTCCGCCCGGAGGTTTTTCCAGCATCTTTTTTTATACAGCCATATCAGACGGTCCAAGTCGGGACCGGACGCTCCTTTCGGAAAATTGTCCGCCCGGTATCCTTCCAGGAACCGGCGGTCGCCGTGAAGCGTGTCCACGCAGAATTCCGAACCGCAATACACCCAGTTGTCATGAAGAGTCCATACCAGCGGCTTCCGGATTTCCGCCAGGGAACCGATGGAAAGGAAATCGCCGCAGATCCAGTGCAGATGAACGATGTCGGCATCGGAGGCATTCAGCTTTTCCACATCCGCAAAAGGGAAAAGACTCTCCGAGCGGCTCGCCGGATTCGGAGAACGGCAGGCCGTTTTCCGGAAAAGATCGATTGTCTTGCGGAGACAGCGCATCGGCGGATTCAAAAAATACCGGCGGAACGGCGGAATAATCCCGTCGGGGGAATCGCGGAAACAAATCCGGCTGTCCGCCCCCGCCCTCCGGAGAGCTTCGTGAATCCGCCGGGATGCGATTCCGGCGCCCCCCGTCGGAAAGGTGCATACATGGAGAACCTTCATGGTCACATCCAGTCCCGGAAAGTGATACGCGACAAGCCATAGCGGACAAAATCCTTCCAGTCGCCCTTGTAGATCAACCGGAAAATCCGCCGGTCGTTGGCTTCATTCACCGTTTTCCGGGCGGGATGCGTCCACGTTTCCGGAAGCGTATCAAACGGGCGTGCGGAGGTTTCCGCATTCATCGCGTGGGTCGCCTGGACGCTGCCGATATTCGAGATCATATTGAAATTGGGCAGAATGCACAGTCCCCGGTTCTTCAGGATCGCATAGAACCACATCCAGTCCCACACGTCGGAAAACCACGGCGCCCGCTGATGGCATTTCTGAAAAATCCGGGTGAAGCGCCATTGCATGTAGGGATGTCCCGGCAAAAGGGACCGAATCCGGCCGGAACGTTTGAACTCTTCGAAATCCGGCATTTGCAAATCGAATTTCTTCCAGGCGCGCCGCCATGTGGCCCAGCCCCAGGTCAGCGCGAACCGGGAAAATTCATACGTGGCATCCGAGGCGCGGGTCCGGAAATAATGGCTCCCGCCGACGACCATGACCTGTTCGTCATTTCTGTAATACGCGAGCATCCCGGAGCAGAAACGGAAAAAATCCGGCGACGGAAGACAGTCGTCCTCCAGAATGATTCCTTCCTCCACATGCTCGAAAAACCAGGTGATTGCCTGCGCCGGAGCCTCCCGGCATCCCATATTTTCCTCCCGGAAAAGATATTCCGCTTCGCAGGGCCAGTCCACATTCCGGACAAGGTCCCGCACCTGGGCGCATCGTGCCGCATCAGACGGGGAACCGGGGCGCGGACCGTCCGCTGCCACGAACAGTTTTTGCGGCTGAAAAGCCCGGATCGCCTCGAACACCCTCCGGGTGGTCTCCGGACGGTTGAACACGATCAGCAAAACCGGCGTCTCGCCCATCTCTGCCTGCCTTTCTTTTTCTGAAATAACGGATACTGTAGCACGGCCGCAGGGAAAATCAAGCGATCCACGCTTGACTTTGAACGGGAAACACGGTATAGTTTCGCAAAGGACGGGCAACCATGAAAATCTCTGTCATCACGGCCGTTTTCAATGCCGAAAACTCCATCGCGAAATGCGTGGACAGCGTCGCTTCCCAGCAGAACGCGGATTTCGAGCATATTCTGGTCGACAACTGTTCAACGGACCAAACTGTAAAACTCGCACTCGAGCACAATCCCCGCCTGAAAGTCATTTCGGAGCCGGACCAAGGAATCTACGACGCCATGAACAAGGGCGCCCGTCACGCCGCCGGGGACATTCTGGCCTGGCTCAATGCGGACGACTTCTATTTTCCGGGCACTCTTTCGGAAGCCGTCCGTATCTTCACGGAACACCCGGAAGTTCAGATTGTCCATGGAAATCTGCGCGTGAACGGACGCGAGGTCCGCCCGCCGTCCGGGCCGGCGTCTTTCGGCGGCGCCCGGATCTTTCATCCTGCCGCGTTCCTCCGCCGGGAACTTTTTGAACGGGTCGGCCCGTTCGATCCCACTTATAAGCTCTGTGCCGACCTGGATTTCTTTCTCAAGGGAAAAAAGGCGGGCGCCGTGTTTTATCATGCGGATCAAATCTTCACGGATTTCGCACTGGGCGGAGCCAGCACGAAACATCGCATCCTGACGGCGGAAGAAGTTCGTCGCGCCCTTCTCGAGAACGGATGCGGATGGGGGCGGGCGAATCTGTTTTATGCATGCATGCGGCTGCGGGGATTTGCCGTAAAATGGTTTGTCCGGCCGGTTCACGGCGTCCAAGGTTGAATTTGCCGAAAAAATGAATCCGCTGCTTGCGATTTCGGAAAAGCCGTGTATAATATAAGGCATTCAGCCCGATATGGAACCGTAGCTCAGTCGGTTAGAGCAGGTGACTCATAATCACCGGGTCGCTGGTTCGAGCCCGGCCGGTTCCACCACAAAAACAGCCTCGAAAAGGAGCCAAATTCTCCATTTCTGGCACATCCTGAAATATGGTGATTTTTGGTGCTTTTCGTACAGAAATTAGAACATTTTTATTCTCATAAGCATTCCGTCATAAATAATCAAACAGTAATGATTGCCATATACCAACGCCGATCTGTGGCAGTTTAGCCAAGCGTTGATTGATCCATGCAGCCATGATCCTACGAATGCGTTGAAGAATTTCTTCGCATCCATTTTCAATGGTTCTGGCTCCATGGACAAGCGGTTTCAACCAACGCCAAACTTGTTCCGTCGGATTATATTCCGGCGCGTATTTTGGCAGAGGGAACAATTGAATTTCAGGATATTTTGCAATAAAATCAGTAATGTATCGGCATCCGTGAATGGATGCATTATCGAGGATGATTGCGACTGCTTTCCCTGAAAAATCTGCGCGAAGCTGATGAAAGAAATTTTTCAGAACTTCAGCATTGCTTTTTTGTGCACTCTTCCAGTAGAATTTCTTTGGAACCGGAGCGTATGCTCCAAATACCGACATGCTTTCCCGATGCCTGGGGGTCGGAAGGGGAAAAAGGTTCGCCGCATTTGTGCCAGCCCCGGATCACGTAAGGATCGGTGGAAAAATGTGACTCGTCCAGAAAAACAACTTCCACATCCTTTCCTTTGCCCCATTCGAGAATATCGGAAGCAATCTTTTTTACGGCCTCTATTTTTTCTTCCTTCGATGGGGCTGCAGCCGGAACCGTTTTCTTCGCTCTTTTGAAAACATAGCCCATGTCTTTCAGTAAACGTGAAATCGTTGATTCCCCGAATTTACGCTTTAATTCTTTTTCAAATTGTTCATTGATGATGGCAGTGGTCCAAATATCTTCTCCCCATCCATAATCGCGCGGTGAATGCTCAAGATATTCCTGCAGCCGGGGCTTCAGTTTGATCTGCCTTACACTCGGGCGGCCTGGAGAATATGTTCTTGACAACCCAGCAATTCCATCCCGCTCAAAAGAGGCTATCCACGTACGAATCGTCGCCCCCTGACGATTCAATGCGGAAGCAATCCAGGAAATCTTTTTCCCATCTGCGCAATGCAGCACGGCAAGGCTGCGTTCTCGCAGTTGATTTGAGCCGTTATTCTGTAATTCTTCGAGGCCTTTTCGTAATTCTTCCGACAAGGATAGTTTCACAATTTTCATGATTCCCCTCTGCTAGGTTGTGTCGTCAATAGAAGTATGCTATATTATACAAACGTCAGAATGGAGGTATCTGAAGATGACGAATGCATACGAGCGGCATGATATTTCGGATGAATCCTGGGCAAAAATGGAACTTTTGCTGCCGGGGCGCAAGGGAACTTGGGGCGGAAATGCCCGTGATAATCGGCAATTTATCAATGCGGTATTCTGGATTTTGCGGACTGGAGCGCCCTGGCGGGACTTACCTCCGAGTTATGGTGATTGGAAAAATACGCATCGGCGCTTTTGTCGTTGGCGCGAT
>MWCA01000058.1 GCA_002069785.1 Lentisphaerae bacterium ADurb.Bin242 | reverse complement strand
CGCCCGCCAGCAGCAGGAGTGATCCGGTTTTCATGAATTTTCCCTTTCGTCCATAAAAAATCAATCGGATTATTGTACCATGTCTTTCGGGGAATGCAAGGGCGGGACTCTCCCGAAACGCCGGAAATTCATCTCCGTTTTTTTATATGGAAACGTTTCCGTATCCGGGAGCATCCTCTCCCGTAAAACGTGAAATCGTTCCGTTTTCTTTGGCTCCGCGTCTTGTATACACCCGTTTGAGCGGTTACATTACGGCTGAATTTACGGACAATCGCCGGTATCCAAAACAGCTCCATTCATGATAACAGATTACCGTTTTAAAAAAATAAAAATATAGGATAAACACAAATGCTGATGCGTGCAGTTTTTATAGCTTCTGCAATAATATTTTTGGTAATAAATTTTACCGTTCTTTATTTTAGGAATTTTCATTTTTTTACAATATTTTTATTATTTACATTTGCATTCTGGACTTTGCTCTTTTCTTTTACTGTTAAGCGAGAAAGAAATATATCATTTAGATACTTTTCATTTATTTGTAGTTCTATTTTTATATTCATTTTTTTGCAATGTTTCTTTTATACCCAAAGAATGGAGTTAAATGATTTTATAAATATTCCAACGATTCAATGGTTTGATTTATTCATTTCTTTGTTATTTTTAGTAATTCTAATTACTCAAGAAATGACATATAAGGTCGCTCTTGCTGGTAATATTTTTATGTCTCTCAAATTTTACTCAAATTCTTTTATTATTTGTAAATGGTTACTTTTTCCTCTATTTATTATTTCAAATTTTTTACTTGTTTTTTTATATGATATTTCGTTCTTTCATCTGATTTCTTTGTTCATTTATTTTTTCATTATTCCGGAATTTTTTACTTTCTTTTATCTTGTGAATCAAAAATATCTTACTATTCCCGCAAATGCAAAACTGCAGATAGCATATTTTGTCCTTTGTGCATCCTTATATGGAATATCTATTATACTTTATATCTGTTTCCTTAAAAATCACATCAGTCGTGCACTTGAATCCGATTTGTTTTTCGTTTCTATCTGGCTTGTTCTGGGGTTAATCAAGATGGGATTTATTGTTTTATTTGATGACGTGAGGCACAAAAATTCATCCGCTGAAAAATGAAGGAATGATGCCATTCATGGCAACTAATTATGGAAAACGGAGATAGTTGTTTCGATTGAATCAGGAAGGGAGCTCCGTTTTTTCCATGAAAAAGATTCTTGTATCCGAGACCGTTTTTTTTCCATACAATGCGAAATCGTTCCGTTTTCTTTGCCTCCGCGTCTTGTATACACCCGTTTGAGCGGTTACATTACCGGCTGAATTTACGGACAATCACCGATTTCCAAAAATGGTGTCCATTCATGGTAACGGATTATTAATTCGTGAATTACAAATAAATCGCGAAAGATTCCGTTTTCACCAAAAAAAGGAAAAAACCGGAAATGGGTATTTTCAGAAAACGATCAACACAAGCTCAAACAGGGAGGCAAAAATGACAATTTCAAAGAATTATGGGACGGCAGTGAAGATAATTTGTCTTTCTGGTTGTATAGGTTTTATACTCGGCGCCGTCGCTGCATATTATGTTATTACACTACTTGCAACAAGTAATAAAAAACAACTTTCAGATAGTGCTTATACGGTGGTTAAAAAGAATTCCCATGATGCTGCGGCATGGGCATGGCTGGGCTTTTGTCTTTATCAGCAGAAACGCTACAATGATGCCCTGAATGCCTATCATAAAGCGATAAGCATAGATAGCCAGTGCGCTGCTGCATATATAGGAATAGGGACATATTATGTGGAAGTTAAAAATGATGATGATGAAGCTTTTCGATGGATAAAAAAAAGCCTAATGTGCGCAAATAAGGAAACGACAGAAGAATTATTGAAATTTTTATTTAATAAAAAATTATGCAGGCAATGTCAAGCATCTCTGGACATATTGAAAAAAAATAGCCAATAACAGCCACTGCTAAGCCAGCCCTATCTGTTTTTCTTGAATCTGATGATGCTATGGAAAAAGAAACCTTTTGGAAGGAGCCAACGCAGGAACGATGCCATTCATGATAATACCCTGCCATGAATGGCACCGTTCTAGTTTTTTCAGATTAAAACCAAAAACCGAGGATATAATATGTTAGCCGCAATAATTGATTTTTTTAAAACATTTAAAGTTATTTATCTGGAAAAAAGAACATTCAAAGTGAAACTTGCCAATGCTTGGGCGGGGCTGAGGTATTTTGAAGGCGGTAAAGAGATGTTCATCGACTCAGAAATGCGAGGCGGAAAATGGTTAAGGCCTCGAATGGCGATATCTAAGCGTTCAATCAAAGGTTGGAAGCCTCCTCACGAAAATGAAGTTGTGAGTGATTTGGATAAGAAAAGAATTTTAGATAACATTGTCGATTTTTACCAAAGATCAGGGTATACTATTATCATTGAATAAGGAGTTCCGGCAGAAATGATATTCAATACGACGAAACGGCCTTCGGCCCGTCAAATAAAGCATTGCAGTATCCCGGTTTATGGGATTCTTCACTTCGGACTCAATACCTTTGTCAACAAGGAATGGGGATATGGAGACACTCCGCCAGAAGTTTTCAATCCTGTGGATTTCGATCCGGAACAGATCGCCGCAGCTTGTGAAAACGGCGGCATCGGCGGTTTGATTGTCGTTTGCAAGCACCACGACGGTTTTTGTCTGTGGCCAACCCAAACGACCGGATATTGCGTCAGCAATACGAAATGGAACCGTGATTATGTCGGCGAACTGAGCCGGGCGTTGCGGCGCCACGGCGTGAGGGTTGGTTTTTATGTTTCGCCGTGGGACCGGAACTGTGCCGCCTACGGGACGGTCGAATATTTGAAAATCTTCAAGGAACAATTGCGGGAAGTTCTGACGGGCTATGGCGAAGCGTTCGAGGTGTGGTTCGACGGTGCCAACGGCGGCGACGGTTATTACGGCGGTTCCTGCGAAAAGAAAACGATCGATTCAGGTAATTATTATGATTGGGAAAATATCTGGCAGATGGTCCGGGAACTGCAACCGGGCGCAGCGATTTTCAGCGATGTCGGCCCGGATCTGCGGTGGGTGGGCAATGAAAAAGGGTTCGCCGCTCCGGACTCCCGGGCGTCCTTTACCCCTGTCGGCAAAAGCAGCTTATATCCCGGATGCCTGGATTACTGCAACAGCCCTCAGGGCGATCTCAACGGCGTTTATTATATGCCGCCTGAATGCGACTTTCCGCTGCGTCCCGGCTGGTTTTACCATCAAAATGAAAATGACCGCTTGAAAAGCGTGGCTGAGCTGATCGAAATTTACGGGCATTCCGTCGGCCGCGGCGGATTTATGAACATAGGGCTTGTCCTGAATGAAAAAGGAGTGATGCCGGAGGCCGACGTCCGGCGGTTGGCCGAATTCAAAGCCGCCAGAGAATCCCTCTACCAGAACACCGTATTCCAGGAAGACGAACGGCCGGTGGTCGATGGGAAATGCGTTATTGCGTTGGGAAAGGATACCGCCGTTAATTTCATTGAGCTTAAAGAACCTCTGGCCGGCGGCGAACAGGTGACCGCTTATGCCGTTGAAGCCGGCAGCCATGGCCGATGGCGGCAGGTCTGCAGCGGCAAGTCCATCGGCATTAACCGCATCTGTCGCTTTGCCGTGGTCAATGCGGACGCCGTCCGAATAAAAATCATTGATTCCAGCGGCAAAGTCAACCGCTTATCCGTAAGAATCTGTCTCGCCCCCGAGATGTTTCAGAATGATGCATCCGGAATGCCGAAGAATTACCTCCCGCTGTCCAGAACAAAGGTTTCCGGCATGGAATTGATGGCCGAACTGCCGGAACCCTTCCGTTTCAAAGGCGTAGTTTTTACCCCGGATAAGGACCATGTGGCCGGAACGCCGTTGAACTGTAGTCTTGCGGTACTGGAAAACGGCAAATGGCGGATCGTTGCCGAAACAGAATTTTCCAATATCCGGGCCAATCCGATTCCGCAAACAGTGGAATTCCCATGCGTTACGGCATCAGCAATAAAACTGACCGCCATCAGACTGGTGGACAACAGCGGTGAAATAACCTGCAAAGAATTAGGCGTACTGACATATTGAATTTTGTTTCAAGGCGATTCGATCACCGGCGGAAGCCGCGGGCGAAACATGCATTAAATCAAAAATTTGACAATGTGGTTTTTATGGGTTATTATAATAATTGTTCAAGCGGGGGGAACAGAGGATTTCAATTTTAATGTTTCATTTTCCGGTTCGGCAACAGACAATAATAAGTTTTGCCATTAAATCAAGCAGGAGAATACATGTACAAGATATGGCGTTCTTATCAGAGTTTTTATGCGGGAGCAGCATCCAATACACCCGACGAGTTGACCGATGAAACCGTCACTGCGGATGGAGTTTATACCGATCTGGAACTGCAACGGATTGCCGATGCCGGATTCAATGCCGTCTGGTTGCATGGATTGCTGCACCATATCGTGAGAACAGCCCCATATCCCGAACTCGGAGTCAACGCAGAATATCATGTTATCCGGGTAAACCGCCTCATCGAACAAGCCGCAAAGTATGGCCTTAAAGTTTTCCTGTATCTCCAACCGCCACGAGCTGTTGAACGCGGGAATACGGTCTTTTGGGATAACCATTTTGAGGATGGTGGAATTAATGTCGATTTTTATAACGGGGCGAAGGTCCGTACCTTCTGCACTTCGGTTCCTTCCGTAAAGAAATGGATTGCGGATGCCTCGGAACAGGTTGCAAAATCCATGCCGGAGCTTGCCGGAATCATTCTGATCACCAATGGAGAATTTCCATCGCATTGTTTGAACAGCAACAATAATGCAAAGGAAATTTGCCCCCGCTGCGCAGAAAGGCCCCTTGCTGAAGTCATTGCCGAAATCATCAACATGGTCCGGGAAGGTGTTCGCAGACAGTCGAAGAAAATGGAAGTAATCGCGTGGAATTGGGCATGGGAATATACCGATGCCGAATCGGTCATCTCCCAATTGCCGGAAGACATCATTATCATGAATGATTTTGAACGGGATGGATACATGGATTTGCCGGATTATCCGCATTTTCACTTCATGGAATACTCCCTTGCCTACCCGGGCCCCTGCGATTCCTACCTGCGGACAAAGGATATTCTGTGTCATTATCCGCACCGTCTCATGGCAAAACTTCAGCTAGGGACAACACATGAACTTGCGACCATTCCATGCCTGACGGCAGTTTACTCAATTTTCCACAAAGCCGCTTACCTGAAGAAAAATCCCCCGGCCGGCTTCCTCGGCTGCTGGAATTTCGGAAACCTGCCTGGAAGCAACATTGAAGCATTCCATTTTTTTCTAATGGGAAAAGACTTTGATAACGAAGAGACTGCCGTAAAAGCCTTTGCCGCATTTCGTTTTCCAAAAGCTGATCCGAAGATATTGATTTCAGCCTGGAAAAAATTTCGTAATGCGTTACTTTATTTTCCAAACGTTTATACGGTTCTGTACTACGGTCCGCAGAACTTCACTCTCGGCTATACCGCAATATACAAAACGGCACCACTCGAAGGGGTTCCTGCCGGCCGCAGTTGGCATCTCGATCCCCGCGGAGATGATTTCAACCAGATGCTGGATCAGGACGTTTTCACGCTTGACCAGATCATTGAACGGTTTGAAAAGCTTTCAGGGCTTTGGAACATTGCGGTCATAGAACTGACTAAGGCGCTATGTGATGATAAATACCCTTCGGAACTGCGGAATGCGAAAGTTGCCGGGGCGGCGTTCACAAGCACATTCAATACGCTCCGAATCTACAGGATGAGAAAAAATTGGAATAATTCATGCCTGCATGAATTCCTTGACATTGCCAATGCCGAGAAGACCCTGCTTGAAAGTATTTTGCCCGACGTTGAAGCGGACCAGTGGATCGGCTACCATGCGGAACCCCATGGATGGCTTTTCGATGCGGAATCCATCCGGGAGAAAATCGCCTTCTTGAAAAAGTTTTCCGAGGTGAAGTAACCCTGTTGAAAAAATCGCATTTTCATGCATGGTTTTTCAGGAAGACAATGGCGTTTTTGCTCCGGAGTAAAATGTCACACATTTTGATACAGATACATTTTTTTAATAAAAATATTCAAGCGATGAATACATAATTTGTTGATTTGTAGAAAATAACCATGTAGATTTTATCAAGGGCGCAGGAAAGGGATAGAACTACATGGAACGGAAAAGATCAAAGGCTTACAAGATTGCCGATACGCTCAGTTTGCGCTTGCAGGGAAAAAATTTCCCGGCGGGTGCTCCGGTTTCATCTGTTCGGGAAGTTGCTTCCGAATTCAGAATCTCCCCGGTAACAGCCCACAAAGTAATGCGGCTTCTCGCCAAACACGGAATTGTGGACAAGGTTGTACGGAAAGGATATTTTGTCCGCAGCCCCAGGAAAATCAGGATAGGATACCTCTCCGTCATACCAACGCCCTATCAGGATGACTTGTGTCTGATAGCCTCCTTCCGAATGATCCATCATTTTTTTGACCGGCATGGAGTCGAATTTATCGGAATTTCCTATACGGAACTGACGACAAAACCCGCATACGGGGAAATGGTAAAGAGCCTTGATGGAATTCTGGTATCCATTGGCTTCATTAACAATGAGACGATTGCCTTTTTCCAAAATTTCAAGGGAAAGATTGTTGTCTACCGCAATGATTATGTCTGTACCGACCTTCGCTGTTCCCAGGTTCTGCCTGACTGGTCCACCGGAATAGAGGAACTTATGAAATTCATTCAGCTTGAAAGAAATTATGACAGTATTTTCCTTCTTTCCGGTATCCATCCAAATTCCCAGGCAAAAAAAGCGGAATTTCAGAAAATATTTGCTTGTAACAGTCCCCTGAAAATGAAGGTGAAATATATTGATTTGCCAGCGACAACTTGTTCCGCAGAAATGATGGCATACCGCTATTTTAAGAACAATCCGGAAGAACCTGGAAAAATTCTTGTTATTTCACTTTCGTCTTATTTCTGTCCCGGTGTTTCTTCATATTTTGATGAAATCAGCAGAAAAGCGGATATTCTTATTTGTGATGATATACCGGAAAACGGAGCATTCCGCGGAATAGACAGCGGCTACATCCGAACAGCAGAAGAAGCCGCAAGACTTTTACTCCGTTTGATTTCAGAAAATGATGATAAGAATTATCTGATCAGGATTCCGACCCATTATGTGGAAAGGGAAACATGTCCAGGCATTCATTCCGGGATGACAAAAGAAAATAGTGTCTGATAATGGATCGATAATATTCCATTGAATTTTTATGAAGCCAGTTTTTTTCGTAAAAAAACAAAGGAGAAAAAATGAGAAAAAGAATTCTTGCCTTTGTCCTTTTCGCCTCAGCCGCTTTTTGCGCAACGATCTCTTATGCCGAACAGCTGAATCCTGACCGGCCTAAAAAAATCATTCAATTCGGGCTTGACAATGCTTCCCCGGAATGGCTCGAAAAAAATATAGACGTGGTTGAAAAATTCCTCCCGTATGATGGAATCGGCATAACATTTGATGAGGGAATCGATAAAAATGGGAAAAAAATGTTTATCCGATATAAGCTGTTCGGCGCGGAAAAAATGGAAAGAAGTTGGTTTGATTCATATGTCAAAAGCCTTAAAAATGTCAAGTTCAAAAAACTCAGGCACAATTTTATCCGGGCAAATTATGCCAATTTTGATGGGACTTTTGATTTGTTCAATGACAAATTCTGGGAGGATGGGGTCTATAATAATTTCAGAATACTTGCGTCCATCGCTAAAGAGTGCGGAATGGAGGGAATTACTTTCGACATGGAAGACTACGGCGGACGCAAGCTCTGGAAATACAATCCGAAATGCGGACATTCTTATGCGGATGCTTATACAAAAGCCCGTGAACGCGGACAAGGTTTCATAAAGGCACTCTCCGACAAATTTCCCGAGATAAAAATATTCGCATGGTTCTGGATCGATATGGTTTTCGGTCCGGCAGACGGCACGCCGTTTCTGTTTGAACGTTTGGAAGCCTCGGACACCGGGCTTCTGGTAGGGTTCATAAACGGGATCTATGACGGACTCCCTCCTGAAGCCATCATAATCGATGGGATGGAAGCCCATGGCTACGCAGCTAAAAACATCGATAGCTTTTATCGGCTGAGGGCATTGCGTGAAATCAGGTTCCGGCGTATGTTGGCGCCTGAAAACCAGAGAAAATTACGAGAACAGACTTTCCTGGCTGTCGGCACCTATTTGGATTCCTACGTCAATGAGAAGCCTCCATACAGGCTTGAAAATGATTCGGGCATGAACAGAACCGGGTTTTTCAGGCGGAATCTGAGCTTATCTTTCGATTTTTCAGATGAATATGTCTGGACATGGTCTCAGTGCAGAACCTGGTTCCCGATTGAAAATCCGTCTCCCAATATGATAAAAAATTTTCAAATGAATCCGTCCGTTCCCGGTCCTCTCTGGCATGATGCCATCCCGGGGATAGAGGAAGCCATAATTTATGCACGGAACCCTTATGAATTCTCCATGACCCGCCTTAAGATCGGAAAAACGAGCAAGAATATGGTTCGAAACCATGATTTTGAGCAAAAGGATTTCTCCTCTGGCGAAACAATAACGCCTGCCGCAGACAATGTTCCACTGGCAAAAGCGCGGTATTGGGAAGCATGGCAGCCGAAACGTTCAAAAGGAATATTTTCCGTCGTGTCAGGAGAAGGAACCAACGGTTCTGCTGCGGTTAAAATGGAAGGAGTTGTAGACGGTGCAATTCTCCAGTCCATAAAAGCAGATCCGAACGGCGTCCACATCGTCAGGGCTTCCGCCAGAACAGTCCATGCCGCGGGCGCCTCTCTTTCGGTGGCCTGGAAGAATGCCAATGGAGCTTGGTGCAACAACAGCCTGCGTGCATTTTCCTCTTTCCATGAAGACCTGGGGAACGGATGGAAGCGTGCAACAATTTTTATCCCGGCGGTTCCGCAAGGCACACAATATATCGTCCCTATGCTTTTCATGACCTCGTCCGGTGACAGAAAGGACATGGCTCTTTTTGACGACGTGGAGGTTTTTCAGATAAAATTCGATGCGGATGAACCTAAAAAATAACCTGTTAAAAACAAAGGAGCGCTGTAGTATGAAACACAAGTATTTGAACACAACGGGCCGGCACGGGGAAAAATCATATACCTGTTTTACTCTTATAGAACTCCTCGTTGTGATTTCCATTATTGCCATTCTTGCGGGAATGCTCCTTCCTGCTCTCAACAAGGCCAAGGAAACGGCAAAAAGCATAAGCTGCAGAAGCAATATCAGACAGCTTGGGATGGGACTGTTCCATTACGCCGATGACAACGCCGGATGGAGTTTCGGCGCATCAACGGTCGTGAAGAATGCATCGAACGCAGTGCTCTGCTACTACAGTTCGATCGATCCATATGTCAAATGGAAGCCTGCCGCTCCCTGTCCGTTTTTCTGTCCGGCTGAGGATGTTCCAAAAACGGACAGTGTGATTGCGTATTATCAGGTGAACGGCAAGCTCGGAAAAGACAGCAAGCAATGGCAATCCATAACCTCCGGAGTGGGAGACCGAATGTTCAAGCCTGCGAGTGTCACGCGTCCATCCTACATCTGCTGGCTTTTTGATTGCGCAGACAATTATTACAGCAACCTGATAGGCGTAAGGCATAATTTCAGCTTCAATGCAGTTTTCATCGATCTGCACGTGGATAACATAAGGAGCCAAAAGGTCGGCGGTGTTCTCGTTCCTTACAGAACAAACACTTATTACATCGCTTACAATCTCAATTCTGTCTGGGAAAAATGGCCGTTTGTTTATTATAAATAAAAACGGTGCCAGTTATGAATGGCGGTAGTGTCCGGACTTTTTCGCACATTTGATGTTCCCGATTGATTTTGGATTACCGAATGGCTGGCTCAAATCAAGAAGACGTAGCCCGCGGCGACTGTAAAACAATCCCAGTCGGAAGAGAATCTCCGGAGGAGATCCGACGGGATTGCCCGGGCGTGTCCGCGAGTTCCCTTGATTTCAGCCATTGCATTTGCATGAATATACACCTCCTTCGTAAAGTTTTCCAGTGGAGAGATATTTGCCGGGTTCCCCATTTTGTCGTGAAAACTGTGATTATTGAATTACAAATCAATTATGAAAGATTTGTTTCGATCCGAGACAGTTGTTTCGGCTGAATCAGGAAGGGAGCTCCGGTTTTTTCCATGAAAAAGGCTCCGTATCCGGGACCGTTCTTTCCCTTACAATGTGAAATCGTTCCGTTTTCTTTGGCTCCGCGTCTTGCATGAACCCGTTTGAGCGGTTACATTACCGGCTGAATTTTACGGACAATCACCGGAGGCGTCATGAGCAATCCATTGCGGGAACGGCTGCAGAACAAAACCGTCATCTTCGACGGCGCGATCGGCACGGAACTCTACAAGAAGAATTATTTTCTGAATACTTCGTATGAGAGCCTCTGTCTTTCCGCCCCGAAAGCCGTGCGCGAAATCCACGAATCCTACCGCGACGCCGGAGCCGAGGTCCTGACGACCAATTCCTTCGGGGCCAACGCCGATCTCCTCAACAAATTCCTGCTGGGCGACAAGACGGCGGAGATCAACCGCGCGGCCGTGACCCTCGCCCGGGAAGTGGCCGGAAACGAACTCCTGGTGGCGGCTTCCATCGGCCCCGCGGGCGAACTGCCCGGCGTGGACCCCGAATCCGTCCGGAAAACCGCCGCCCTCCTCCAACAGCAGGCCGAGGCGCTGATCTCCGGCGGTCCCGATTTTCTTCTGTTCGAATCCATGCGCGGCGCGGGCGACCTGGAAGCGGTTCTTCTTTGTATGAAGGAACTTCCGGATGTTCCGTATGTGGTGAGTTTTGCGGTCGACCGGGAAGCCAATTCCAAAACGGGCGACACACCGGCGCGTCTGCTGACCCTGCTCGACGGCGCCGTCCGCAAGCCCGAAGCGTTCGGGCTGAATTGCGGAATCGGCCCCGAATCCATGCTCAACGCGCTGGAAATCCTGCTCAAACAGTGTCATTACCCGGTGATTGCGCGTCCGAACGCGGGAATGCCCAAGAGCGTGGACAACCGATCGTTTTACATGTGCAGCCCCGAATACTTCACGACTTACGCGATGCGTTTCGTCGCGCTGGGCGTTCAGGGGGTGGGCGGCTGCTGCGGCACCGGACCCGATCATATCCGCGACATGGCCCGGAGCATCAGTCCCCTCAGCCGTTCCAGAAAGGCGGCGGAAAAAATCTTCGTCAAGGAGGAAGCGGTCCCGGAACAGCAGCCCGTCCCGCTGGCGGAACGTTCCGCCCTCGGTGCAAAGCTCGCGGCCGGAAAATGGATTCAGTCCATCGAGATCGTGCCTCCGCAGGGATATGAACTGGAAAGCACCATCGAAAAGGCGCGTCTCGGCAAGGAGGCCGGATTCGACGCGGTGAACCTGCCGGACGGCCCCCGCGCCAGTTCGCGCGTTTCCTCTCTCGTGACGGCCGGACAGATTCTATCCGAGGCCGGAATCGAGCCTGTCCTTCACTTCTGCTGCCGCGACCGCAATCTCATCGGCATGCAGGCGGACCTTCTCGGCTGCGCGGCCATGGGAATTCACAATCTGCTGTTCATCACGGGCGATCCGCCCAAGCTCGGCGATTATCCCTTCGCCTCCGGGGTGTTCGATATGGATTCGATCGGGACGGTCCGGCTCCAGGGACGTCTGAACCGGGGAATCGACATCGCCGGAAAAAGCATCGGCAGGCCGACCGCCGCGGTCATCGGCGCGGGCGCCGATCCCAACGCCATCGACATGGAACGCGAAATCCGCCGGACGCGCGAAAAGATCGACGCCGGAGCGGAATTTTTCATCACCCAGCCGGTCTTCGATGTCGAACCCCTCCTGCGGTTCATCGACGCGGTTCCGGGGCTTTCCGGACTCCCCGTGATTGCGGGCATCTGGCCGCTCGCCGGCTACCGCAACGCCGAGTTCATGCGCAACGAAGTTCCGGGCGTGGTCGTGCCCGATTCGATCATGGAGCGCATGGCGCGCGGGACCACCAAAGAGGAACAGCGCGCGGAAGGTATCCGGATCGCGCGGGAAGCCGTGGCGGCCATCCGTCACAAGGTGGCGGGAATCCAGGTGAGCGCGCCGTTCGGCAATGTGAAAACCGCGATCGCGGTCATCGCGCCGGAATAATCTTTCTTTCTTCCGGCAGAACGAGATTGAACAGCTTTTCGGCGTTCCCGTGGAAAATCTTTTCGTTATCCTCCTCCGAAAGCCCGAGGGAAAGCACATCCTCGACCGCCTTCCGGTGTCCGACCGCCGGATAGTCGCTGGCAAACAGGATACGGCCGGTCCCGTGCGCCAGAACCATTTTCCGGGTCTTTTCCGGGGTCAACAGCCGGATCGTGCTGGAAATATCCATGTAAAGAGGTTTCCCGACCAGATGTTCGCAGGCCTCGTCCCACCTGGTATAGCCGCCCATGTGCGCGGCGATCAGCGTCAGGTGCGGGAATCTTTCCAGGACGCGCGCCAGGCGGACGGGCGAGGAGAAGTCGGTCCGGGGATCGCCCATGTGGAACAGCATCGGGAGGGAGCCGCCCACTTCCCCGTAGACCCGCATCATCTTCGGGTCGTCGATATGGAACTGCTGGAAATCGGGATGGAACTTCAGTCCGCGGAGCCCCAGTTTCCGAATGCGCCGGATCTCCGCAGGAAAGTCCTCATAGTCCGGGTGAAGCGTGCCGAACCCGGTCAGAAGCTCCGGATACTGGCTCTGGAGGGAATGGATGAAGTTGTTGATGGAAACCACCTGCGCGGGCTTGGTCGCACAGGAAAAGATCACGCTCCGGCCGATCCGGGCGGTCCGAAGGCTTCGCAGGAGGTCGTCCAGGAGGCCGCTTCCCTGCCAGCGGAAGCCGTAATAGGTTTCCAGCTCGTGAATGACCTTTCCCGCGATTCCGGGCGGGAAAATATGGGAATGCACATCGAAAAAGTTCATGATTTCAATCCGATCCGGGAGAAGGGGGTGAAAGTTATTCCATGATGAAAACACATCCGTGTTCCGTCTCGTACACGGGCCGCCAGCCGCGTTCCTTGAGATACCGTACATAGTCCTCCCGTTTGGCGAGAACGAACGCGTAGCGGGCGCCCGTCAGGAGCGCGAGCTTTCGCGGAGTCAGGTGCTCCGGCGCCAGGAGAAGACGCTCCAGGTCACGGGTCCGCTTCGGGTCCGCGGCCACGGAGAAAGCGGGGTCCATGCCCCACAGATAGACCTGCCTGCGGTTGGCGTGGAAGATGGCCGGGAAGTCGCCCCAGTTGAGGTTGACCAGCAAGGCGTTTCCGGGCAGGTTCTTCCCCATCCACTCGCCGATCTCCTTCGCGGGAGGCGTCGTGCCGCGCGATATGCTGATGTTCATCACGGACGAGAAGCATGCCATCGCCATGGCGGCAAGGGTCAGCGCCAGACAGAACTTCATCGGACGGTCCCGCCACGGCAGAAAGATTTTCTCCTTGAGCGCCCGGTCGAAAACCAGCCCCGCCAGCAGGACCGTGAAAGGAGCGGCGTATTCGATGGTCCGCTGGACCACGAGGATTCCCCCGGTGAAAAGCAGCGACAGGACCGCAACCGCGATCATATAAGACGGCAGGGCGGAGAGCTTCCGGAACTCGATCAGGCGCGCCAGGCACAGAAAGGTGAAGTAGGCGAACACATAAAACGGAATCGCGATCTTGTGCCACGACAGCATCGGGGCCATCATCTCCTTCGGCGGCATCAGCGAGACGCTGTTCCCGGCGCCGTCGGACAGCAGGGGCCCGAAGAGCGCGTCCCACGACTGGACTTTCCAGATCAGGAACGAATTCGGGAACTGCGGATGGATCAAAAGTCCGAGCAGGACCCCCGCCAGCGCCGCCGCAAAGATCCAGAGCGACTTCCACGAATCCTCCCGAAACCCGACCAGCGCAAACACCGCCGCCGGGATCAAAATAAACTGCGGATTGGAATAGCTCCACGTATAAAAGAAGGAGATCGCCAGCATCCACAGCGTCCGGAAGCGCACCGATCCTTTCGACAGCATCGCGATCAGCAGAAGAAGAAACGCCAGCGAGAGCACATGCGGCCGGAGCATGAGAAACCGGAACGTGAAGTTCGGGATGACCAGCGGCATCAGAATGGACATCGCCAGGATCAGCGGCGGCGAAACGCCCAGCCGTTTCATCGTGAAAAGGAAGGCCAGCAGAGTGATCCCCATGAAGACCATGGCGGGAAAGTGGAACGGCGCCGCCGTGCTCAATCCGAGGAACTCCTGCGTCCGGACAACTCCCCAGAGCGCAAAATGATACAGCAGTTCCTTGTCCGCGAAGGTGTCGCGCCAGACCGAAAGTTCCAGCCAGGGAAAGGTTTTGGCGCAGAAGACCGACGGCCCCAGTTCCGCCATTGCGACATGATAATAGGCGTCGCTCGAAATCTCGCCGCTCCCCATGCACGGGGGCCGGATGACGCCCAGCCAGACGAACGGGATCAGAAACGCCAGAGTCAGAAAAAGCCCGGCATGCTTTTCACAAACGGCGGGAAATGCGGCTTCCCCGGATGGTGTGCTGCTGTTCATACCGGACAGCCTGGTTTCAGCGGATGTAACGGCCGATGATCGGCGCCAGCTTGGCTTTGAGGTCCGGCCGGATCGCTTCCGGCGCGGTGATGATGGCTCCGGCAAGCGCCTTGGAACAGGAACAGGTGCGTCCGACAGAGGTGAAGGCGTCCACGGCATACACGATGATCTTCTTGGCCAACGCCACGTTGGCGATGAAGTTGTCAACGATCATGGAGACGGTCACATGGTCGTGCTCCTCGTGCCATGAATCGTAGTCGGTGACCATGGCGACCGTCGCATAGCAGATCTCCGCTTCGCGCGCCAGCTTGGCTTCCGGAAGGTTGGTCATTCCGATCACATCGAATCCGAGCGAATGGTAGCACTTCGATTCGGCGGCGGTGGAAAATGCGGGGCCTTCCATATTGACATAGGTTCCCTTGCGGTGGACCATGCTGCGGCGTCCGCCGCTCTCCGGAAGCTCGGACAGCGCTTTCTGCGCCGCGCCGACCGCCAGAGAGGCCATGCACGGGCAGATCGGATGGGCAAAGGCGATGTGCGCCACAATGCCGTCGCCGAAGAAGGAATGGGAGGCGGAACTTTTGGTCCGGTCGTAGAACTGGTCGATGACCACCACGTCGCGCGGGACATACTGCTCCTGGAGGCTGCCGACCGCGGAAATGCTCAGGATGTGGGTGACCCCCAGCATTTTGAGCGCGTAGATGTTGGCGCGGTGGTTGATTTCGGACGGCATGATCGCGTGTCCCTTGCCGTGCCGGGGCAGAAAGAAAATGCTCGTGCCGTCGATGGCGCCCTCCAGAACCGGTGCGGAAGGTTTTCCGAACGGAGTTTCGACCTCATGCATTTTGATCAGCGCGACATGATCGATTTTCTCCAGTCCGCTTCCGCCGATAATCCCCAGTTTCATTCCACGCACTCCTTTCTGTTTTTCATGAAATATTCTCAGGGATTATACCATCTTTTCCACTATTTTCAACTTGTTTTTCAAGATATGGCCTGAAAAATAAGCAAAGGAGGGTTGCAATCTCGTGTTGGCGTATTATCTTTTCCGAAGAGCATCCTTGAAAAAAAAACGGGAGAAACGATGAATTTCTTTGCGAAAACACTTTTGGGGCTCGTCGCGCTCACGGCGTCTTTTCCGGGCTTCTGCGATGATTTCGAGGATTTGATCCAGGCGTCCGCCACCGTGGCCAACAACTACAACGGGGCCATCGATGCGCCCAAGACACGCTACGACCAGGAATACCGGGCGCATCTCCAGAATTTCCGGCGGCTCGCAATCAAAGTCCAGACGGTGATCCGGAGCCTGAGCCTCGGGCAGGACTTCAATTTTCCCGCCATCGCCAATGAACTGGACCTGATCTATACGGGCAACTCGGGACGTTCGAAAAAACAAGCCTCGCCGCACCGGGAAAACCTGCCGTATTCCGCCTCCCCCGAAGGCCTCCTGAAAATGCTTCAATTCGACATCAACGAGCTGCGCAAAATGGACTTCACCACGGAAGACGGCGGCTCCATCAAAGCCTCGCTCGAAACCCGCCGGAAATTGAAGGAATTCGATCGTCTTTTCAACTTTTTCCGCGAAAACGCCATGTCCCTGCGGAAAAATCAGACGGACGTCTCTCTCCAGAAGTTTTTTGATGCACGCACCTCCCGCATGCAGTCGCTTTCCATGGAACTTTCCCTCCTCCTCCGGAAAAACGATCCGGGCTCCTCTCAGAAATACAATCTTCAGGAGGAGACGGAAACCATGGTCCGGAGCTATAATGAAATGGCGGACGCCCCGGATAAAAACCAGAACCAGAAAAAACGTCCTTTCAAGACCAACCGTCTGGACGGCAAAAACACAACCGCGCTCCGAACTGAAATGAGCGTTTCGGTCCGGCGCATCCGCGAAATCCTCATCCAGCTCGATCATTCGGGATTCGAGAGCGACCCGCCCCTCCGCGCCAGGTCTTCCGCGGACAACGATTCCGACGATCCGGCCGCCGCCCTGAAAAAGGAAGGAAAAAGCGCGGCACCGTACGCGGACATGTCCCGCACGAAACTCGTCGATGAACTGGAAAAACGGCGGAACGAAATCTTCCGCGGCAACACCTCCATGGACGGTTTCGATCCCCAGTCGGAACGTCTGTATCTCCTGACGCTTTCCCGGGACCAGAAAAAGCTTTACACCGGCTACCTGAAAGAGTTCCAGGACCTCGGATACTCCTCGGGCCTCGCGCTCCGGAGCGCCATCCTCAAAATCCATACGAAACTCAAAAATGAAAAGGAAAGCGCCCCGACCGCGGAAATCGTGAAAATGCTGGAACGTCTGGACAAAGAGGAAAAGAAGATCCGGGAAGAGCAGAAGGTCAAGTTCGATCTGAAAAAGGGATCCTCCGGAAAGTTATGAGCCACGCCATCTTCCATTCCGGGGAAAACTGGACGGCCGGAGGACTTTTCTTCCCGAGAACCATACCGCTCCATTCCATGCTGGTCTCCTGCGGATACGAAACCCGCACCTCGGCCAGTTACGACTTCAATGGCCTCCTCCGCGGCCAGGCCGAATTCGCCATCTTCCAGTACACCATCGGCGGCGAAGGCTCCCTCGACTACGAAGCCCGGAAATACAAAATGCGGCCGGGCGACGCCATGCTTCTTCACGTTCCCCACGCCCACCGGTATTATCTTGCGCCCGGAACGCCCTTCTGGAGACATCTTTTCCTGACGATCACGGGAGCGGAGGCGATCCGCCTCATGCGGGAAGCCGAAAGCCGCTACGGCCCGGTGGTCAACCTCCCCCCGGAGTCCCCCCCGATCCGGAAAGCGGTGGAGATGATCCTGAAACATCAGAAACAGGAGCTCAAAAGCCCTTTCCGGACCTCGTCCCTCGTCTACGATTTCGTGACCGGCCTGCACGATTATTTCACGGACGCCACCCGGGGAACGGAACGCTTGAACTCCATCCTGATCCGGACCGTCCACAATTTCTGCGTGCGGCATCTTGCCGACGACATCGATGTGGACGATATCGCCCGTGAGGCCGGGTACAGCCGCGCCCATTTCTCCCGGCTTTTCCACCACCTTTACGGAATTCCGCCGTCCCGTTTCCTGACCGAGCTGCGCCTCCGTTCCGCCATCCGGATCCTCCAGATCGAACTCTGTTCCGTCAAGGAGATCGCCGCCCGCTGCGGATTCAAGGACGAAAGCTACTTCTGCAAGGTTTTCAAACGATACCACGGCGTCTCCCCGAAAACCTTCCGCCAGGGAAACGGCGGCACCCCTTTCCCCCGGGACAAAACCGTTTGAAGCTTCCGGCGGAATGCCCGCACCGTCCGTGCGTTTCGGAAGTCTTTTTTTGTACGCATATTCCTCTATATTGTAATGAATATGCAATCCATATTCCATTTTCTTCTCTTTCCTGCGGGGAGACCTCCTCTTCCTGAAAAATCATCCCCATAAAAAATTTTATAATATTTTATATTCTATTCAACCATGTTGTATTTAAAAGTTGAAAAGAAAACGGTTCCGGGATATTCGTAAAAAAAACACGGTTATGCCGGAAGGAGCTTTTCATGTCATTTTTTGAAGAAACGCGGGAACGTTATGAAGAGGAACTGGCCGGGCGGATCATCCCGTTCTGGGAACGGCACAGCATCGATGCCCGAAACGGCGGATTTTTCAGCTGTCTGGAACGGGACGGCACGGTCTACGACACGCTCAAGCACATGTGGATGCAGTGGCGGGAGGTGTATATGTTCGCCGCCCTGTGCAGCAGCCGCTTCCGGAATCCGCATTTTCTCGAATACGCCGAAGCCGGATACGATTTCCTGTTCCGTCACGGACGCAACCCGGACGGCTCGTATTATTACCTGCTGGACGCCTCCGGACGCCCCGTTTCCGGGCAGGAGGGCGGCGCGGAAATCTTTTCGGAAAGCTTCGCGGCCATCGCGTGCGCGGAGCTTTACCGCGCCTCCGGCAATCCGCAATACCGGAAGGAGGCGCTGCGCTGCTGGGATTTGTATTGGAATCACGTCCTCCGCACGGAACGGCCCGATCCCCGGTTCCCCGGCGCGGCCGTGCGCAAACAGTTCGCCCACTACATGATCGCGCTGAACGTTCTCACGGTCATGAGGGAGGCGTTTCCCGAAGCGGTTCCGGAGGAGCGGATCGAGTTCATGACCGACGGCATTCTGCGTTTCATCCATCCGGTCTCGGGGATTCTTTTCGAACGGATTCTGCCGGACGGCCGCTTCGACACGGATACCCAGGACGGCCGTTTCACCAATCCGGGGCACGCTCTGGAAGGACTGGGCTTCCTTCTGGAATCCTGCCGCCGGCGGAAGGCGGCGGCGCACGTTCCGAAAATTCTGCGGACGGTCCGCATCATGCTGGAGTACGGCTGGGACCGCGAACAGGGCGGAATCTTCTACTTCCGGGACGTCCTCGGCAAACCCCTCCAGAAAAACGAGTGCATGCTGAAAGCCTGGTGGCCTCAGAACGAGGCCGCCACCGCCGCGCTCCTCGCGTATGAATTTTCCGGGGACGAATTCTTTCTGGATTTCTTCCGCCGGATCGACGCCTATTCCTGGAAGAATCTGCGGGACCCCGACTTTCCCGAATGGTTCGCCTACGCCGCGGTGGACGGGCGTCAGGTGCATTCTTACAAGGGAAGCCGCTGGAAAGGCTTTTTCCATCTGCCCCGGTATCTGCTGAACTGTGCGGAAATCTGCCGCCGGGCAAAGTGAAAACGCCTCTTGAGAAAAAATTTCTTCCTTTTTTCCGAACCCCGTGATTTCCGCACTGGTTCCGGATCATAAAAAAACCCCTGTTTCCAGGGGTTTTTTTTGAATAAACTCAATGCTCAGGAATCAGGCCTTGCCGGCTTTGCATTTCAGTTTTTCATAGTCGGCTTTGGAGATGAACTTCGTCAGATTGGTGCCGTCATCGTCTTTGGCTCTGACCGCATAGCGTTCCTGGATGCCCTTGCTGGTTTTTCTCTTGTAGATAACCTTCGTGCATTTGGCTTCGTCGATCTTGACCATTGCTCTTTTCTTGACGTTGTAGATCTGCATTTGATGCTCCCTTCTCTGTTGGTTTTCGGATACACTTTGTATCCTCGGCTATAAAAAATTATCATATCTGAAAACAAATGCAAATCGAAATTCAAAATTTTTTCATTTTTTTTGAGTTTATTTTGAGGTGAAACGCCATTTTGCCCGTTTTTTTGCCTGTTTTATAGATGTTTTCAACGAGATACGACGATTTTTCGAAGATGGAAAAACGAAAGGGACTCGACGCTCATTTCAGCGGAACCGGAAAACGGGATCAGCGGAGGCGGTGATATACGTTCCCCGTCTTCTTCACGCGCCGCAGGAGCTCCAGCCCGATCAGGGCGGACATGACTTCCCCGGCCGGAAGGTCGGCGGCGGCCGAAATGTCGTCGACCGAGGCGTCGCCTTTCTGGAGGACGTCGAGAATCTTCCCTGCTTCCGTGCTGACGGAAGAATCGGCGGCTTCCCGGAAGAAATCTTCCGCCGCGCTGTCTTCGCGGATCGTATTCTCCGCACGGGCGAATCCGGGAAGGAAATCGAACTCCTCCAGAATATGGTCGAAATTCTCCACGAGGATTGCGTTCTGGCGGATCAGACGGTTGCACCCCGCGGCCTGGGGATTGTCCGCCTGCCCCGGCACGGCAAACACGATGCGCCCCTGTTCGAGCGCGAAGGCGGCCGTGATCAGGGAACCGCTGTTGAGTCCCGCCTCGACCACCAGCGTGGCCCGGCACAATCCGGAAATGATGCGGTTCCGCATGGGAAAAGAATGCCGGGTGGGCGCGAATTCCATGGGGAACTCGCTGATGACGGCCCCGTGCTGCATGATCTCCCGGGCCAACGGGATATGGTCCTGCGGCTGAATCCGGGCAAGGCCGCCGCCCAGCACGCTGACCGTCTCCCCGCCCGCGTCGAGCACCGCCTGGTGCGCCGTGACGTCCACCCCGTAGGCAAGTCCGGAAACCACCGCGAAGCCCGAGAATGCGGCCGCTTCGGCCAGATGACGGGTCATGCGCTGTCCGTACGCCGTCATGTTGCGGGTGCCGACGATCCCGAGGGAGCGCTGCGAGATGTTTTCAGGAATCGTTCCGCGCACATACAGGCAGATCGGCGCATCGTGGATTGTGGAAAGAAGCTCCGGATAGTCCTCCTCGCCCCGGGTGACGATGCGGGCGCCTCCGCGTTCCGCCAGGTCGAGTTCTCCGGCCAGATCCGCATGGCTTTCCCAGTGGACGATTTTGTCCGCGAGCGCCTCGCTGATCCCCTGGACGGAAGCCAGATCGCGCGCCGGAGTGCGGAAGATTCCGGACGGCTCGCCGCAGAATCCGAGCAGGGCGGACAGCCGCGCCGGGCCGATCCCGCCCAGAAGATTCAACAGAATATAAGCTTCATGGTCGGTCATAGGCGGCCGCTCACGGCTTCTTCGATCTGTTCGCGTCCGATGCCGGAAAAGACGTCCGCGTGCCCGATCCGGTCCGCCAGAACAACCTTGATCTTTCCTCCGGCGCTCTTCTTGTCATGTTCCATGGCGTTGAGCAGGGCCTCCGGCGACACGCTTTCCCCGGCGTCCACGGGCAGATGGAACTCCCGGAGCAGGGCTTCCTGCCGTTGCGCCTCTTCCCCGGACATCAGCCCTTCCGAGACCGCCAGGTCGGCGGCCATGCACATGCCGATGGAGACCGCTTCCCCGTGGGCGAATTTCGTATAGCCCGTGACCGCTTCCAGCGCGTGCCCGAAGGTGTGTCCATAATTCAGGATCGCGCGGAGATTCGATTCCCGTTCGTCCTTCGCAACCACCTGTCCCTTGAGCTCGCAGCACCGTTTCACCGTTTCCGCGATCGGCGAACCCGGCGACAGACGGAGGAGTTCCGGGGCGGACCGTTCCAGCGTCTCGAACAGTTCCCCGTCCAGGATCACCGCGGTCTTCACCATTTCCGCGAAGCCGTTGGAAAGTTCCCGTTCGGGCAGCGTTCTCAACAGGTTCATTTCCATCAGGACCAGCATGGGCTGGAAAAACGCGCCGACCAGGTTTTTTCCTTCCGGAAGATCGACTCCCGTCTTGCCGCCGACCGAGGAATCCACCATGGCCAGCAGGGTCGTCGGGATCTGGATGTACCGCGTGCCGCGCATGTACAGGGCGGCCGCGAGTCCCGTCATGTCGCCGCAGACGCCTCCGCCGAGGGCCGCGAAAACCGAAGAGCGGTCCAGTCCGGCCCGGACCGCCGCCCGGCAGATATTTTCCACAGTAGCGAGGTTTTTGGAGCCTTCCCCCGCCTTGAACACGAATTTCGTGACGGACGCCGCGTTTTTCCCGAGCTCCGCCTGAACTTTTTCCCCGTACAGCCTGTCCACGTTGGAATCGGTTACCAGAAGCACGTTTTTCATCGTCACATACGGCGCAAGCAATTCCGCCGCGTTCAGGTCGCTTCCGATGTGGATCGGATAGGAACGTTCTCCCAGTTCGATGCGAAGCGTCTGCATCCTGTTCATTTCTGCACGGCGATCCTTCCCCCCCATTTTTCCAGGCGGTTTTTGATGAATTCGACTATTTGCGCATGTTCCTCCTTGCCGGAACCGGACACTTTCGGGATCGGCTCGGCGAACTCGAACCAGATCGGCATTTTCCGGCAGATCGGCCCCAGGTCTTTGAACAGGCGTCCGTTGACCAGGAAATCCGTCCGCAGGGCAAAGGGAATGACCGGGACGTCCGCATGACGCGCCAGCTTCACCCCGATCGTGTTGAACTGCGACGGGTCGAAGGTCGCCGAACGGGTCGACTGCGGGAAAATAATCACGCTTTTCCCGGCCTGGAGCCGTTCCTTGCCGAGCTCCATGACGGCCTTGAAGTCGTCGCGCGGATTGACACGGTCGACGGGGATGCATTCCAGCCGGCGCATGATGTCCCCGAAGAACGGAACGTCCAGCAGGGAGCGTTTGATGACAAAGCAGAAGTCCCGTCTCGGACGCACGAAGGCGTGCATGACGGCGGTTTCCAGCAGGCTCATGTGGTTGCCGATCATCACCGCGGGCTCCGGGAAGCGGGACAGGTTGTCCAGTCCGCGCAAGTGGAATTTTCCGCCGCAGCTTTCCACGATCCGGATGTTTTTCACGGAATAGTCGGCCTGGTCCTGGCCCGTGAAAATTCCTTTCCGGCAGCGGCAGCCGGAACAGGCGAAAACGTAGAAGTTGCGGAGATAGAAGGAAAGCCGGGTCCCCAGCGCGACATACTCCCAGGCACTTCGCGGAAAATTCTCCGGAGTGTCGTAGGTGTCCGCGGTGAATTCGGTTTTGAGAAGCATTTCTAGGGTCTCCCGGCCGCTGCGGCCAACTCCTGATACGTGGTTCGTCCGTCGTAGAGCGCTTTTCCGACAATGACGCCTTCCAGATTGGGCAGTTTCAGCGCGGCCAGCTTCGCCGCGTCGTCCGCCCCGGAAACGCCGCCCGAAGCAATGATCGAACACTCCGGGACAATCCGGCAGAGTTCGGAGGTGGGCCCGAGGCTCGGACCCGTGAAAGCGCCGTCGGTGGCGATGTCGGTGAAAATAATCCGTTTGACGCCCAGCGCCGCCATATCCCGCGCCAGCTCCGCGGCCTTGACCCGGCTGGTTTCGAGCCAGCCGCGAAGGGCGGCCATTCCGTCGCGGGCGTCGATCCCGACCACGATGCGTTCCGCACCAAACCGGGAGAGGAAGCTCCGGACCAGTTCCGGATTCTCACAGGCCGCGGTCCCGAGAATCACCCGGGAAATACCGAGCGAGAACATCTGTTCGGCGTCTTTTTCCGTGCGGATGCCGCCCCCGATTTCACAGGGGATCGTCACTTTTTCGCAGATCGCCCGGATGGAATCGATGTTGACCGGATGCCCGGCCCTGGCCCCGTCGAGGTCCACCAGATGGATCAGGGGAGCTCCGGCCTCCTGCCAGACGAGCGCCTGGGCGGCGGGCGTTGCGTCGTAGACTGTCTCCTGATGGTAATCTCCCTGGAACAGACGCACGCAGCGCCCGTTCCGCATGTCGATGGCCGGGAAGATCAGCATGGTTCGGAAATTCCTTTCGCACAGAGGTTTACAAAATTTTTCAGAATCGTGAGTCCGCAATCCTGGCTTTTTTCCGGGTGGAACTGCGAGGCGAAGACGCTGCCGCGTCCGACGGCGGCCGCGAATTCCACCATGTAGGTGCAGCGGGCCGCCACACAGGACGGATCGTCCGGCTTCGCATAATAGGAGTGGACGAAGTAGAAGAAGGAGTCCTTCGGAATCCCTTTGAGGAACGGATTGTTTTCATCCGGGACGATCGAATTCCAGCCGATCTGGGGGATTTTCTCCCCGAGTTCCGGGAAACGCACCACTTTTCCGGGGAAGATGGAAAGTCCGGGGACGCCGGGCGCCTCCTCGCTGGAATCCAGCAGCATCTGCATTCCGAGGCAGATGCCCAGGAACGGAAGCCCCGAAGCCGCCGTTTTTTTCAGGAAGGGAACCATCCCGGCGGAGTTCAGGCGCTCCATGCCGTCGCCGAATGCGCCGACGCCCGGCAGGACCACGCCGGAAGCGCCGTCCGCCTCTCCGGGCTTTTCCACGATCCGCACCGTCGCGCCGACAAATTCCAGCGCTTTGGAAACGCTCATGAGGTTTCCCATGCCATAGTCGATCAGGGCGACAAAACTCATAAAACTCACACTCCCGAAAAGGCCGCGAAACCGCCGTCGACGGGAATGACCGTTCCGTTGACGAAGCCGGACGCTCCGTTGTCCACCAGCCACAGCAGCGTGCCGGACAGGTCCTTCGGCTCGCCGAAGCGTCCCATTGGAGTATGGGCGATGATCGTATTGCCGCGGGCGGTCAGGGAACCGTCGGGATTGGTCAGGAGCGTGCGGTTCTGGTCCGTCAGGAAAAATCCGGGGGCAATGGCGTTGACCCGGATTCCGACCCTGGAAAGGTGGGTCGCCAGCCACTGGGTGAAGTTGCTGACCGCGGCCTTGGCTCCGCTGTAAGCGGGAATCTTGGTCAGCGGCCGGAAAGCGTTCATGGAAGAAATGTTGATGATGATCCCGCCGCCGTGGAGAACCATGTCCTTCGCGAAGACCTGGGTGGGAAGCAGGGTCCCGATGAAATTCAAGTTGAACACAAAGGAAATGCCGGTCGGATCGAGGTCGAAGAAGGAGACTTTGCCTTCCGCGGAACCTTCCGCGTCGGACTTGTCGAGGTACTCCCGGGAGGTGGTTCCCTTGGGATGATTTCCGCCCGCGCCATTGATGAGGATATCGCACGGCCCGAGCTTCGAATTCACCACTTCCTTCGCGGCCAGGAGGCTTTCCTTTTCCAGCACGTTGGCGGAAACGCCGATGGCGGTGCCGCCGGCCGCGTTGATCCGTTCGGCCGCTTTTTCCGCGTTTTCAAGCCGCAAGTCCAGAATGGCCACTTTGGCTCCGCATTCCGCGAGGGTCTCCGCCATGGAACTGCAAAGAATTCCGCCTCCGCCGGTGACAACCGCCACCTTGCCGTTCAAATCGACCTTGAAAGGAACACTCATTTTCAGCTTCTCCTTTGAATTGTATAAAATGATTCACGCCGGTTGTTTCCGTCCGCCGATCCCGCCGTACTTCGGGAAATGAGGCAGGAAAGACAACGTGTGCGGAGTACATTAGCACGGCTCCGCATTTTTTCCAATGCGGACAAAAAGATTTTTCCGTTCAAACTTGTACTTCGGAATGAAAAGTTCTTCCGGGAAACTTTTCCTATTTCCCGGTCAGTCCGCCGACGTCGATCGTGTAGACCTGGCGGGAACCTTCGTGAATGGAGTCGATGCAGACCGTTTTATCATCCCGCGACCAGTTCGGATGGAGGTCGCAGCGGGTCGGCCCGGGATAGGACGGGTCCGAATAGAACGACCCGATTTCGAAAGCCCGCTTTTCCGACCGATTGTAGAGGAACAGATGACGGCAGCGGTCTTCCAGCGGGTAACTGTCGGTCAGCATCCATTTTCCATCGGAGGAGAAGGAACAGTGGCCGTCTCCGGGGAACACATTTTCCGCGATCATTTCGGTCTTGTGGGTCTGATCCGTGTAGTGATAATACTGCCAGCCGTGCTTGTAACGGTTGGAAAAGTTGATGATCCGGTCCGGAGCCGTCCATGTGTAATGCGAACTCATATCCTCCAGATTCAACGGCCAGATGTCCGAGCCGTCGATGTTGGCGGTGAACATGTGGGTCATGTGCCAGCCGGGAGTGCCGTCCTTGTTCCACAGGCGCCAGCGGTGGAAAAACGCGATCCGGCGGCTGTCCGGGCTGAACAGCATGTGGTTGAACCAGCCGGGGGTGTCCTCCATATCCGAGCGGTAGAACATTTCCGTGACCTGCGCCACGCTGACAATAAGCTTGGCGGTATTGTTTTTCAGGTCCACCAGAAAAACGCCGTCGTTGTCGGGACATTTGGCCTTTTCGGTCGGGTCGAAGGCTCCGGGATAGCCGTAGCCGGGACGCTCGCGGTCCAGCCGGGAGAAGTTCAGGCTCAGCGCCCACCGTCCGTCGGGGCTGAGACAGTAAATCGGACGGCACAGCGTCTGTTTTTCCCCGGTCTTCACATCCAGAATACGGGACACGAAATGGCCGCCTTCACGGTCGTTGTAGATCACTTTCGTGTCCGCATCGTTCAGCCATTGGAACATGCACCCCTGCTGCCAGCACCAGGCGCCGGTCTCGGCCAGCGGGATGAAACGGTCGCCGTCGTGAAGGTCGATCATGCCGAGGACAGCCTTTTCCTCCGGGTTCGGCTGACGCGCGGTGAAGCCGACCTCCTGCGACAGCAGATAACGCCCCGACTTGTCCCACGGGAATTTGTCGAAATACCCGAAGAAGTGATGTTTCGGGCCGTGGGTGACTCTGTGAACCGGAAGAGGATGTTTTTCGATCATGATTTCCCTGTATTCCTTTATAATATTTCAGGCGGATTGCCGCACAATCAGTTTCTGGGGGATGCAAATCCGCTTCGCCGGGCCCGTCTCGGTTTTGTTCAGACGCCGGATCATCAGGGACCAGACGGTTTCAGCGAAGATGCCGTTGTCATACCCGATCGTGGTCAGCGGCGGATCGGAGAATTCTCCGAAGGAGATGTTGTCGAATCCGGCCACCGCGCAGTCCTCCGGCACCCGGACCCGATGCTTTTTGAGGGCAGCCATGATTCCGAGCGCGCCCAGATCGTTCGGAGCGATAACGGCTTCCGGCGGACGCTTGAACTTCTGAAGATATTTCTCCATGGAAGCAAACGCCGTATCCATGCGCCCCGCCGAAGGCTCCCATACGGAAATCTCTTTTTCCCGCCTGTGTTCCCGCATGGCGCGGAGATATCCGGGGATTTTCAGGGTGCCGGAAAGCGCGTCGAAAAACACGATCTTCCGGTATCCTTTTTCCAATAAATGGGAGGTGAGCCGGAAAGCGCTGTCCGGGAAATTGATTTCCACACAATCGGCGAGCTCCGTCTGGGGCTGTCCGAAGACCACGACCGGCAGTTCGTTCTGGCGGCATTCCTGAAGGAGCATGCCCAGCGGCTGTTCCCCGGTGAGCCCCCAGATGGCGCCGACAACCATGCCGTCCACCCGGCGCGCCAGCAGGTCTTCCAGGGCGTCCAGATTTTTCGTGTTCCAGTCGTAGGAAAGGGAGACGGTCAGGAGGCGGTATCCGTCCCGTTCGGCGCAGAGCCGGAGCTTCTCGCAGAATTCCATGCGGACGGGATTGTCCGGCTCGGTGACGGCCACGCCGATGATGGAGGTCTTGCGCAGAACCAGGCTCCGGGCGTTGAGGTTCGGACGGTAGCCGAGCGCCGCGGCGGCTTCCTTGATCCGTTCGCGCGTCGGGAGCCCGATGTCGGGCTTGTCTTTCAGGGCGCGGGAGACGGTGTTCACCGAGACTCCGACCAGTTTCGCGATATCCTTCAACGTGGCTGCGGGCATTGTTTTTCTCCGGATTGTTTTCCTGAAATATAACTACATTATTGTTAATGTCAAATTTTTTTGAAAAAAAGAACGAATTTTCTTTTTTCAGCCATTGACAAACAAAAAATAAGGACTTATAATTAGCCTGGACAAAACAATTAACGTTAATGTAAAATAAGGAGAATGCAAATGAAAAAGCAGATCTTTCCCGCTCCCTGCCCCAAAACAATTTTCACATTGATCGAACTCCTCGTAGTGGTTGCGATCATTGCGATCCTGGCCGGAATGCTGCTGCCCGCGCTGAACAGCGCCCGCGAAAAAGCCAGGACCATCGCCTGCCTCAACAACACCAAACAGCTGTACGGCTACTGGTTCATGTATGCCAACGACAACAAGGAATATCTGTTGGTTTATAAGCTCAGCAATGCGACAAGCGGCGTCGGCCGCTGGTGGTGGGAGCGGATTCTGGTCGATAACTTTAAGCTGAAGGATGGAGAAAAGCTGACGCCGGCGCGGGCAAAAATGTTTACCTGTCCATCCGATACCTTCGGCAATTCCGTTTATGCAAGCATAAACTTCCCGACCATGAGCTATGGAATGAACAAAGGATTTTGTTTGCCGGAGATCGTTAATTTCCTTTCAAGCGCCTGTTCAGCGGCAATTCCGCTGTACAAACTTTCCCAAACGAATCCTCATCCGGATAAAACCATCGTGTTCGGCGACTCCTGGAAATATTTTGGAGATACCAACGGAAAAGTAGCGGATCCGAACCCGGCCGTCAAACCGGCGCTGGAATCGACCGGGAGCTACGACATCGGCATTCATCGCGCCCATAAAGGAGGGATGAACGCCATATACATCAATGGCAGCGGTAAAACGGCCAACAGCCGCTGGTGGCATAACAGCTGCTGCCGCAATGATGTCTGGAATGATGGAATCAAAAATCAAGGAATCACGGAAAGATTTCAATAATACGAAGGAGAGTTCATAAATCATGCTGAAACATCTCGGTTCACTTTTTCTTCTGGCGTCCGTTTGTCTGAACGCGGGGGAGCTGACACTCTCCGACAACGGGAAAACGCAATACAGGATCGTCTGTCCGGACACGATGACGGACGGCGACCGTTTTGTGCTCAAAGAACTACAGACGCATCTAAAAGCGGCGACCAGGGCGGATTTTTCATCGGTCAAGGTTTCCGAGCAGCCGGAAACCAAACGGATTTATCTGGGAATTGTTCCCGCCGGATTCGACAAAAAGACATTGGCCGATCAGGAACATTGTGTTAAAACCGTCGGAGACGATTTGTATCTGTTCGGAGGAGGAGTCAACGGCACCCGTTATGCGGTATACGATCTTCTGCAGAATGTGATGGGACTCCGTTTCTTCGACGCCCGGAATGGAATTCATATACCGGAAAAGAAGATCTGGAAGATTGCTTCGCTCGACCGGAAAATACAATTTGATTTCCCGGTTCGCCGCACCACGATGTATTGGTTTTTCAATCATCCGCATTCCACGTATTTCCTCTATCGGAACGGACAGAACAACTGGGTGGCACCGGTTTTCAAGGGAAGCGGTATTGTCTCGACCCCGGACGATTTTCTGCACTTCTACCCGTTGGGGCATACGCTTCCCCGGTATCTGCCGAAAGACGACAAATCCACCGGATTCAAATGGATTCAAGATCTCAAACAGAATTTATGGAAAGAGCATCCGGAATACTTTACGATGAACAAGGACGGCAAGCGGGTTTCAGGCCATCAATATTGCATGAGCAATCCGGAATTGCGCAAACTGCTGTCGGAACGCATTCTGGAAAACATGAAGCGCAATCCGCAATGTGCCTCGTTCGATGTCAGCGCCGACGATACCCCCGGGCGGTTCTGTTATTGTCCGAAATGCCTGGAACTTGAAAAGAAATATGGAACCGTCGGCGGACCGCTGTTCGACTTCTTGCTGGAATTTTGTCCTGTCGCGGCAAAAACATATCCGGAAAAATGGATCACTACGCTGATCTATCGCAAAGGACAAACCCAGCGTCCACCAAAAAACATTCAGAAGTTTCCGGATAATTTTGCACCGGTCTTCGCCCCGATCGACGATAATTTCGCCAAGGACTGGAGTCATCCCGACAACCGCGAAACCTACGAGGACCTGAAAACATGGGGACGCCTCTGCAAACATCTTCTGGTCTGGTATTACCCCAATCCGTACGGAGGAGAAATCACACCGCCGTTCGGCAATGTGGAACGACTGGCCAACGACATTATTCTCATGAAGAAAGCGGGCGTGACTGGCATGGTATGGGAACACAATGTCGGCGTTCCGCAAATGATCGGGTTCACCGAACTTCAAAGTTATGTGGCGCTCCAGTTGTTTCAGGATGTCAACCGACCGTGGAAAGAACTGGCCGACGATTTCATGAGTTTCGAATACGGCAAAGCGGCTCCGCTCATGAAACGATACTGGCTGGAACTGGAAGAACTCCGGAAAAACGAACCCCTTCAATTCGTCTGGAATCCGACCTTTTCAGCATATACCTATCTTACGCCGGAACGCCTGGTCCGCTGGAATGGGTTGTTTGACAAGATGGAAGAGACCCTGAAAGACGATCCGGAAAAACGTTTCAATGTCCAGCGGGTCCGCGTGAACCTGGACCTGTCCATCCTTCAAAATTACGCGAAGGTAAAAAAAGCACTTCCGGATTTCAACCTTTCTCCGGAACAGCTGGCGGACCGTCTGCGCGGAAATTACAAGCAGGCAATCCAATGCTTTTTCGGTTCATTTTCTTCCCGTGCAAAAAGTTATCAGAAAGCCCTGGAAGATCTGCTGCTGATCCTTCAGATTCAGAGCGGAATAGACGCCAAGCCTCTGCCGAAGGAAATTTTCGGCATGATTCCGGCCGACCGGATTTTTGTCTCCATTCCGAAAGTGAATGGAAGCACCTATCAGAAAGACGCCGATGCCGCGTTCGGCTGGCGTGCCGTGTTCAGCAAGCCGGAACCGCAACTGCCCTTCAAGGCGGATTTCGAGGACCTTTACGGAAAGAAATATCGGTCCAATATCGGTTCTGTGACACAAAAGACGCTGGGGCCGCACGGCAAGTATGAATTTTACCGGATCGCAAAAATCAAACTCACGCCCGATTGTCTTTTCCGGATGGGCGTCAGCGACTGGTGGGATTTCAAGACCTCCATCGGCGGTGCGTATGTGATGGGCGCGTTCAATCATGCGGAAGTCTACGCTTCCCTGAAATTCGAGGGTCCCGCGTTCTACAAAGAGGACGCCGGAAAGAAAAATACGGTCTATTGCGATCGTGTCGTGGTTGTGCGTCTGGATTGACAAAGCAATCGCAAAAATCATGGGGCTCGGAGAAAAAGCTTTTTCCCCGAGCCTTTTTCTTTCGCCGGAAAATGTCCGTTTTATAAAATCAATGTCCACGAAAAAAGAGAATGCCGTCTACGTGGACATGGTGGTTCTGACACGTCCCGGCAGCATGAAGTAATCCTGATCCCGTTCCCGTATCGCAAGATTTCTGTAAGCGCACCCGAAGAACCCTTTCATGTTTTTATAAAAAAATAATTCCGTCTGCATAATTTTCTATTTTTCTCCGAATTAGTAAGGAAGAAGAAAGAGCCGGGAGAGTTGATCGGATTTTCTTTCGGGGGGATGAAAAAGTCCTGGCAAGCCGCCGGATTCGGACGCCGGGGGGAAGGCAGCCGGATCAAAAACGGCTTGGGGGACCTTGGGAAACACATGGCAGACGACATTGGGGAAACGAAACGGCGTCGCAATGCCCCGGATCGGCAACCAGAGGTCTGCCGGAGTGTTTTATCAAAGGTCCCTCGAAGGACTTCGCTTCGGGAATTGAATGACAAAATTCAATTCCCGAAGTTTTTTCACAGGTCTTCATGCAGCCCGGAATCCCGGAGAGACCTAGTCCAGAGAGAATTTCAATCCTTTCTGGACAAGGAGCTGATAGAAATAATCGATGCAGGAACTTTTCGGGCGGAGTGAATGAAGCTTCCGCAGTACGGTCATCGCCTCGTCGTATCTTCCCAGATTGTAATAGGCCTGAAACAGCGAGGCGTAGACGACGACATTGTTCGGCGTCAGTTCCCGGGCTTTCAGGGAAAAGAAAAGGGCATCTTCATTGTTCCCGTTTCCCGCAAGGAAATTGGAAAGCTTGAGCAGGCTGTATGCGGTGACAAATTTATTATATCTGGAATAATCCAGACTCTTCAATCTTGCAAGGATCTTTTCCGCCTGTCTGTCATCGTGTTTCTTCCTGGAGAAAAGGTAATAATGGTACAGCAGATAGGGGGAATTCATGATTTTCGGATTCAGGACGAGAAAGCGGCGGATCGTGGACAGTTGGCGTTCCTCGGTGTCGAAAATATTCATATCCGCGACCAGCGAAACCAGAAAGATCGAATTGTCTTCCACATTGGAATACCGGAGCCAGTCCGCATAATCCTTGACCTGGGCATGCAAAAATTGAATATTCGGGACCTTCAGGAATGCGGGATCGCCGTTTTTGAGGATGGAAAGATTTCTGTCAATTTCCCGGAGCGACATTGAATTGATGTTATGGTAGGTGAACAGAAGCAGCCGGCCGGCGTCTTTGTCGGAAAGATTTTCCCCGAAACAATGTCCCCAGAGGAAATAGAAATTCAAGGAAAGGGAAAGCCCGAGGAGGATCAGAAGGAGAATAACTCCTTTTTTCCGGACCCTTTCCCGGAGGGTCCGGAGAGAAGACGGCTTCCTGCGTTTTTCAATATCCTGCCGGATCTCCTGAATGGTTTTGTAGCGCGCGGCGGGGTCCAGCTCGCAGCATTTCAGGGCGATTTCGTTCAAAAGGGCCCACGGTTCGATTTGGAGCGTATCGGGGATTTCCGGAAATTTCGTTGCATCTTCCCTGGTGAAAAGGCAATAGATGATCTTCCCGATCGCGTAGATGTCCGCCTCGATGCCGGTGGCGTCCCAGGGCGGATGAAAACCGCTGGTTCCCGCGTGGAGGGTTTCCCGGGAGGAAGCGATCAGGCCGGGATCGGCGACTTTCAGGATTTTCTTCACGAAAAGGATGTTTTCCGGCTTCAGGTCGTGATGCGCGATATGATGGGTGTGAAGCTGTTCGATTCCATCGAGGATCGCTTCAATATACCCGATGACCTCGTCCGGAGTACAGGCTGAATTCTGGATGCGCCAGGCAAGGGTGTCCGGCTCATACTTGTTATCGAACTGCGCCACGTTGTCGGCCAGTTCCGTGACATAATACAGATACTTCGGGGTCTTGCCGATATAAAGGATTTCGAGCAGATTCGCATGCTGACTGGCGACATTGCGGTACAGCGCGATGGCTTTGCTTTCCGCTTCGATCCGGTGGGCGGTTTCTTCGTTGACCTTGTCCATGATCCGGATGGCGCGCTTGATTCCGTCATCGTCGATCCCGAGCCAGACCTCACTGCTGCCGCCGCGCCCGCAAAGCTCCACAATGGCGAAGTTTGGAATTTTCGGTTTGACGGCATTCATATATCCAGCTTTTCGGCAATCTGCTTGAGCTTTTCTTCCGTCCGGTTCCGAATGGAATAAATCGTGGCTTCGGAAAGCTTAAAGAATTTCGCGACGTCATGGACTTTCCGGTTCTGGATATCCAGCAGCTGGAAAATCTGAAAATGCCTGGCGCTGACCTCCTCCTTGAGTTTTTCCACGCTGCTTCTGCGGATATGCTCCTCCCACTCCGACCGGAAAAGATCATCGAGGACCGATTCGTCTTTTTCCATTTTCTGAAAGCATTCCTGCTTGTAAATATCACGAAGCATGTCGTAGGCCCGGGCCCGGATGATATGCCGCAGATAGTCCCGGAAACGGCCCCGGTTCGGATCGTAGTGAAAACTCTGGATTTGTCCCACAAGCGAAAGCATTACATTCTGAACGAGATCGTCCAGGTGTTCGTTCCGAAGGCCGCAGTCTTTTCCGTGAAGGCGGATCAGCGGGGAATAAACGGCAAAAAAGCGCTCCCAGGCTTTGTCATCGTTTTCTTTGATTCCCTCCAATACGCTGAAACGGGTCGTGAAACTCATAAAAACCTGGCCTTTCCCGAAACGACATTTCAGTGATCCATAATGCCGGTAATAATATAAGTAGAAAGATATCTTTTGTCAAGGAACGCAACAGAAATAATCCAAAAGCTGTTTATTTCAGTAAAAAGAAAAATGCACGAAAAAGAACCGGAAAAAAGAAATCAGTTCAGGCTTTTCAGGGAACTTCTTCCGCACGAATTGATCCCGACCGCCTCCATTTCCACCAGCCAGGCGGTACGGCAGACCGGAGCGCGGAGAATCACGAGCGGAAGGCCCGCCGGAAGCCGGCACTCCAATTCGGCCCGGACGGCGGCGGCATCCGCGGAATCACGGAGATACACGGTCGCGCACTTCAGATCGGAAAAACTTCCATCCGAGCTGTGCAGCAGCGCCTCCACGTTCTCCAGAAGGCGGACCGTCTGCCGCCGGACATCCCCCGGATAGACCACATTCCCTCCCTTGTCGATGCTCGCGGTCCCGGAGACGTAATAATGCGACCGGTCTCCGAAGACGAGCCGGACTCCGCGCTCGAAACTCACCCCGTAGATCGCGGTCGGCGAGAGCATTTCCGGGGCGGAAAGATACATCATCTGACCGGGTTCCAGCCCGGTGAAATTCAGCGAGTCCATGGTGACGAGCCGCGACGGCACTTCGGACTGTCCTTCAATTCCCGTGCTGGCGATGAAATGAGTGTCCCGGGTCAGCCCGATTTTTGCAAAATACTCATTCCGCGCCTGAACCAGACCCGCGTAATTATTGTCCACATCCCGGCAATACAGCCAGGTGCGGACCGTATTGTCCGCCACCCTTCCGCCGTGGACGGCGAGCATTTTTTCCAGAGCCAGGAACTCGTCCGCCGTCTGGGAAAAGCTCCCTTTCGAATCCGGGTTCCGCCCTTCCACCAGAAAGGCTTCATAATGGCGGAACCGGAACCGGAAGGCATGGTCGGACAAAGCCTCCTTTTCCATCGGGGCCATATGCCACGCCTCCAGCGCCAGACGCGCCCCGTCCGCGGGCGGCTGTCCGACGATCGAGACAAAAGAGCTCCGTCCGGCAAGAATCCGCCGCAAAACCGGCGCCTGGTTGGCCACATCGCTCAAATGAAACCGCAGGAGAAACTCCGTCCGAACCGAGCACCCGTATTCCGCGGCTTGATGATCATATTCCGAAAGCACAGATTCCGCTTCGTCCGCAAAATCGTATCCGGGATGCGAAACGGCGCTGAAAAAGTGCTCGCAACAACCGTTTTCGGCCTCGAACCCGCTGTGTAAAACCATTCCTTACTTACCTCCGATTCCAATTTGAACAGCCGGCAATGCGAACTCCGACTTTCTGCGGAGAACTTTCCCTTCCTTGTTCGGGGGAGCATTGTAAGAAAGGATGACTGTCACGAGCTGGTTGAAATTCTGTTCCTTGATCGTTTTATCCGTCTGAAGCGTCAGCGTGACTTCCGCGGCTCCTTTTTCTTTTTCCGCCGTTTCCACCTTTGCAAGCGTCACGCCTTTGACCTCATTCTGGAGTCTGAACTCACATCCCGCCTCTTTCGGAAGCGGCTTCCGGAGAAGTTTCAACTGGACCGTCCCGCCGGGAGCCAGCGTCCAGCGCAGCTGTTTCGGATTCGCCCAGGCGAAAAGCTCGGAACCGTACGGACGCCAGCGCTTCAACAGGAAGAATTCCCCGGACGGCACCAGGTGCGTATAGGCAAACGCCTGGGTCATTTCGTCAGCCGGAATCACCTTCTTCCGGATTTTTCCGGAAACCGCCGTGATTTCGGCGGGAACAAA
>MWCA01000057.1 GCA_002069785.1 Lentisphaerae bacterium ADurb.Bin242 | reverse complement strand
CCGGTAGTTCCATAAATCTTTGATATAAAGTCGATTGGCCTTGTTGGCCTCAATCATCAAATGCCGTTCTTCCATATATGCCGAGTTCCTTTTTCCTGTCAACACCCCAATTCATTTTACTATACTGTTTTCCCGTTGAAAAATCAACCGTGAATATAAAAGAAATTCCGGAAATGTTGGAGCCTTCCGGAGGCTTTTTTGTCGGACTTTTCCCGTAAGAATCTCCGATTTTTCAAAAAAAAATGGATGCGGACGCTTGACAATCCTGAAAAACCCATTATAATTAAGAATAGACTACCCTATGGTAATCATCCAAATCAACGGAGCGGCAATATGAAACTGCTGAATCAGCCGGAATCGACCGCCGGTTTCATCGGAAAAAAGATTGGCGGAAGAAAGAAGACCGGGAAACGGACAGGAACAGGTCCTGCGCCCGAACCGATGCGGACTTCGTTCCAGAACGGAAGAAAGAAATCATGCTGAACTCCATTCCGGCAGACGGAAAGATTGTCTTCGACTCCGCTCCGGCGGAAAAAACCGTTTTCCTCACGGGCGACCTGATCCCGAGGGAGAAGGCGGAAATCAATCTTGTCCGGGGAAAGGTGGAAGCGGTCTTCGGCACGGTCCTTCCGGAAATCCGGTCGAGCGATCTGGCAGTGACCAATCTGGAAACCGCGCTGACCTTCGCCGGAACGCCGATCCGGAAGTTCGGTCCGGCGCTGAGAGCCGATCCGGCCTCGCTGCCGGGACTTGTCAAAGCCGGATTCACGGTCTTCTCCCTGGCGAACAACCACTCCCGCGATTTCGGCGATGAGGCATTCCTCGAAACCATGCGGCATATTCAGGACGCGGGCGCCCGGTTCGCCGGCGGCGGAAAGAACCGTGCGGAGGCCGCTCTTCCGCTCCGGCTGACGCTCGGTTCGTTCCGGCTTTCCATCTTCGCGGCCGCGCTGGACCAGCCCTGTTCCGCCACGGAGGAGACCCCCGGATCAAATCCCCTGAACCCTGCCGCTCTTGCCGCGGCGATCGCCGATGAAAAACCGGACGCCGACTTCATTCTTGTGACGATTCACGACGGCAAGGAACACATTCCGTTTCCTTCGCGCCGGGTGCGGGAGAACTGCCGGGCGTTCATCGACGCGGGAGCGTCGGCGGTAGTCGGACACCATCCGCACATTTCGCAGGGGCTCGAGCAGTATCACGGCGGACTGATCGCATACAGCCTGGGCAACTTCCATTTCCCCGCCCGGAACAAACCGGAGACGCCGGGATTCTGGAACCGCGCCTTTTCGCTCCGTCTTCACCTCCGCCGGAACGGAGTCACGTCCATTGATATCCTGCCTCATTCCAACGATCCGGAAACCGACCGGATCGACCTCATGACGGGCGAACGAAAACAGAATTTCCTGGAAGAGCTTTCCCGTCTGAACCGGATTCTGGCGGACAATGCGCTCTGCGACCGTTATTACGCGGCCGCCGCGCTCCCGTTCGCGCCGCATTATTTCGCACAATTCAAGGAAGCGTTCCAACGGCAGCAGGACGGGGACGACTCCCCCGAAGCCAGGAACAAAATGTTCTATTGCTTTCAGTGCCTCAACAACGGGGAGCACTGGGACCTTCTCCGGAGCCTTACCGCCGTTTTTTCTTCGGAAGAACCTTTCCTTAAACCCAACGATGTGGATGATTTCACAAGAAAGGATTGAAGCCATGTGGAGAACAAGTCTGTGTCTGCTGATGATCGGAATCTCCGTCCGTGCGGCGGAACTCAATGTCGGGCCGGGAAAAGCCTTTCCGACGGTCAAGGCGGGAATCGCCGCGCTGAAAGACGGCGACACCCTGACGATTGCGCCCGGAAAGTATTATGAAACGGTGGATGTCCGGAAGAAACTGAAGAACGTCACGATCCGCGCGGAGTTCCCGGGGTCCGTCCTGATCCACGGCGACAAGCCCGCGCCGCAATTCTCCCTCGTGCCCGGCTATCGTTTCATTTACGCGGCCGACTGGACGGAGAACGTGAATGCCGTCAACGAGCGAGATACGCTCCGGATCTATCTTCCGGCGGCAACGGTGCGCGACCTGGAATTCAATTTCGGACAGTGGTTCAAAAAAGACGGCAAACTCTACATCTCCACTTCGGACGGCCTGCCGCCGGACAAGCATGACCTTACCGTTTCGGTTCTGAACGGCTGCGGGCTCCGGCTCTGGGATCCCGAAAAAGTGACGGTGGAAGGTCTTGTTTTCACCGGATTCTACTCGCATTTCCGTACGGAAATCTGGAGCGGATACAACGGCATCCAGCTTCAGAATCCGGACAATTGTGCGATCCGCGACTGCACAGCGTTCCTGAACGCCAACGGCATTTCGCTTTCCGGCGGCAAAAATTCCCTCGTAGAAAATTGCGTCGCCTATGCCAACGGGTCGCTCGCTCCCACATCCGGCGGAAATATCATCGGCTGGAGCGGAACGGGCAACACCATCCGCGGCTGCGTTTCGATGTTCCGTTTCCCCGCCGGAAGCAACCAGACCATAGGCTTGCGTTTCTACGGCACGATGAAGGATTGCAATATCGAAAATTGCGTTTCCTTCGGCGAAGGCGGGCTCAACATCAAAGGGAAGGTGGAAAACAGCTGGCTCAAGGACAGTTATTCCGAACAGGGCATCAATGCGCTTTACAGCCGGAACAATGTTTTCGGCGGGTCGTTCAACGGCTATAATCCAAAGGATGTATCTCCGCTCAAAGAAATCAAAAAAGAGGATTGGCCGAAACTTTACGCCGATCCCGAAAATCATGACTTCCGCCCGGTTTCCAAGGTCGTGATCGGCAAGCTCGACAATCTGAAAAACGGAGACACCGTTCTTCTGCCGCCCGGCGAATATCCCGAACTCAAAATCGAGGCGGACAACGTGACGGTCCGGACCCGCGGCGCGGGAGCCTCCGCCGTGGTCAAGGGAGGCGCGGTCACGGGAAAAAATGTCCGGCTGGAAAATCTGGTCTTCAGCGCACCCATTACCCTTTCCGGCGACAACCTGTCGGCACACAGCTGTGTTTTCGAGGCGAAAGCGACCGCATCCGGACGAAACCTCCGGGTCACCCACTGTCAGTTCAAAACGCTTCCGGATTTTTCCAAAGCCACGGGATACCGCCACAGCAACCTCGGGCTTTCGGAAAAAATCGCCGGGCTGTCCGACCTGGATGACGGACGGAGCTTCGATGCTTTCCCGCCGGGTCCCTACCGTCTGATCCGTTCGGCGCCTCCGGCAAGGGTGACCGGTCCCTTCCTGCGGTCCGTCACCGACACCGTGGCGGATATCGAATGGTGGACCGATGCCGCCGACGCGACCACCGAATTGTGCTGGGGAACCACCGAAAAATGCGAAAACCGCATCGGGCAGCCCTTCTCCGGAGGGAATTGGCACTCCATGAGCCTGACCGGACTCAAACCCGGCACGAAATATTACTTCCGGCTCTCTTCCCGGTCGCCCCTGCGCGAGCATCATTCCAACATGGACCTGGCCGTGGAAAACCGTCAAATGAAACGGAGCCTCATTACAACCCAGGCCATGAGCTTCAATACGCTCGGAGAGAAACCCGTGCCGCGTACGCTCACAGTCGCGGAAGGAATCATCAGCGACACTCTTGACAAGGCACGGCCCGGCGATACCGTGGTCGTCCAGGGCGGCGTTTACCCGGAAACGCTCTACTTCCGTTCCGCCGGAGTGACTCTCAAAAACGCTCCCGGTGAAAAAGTCTGGATCGACGGACAGCGGATTCTGTCCCGTGGAATCGTGCTGGAAAACAAGCCGGATACGGTCATCGACGGCTTGTTCTTCCGCGAACTCGCCGGCACGTCCGGAGCCGGAATCCAGATCAACGGCGGAGTAAACATTACGGTGAGGCGCTGTTTTTATGATGGCCGCAGCCAGGGCTATACGCCTCCGTTCCTCGTGGCGAATTCCGTCCGGAACCTGACGGTGGACAACTGCTTCATCACCCGTGGATTCTCCGGGTCGATATTCCTGAGGTGTCCGAATCTGATGATCCGCAACTGCGTCTGGTTCAACAACCAGATTCAACATTTTTACATCCACAACCTGCCGGACGAAGCCGCGACGTTTGCGCGGAACGTGATCTTCGACAACATTCCGATGAAAAACCGCAATCCCCTGATCCGCTGCCTCAACATCGAATCCCTGAAGGAACACATGAATTGTTACTGCCTCCGTGTGCCGGAAGAGAACCGCAAACTGATTGCTTATCACCGGATCGAAGGAGACCAGGTCAACGGAGAAGCGAATTATGAGAAATTCCTTGCGGAATCGGGCCGGAAACGCACCTCGTTTTTTGCCAATCCGGGCGTAAAGGCGCTGCCGCAGATCCTGACGTTCAAGCATCCGGAGCTTCTCAAGCAAAGTAATCTGCTCCTGAATCATGACTATGACAAGGAAGCGCTGGAGCTCCAGAAACAGTCGCCGGCAGCCGAAGAAAAATGGAACGGCAAAAGCTATGAGCCCTGGGATTTCTCCGTATTTTTCGCCACGAATCCGGAATGCGTCAAAAACCATGTCGGATTGAATCCCGAACTCTTCCAAAACGGAGCCGCCAAATGAAAAAACACATTCTCTCAATCCTCGCCGCCTTGACCGCATGGAGCACCCTCGGGGCGGAACTCGACCTCCAGATGCCGTTCAAGCCGGGCCGGAATTCGCCGGTCGCTTGGTGGGACGGTCCGAAATGCAAGCTGGTGGAGGAAAACGGGAAAAAACGGGTATCCATCGAGGCTGGAACCGGAATCCGTTTCAAAAACAGTTTTCAGGGCAAAGCCGGCGATATCCTGGAATTCGAGTTGACCCTGAAATGGGAAAAAGGCCCGGTCAGCGTCCGCCTGGGACAGCGTTCCAGGGAAGGGTATATCGATGAAGCGGCCGCGTATATTTTCAAGGCGACGGATACGCCGGCCGTTTATAAAGGGGAAATCCGGCTCAAAGATGCGGAAAAACCCGACAAGAACGGCATTCTCCGCAAAGTCAGCGAATTTTCCATGACAATTCACGCGCATCAGGGCTCGAAAAACGTCATGGTCGAAAACATCAAAGCAACTTTGAAACCTAAGGAGTAAACATGAACAGGCCGTTTACATTAGTGGAACTCCTCGTCGTCATCGCGATCATCGCGATTCTTGCCGGACTTCTCCTTCCGGCGCTCAACAAGGCGCGGGAAACCGCCCAGGCAATCAAATGTCTCGGAAACCTCACCCAGATCGGCAAGGCGGCAATGTTATACAGCGACGACAACAAGGAAATGCCGGTTCCGTACCGGAACGGTCCCACGGCGTCCACCTCCACTCAATTCTCATACTGGGAATCCTCTTCCACTGGAATGCTTGCCCCTTATTTGAAAACAAACAAAGCCGTTTATTTGGGCGGAATGCACATCGGAAGCGACAAATCCCGGACGGCCAGCAAACTCCTGTGTCCGGCGCGAAAATATGATCCGGTGCTGACCGGCAGTCCACAGGAGCTGGCCGGATACGGACTGAGTTACAGCGCCTCCAACCTGGGAGACCAGCGGCTGGTGAAAATCGCAGTCCCGTCCCGGTCGGCTTACTTCGGTGAAGCGTGGTATGGCGCCCCCGCTGTAACGTATACCATAGGAAGCACGGAGGGAACTCCTGTGTTTCCGCATTCCAACGGAAACTTTCAGGAAATCCACCGTTTCAGCGACGCCTCCCTGATCAATGTTCCCGGACGGGGTAACTTCCTTTTCCATGACGGGCATGTGGCCGCAGTGGACCGCCGCCGAATTCCCACGGCGCATAAATGGGTCTATGCTCCCTACAGTTCTTTCTGGGCTCCGTGGAAATTCAACCAATACTGGAATGACGCCTGGTAAGGGATCAAAAATTGAAAATGAAAACCAGAACCGCATTGCCCGCGCGGGAGGATACGGACAGGTTCACTCTTTTTCCACGACCACGGCGCGGTCCAGCCAGACCCGGTTTTCTTTGGCCTTGCTCGCGGGATGATACCCGGGCCCCTCAAATTTCATGGACACCCAGATTTCGTATTTCTTGTCCGGCGCTTCGCCCGCGGTATACAGGCTGCCCAGATTGAAGCCGGCAATCCAGCTTCCCATCGTCCAGAGGTAGCAGGCGGACGAGATCGGCGCCTCCCCGAGTTTATACAGGTGGAAACGGTCCGGAACAATTTCGTCGCGGGTGATTTTCCGGTTCAGCAGAAAGCGTTTGCCGACAGAGTCGTAAAAACCGCAGGTGAAAGGAAGCTCCACCCCCGCTTTCGGATCGTAGATGGCCTGTCCCACGGCGGCATCCGGCAGCTTGGCGAACCCGCACTTGTTGACCTGTTTTGCAAACACCTGGCGGACCTTTGCCGGATCGGCGTTGTCCAGCGGAGCTCCCAGCGGCTTCGGCGTGACGGATGCCATCAGAACGGCATTTTCCAGCGCAGTCAGGACTCCCTTTTTCCATGTATTGCGCAGATATGCCATCGGGCCGTCCGGCACGCGCCGTTGGAGCGAAGCATCCAGCGTGGCGCGAATGCGCTGTTCCATCTCCCGGGCGGGGAGAAACAATTCCGGATTTTTGCGGACCAGTTCCCGGAAATCGTTCTGGAGCACGGCGATATCCAGTCCCATCCGCGCCTCGCGGACCCTCGTCAGAGACATGGGATCGGAAGCGGTCTTCTTCTCCATGGCGTCGAAAAGCTTTGTCCAGCGCACCAGATTCTCCGGCGAGAGAACCGTTTTCGGGGTGCCGCTGCACCACATGACAAAAGCCGGAACGGACATCGTCGCCTCGTCCAGCTCCCGGATGTATTCGGCCATTTCGGGCGCGGCCGCGCCGTAGTAGAAGGCACAAAACTCCTTGACCAGCGTCCGATAATCGGCCTCCGGATTCTGGAAGAGCTTCAAAAACATCCACGTCATGAGGTCTCCGAAATTCATGCCGGAAAACACCCCGACGTCGTGTTCATAAAAAGTGCCGTTGGCCCCGCCCTCCCGCAGGAGACGCGTGTCTTCCGCGCTCCGGCGGATTCCTCCGTACGGAACCGCTTCCCCGCCGTAGGTCAGCGGGTAATACCAGACCCACAGATTTTCCGTCACCTTGGCCCAGCCTTTCAGGTGCCGGTAGGTTTCCGCATTGTTTTTGTGCGTAAGCGTCTTGGAAAAATCATCGTCGATCGGCGCAAAAATGATGATGATGTTTTTCGGAAGTTTTTCCTTCATTACCGGCGGTTTTTCCGACTGGTTTTTGCGGTATGCCAATGTGGAGAGATACAGCTTCGGGTATTTCTTCGTGACAATACCGCTCAGTTCGATCATGTAGTCCAGCATCGGCCCGGCGTGGCACTGGTATTTTTCCTCCAGTTTTTTGCACTCCGGACAATAGCAGAATGTCCCGGGCCAGTCCATGGCGCCGATGGAGTACACTCCGTCGGTTCCCATGAGTTCCACGCACTCCAGGAAACGGCGGGTGAATTCCCTGCGCAAGTCCGGATTACTGAAACAGAGCTGAAGGCTCAGTACCCGTTTCCCTGAATTGTCCATGCCAAAATATTCGGGATGTTCTTCAAAGTAGTATTTTTCCTCCTTGAACTTCATCGCTTGCGGATAATGACCTTTTTTCGGCGGAATATAGAAAAAAAGCGTATGGCACTGGGAACCGCGCAACGGCAGGAGGGATTTGCTTCCCGGATACGCTTTGTTCTCCAGTGTATTGCAGATATTCAGACGGTTCCGCAGGAAGAACATGGAGGAAGCCGGAAACTTGTAGTAGCTGCTTCCGATCAGGGCGCGTTTTTCATACGAGGGCTTCTGTTTGTAAGGCTGGAAGTCCAGATTCAGGTTTTTATGCTCCGGCACAAGTTCATCTCCGTACGCGGAGAACCAGCGGATGCCGAGCTGATTTTCCAGAAACGAATATACGGCATACAGGACGCCCCATTCGTCCCCGCCGCCCAGGATAAGCGAATCTCCTTCCAGTTTGACCGAGGACTCCTGCGGCGCCAGCGAAGAATCGCGCCGAAGGACAATCTTCCCGGAGGAGTCCCCCTGCCGGAAATCGGCTCCGGTGCTCTTTTTCAGATAGGTTTGAAGCTCCTTTACGGCCAGAAGTTCCATGGGTGTGGGATTCTCCGGAGGCCGGATTGCGTAATCGGTCTTCCCGTTTTCCGCCAGCTTCACAGGCGTTGCGGAAAGAGCAAGGGCAGCCGCGGACAGCAAACAAGTCACAAGTGTTTTCATGGAGATTTTTCTTTCGGGGTTAGTTGACAGATACGGAAATAGGATCCATATTTTTCTTGATCTCCTGATTCAGGCAGGAACGGGCGCTGCCGTCCAGGAAACCGAGGTTCCCCTTCTGATTGTGGGCGAAATGAACCCGGACCGTGCCGAAGTCGGGAATCTCCCAGGCGAAGTGCATGGAGACATTGCTCGCGGGGACGGGAGAGATTTTCATGTCCACGATACGCCCGACAAGAGAGGGCCTCTTGAAATAACCGAGCTTCTTGTAGGAAAGACGCTGGACAACGGCCGGGCTGGCGGCATAGATTCTCATGCCGTAACGGCTCCCGAGCGCCCAGGAATATCCGTAGGAAGAGCTCCGGGTCGCGGCCCAGGAATGCGTCATCGGCGAAGTGTCCGCCGGACAGGTGAAAAATTTATTGACCTGGAGATAGTTCATCCCTCCGGGCAAATAAAATTTTTGCAGGGCATTAATCCAGCAATCCTGCCAGCTTTCGGCATCATTGGCAACCCAGGCCGAGGGAAGAACCCAATCCCCGTAGTCGTTGCTGTAAAACGAACTGAACAAATTGACCTGTTTGACCTTGTTCAGACAACTGACCCCCTGAGCCATGGCTTTGGCCTTGTTCAAAGCCGGCAGCAGCATTGCCGCCAGGATCGCAATGATCGCAATCACGACCAGCAACTCTATCAGTGTGAACCTTTTCCAACTTTGCCCGACTTTTTTCCAATGCATTTTCATCTCAACCTCCTTTTTTCGCTTTATCGATCCATTCATGCGTTTTTATCATTAACGGCAGCTCGTCGTTCCGAGGAGCCAGTCCATGCTTTCTTTCAGCCAGACCACCTGGTCCCGGAACCGGGGATGTCCGACAAATCCGTTCTGGAGCAGGACACAGCCGTCCAGGAGATTTCCTCCCCGCAGGAACTGGAAAAGGCGCATCCATTGAAGTTTCCACAATTCCATCTCCATCGGGGCGATGTCGTCGCCGAACTCGCCGTAATTCTGGAGATACACGCCGTGGAGGATCGTCTTGCCGGTGTCGGCCTTCCATTTGTGGAGCAGCGGACCGAGTTCGGAACGCCAGAAATGCTCCGTCGAAACCCACCGCCAGAGCACGATCGTGTCGATCTGTTCCAGATACGGGCGCACATCCTTGTGATAACCGTCGGAATACATGACCACGGCCAGTTCCAGCGCCGGGTTCGCGCTGCGGAGGCGCTTTTTCAATTCACAGACCAGTTCCGGGGTGGTTGGATGTCCGTTCACCTGAAGAAAATCATCCAGCACGACCCCTTTGATCCGGGGGAATTTCAGGGACAGACGGCTGATCTTTTCCGCACCGTCCAGCGCGGCGTCCGCCCCGTGCGGGAGGGCGCAGATGATCTCTCCCTGCCCGGAAAGATACGAAAGATGCTTCTCGACATTCTCCCAGGAGTGCATGCCGTTCATGAAAAAGACATTCGGAAAACCGAAGTAATCCGCTGCGGTTTCGAGGCTGCAATAGTTCTGCGGGGTCTGAACAAAGGGAATCCGCACCGCGCCGACGGATTCGATCGTGTATCCCCACATCCAGAATTTGTCTTTGATGCTTTTCGTCACTTCGGTTCTCCTGTTATTCCTCATACATCATATAGGGCGGACCACATTTTCTGGCGGTCGATCGTCATATTGTCCAGTTTCATGCTCAGATAGGAGCGGGAAAACATCAGGGTATCGTGAATCGCCTCGCGGACAGGCTTGTTGAAAAGAACGATGTTCCACAAATCCACGTTCAGCACATTCGTGCAGACATAGTGCTCCTCGGGCGTATGAAAGCAGACCGGACGCGCAAATTCGATCGTGCGCGGAAGGTTGGAATAGGGCAGAAACGCCATATTTTTCTCCTCCAGCGGCAGCATGCCCATCTCCGCAATATCCTTCTGGAATTCCGGATTTTGAAGATGACGGATCAGGCGGAGGCTGTCGACCGGATGCGGGCTCTGCGCATCGACCGCAAGAACCACAGGAATCCGGGTCACGGTATCGTCGACCGAATACATCAGCGCCCCGCCGCTGCGGAACGGGCAATCCACGTTTTTCATGGTCATGAAATCGGAAAGCATTCCGAAGAAAAACGGCGTGTTCCCCATCCGGAAATCCCTGAATTTTTCCAGGGCGCTTTTCGGATAACTGATCTTGTATTTCCGCCAGTAGTCGGTGAGACGCCGGAAAACCGCCCCGTATTTTTCCGCAAATTCCTCTTCACCGAGCTTCCCTTCCTGAATATCGCGGAAAATTTCATCCAGATGGTTGCCCAGGCGGAAAATCATATTCTGGGCCGTGCCGGGGATATTCAGGGAGGCAGCGACGGCCTTTTTTGTGACTGCCTCCAGATATGCCACCTCCTCCTCATAATTCCGGTAGACGGGCTCTTTGAACCCGAGTTTCTCCAGCAGATCGAGGTTATAGAGCAGAACCGGACCGGTATAATACAACGGCACGCCGGTATTGTCGAACATCCGTTCGGAATTCCGGATCGCTTCGGAGAAATACTCCCGGATATTGAGCAGGTTTTTGTTACAGATATATGCGGAAAAACTTCCCGCGTATTCGTAGATGTCGGCCTCCGGAAAAGAATCCGGCGTATTCCGGTGATAGAGGATTTCCATTTCCGCAAAAAGGGACGTTTTCGAAAACGAGGCGGCGGCCTTTTCCCACAGACGGCGCTGGCAAGGCAGTCCGCTCGGGGTTGCGAAACGGACTTTCATACTCGAAGTGATGACGGAATCAACGGCATGGGGCAGTACATCGGCACGGCAGGTCATTTCTTTGTCCTCCTGTTTCCCGACAAACACCCCGAACTTCGGGACCGTATACAGAAGGCCGTCCTCCTTGAGCTTCGCCAGCGCCTTGCGGACACTGTACACATTGGTGTGATACAATTCCTTGAGTCTGTTTTCCGACTGCAGCCGCGTGCCGGGAGACAGTTTCCCGCTGCGGATATCGCCGGAGATCTCCCGGACGATCCGCTTGTATGATTCGTCGGTCTTTGTGGCTTCCGCCGCGCTGACCGCACAGGTTTCCGCTTTGTTCATTTTTAAAATCCCGCCTACAAGTTGTTACAATCCTCTACAACATATATTTATTATAAATGGAAATATTCTCTTGTCAACCCCCTTTTTGAAAAAAAAGAGAGTTTTTTCATCACAGCGCCGAACCGTCCCGGTCCAAGCCCCGGAATTCCTGTTTTTTGCTCTTTTTTGTATTTCCGGGCTTGACAAAAGGGCATTCGGAGGCTCTTTTATGAAGGGGATTGCACAACAACCAAACGAAGGAGGGTCAGACCATGAACGAAGTCATACATCTGAGCGCGGAAAAATTCGACGAAGTCACATCCAAGGGAATATGCTTAATCGATTTCTGGGCGGAATGGTGCGGTCCCTGCAAAATGCTGGCGCCCATCCTCGACCAGGTCGCCGCGGAAGTCGGCGACAAGGCGATCATCGCCAAAGCCAATGTGGACGACGTCCCCGAACAGTGCGTCAAGTTCGGCGTGCGCAACATTCCGGCAATCTTCGTTCTGAAAGACGGAAAGGTCGTCGCGCAGTTCAACGGGATGCAGGACAAATCCAAACTGCTGGCCGCCATCGCCAACGCATGAACGGCGACATCCATCCGCCCGCCGCCGTTCTTTCCCTGCTGCCGGGGAAAAAAGTTTTCTGCTCCTTCAGCGGCGGCGCGGACTCCCTTGCCCTTCTTCTTTTCCTGACGGAACTGCGGGCGGAAAGTTTCTTTCCATTGGAGGCGGTCCATTTCGAACACGGTTTCCGGGGTGCGGATTCCCTGCGCGACGCCGAGTTCTGCCGCAACTTCTGCGTGGAGCATGAAATTCCCTTCCTGCTGTTCCACATCGACGCGCCGGGCAAACGGCAGAAAGGGGAAGGCGACGAGGAGGCGGCACGCCGTCTGCGTCTCGAATACTGGCAGAAAATCGTATTCAATCCGGAAAATTCGCTGGTCGCCCTCGGACACCATGCGGATGACCGCATCGAGAATGTGCTGCTGCGCCTTTTCCGCGGCTCCAACGCCTCCGGGCTCTCGTCCATGCGAGCCGTCCAGAAACTGGGGCGGATCGTGTTCATCCGGCCCTTCATCGGAATCTCCCGGCAGGAGATCGAGGCGTTTCTCCGCGCCCGCGGCATCGAACAATGGTGCCATGACGCCACCAACCGTTCGTGCGTCTACCGCCGCAACTTTCTCCGGCATGAGCTCCTGCCGTCCATCAAAAAGGAATTCCCGTTCGCCCTTGCCGGAATCCGGCAGTCGGTACGGGCTCTCGAAACCGACGCCTCCTGCCTCGAGGAAACCGCCCGGAACGAGTTCGCAAGCCTCCGGCGGGACTCCACCGCGGAACGCTGGCTTGCCCTTCATCCGGCGATCCGGACACGGGTCCTGCGGCACTTCATCCAGGCGGCGACGGGAGAAAACTTCGTGCCCGATTCCAAGCTGATCGCACGGTTCAGCCGCGCGCTGGAATCCCCCTCCCCCGGCGGCCTGAACCGGGTTCCCCTCCGCGGATATCCCGCCTGGGAACTGCGGATCGCCAACGGAAAAGTCTTCATGCTGAACCTCGAAAAGAACGACCGTTCCGCCGCGGTTCGCTGGAAGCCGGAAACGGAGGAGGCCGTGGAAGCCGGAAACCTGCTGTTCCGCTCGGAAATCCTTCCACCGGAACAGGTCTATTACACGACGGATAAATCCAGCGCCTATTTCGACGCGGACAAGATGAATTATCCCCTCGTCATTTCGCTTTGGCGGCACGCGGAACACATGGTCCCGTTCGGAAAAACTTCCCCTGTCGGCCTGAAAAAGATTTTTTCGGACGCCGGAATCTCCTCGGTGGAGCGCGACCGCTATCCAGTAGTGCGCCTCCCGGACGGCACTCCCGTCTGGATTCCTTTCGTGCGCAACAGCGCCTTCGCCTCCGTCACGCCCGAAACCCAACGGGTCTTACGCCTTTTCGCCCTTCAGGAACATCTCAAGCACCAGCGCTGAGAAAAGCGCGTAGCTGTGGTCCAGCCCGCACTGATGTTCTCCGAGGAGAGTCTCCATCCCGGCGGGATCGAACATTCCGCGCCGGACGCCTTCGCCTTCCAGAAGACGTTCATACAGCAGGTCCTTCCATTCCTTGCGGAACCAGGCGGCCAGAGGCACGCCGAACCCGCGTTTCTTCCTCGCGGCCAGCCCCGGCGAGAGATACTTTGCGAAAGCGTCCGCCAGAATCCGTTTCCGATGTCCGCCCTTTTCCTTGAATTTGTATGGAAGCGAAGCGGCGAATCCGACTGTCTTGTAGTCGAGGAAGGGCGAACGCACCTCCAGCGAGACGGCCATGGACGCGGTGTCCACCTTCGGCAGGATATCGTTGGGCAGATACGTGTGAAGATCGAACTCGGAACAGGAGGAACAGGTCTCGAAAAGACCGTCGGGATTGAACCCGCCGAGCGTGGGAGCGGCCCCGTCGAAAAACGCGCCCGTGAAACGGCGCTTGAGCGCCTCGTCCGTATGGGAGACGATCCCGAGATACCGCGCCGCGCCGGAAAGCGACGCCCCTTTCAGGAAACGTTTCATGCGGGCGGCGCGTCCCCGTTCATTGCCGCGGGAGGGAATCCACGCATCCATCCGGCCGAACATCGCCCGCCGGACCCCCGGCGGCAGAAAATCGAACCGTCCCAGCCACCGCATGGCAATGTAGCGTTCATATCCGCAGAAAACCTCGTCCGCGCCGTCGCCGCTGAGGGCGACCGTGACTTCCTCCCGCGCAAAACGGCTGAGAAGACAAGTCGGGATCATGGAGGCATCGGCGTAGGGTTCCCCGAACTCGGACACCAGCATTTCCAGCAATCCGGCGTCGCAAGGCTCGACCACGCGGACATGGTGTTCAAAACCGTGCCTTGCGAATGTGCGCACGCGGGCCGCGTTCTCTTCGGCATAAGCGCGTTCGTCGTAATCCTTCTCCCGGAATCCGATGGAATAGCATTTCAGGGGACCGTCCACCGCTTCCGCCGCCACCCCCGCAATGATCGTCGAGTCCATGCCGCCGGAGAGGAACACGCCCAGCGGAACGTCGGAGATCAGGCGGTCGGCCACCGCTTTGCGGACCAGGCGCCTGAGTTCGGCACAGGCGTCCCGATACGAAATATCAAGTGTTTTGGAATAGTCCGCCTTCCAGTAACGGGAGAGAGTCAGTTCTCCAGCGGAAAGCTCCGCCATGAATCCGGGCGGAAGCTTCTCCACGCCCGAATAGACGGTTCCGCGCGGAACATACTGGAGCGACAGAAAATCCCAGACGGCCTGGGCGTTCAACTCGTGCGGAAATCCGGGGTGCGCGCGAAGCGCCGGAATCGTGCTGGCAAATACGAACGCGTCTTTCGTCCGGAACCAGAACAGCGGCTTGACCCCGAGACGGTCCCGCGCCAGAATCATTTTCCGCTGTTTCGCGTCATACAGCGCAAAGGCGAAAAAGCCATCAAGCCGCCGCACGAAGTCGCGCCCGTATTGTTCGTACAGATGTACAATCACTTCCGTATCGGACCGCGTCTTGAAAAGGTGTCCCTGCGCGGAAAGTTCCTCCCGGAGCGCCATGAAGTTGAAGATTTCCCCGTTGAAAGTGACCCATACGGTGCCGTCCTCGTTGGACAGCGGCTGTGCGCCGCCCGCCAGGTCGATGATCGACAGGCGGCGGTGTCCGAGCGCGACGGAGCCGTCCAGATGCACGCCCTCGCCGTCGGGTCCGCGCCGGACCAGTCGCGCCAGCATGGGACGCAGCGTTTTTTCTTCGGCGGGAGCGGGGTCAAGATGAACGAAACCGGCAATGCCGCACATGATTCATCCCTCCGTATCCGTTGTGTTGAAATGGTGAAGCGAGGCGAGCGTCCGGCGGCGGGCCTCCTCGAAAAGAGCCGCGGACTCGTCATCGAAAACTTGCGACAGGAAACGTTCCAGAATGAGGTCAACCGCCAGCGGGGTCAGGTGAAGCATGTCCTCCCGGTAGAAACGGTAGTCGCGGAGCTCGTCCTGCGCGATCTCGTACGCGGGGAAATAGCAGACTTTTTCCGAGCCGTCGCAACAGAGATGGATCGCGCTCAACAGATGGGCTTTCGAACGCGCGTTCAGCACCAGGTCGCCCGGATAATGCCGGATCGGTGAAAGCGTGAAAAGGATCATACACGAAGGATTGATCCGCCGGATCAGGGAAACAATCCGTTTCGCCTGAACGATGCACTCCTCGACGGAGAGGATTTCACGGTTGAAACGGGTTCCCGGAACTTTATGGCAGTTGGCGACGATCCGGTCCGTGTCGAGGAGGCGGTACACCACGGCGGAAGAGAGCGTCACGATGAAAAGATCGCATATTCGGGCCACTTCCCTGAACGCGGCGGCGGACTCATTGCATTTCCGCACGGCACTCTCGAGGTCCCCGTGCGCGAAGGAACCATGATGGAGCCACGAACGCCACTTCCCGTTGAACTCGAAAAATTCCTCCGCCCGGTATTCCTCCTTCGCGGCGATCCGTTCCAGGGCGTCCGCAATGGAAAGCGGATTGTAGAGAATGCCGTTGGGATTGGAGGCCATCCGGAAACCGGCGTCGGCAAGACGCCCGGCGAACTCCTGCGAGAAACAGGAGCCGATGGATGCGATCACGGCGCCACGCCCGAAGCGGGGCCGGTTCCAGACAAAAGCGACCGGAGTCGTCAGGGGATGCCGGTTCATGACATTTTCCTCCTCATGGCATTGTTGAACGCCTCGTTCAGACGCTCGATCAACAGAGAGTGACGCGGCTCGCGCACAGCGTTGCGGACGGCCATCGAGACCGCCTTCCGCGAACCCACCAGCACCATCAGTTTCCTGGCGCGGGTGATGCCGGTGTAAAGGAGGTTCCGCTGGAGCATCATGTAGTGCTGCGACAGGACCGGCATCACCACCGCGGGAAACTCGCTGCCCTGCGACTTGTGGACCGTGACCGCGTAGGCCGGAACCAGCTGTTCCGCCTCCGAAAAATTGTAGTGGACATCTCCGAGGTCGTAGCGGACGGAGAAAGCGTTTTCCGCGTGGCGAACGGCATTGATTGTCCCCATGTCGCCGTTGAAAACGCCCTTGTCGTAGTTGTTGGATATCTGCATGACCTTGTCGCCCAGATGAAACACGCGCTCGCCGTCCCGGAAACCGGGGGCATTGGGATTCAGCAGGGTCTGGAGGCGCTCGTTGAGCTGGACCGTGCCGCAGACGCCGCGGTTCATCGGCGTGATCACCTGAACATCGTTTTTGGGGTCGAACCCGAAACGCTTCGGTATCCGGTCGGTCACCAGACGCTCGATCAAGGCGGCGACCTCTTCCGGCTCCTCCTTTTCGATCCAGTAGAAATCGGAAAGATTTTCCCAGTCGGCGGGAGGAATTTCCGGAACCTGTCCCGTGTTCACCTCGTGCGCGGCGCGGATGATCCCGCTGCCGCTGCCCTGCCGGAAGATCCGGGTCAGCCGCGAGACCGGGAAACGGCCGCACTGGATCATGTCGTTGAGCACGGCGCCGGGTCCCACAGAAGGAAGCTGATCGGCGTCGCCCACCAGAACGACCGCCGCCCCCGGCCGCACCGCGCGGAAGAACGCCACGGAAAGCGGCAGGTCCAGCATGGACACCTCGTCCAGTACGAACAGTTGATGGGGAAGCGGCTTCTTGCGTCCGTGGATGAAATGCTTTTCCACCGGCTCCCATTTCAGAAGGCGGTGCAGGGTGAGCGCGGCGACTCCGGCGGCTTCGGTCATCCGCTTGGCGGCGCGTCCGGTCGGCGCGGCCAGCACCAGATCGAGGTTGGCGGCCCGGGCCCGGCGCACGATCTCCGCTACAACCGTGGTTTTTCCCACGCCGGGGCCGCCGGTGATGATGCTGACGGCGTTTTTTCCGGCACGTTCCACGGCGGCGATCTGTTCATCGCTGAATTTCGAACCCGGAGGCGCGGCGTAACGCAGAATCCATTCCCCGTAATGACGCTCCCGGAAGAAGAGGTTGGCGAGAAGGAGGGGCAGTTCCTGTTCACAGCGGAGCAGACCGGATTCATACACCATCTCCGTACGGTCCGGCCCAGGCTGGATCACCGCTTTTCCGATCTGTACCGCCATCTCGAGGGCGCGTTCGGCGTGGAGTTCGTCCACCTCCAGCAGTTCCCCGAGCGTCCGCAGAAACTCGGGACGCGGCATACAGACATGCCCCGCGAGCCGGATCTGGGAAAGCGCGTATGTCACGCCCGAAACGAGCCGCTGCGGAGCCGTTTTGTCAATCCCGGAACGGGCGGCGATGCGGTCGGCCATGATGAAGCCGATGCCGTCGACCTCCGACGCCAGCTGATAGGGATTTTCCCGCAGGACTTCGGCCGAACGGTTCCCGTACAGCCCGTAAATCCGGGTGAAATAGGCATTGGTGATCCCGAGGCTCTGCATATACAGCTGGAGCGAGCGTTTATCCGAACTTTCCGCCCAGAATTTTTTGATGGCTTCGATCCGTTTCCTGCCGAGGCCGGGCACCTCTTTCAGCCGTCCGGATGCGTTGTCCAGAATCCGGAGCGTCTCCGCGCCGAAGGTCTTGACGATCGCCCGCGCGTATTTTTCGCCGACGCCCTTGATGATCCCCGACGCCAGGTATTTTTCGATTCCCTCCACCGTCGCGGGCAGCGTCAGCGTATAGGAGGAGACCCGGAAGCGGCGTCCGTGTTCCTTGTGAACCTCCCATTTCCCCCGGAGTTCGACCCCCTGCCCTTCGGCCACGCCGGGCATCACCCCGCAGACACAATGGAGGCGGCCTTCCGGGTCCTGGACGGAAAGAACCTGAAAGCCGTTTTCCCCGTTGTTGAAAATGACCTTCTCGATCCTGCCGTTCAGAGACTGTTCGGTCAGGGCCGAATCGCGGGGGTTCGCATTGTCCGGGGCCGGGGCTTCCATCGGATGACCGTCAATGATGAGAGAAGATTCGTTCCGGCGCATGCCGCAGAACCACGCCCAGTTCGTTGGCACGCCGGATCACGTCGGCGTCCTTGAGCGAGCCGGAGGGGGCCACCACCGCCTTGATTCCGGCCCTGGCGGCGACTTCCAGCGCGTCATAGAAAGGGAAAAAACCGTCGCTGGACATGACCGCCCCCTCCAGCGTGCCTTCCCCCTTGTATTTGAGGTTGAACTTCTCGATCGCCTGTTCGACCGCGCCCACCCGGTCCTGTTCGCCGGTCCCGACCGAAAGGGTCTGGCCGTTCCTCACGATCACCACGCCGTTGGAACGCACGCTGATGTTGATGTACCAGGCGGCCAGGAGGTCTTCCATCTGGGCTTCGGTGGGTTCGACGGCGGAGGTCTGGACGCCGCAAGTCTTGTTCTCGCCGGTCGCGGCGGGAAGGTCGGCGGCGCTCCGCACATGGGTCAGCAGGGGAGCGGCCGCCACGAGCGTGCCGTCGCAGAGGACCTTGAAGGTGTTGAAGCGCCCGTCGGGGTCGTCGCCCACAAAACGGGGCAGTTTCGAGAGGTCGCCGCACTGAAGGATGCGGATTTGTTTGTTGAGCTTGAAGCGTTCGGCATCGTTGAAGACCGCCAGCGCCTTTTCCTCGTAGGCAGGCGCCACGACGCATTCGCAGAAGGTGCTCATGATCTCCTCCGCGGCGGCGGCGTCCACCTTTACGTTAAAGGCGATGACACTGCCGAATGCGGCGCGGGCGTCGCAGTCGCGCGCCTTGACATAGACGTCCCGCAGGGTTTCGCCCGGACGCATCACGGACGCGCCGCTGGGGTTCACGTGCTTCATGACGGCGCAGGCGGGAAGGCTGAAATACTTCACGATGTTCAGCGCCCCGGAAATGTCCTCCAGATTGGTCTGGGACAATCCGTTTTTGCCGCTCTTGAGGGTGACCATGTCCGCGAGGGCCCCGTGTCCGCCTTCCGGCACGTAGAACGCCGCCGGCTGGTGGGGGTTGGTCCCGTAGCGCAGATCGCAGTTTTTCACATATCTGCGGGTCCCGGCGGTCATCTCCGCCGGGAAGTCCCCTTCATTGCGCGTCAAATACGAATTCCGGACTAATTTTTCCGCCATTTTCCACTCTCCATTTGAAGGTTGCCGTTTGATGTGTTATTGTTATAGGAAAATAACTGGTCACAATGTACATTCTCAAGGGCCGAATCGCAAATGCCCGGACGCAAATAAAGCACGAAAAGACGGATTTTTGACATGAAAAAAGGTTTGTTCATCACGTTCGAAGGAATGGAGGGATGCGGAAAAAGCACTCAGATTCACCTTCTCGCCGAAGAATTGAAGCTCGCCGGACGCGAGATCGTGGTCACACGCTCGCCCGGAGGCACACCGGTCGCGGAAAGGATCCGCGCCATTCTCAAGACCCGCACGGACGGCGAGGACCTCGCCCCGGAAACGGAACTTCTGCTTTTCGGGGCCTGTCACGCGCAAATGACGCGAACGCTCATCACGCCCGTCCTCGAACGCGGCGCCATTCTTCTCTGCGACCGTTTCTTCGACTCGACCACCGCCTATCAGGGCTACGCCCGCGGCCTCGACATGGACATGGTCCTGCGGGTCAACCGGTTTGCCTGCGGATTCGTCCAGCCGGACCTCACGCTTCTGCTGGACATCGACCCGGTGCAGGGAATCGAACGCTCCCGGAACCGCGCCGCGCTGGAAACCGACCGTTTCGACTCGGAAAAGATGAAATTTCACCGGGATGTCCGCGCCGCTTTCCTCGATCTTGCCGAAAAGCACAGGGACCGTTTCCGCGTGATCGACGCCTCCCTGGAAGTTTCTCAAGTCCACGCTCAAATCATGGAGGCGGTTCATGCTCGACTGGAAAACCTTTAAAGAACGTTTCCCGATGATCGCGTACGCGCTCTCCAACGCGAAGAGCACCGGACGCATGTCCCACGCCTATCTCCTGGCGTCCTCCAACCCGAACTACCGCGTCGAGTTCCCCATCCTTCTTGCCGCGCTGCGGGTGTGTCTCCGGCCCGCCCCCGACGGCGGGCCGTGCATGGACTGCCGCGAGTGCCGCAACATCCTCACCGGCCTGTATCCCGACTTCTATCTCCTCGCGCCCACGTCCAAGGCCCGGGAAATCGTCATCGGGAAGGATTCCGGCGAGCCGGACACCCTCCGATGGTTCGAGGCCCAGTTTCACCTGAGCAGCGTCTCCGAATCCGGCTGGAAGATCGGCGTGATCCAGGAGGCCGACACCATGAACGAATCCGCCCAGAACGCCTTTCTGAAAACGCTGGAGGAGCCGCCCGGAAAATGTCTTTTCATCCTGACGACGGGACGCCCGTCCTCTCTGCTCCCCACCATCCGTTCCCGCTGTCAGCTTCTTTCGCTCACGGACAACCGGTGCGAATACAATTTTCCCCGCTGCGCCGATGTCCCTCCCCTGCTCTCCGCCCTTGCGCTTCCGCCGAAGGCAAGCCTGATGCAGGCCGAGAACTGTGCCTGTGCGCTCATCGAAATCGCAGCCTCCCTCTCCACCGCCGCCCGGACCGCCGCGGATGAAAAATGGGCGCCGCGCCTCGAGGCCGCCAGGGAACTCGAAGCCGCCGGAGTCAAACTCATCGAGCGTCGGATCGAAGGCGAGGCCGGGAGCGAATACCGCCGCAGCCGGGAACAATTCATCAGCCTGATCCATACGTGGTTCGCGCAACTGGTCCTGATGGCGTCCGGCCTGGACAACATGCTCTTCCCGAATCCGGAGATTCTTCCGGACGCCGCAACGGTCCGGGAGAACGTCTCCGGGGAAAAGGCCCAGCGCATGCTGGCCGCCGCGGAGGAACTGCTCGCGGCCATGCGGACCAACGTCAACGACGAACTGGCCCTGCGGACGTTCTGTCTCTCGGTCAATTCCATTCTGGCAAAGAATTGAAAAACGCGGCTCCGGGTTCCTTCCGGGGATTCTTCATTATTATACGAGACCATGCAACCGACGCGACCGTTTTCTTACAAAAATTGTCAAAAAAAACAGAAAATCATTTGACAGAAAAGGAAATAAATGCTAAATCTATAATTGAACTTAAATAAATCAACCCAACCAACACGGGAGGAAACAAAAAACAGAATCGCCGGAAACTTACCCGGCCGGCAGGAATCCAACATTTTTTTAAAATCGAAACGCGAAACGACTGACAGAAAGGCGCATCATGAAAAAGGAAAAATCGAAGCAGGCTCATGACAGGCTCACCACCAACTTCGGCGTTCCGGTCGCCGACAATCAGAATACCCGTACCGCGGGCGCCCGCGGACCGGTCCTGATGGAGGATACCTGGCTTATCGAAAAACTATCCAACTTCAACCGCGAAGTGATTCCCGAACGCCGGATGCACGCCAAAGGCGGCGGCGCTTACGGGACGTTCACAGTCACCGGCGACATCACCCGCCTCACACGGGCCAAACTCTTTTCCAGAATCGGCAAGAAGACCGAGGTCTTTGCCCGCTTCTCCACCGTGGCCGGCTTCCGCGGCGCGGCCGACGCCGAACGCGACATCCGCGGCTTCGCGGTCAAATTCTATACGGAAGAGGGCAACTGGGATCTGGTCGGCAACAATACCCCGGTCTTTTTCCTCCGGGATGCGCAGCATTTTTCCGACCTCAACCACGTGGTGAAAAAAGATCCGAAGAGCGGGCTTCATTCGGCGACCTCCAACTGGGATTTCTGGACCAGTCTGCCGGAGGCCCTCCACCAGATCACCATCACCATGAGCGATGACGGCATTCCGAAGAGCTACCGCCACATGAACGGTTTCGGAAGCCACACCTTCAGTTTGTACAATGAAAAAAATGAGCGCATCTGGGTGAAGTTCCACTGGGTCTGCCAGCAGCCGCTCGAACACCTGACCGACGCCGAGGCGGAAGCGGTCTGCGGAAAGGACCGCGACAGCAACAACCGCGATCTCTACGAGGCGATCGAACGCAAGGAGTTCCCGAGATGGAAGTTCTGCATTCAGACCATGACCGAGAAACAGGCGAAGAAATTCCCCTTCAATCCGTTCGATCTCACCAAGGAATGGCCGATCGCAGACTACCCGCTGACCGAGGTCGGCATCATGGAGCTCAACCGCAACCCGGAAAATTATTTCGCCGAAGTGGAACAGGCCGCCTTCAACCCCGCCAACATGGTTCCCGGCATCGGGCCTTCGCCGGATAAAATGCTCCAGGCGCGGCTTTTCGCCTACGGCGACGCCCAGCGCTACCGCCTCGGAGTCAACCATCACCTGATCCCGGTCAACAAGGCGCGCTGCCCGGTTACGGGATATTCCCGCGACGGCGCCATGCGCGTGGACGGCAACTACGGCGCGAAAACCAGCTATGAACCGAACAGCTTCGGCGCCTGGACGCAGCAGCCGGAGTTCCGGCCTCCGGCCACCCCGGTGGACGGCGACGGTGACTTCTACACGTTCAAGTGCGATGATGCCGACTATTTCCGGCAGCCGGGCGACCGTTTCCGCGCCATGACGAAGGAACAGCAGAAACGTCTCTTTGAAAACACCGCCCGCGCCCTTTGCTGCGTGCCGGAATTCATCCGGAAACGTCATATCGAGCATTGTCTCAAGGCCGATCCCGCGTATGGGAAAGGGGTTGCCAGGGCGATCGCCGACCTGGACAGAAAGATGAAATAAAAAGATTGACCGAACGGTCCGTGCCGGACCCGCTTTCCGGCACGGACCCTTTTCCGGAGCCTGAAGGATATGAAACAAACCATTTATCGGATTCTCGGCATTCTCTGCGTGATCGCCGGAATCGTCGGTATTTTTCTGCCGCTGTGGCCGACCACGCCGTTTCTGCTGGCCGCCGCGTTGCTGTTTGCCAAAAGCTCGCCGCATCTGTATTTCTGGATGACGCGCAATGAATACCTCGGCAGCTTCCTCCGCAATTACCGCGAAAAATGCGGTGTTCCGAGGACCGTCATTTACCGGGCTCTGGCGTTTCTCTGGATCACGCTCGGCATTTCGGCATTCCTGATCGGAATCGGATGGGTGAGGATCTTGCTGGCCGTCGTCGGGATCGGCGTGTCGACGCACCTTCTCATGCTCAAGCGCTCGGACCGGAAGCCGATGAGTTTCACTCTGACCGAACTCCTGGTCGTCATTTCGATCATCGCGGTGCTGGCGTCGCTTCTGCTGCCGGCGCTGCGGAAAGCCAGGAACATGGCGCAGCGGAGCGTCTGCGTCGGCAACCTCAAGCAGATCGGGCTTGCCTTTCACATGTATGCCAACGACTACGGCGAACTCATTCCGTCCCTCGCCACCGGGTTCAGCGGCAGCATTATGATCTTGCGCATGCCGGGAACGGGACTGGTCGGCATGGGACGTCTGGTCGGCAATTACGGAACCGTCCCGAAGCAGTACGGCTGTCCCCTGAATCCCTCCCGCACGCCCGCCTACATGGCGGAAAAATGGCCCGGCGCCGGAGCGGTCATGGCGGGTTACCTCTATCGTTCTACCGATGTCGGATTCAACGAAAAACTGTTCTCCGCGACCAACGCCGGAAAAGGAATGGTGATGGACTTCTGCTGTGCCATCGAGGGCGCCGCGCCGGTCGTGGCCCACAGCTACGAGGATGTCAACATCCTGTACCCGGACGGAACGATCCGCACCCGCCGGAACTCCCCTGAACCGAAGAAGCTCTACACGGTTTCCGCTCCGGCTTCCATGTACGGCTCCCCGCCCCCGGAATGCGAAGAAGCGTGGAACAATTCCGACATCCCGTAGAGAAACGGAGAGAAAGATTTCCTCCGTCCCCGGACATCCCGGGGACCAACCCTCTTTTTCTGGAGTTTATAAATAACTGAACGCTTATGGTTGAAAATCCCCGGCCCCGGCAAGTCCGTCTGTTGTCCTCTCAGCCTCCTGACCATATAGATACGTCCGCCAAGATAATGTGTCGAATATCAAACCCGTTTTCTGATTTTTTCTAAAAAATCTTAATTTTCAATTTGACTTCTTTCCATTCCAGAGTAAATTAATCCCTAGAATCTGTTCCAATTTTGGAACAAATGATTGAAAAAGGAGCGGCATCAATCATGTCGGATGGAATCGGAAAAAGAACCGAGCTCGCCAAGGAATTGATCGTAAGGGAAATCTGGAACCGCGGGGCAAAACAGGGGGACAGGTTGCCTTCCTGCGGAACTCTTTCCAAAAAACTGAACCTGGGACGTGCTACGGTCTTTCGGGCGGTGAAGAAGCTTCAGGAGGAAGGAATCCTGCTGGCCAGGGACCGCGTCGGGGTTTTCATCGCGGATCCGAAAACCCCCGGCCGCGTCAGTTATCAGATCGGGCTGCTCATCGGAAACATGAATTCCAGCCCATTCAACAACTTGATGTCGATTTATCTCCAGAACCACTGCAACGACAAGGGCTGCCGGTGCCTGATGTTCCATCCGGCGCATGTGCTGCACCAGACCGCGCTCGAAGATTCTCTTTCGGCGCATCTCGGAGTCCGCCAGCAGATCGAACGCGGCGAACTTCACGGGCTTCTGACCCAGTTGTCCTTATCGGAGGAGAACCGTGATTACCTGGAAAAACACAGGATTCCCTATTGTTTTGCGGGCGGCCTCTCTCCGAATCCCGCCCATCTTTCAGTTGTCATATCCCTGCCGGAAGTGACCCGGATGGGATCCCGGCGTCTTTCTCTCGCCGGATGCCGGAATCCCTCCATGCTGGCTCCTGAAGCAGAACAATTCTCCGAGGCGGCGGAGCTTTTCAAGAAAATGACCGGGGGAACTTGCGTTCCATACCAAAACCTTTCAGACCTCGGCTCGCTTGCTCAAAAGATATTGAGGCTTCCGCCGAAAAAACGACCGGACGGTTTTTTGATTCCGGACGACCTCGTGGCCCAACTTTTTTATTCCGCCCTGATCCGGCAGAACGGGTCCGGCTATCTTCCGCACGCTGTGATCCTTGCTCCGGCGGAACAGCTCCTGCCATTCCCGGGCGAATCGGAAGTCATTGAATTCTCCGTGATGGAACTTGCTCGGCGGGCTGTCGGGCTTCTGCTGGAAAACATTCGGAACTACTCACCGGAAAGACAGGAGATCATACTGCCGTTGAAAGTGGGGAAAAATGTCTTGTAACTCATTCAAAAACAAACCTGGAAAGGAGTAAAAAACATGAGGAAGCCATTTACATTGATTGAACTTCTGATTGTGATTTCGATCATCGCCATTCTTGCCGGGCTTCTGCTTCCGGCGCTGAACCGGGCCAGAACCACGGCCAGGAAAATCTCCTGCGTCTCCAACATGAAACAGATCGGAACCGGATTGCAGCTTTACACCGATGCCTATCGGGAGTTCATCCCCACCTACAAAAGAGGATGGCATAATCTGATTCTTCCGATGATTTCAAACCATCAGAGAGTTTTCACATGCCCGGGGTCTCCCGCGGCCAGCGGACCCCCCAAAAGCTTGTTCTTCATGGTCACCATCGGAATCAATGCCTGCGGCGACACCACGAACCGAGCTTTTCTGGGACACGACGGGGTCAAATACATTGACTGGAAGTGGAGCCAGATCAAGGTGCCGTCGACGCTGATCTATGCTGTGGATTCCGTCGGGAATGATACGAGCAAATATCCTGCCAGCAACGTGAACGGGGGATACACCGACTGGATGAACGGCGGATCACGGGTTCACTTCTACAATTGTGCCATGGTCAGCGGAACCACCAACCACTATGAATTCGCCAATCATCATAACAGCGTGAATTTTCTGTTCATGGACATGCATGCGGATTCCATGCCCCCGGGCAAGGTCTATCTGATGAAGGTAAAGGACTTTTATGGAGACTGCCGCCCGCTCCGGATCAATCCGGTCAATCAACAATATTTCTATTGACGATCATTCAAAAATGAAAGGACCCCGAGAATGAAATTTTCATTGTTGACAGCCCTGCTGTTGTCCGGACTCGTTTCCGCCGGAATGGAACCGATCTTCAAAAAAGATCCGCAGATCGCGGTGACCCCCCATGCAAAACAGGCGGAGGATGGAGTCCGCACGGAAGAGGAAGACCGGTTCAGCGTGGGAATGTTCGGATTTTGCCCCCTTCTCGCGAACAGAAGGGAACTGCTTCCTCCCGACGCCCGGTTCAATGTCGCCACGGACAGGAAAAGTCTCTTCATAAGCGCTCAATGCGAAACGGGACCGGACGGGATTCTGGAACGGGCCCGCAAGGGACGCGGAGGAGAACGCGCATTCCTGGACGACAGTTTTGAACTGGTTGTCGTTCCCGACCCGAAGGAAGTCCATCCCGCCGTATATCATATTTTTCTGAACAACCGCGGCTCTTACATGGCAACGGCGAAAAAAGGCTCGGACACGCTCGGCTGGGAGCCTTTGTTCAACATGAAGGGAATGGTAAAGGAGAGGCTCTGGACGTGGGAGGTCTCGCTTCCCCTGGCCCAATTCGGATTGAATGAATGGAAAGACGGCCAAACCATCGGACTCCGAATCTGCCGCAACTGGCGGAGAATGAAAAAAGAGTTCGGCGGCGACTGGGGATGTCAATCCGCCTGGGGACAGAACTGGATCTCCTTTTTCTCCGCGGATTCTATTCCGCTGGCCACCTTGTACGAGGAAGCCCCGGTCATCCGTCTCCTTTCCCTCCGGAAGGGAAACAGCCCGGATATCCGGGTCAGTCTTTTCAATCCGACGTCCAGGGAAATGCCCCTCAACATGACCTATCGCCACCAACCGAAGAACTGCCAGTCGGTCAGCCGGGATGACCCAATAACGCTGAAGCCCGGAGAAACAAAAATAATGGTCCTGCCGACTGCGCAGCTCACGGAAGGAGAAATCATTTCTACAAGCATTCAATTCACAAGCAGCGACAATCAAAAGGTTTTTTACCGGAGATCTTTTTCCTGGCAACTGGAAAAACCGGATGCTTTTGCATCGGAAAACGAAGACAAACAGAAGATCGCATTCAACTATGCCTATTATCCGGAAAGCGACAAGCTTTATGCGGTTGCGGACCTGGGCGCACTGAAAAACAGCGGCTCCGGGAAAACGGTTTCTCTTGAAATCAAGGACAAGTCCGGAAAATCCGTGGCGAAAACGCAAATGCCCCCGCCGAAAGACGGAAAAACGGAACTGCTCTGGAACGTTCCTCCGTTGAAGGAAATCACCCGGAGCGCCAACCCCTCCGGAGAATATACGCTCACCGTGATTCCGGAAGGAATTCCGGAGGTCGCGTTCGTCAAGAATTTCGAGCGTAAAATCTTCGAATGGGAAGGCAACAGCCTTGGAAAAAGTGACCGCCTGATTGCACCGTTTACGCCCATTCAGGTCCGGGGCGATACGGTTTCCACCATTCTCCGGGACCACACCATGACTTCTATCGGCCTGTGGAAACAAGTCTGTGCGGACGGCGAAAACCTGCTGAAAGAAAACGGGATCACCGTCGAGGCTGTCATCGACGGGAAAACCCATCGGGCGCAAGGCCAGCTCCGGTTCACGGAAAAGAGGCCGACGAAAGTAATTGCCGTTTCTCAATGGAATGCGGGAAGTTTGAATGCCTCGTCCGTCAGCGATTGGGACTATGACGGCATGATGAAATACACGTTGACGCTCCATCCGATGAAAGACACCATTCAGTCATTGAAAATGATCATTCCCGTCGATCCGGCAAACGCCTATCTCTTCCATGCATGTACCGACGGGCTTCGTTTCAATTACGGTGGAGCAACCCCGCAGACATGGGACAGTACGCAGGCCTCCCGGAGTTCTTTGCAGACTTCTTATGTGAACTACATCTGGCTCGGAACGGAGGGACGCGGACTGAGCGTATTCGGTGAAAACGACAAGGGCTGGATTGTGGATAAAAAGCGTCCGACTCAGGAATTGGTCCGGAAGGGAGATTCCCTGTATCTGGTGTTTCATCTGATTTCCAGACCGGCCGAAATCAAAGAGGCGCGGCGGATCATCCTCGGGTTTCAGGCAACTCCCGTCAAGCCGATGCCGAAAGACTGGCGGAAAACCACCTGGGGCGCTCCTTCCCAATATCTGCCGTATCTGGTTCACAACACCAATTTTCTGGGCAGCCCGTACTGTTACGGCGGCCTGACTCATTCCAATGAACTTTTCCCGAGGGATTTCGACCTCTCGCTCTGGCATGCTTTCGCGGAAGTCCGGAAAACCAAACAGATTCCAAAAGAGTTTGTCCGGAAATGGCTTGCCGGATACCGCGACCGGGAAATGACGAAAAAAGTCTACACTCCTGAAATCGCATTCGGATTCCACATGATGCAGAATTCTCCTCCGGGGACCCTCATGTTTTACACCAATGCCCGCGGACAAAGACTTGACATTCCTGAATCCAGAACTTTTCTGGACGACTGGTTCCGGGAAGAATTCCAGCCCAGCCGGAATGTCCCGCCGGAATACGGAGCCCACCAGTCCTACAGCATCGATCCGACTCCGTCCTACCGCGATTTCGCGGTGTTCTGGTATCACAAGATGTTGATGATCGGAGTCACCGACAACCTTTACTGGGATGACATTTACCTGACAGGAAACTGGGATCACAGCGGACGGGAGGAAGCCTATGTCATGGAGGATGGTTCCTTCCAGCCGAGCGTGGGACTTTTCAACATCCGGGCCCTGATCCGCCGGGCGGCGGTCCTGATGGAAGAAATGGGGAAAACCCCGCAGAACATGGTTCACATGACCAATACCGCCATAGCTCCGATCTGTGCGTTTGCACAGAAAAACCTTGACTGGGAAGACCAGGACGGAATCCGGCCGTTCCAGCAGCGGTATACCCGGGAATACATCCGGGCGGTTACGCTGGGTCGCCAATTCGGGAACCGTCCGCACGCCATCGGAATGATCTCCAGGGACGGAGATCAGGAAATTCAGAAAATGTGCCGCCGCTCCAGGGCCGGCGTCATGATTACGCACGAAATCAACACCGTCCCTCTTGATTTGTATAAATTCGGATACGGGCTGGACCATGTCCGGGTCTGGAATTACTGGGAAAAAGGATATCCGGTCAAAATCAGCGGAGAAACGTCTTCCCTGCTCTCATCCAAAAAGGGAGAAGCCGTATTGATTGTCTGCAATTATGACCACTCGGAAAACTTCACGGCCAAACTCGACCGCAAAAAACTCGGATTCACCGGTCCCCTTTCGGCCGTCGACGGTGAAACCCGGGAAGCGATCGCGGTCCATGATGACACGCTCGCATTCAAAATAAAACAGTTCGACTATATTACCATCCGCATCCAGGAAAATGGGAGGACGATGCAATGAAATTCTGTTTTCTCTGCGGGCTTTTGACCCTGCTTTCCGTCCGGACGGCGGCTCAGGAAAATCCGGTCTACAAATTATTTCCGTCCTCCGTTCTTTTTCATGTTTCTTTTGACAATGAGACAGGCGAGGCTGAATTTGCTTCAGGCCGCTCCGAACCGGTGGGAAAAACCAGTGGCGTCGCTTACAAAGAAGGGGTTTTCGGAGGAAAAGCTCTTGCCTCGGGGGAATTCCGGTATGAAGCCTTGAAAAATCTGGACTTTACCCGGCCCGGCTCCATCCTCTGCTGGATTTCCGCGACAGACTGGCCTTCGGAAAAACCGCAGGACGGCAAAGAACCCGGCTTCAAGGTCTTCCATGCCTATGGAAAGGATTATGAATTCATCATGGGAAAAATGGGCGGACAGCCAAAAGGCGTTGCCCACATGAATTTCTACTTTCAATATCCGCCGCCCCGAAAGCCTTCCTGCTGCATCAATTTCAATACGGCGGCCTTCCGCCCGGATGAATGGAAAATGCTGGTGGCCTCATGGTCGCCAGAAACCTTGTCGAACAGCGTCAACTCTCGAACGGAAACCGGCGGCAAACCGCTGATCAAAACACCGACGGCTTCCTTTGTCATCGGATCCTCCGGAGAAAAAAATCCGAAGTATCCCGTTCTGGTGGACGAGGTGGTTATCCTCAACCGGGCGCTTTCCGCGGAAGAGGTGAAAACGATTTATGAAGAAAGCCTGAAGCTTCTGAAAAAACGGGATGGGGCAAAATGATTTCCAGGATTCTGAAACACCCCGACCGCATTCTTCATGCCTGCTGTTTCGATCTCGGGGAACAACGGGTACGGACATCTTCCGGTTTCCGCATCTCTCTCCGGACGGAAACGTCCCGTTGCATTTTTCTGACGCTTCGGGAAGAAAACCTCGGGTTGATTATCCGGCTCGAACTTTTTCCGGGTTCCGGAGAATGCCGGCTCGTCATTCCTCCGGGCGGAATCATCGAATGGAAGTCCATCCGTTACCGGCTGATGACTTTGAGTTTACTGCCGGATTTCCTTCAAACGAAGGTGGACAGCGATGGGTATTATCTTCTCCCGGTCTCTTCGGGCGTGCTGGTGGATTTCCGGAACCGGCCTCCATGTAAAAATTCCGACCGGATTTACATGGATCAATCCGAATGGGAAAAATATTCCATGCTGAACTGTTTCGGATGTCTTGCTCCGAAACAGAACTTTCTGGTCATTGTGGAGGAAGGCGATTTTTTCTGCCGTGTAGATTCTGAATACAACCGGGAAGGCGTCAATCGGATTTACCCAACCTTTCTGATCCGGAAAAAACCGGGCGAACGGTTGCGCTTCGACCCCTGTTCCATCCGCCTGTGCGACGGCGGTGCGAAGGCCGATTATGACGATCTGGCAAAGATTTTCCGCCGCTATCTGCTCGAAAAACGCGGAGCGTCTTTGCTCCGGGAACGGGCGGCCGGCAATCCGGAACTTCAATATTCCCTGGATGCACTGCGGGTGAAAATTTTTCTCGCCCAGAAATATCCCTATCTGCCGGACGGATCGGCTCCGGTCAAAGTTCATACAACCTGTGACGAAGCCCGCGTCATTATGGATACGATGAAGGCGGCCGGCATCGAAAAAGCCACCATCACGCTGGTCGGCTGGAATCTCGGCGGACACGACGGAGCCTATCCCTCCCATTTTCCCATTGAACCGGCCATCGGCGGCGAAAAAGCATTGCGGAGGCTGATCGCACATGCCAAACAGATCGGATACAAGATCGTTCCCCATGACAATGTCACGGATATTTACCGCGGGTCTCCCGATTTCGACTATGAATATGTTGCGCGCACCGAATCCCAGGAACCGTTGTGCGCGGGAATCTGGGGCGGCGGACAGGCTTACAAGGCTTGTCCCCTAGTTCAGCTTCAACGATACGGATATGAGTTTGAACGAATCCGCGAACTCGGATTCGAAGGGCATTACTATCTGGATGCACAATCCACCGCAATGTGGACATGCCATTCGCCGAAACATCCGGCCGATGAAAAAGAATTTGCCCTGGCACTGGCCTCCATTACCGCCATTCCGAGAAGTTTGTTCGGAGCCATTGCCATCGAATGCGGATCGGTTTATTCGATTCCGTTCGTTGACGAGGTCGCTGCAATCCATTTCGGAAGAACTTCCCCTTCCCTGGAATGTCTGTCGTCCTATCCTGTTCCTTTCTTCCATATCGCCCTCCACGGGCTGATCCTCTATCATTTCAGCGGAGTTCAGAATCCGAATTACTTTCCGCTCGGACATCTTTACGAGACGGCTTTCGGAGCCCGTCCCTGCATGGAAATTTCCTATCGGAACAACGGCGGGAACGGCGGAGACTACCGGAAATGCATCCCGCAGATTCTGGCCCCTTACCGGACTTGCTTCCGTGATTTGAAACTGCATTGCGTTCTCATGGAATCCCTGAAAGAACCCCGTCCGGGAGTGTATGAAACGATCTATGAAAATGGAACGGTTCTGGTAGCCAACACGACAAAACTGCCTTTCGGAGAAATTCCACCCATCCATCTGAAGATTCATGACTCCCGGAAAAAATCATGCGGACGGATTCGCAAGGCGGTTCCCGAAAAGAAATAAAGACGGCTTGTTTCCCGTCACGGCAAACAAGCAAGATTGGTCTCCCTCGCCGGGGGATGCTTTTTCGTCGCCGTACCATTTTTTCTTTGTCACACAGAGCCGTGAGTTTGAACAATTCCGGCATTCCAGGCAGATATTTCAAATGGATGGCCCTCATAATTCCGATTCCGATCAAACCGATGCATTCAATATATTCAGCGGCATTCCGGAATGAATTCAATCATCGCTCCTGTATTGCGGTAGAGCAAATCGATGTGCGTCGTGCATTCCGGAGGCTCGATGAGCGCCGTTGAATCCTTCACCGGAACGTTTTTCCATTCGCCGGTGCGGTTGAAGCGAATCAACAGCGAGACGTTTTTCTCCGCATCCGGAAAACGAACCCGCAGATTGTATGCGCCCGAAAAATCATAGGAAAGCTGTCCATTCGAAGCCCTGTATTCGACATTGTCGCTGAATACGGGACGAACGGTCTCGCTTTTCACCACGGCATGAACCGTGAAGGGTTCGGGCGGAACGGGCGGTTTTTCGAGCGGGAATGCCGGAAGTTTTTTGGGTTCGGGCGCGGCATCGAACTTGATCAGGCGCGGGTTCCGGTAACAGACCGTACCGAGACCGGTGAGTCCGAAGTAAATCGTTGTATCGGTTTGCCCTTTTGCCGTGCGGAAGACTTGTACAAGAGGTTTCCATGCCGGTGTATGCAAAAAGTGATGCCAGCCGGCAATCCCGGTGGTATAGGGATCCGCCTGAAACCCTGAATTTTTATATTCGATGGAAAAACGATACCCCGTCATCGGTTCAACCGCAACCTTCTGCCAGATGACCGGGAAAGGAGGATATGCCAGCTGTCCGGACAGCCCTTCCATGGTCAATATGCCGTTTTCCGATTCGACGCGGCGTTTTCCGCCCCAGTTTTCCAGCAGTTCCCAGTCGCGAATTCTGCCCCGGGTGAGGAACACCGGATTGAGGTAATGCGGATCGGTTTTTTCAAATTCCGGGTTTTTTATGAGATTGTCGCCGGGAATCCTTTCGGTTCCAAGCGCGAGAATGCTCTCTTTCGGAAGCAGGTCGTCCGCCAGAAAATGAAACCGCGGCCCACGGGTTTTCAGCGCACATTCATCGACTTTCGCGTGCTGCATGAGAAGTTTTGCTTTGTCGGGCAATGGCTCCTTCCACATCTCCTGAAGCGTATTGAGTTCGACCAGGAATTCGCAGTGACGAATCTGTTTCTCAAGATAAGCCTGTCCGGGAGCATTTGGCTCGAGTTTCGCAGCATTTTTCAGAAGAGAAAGCATTTTCCGCGACCTGGGCCCGTCCACAAGCATCAGCTGCGAAGCGGGATTGCAGAGCATGTGATTGGCCCAAGGATATTCGAGCTTCTGTCCCTCCCACGCCTGACGCGCAATCTCATAGAATTCGAGGATATCTTTTTCACCCCGTCCGAACATGTCGCGGGCAAATTCACGAAGGATCGACTCCGATTTCAGAGCAGGGTTCCAGAGTTTTTTCATCAGCAGATAATGCTTGATTCCATCGACAGGCCAGTGAGGCGTGGTTTCGGAAAACCAGCCGGTCACGCCGGCGGACGCGAGGTCTTCGATAAAGCGGTCTATGATCCGGATGGGAAAGGACGGAATCAGATAGTTGCCGTAGGTATAAGCGTAGACGCCGACGCGTTTGCACTGACGGGAGAGCCTGACTACTGATTGGAAGTCGACTTTGCTTGCCGGATCAAAATAGGTGTAAGGGAACATTACGTGTCCGACGATGACGTTCGGATGATACCTGATATCCTGCGGCAGTTCCCGGATGTTATTGTATCCGAGGATGCCGATGCACTTGTCCGGATGAACCGCCGCGAGTTTTTCTGCGATCGCGTTGTAAAAATGGACTGCGAGACGCGAATAGTCGACCAGTCCCAACTCATTCTTCCGGAACGGGCCATTGATTTTACTGCATTCCGGACACTGGCAGAAGGTTGTTCCGTCGTTCATTCCGAGATCAATGGAAAGTTCTTCCGGATGAGTGTTGAAAAATTCGATCACGCCTTTTGAAATGAGTTCAATAACATCCTTGTTGGTCATGCACGGCTGAAATTTGAAAGCACGTTCGGCGGGGATGATCCGCTGTTTTTTCGCCTCGCTCCAGGCAAAATATTCCGGATGGGCTTTACCGAAACTCTCCACATCGATGAACGAGGTCAGATTATGATGAAAGTGATACCGCACGAGCATCCGGTTGTGCCTGTGCCAGTCGATGTCATACGCGAGCGGAACATAAAGATAGCGCGATTGAAACGCCGGATTCGACGTGATGAAAAGAGCTGGAATTTTCAGGGTCTCATTGCGCGGAATATAGGTTCCCTCGACTCCGGGCAGATAAAACCGGACGCCGAGTTCTTCGAGGAACGCATACACTCCGAATTCCGTGCCTTTGGGCGTACGCCCGGAAATGACCACACCGCCGTCGCTTCCGGATGCAATCCGGTAGCCGTCGTAAACAAGCCCTTTCTGTGACGGATCGGTGCGGATTACAATTTTGGGGGATTTCGAACCGAAGGGGAGAACCGTCCCGGTGATCTTACCGGAGTAGAAAGCCAGTTCGCGTGCGGCAAGACGCACCTCGCGCGATTCCGTCTCCGGCAGTTCGATGGAGGCATTGCGCAATTCGGCCGCGCCGAGCGTGCCGGTTGCAAAGAGAAGAAACAGAATGGAGTTTTTCATGCGGTTCCTCAATAGGTATATTCGTTGTAATATGGCGGATTGGCGGCAGTCTGTACTCTGCGGAGACAATTTGTTTCCAGAATGTTTCCCCCGGCAGCCAGAATGTTCATGTTTCCTTTGTGGTGATCTCCATGTTTGAGGGAGTTTTCCCCGAAATCATTATAGCCCATATAATACCCTACTCCATCCTTTTGCGGTTCGGCATCCGCAACCAGCAGAATCGGCAGGTTGTTCAGTGGATTGATCGGAGACTCATGGGTGATCCGGAAGCGCCGGAAATACTGGGAACCGCTTGCGAAAAAACCGCAAAGGCGGTTGAACTGATAGCTCCGGTTGATTCCGCCTGTAAAGCTGTAATCATAGTAAGAACCTTCGGTTCGGGGAATCCGCGTGACATCTCCGGGACAATCCCATATTTTCCGGTTTTTCAAATATCCGTTGTCCAGCAGGATCCCCCATGGCGACTGCATCCAGGACCCCGAAAACTGCGGGATGTATCCGCCGTAGTCATCGGCGTACAGCAGGACACAGTTATAAATCTGTTTGAGGTTGTTTTTACAGCAGGTCGAATGCGCTTTGCCGCGTGCGGCGTTCAGCGCGGGCAGGAGCATTCCGGCCAGAATCGCGATGATCGAAATCACGATCAGAAGTTCAATCAATGTAAAATTCGTTCGTTGTTTCTCTACGGCAGTCATGGAGACACCTCCTTATGTCAGCGGGCCCGACTTTGTACGAAAGACCGTTTTCCGGAACTGAGGTCGAACCCCGTGAAAAAACGGCAATCCAACTTGGACAGTGCAATACATGCATGCGGCATTTCTTCATCTCTGCATTCCTCCTTTTCTGGTTTTAATTTCATCTGTATTCAAACACATCTTTTCAGCAACATTCCGGCAGGCAATGATCCCCTCCTTTGAATTGAATGAAACCATAAACTCAATTGTTGAAAACCCGTTCCACCCGGGTCAGATGGGCAATCGGCATTCCCTTCTCCACCATCGAAGTGGCCTCGCTTCCCGGACCGGTCTGAAAAGTTCCCGAATAGACGGAGAGATACTCTTCTTCCGTAACA
>MWCA01000056.1 GCA_002069785.1 Lentisphaerae bacterium ADurb.Bin242 | reverse complement strand
CCGGAGCGGAAAGAACGGCCGCCATGAAGCGGTTGGGACGCCAGAGATATTCCTCCCCCGGCTTGAAGTCGATATTCTCGCAGGACTTGTAGAGCCGTCCCTTGTGAAAGCAGACGGCCGTGGGGGCGTTCAGGCAGTAATTCGGAAACGTGCGGCCCGGTCCGGAACGGAGGATCACACCGTGTTTTTCATCGGTCGGAACGCTCCAGGTGAATCCCTTGTCGAGACTCTTCCGGATGACGATGTCCCCGTATTCCTGTGCGTTGCTGAGGTGATACAGGACGCCTTTGTTCAGAAAAAGGACGCCCCAGAACGCGCCGATGATATGCGTGATGTTCTCCCAGCTCTGCCCGTTGTCGCGGGAATGATAAACACTGGTCAGCCCGGACTCGCCGGAGGGATTTTTCATGTCTCCGAAATAATCGTGCGTGGCAATGAGGGTTTCCTCGTCCAGCCGGAGGATGCACGGGCTCCCGAGATAACTCCGGGAACGCTCCGGCATGAATTTGAGTTCTGTAAAGCGCATCGGAAAAATCTTTCTGCTGGTATTATTTTCCGGGGCGGGTCAGCACGACCATATCCACCCAGATGGCATTTTCCTGTTTGGAATCCTTCACCCAGGCGGGCCCGGTGAACTTGGCGGAGAACCACACATCCCAGAGATTATTCTTCTCCAGGCCGTCCGCGGGAACATAGAGATGGGACAGAATCACCTGAATCGCCCAGCTGTGCCCCCAGAAGTAGGAACGCGAGGTCAGTTCGACCGGTTTCGGCAACCGGTACCAATGATATTTCTCATCCTGCGGCACACTCTTGAGAATCAGCGAAACATTCTCGACGGTGAACCGGGTCGCGCCCACTGTAATGGTGTCGGTCGCCTTGATCATTGCGTTCACACCGTGATATGACGGGTCCTTGTGCGCGGATTTCAGCGCCTTGCCCGTGATGGATTCCGGATCGTCCGCCACCGAGGAATTCAAGTGCGGGAAGGAGCGGAAACTCGGGTAGCCCGCCAGCCGGACATCCTGCGGCGAAAGGTCTTTGAACTTTTCCGGGCGCGGAATCCGGGTGGTCAGCACGCGGAGGCGGTCTTCCCGCTCCTTCATGGGACGCGTTATGTCCCGGGGCTCGCAGCGCCGGATGTATTCCAGGCTCCAGTCCTTCAATTCGGCAAGGAGGACATCTTCCCGGATGCCGGCCCGGCTGAAACGGTCCCGGTAGTCGGATGCATTCGTCAGGAGAAGATACAGCAGGGGAAGCATTTCCTTGTGAAGACGTTTCCGGTAAAGGCTGTCCGGGGGCGTCGATTTTTCCGCCTCTTTGAGCCGGACATAGGAGTCCGTCAGAAAATCCGGCGTGACGTGCGGCCACCTCGCCACCCGGTTGGTCAGTTGCGGTTCCGGACAGGCTTTCACGCCCTCCCGGATCGTCTTCAGGTATTGTTTCAAGGCGGACGCGGCCCCGCCGTAATAGCCGTCCATGAAAGTGTCGACCAGTTTCTCCACATCCTGCTCCGGGTCAAGGAGCAGATGCGAGAGAACGAAGAAATTCAGCTCGTAGAAGTTCTGCGGAATGACGCTGTCGATCCCGCTCTCGAAGAACAGCCCGACGACTCCGTTGTCGCGGAAGGTCCTCACGTTGTCCTGAAACGAATCCAGCACGGTTTCGATCCGAGGCGGCGTGAAATACACTCCGCCGATATTGGAATAGTCCCATACCACGAGCTTCGCCTTTTTCGCCCAGTCTTCCAGCAGCTTGAGCATCGCCTCGTTCTGTTTCGACTTCAGCGAACGGTAGCCGTCGCTGTCCGAAAACGAATCGCAGTACTGCATGATGACGTTCTTCGCGGGCAGCGTCCTGCGCGGCGGATCGTATGCGCCGGAATAGGCGGCAAACGTGCGGATGACGATTCCCGGATATTCCTTTTCGATTTCCCGCGCGACGGAATTGATGTAGCGGAGCAGCAGTCCGGTTTCGCCGCCTTCCTCCTTCACGATCGCCTGACATGCCGGACACTGGCAGACATGAGGGAAATTGTCCAGCGCGGAAATGTCATAGACGACCGGCCAGTCTTCCGGAGTTCCCTTTTCGCGGTCCGCCTTGATGTATCCGCGCAGGGATTCGAGCGTAATTTTCTTCACATCGGGATGGGAGAGGCACAGGCCGCCCTGCGCCGCCATGCCCTTCCAGAGTTCCTTCGGACAAACACGTTTCCCTTTTTTGTCCATGGCAAAATATTCGGGGTGGCTTTTATAAAGACTTGCATCCACATAATACCCGAAGGTGTGGTAGTTCATCATGCGGTCAGAAAGATTGAACAGGACGCCGCGGTAAATCGCGTTCGGAACGTTGTTGGACATTCCGTGTCCGCCGTTGAGACGGTTCCGCAGGCGGTTCATCCAGTAATCCTTGTAATATTTTTCGGGGACGCCGGTAACGTTGAAAAGCCATGGAAGCCCGTCATAGATGTTCCGGCCGTCGATCACCGGCTTTTTCCGTTCGTCGATTCCCGCCAGCGTCAGGTCCGGTTTGTGCGGAACAATCTCCTGATCCATGGCGAGACTCCAGCATCCCGCCTTTTCCAGCAGCGCCCGGACAGCGAAAAATGTCCCCGCCGGACGTCCTCCGGCAAGAATCAGATTTTTGCCGACGGTGCGGATGACCCACTCCTCGCGGTCCAGTTTCGAAAAATCCACCCCGTTCGAGGCGGCAAAATCCGTTTTTCCGAGAAAGATCGCGGGTTCTTTTCCCGCTTGTGTTTCGGGAATGACGCGGAAAGAGGCTCCGGTCATCTTTTCCAGATGGCTTTTCAGTTCCTCCAGCGCCAGTGTTTCCAGCCGGTTCGCATCCTTCCCCGCAACAATCAGGCAGCAGGGTTGTCCGTTTTTCGCAAACTCAAACGCGGAAAGGGAAGAGGCGGCGAGCAGGAGAGGGAGAAGATAAACAGTCCGTTTCATTGAAAATCTCCGTAAATAAATTTGAATCGATTACCAGTAGGTGGCGTTGTAGAGATAATTGGTTGTGAAGTTCGGGATCCTGTAGGGATCGAAGTTCTCCACATGCCCGTCCCAGAACAGCCAGTTCGATGAAGTCTTGTGAGCCTGATTCGGGTCATAGGGCCCCTGATAGTAGAAGCCGGTCAGGGTGGCCGGGGTCCACAGCCATTGAAGCTCGTGTATATCCGCCCGGACGCTGGTGCCCGTGCCCGGATCGTAGTCGAAAACGGTCGTGATCTTCGACGGCGATTTTTTCACGAGATTGTTCCGGATGTCACTGAGCAATGGCCCGTAGGTATTGATGCTGGAGACGGAACTGCGGCCCGGGTCCCAGTCTGTTCCACGCCAGCGGGCCAGCGTATTTTTGTTGAAGCCGTAGGAAAGTTTCGGCAGTCCGCTTGCCTGTTTCATGGGATCGGCGGGGCATACCAGCATTTTCATACGGTTTTCCGTGGTTTCCAGATACCACGCGGTGTTTTCATTGGCGCGTTTGCCGTAGAGAAGCAGATACCAGGCATTGGCAAAATGAACGCTGGTGCTTCCGTCCGCACCCGGCGCAAGCCCGACCGGATAACACGTATAATCGCTCTCATATACCGCCATGGAAACCCCGATCTGTTTTTCGTTGGATACGCAGGAAATCCGCCGGGCGGTCTGTCTGGCTTTATTCAGGGAGGGAAGAAGCATCCCGGCCAGAATCGCGATGATCGAAATTACAATCAGAAGCTCTATCAATGTAAACCGGCAACATGCATTTTTTCTCATACAGCCCTCTTTCTTTTGAATTTTCCGTGAATGCTTCCATTGAGACATTTTTCCGAATCCATCCGCGTTATTTTCCGGAGAAAGGCGCCCGCGTCCGGGAACCCGCTCCATCATTCATTATAAACGCTTTTCCTGAATTTGCAATCCCGCAATGCTATCAATAAACGGACATGAATTTCATAAAACGGACATCCTGAAAACAAATGCCTGCGATATTCCGGGCGGGGAAATTCTATCGGCCGGACGGATGATGAATCGCCCGGTATTCACTGGGGGAACAGTGACAGTGCTTTCTGAAAAACATGGAAAAATAAGCCGCGCTTTTGAAATGAAGCGAGTTGGCGATCTCGCTGACCGGGATGTCCGTATCGGACAACAGATTCTGGGCGTTCTTCAGCTTCAGCAGCAGGTAGTAGTGCATGAGGCTCTGCCCGGTCTCTTTTTTGAAAATCCGGTTGAGATGCCGTCCGCTGAGCTTGAAAATCCCTTCGAAGTCCTTGAGGGAGGTCTTTGCGTTCATTCTTGTCACCACGGACAGTTTGATGTCCGCGATCCGGCAGCGTCTCGAGATCGCCTCCGGAGACGATTCCGGGACCGGCGCCGGCTCCATCAGCGAGGCAAAATTCTGCTGGAAGAAGAGTGTGAGGAACGATTGGATCAGGGAAGCAATGACATCCCGGCTGAGAAAGGTATGATGTTCCGCCTGGTGCCGGATTTCGCTAAAAATACTTTCCAGATTCGGGGTCAGGCGGAAGGTGCATTTCTTTTTCAGGACATACTCCTGAAAGCGGGGAATCAGCTGCTGTCCGGCTTCGTCGACGCCGTTGATCATCAACACCATGGACGCGGCATGAATATAGTCCGCCTTCGCATGGGTCTTGCGGTGGAGAGTGGCGGGCGGAAGAAAGAAAATATTCTTGTTGTCCGGAGAACAGACCACTTTCAGTTCGTCGCAGAAAGCGGTGAACATCCCTTCGCTGCAGAAAGAAAACTCATAATTCGGGTGCTGATGTTCTGGAATCGCCGTTCCGTTGCTGACCAGTCCCCGGTGAAAGCTGGACACCTCGATCAGAAACTTCCCCAGACGGAACGGCGGCAGGGTTTTGACCGCTTCGCTGCTCCGGAGGTTGAATGCCTCGACCCCGGCCATGGCTTTTTCCAGTTCGGCGGCGGAAATTCCCATCCGTCATAGCTCCGGTTTGCGGAACAATGGACACAGGAGCGGGCGGAAAGTCGAACAGGTGCTGGTCCGGATGACCGGCGTCAGCGGATCGTTGAAGTCGATCCGGTAAACATCGCGGAAGGTGGTGTCGCAGCAGAACGCATGGATTTCCAGCACGTCGTCCTCCATCCAGGCGGCGGACGCGGCGGTCGGATGCGCAAAAACATCGCTGAGCCGGAAGGTGTTCAGGCAGTGGAACCCGAATCCGGCCCGCAGCTGTTCCGTTTTCCGGGGATTTGTGTTGAAGAACGTCAACGCGCATTCCTTCTCTCCGAACTCGACAGAACAGGCGGTAATTCCGGCGGCATTGGGCTCGAACTCATACCGCACGGCGGAACGGCGTTTTACCCAGTCCCCCCGGACGGGAGGAATGGCGAGGGAGGAAAGAAGTTTTCCCAGTTCGCGGTGCTTTCCGGAATCCTCCGGCAGAGGGGCGTCCTGAAGGGCGGGAAGAAGGGTGTCCCAGAAAATGTCCAGAATCCGGGCCATGTTCCCCAGACAGGAATTCACGGCGATGGCGACATCTTCCTCCGGCAGGACGATCAAATACTGTCCGCTGGCGCCGTCGCCCCGGTATCCGTGACGGCTGATCCAGAACTGATAGCCGTAACCGCACTTCCAGTCCGGAAGCTGATTCATGGAGTTGTCCGACTGTTTGCGGGTCGCCTCCGCCAGATAATCTTCCGGGACCAGGCTCTTTCCGTTCAGTTTTCCGCGGTTCAGCAGAAGCTGGGCGAACTTGGCGATGTCTTCCGTTTTGAGGTAGAGGCCGTGTCCGCCGCAGTTGATCCCCTTCGGACAGGTTTCCCAGATTCCGGGAATGATTCCCATCGGCTCGAAGAGGCGCGGCATCAGATATTCGCGGACATTCTGTCCGGTGAGCTTGAGGATTATGGCGGCCAGCATGTAGGTCGCGCCGGAATTGTAGGCGAAAAACGCCCCCGGTTTCCGGGAGAGCCGGGACGCGAGAAATCCATGTGTCCAGTCGTCGTCCGGATCGCGGATCATGAGGTCCTTCGCGCAAACCTCGTGTCCGGAGGTCATGGTCAGGAGGTGGCGGAGCGTGACTTCCTTCATTTTCGGGTCCGTGACATCTTTCTCGTATTCCGGGAAGAAGGAAATCAGCTTGTCGTCCAGCGAAAGGTATTTTTCCGCACGCGCAATTCCAACCGCAACGGAAACAAAACTCTTGCTGAGCGAAAAAAGACCGTGCGGAAGCTCCGGTGCGTATGGTTTCCACCAGCCCTCCAGACAGACTTTTCCGTGACGGAGAAGCATGATCCCGTTCAAGGAGTCCAGCGCATTCAGCTTCCGGAGCATGGAGACCAGGGCCCCGGAAGAGATTCCAACGGATTCCGGCGTGGTACGCGGTAAGTTCATCATATCACTCATCCCCCCGTTTCAATGAATTATTTGTCCCTCCAAAAGACTTCTTTACAATACTCTGTTCCGAAAAAAAATCAAGTGGGAAGAGGTTGTTTCATTCGTTTCCGGAACTCGTCCATCCGTTCCTCCCGGATGATTTTACAAAAATCCGTTTCTTTTTTTGCAAATCCGGTTTCAAGACGATATAGTATCCGATAATCAATCCGAGAGGAATTTTTATGGCCGAAATCCGGATCAAAACCAGCTCGCTGTGTGAGCTCGTCGACATTACCCATGAAATCAATGCGGAAATCCCCCCTTCCCTGACCTGCGGGATTTGCCATCTCTTCTGTCCGCACACCACCGCCGGACTCACGGTCAACGAGAATGCCGATCCCGACGTGAAACACGATCTGCTGGCCAAGCTGGACAGACTCATCCCCTCAACGGAAACGTATTACCGGCACGCCGAAGGCAACAGCGCGGCCCACCTCAAAGCATCCCTGATGGGTTTTTCCCATGTCCTGCCCGTCCGCAGCGGACGGCTCGTCCTCGGCACCTGGCAGGGCGTCTACCTGTGCGAATTCGACGGGCCGCGGACGCGCACCGTCCGGCTCTATTTTCAAAAGGCCGAAGAAAAATAGATTCCACGACGGGCCGTTCCGGGAAACCGGACGGGAGAAATCTTTAAGCTCTTTCAGATAAAAGGACCCGAACCGGATATTTCAAGTCCGGGCAGAGCAAACAGCTTGAGAAATATCATTCACCGGGGAAGGGCATGGCAAACAGCTTGACCGTTATCTTCTCGCCTTTTTTCACGGTAAAGCTTTGCAGAACCGGACTGTTGGAGGAAACTTTGATGAAGCTCTTCCCGGATTTCGCCAGATCGGAATTTTTGACGACCTTTCCTTTCACATTGATCCAGCCGGCTAAACTTCCGTCGTTTTTGAAGTCCTCGAAGTCCGGATTGACCAGGCTCGCGCCGGTAATCGTGATGTTGTCATAACCGACCCACAAATCGCGAAGTTTTTTAGTGGAGGGGTCCTGAAACCATTTCCCGGAAAGAATCAAATTGATCCGACCGTCGGCCTGGGGTGTAAAACTGAACTCGACCGCTTCCCAGTCGCCGTCCATTTCCACGCTTTTCAATGCCACAATCGTACAATTTTTTGCGGCATCCTTCGCCCAGGGCGGGTTCTGGTAACGGGTCAGGTTTTTGAACTCATTCGGCGTCAAGGGCACATTCGATTTCACCCCGTCCAGCGTAATCGCCACTCCCGGCGAGGGGGTCTGTCCCGTCACTGCGATGCTTCCACAGAGAAACAGCAGGGCTCCAAGCCATTTTTTCATGATTGCATACTCCTGGTTAACGGTAAATCATTTCAATATCGTTCGTGACAGCGATTTTTTCCAGCACGACACCTTCACGTTTCGGTCCTATCGTCAAGGTGTGTTTTCCTTTTTTCAGCCTGAATATTTCATAATATTTGCCTCTCGGCTTGTCGATGCGGAAGAGATGCCGCCACGCATGATTCCGATAGTTCCCGGCAAGCATCTGAATCTCGAGCGGAGCGGACTTGTCTCCATCCACGGAAAACTCGAACAGATTCCGCATCAGCCCCGAAGTGTGAAATGCACCGAAGAAATAATAGATTCCGTCTTCCGGAATTTCAAATTCCCAGATCAATGGCTCACCCTCTTTCGCCGGATTCAATTGCAGAGCTCCCGGAAGATCGCCTTTTTCATATATTCCAGCGTTCCGCATTGCATCCGCCTGGATTTCCAGCAGCACGCCTTTCTCTTTTGCCCGCAGCTCTTTGGATTCCCGCATATCCGCATAAACCATGACCGGACGGCTGAAGCCATCCGCCATGCGGACCAGAAACGCATCCTTGTACCGTTTTGCGCGCCTCATTTTTTCCGGATGCAGCGTTACGATGAATACGATCTCCTTTCCGTTCCGGACACCCCCTTCGGAGGGAGTCACGGAGAACCAATCGCCCCGTTCGTCTTTTCGAACTTTGAATTCGGAATGAAAATTTTTTTCCGCGCGCAAGATGAGTTTTTGAGGAGTTGTTTTTCCGGGAAATTCGAAATGGATCTGAGAACGGTTCAAGAAGACCGGAACCGGACGATACGGCAGATCGGGGCTGTCCGCTTCCGGAAAAGCGCCGAGGTCTCCTCCGGCTTTCTCCTGAAAATTCGGAATGCGCGTTCCGGTTCCGCTTCCCGGAGAGCCGTTCTTCAGGCGATAGCTTCGATCCGTGTCGCTCTCGTAAACCGGTTTGCCCCGGACGGAATGCAATTCCTGTTTTTCGTCCGCAAGCGCTTTTACGGTGGATTCCTCACGTTCCGCGATCTCATGATGGAAAAGATCGTAATCCATATCCACGGGAATTGTCAATTTATGAATCTGCCAATTTCCCGCAAGGTTGTTGTTGCGTGTCACCAGGCGCGGATTCAGCTCAATCGTCGGTTGCCGGGTACCGAATCCGATTCCTGACCCGGTGTTGTTGAAATAGTGAATCCGTCCGACGCCGATATCCCCGAATACGGTTTTGAGGGCGAGTCCACCACGATTCGTGAAATCGCCCAGATTCACGATCAGGTTCTGAAAAACATAGGACGGTCCGACGATACACGGGGCCACGCTGATTCCGCACAGCATTCCTTCGAAACGGTTCCGGTAACAGCGGATGTTCGACTGTCCGCCGTCAAGCTCGATCCCGTCGTCGTTTCCCAGCGCGAACATGTTTCCGTAAATATCGCCGTCTCTGTTGAATCCTCCGTTCGGAGAATCATTTTCACCTCCGCCGATTGCATCGTCCCAGCGATGATCATCGCTTCCGGTCAGGTCATTGTAGCGGAAGACAAGTCCGCCCGCCGTGCTTCGGGTCGCAATCGCCATCGGCCCCGAGGAATGCGAAAAAAACCATGGATTCGCGGTCCCGGCCGGAGAATGAATATAACAACGCTCCACCAGAATATCCGACGAATCCTGTATGAAAACAGCGGCGCAGCTCCACATTTTTCCACCGTCCGCCGCAAGGTATTTGCCATCGTCGTCAAGGGCCTGTTTCAAGACGGGCGCATGACCGGCAATATCGCAGTTGACTATCTGAATGTGTCTGGAATCCCGCAGGACAATCGAGTTCCGGGCACCGCCGCGAACCGTCAATCCTTCCAGAAGCAGATATTCCGAATTGCGGACCAGGATCACGCGTGAGAACCCTTTCATGCCTGAAATGAAAGCCTTCGGATCCTTCATGGTGTAACGGATCCAGCCGTCCGGCGTCCCCTTCGCCTCCAGGATCAGGGGTCTGTCCTTCGGCATTTCATCCAGATAAACGGTTTTTACGACTCTGACTTTCGAGTTTCGAGTGGTGAACTCTGTTTTCAGGATTTTTCCTCCGGGAGAAAGCACGGCCTCCAGTTCATACGGAGTATTTTCCCTGAGCAGGACAATGCTTCCCCGCCACTCATTTTCACGCACGGGGAGCGCTTTCAGGTCTTTTCCGAAAAAGTTTCCGTGTGTCGGTGCACGGATCTGTACGGGCAGTTTTACCAGAGGGAGGGCCTCTTTCCACGAGGCGGAACCTTTCTCGCGGAAGCGCATCGTGATGCTTCGCGTATCCGGTTCGCCGATCACGGACACCCCGCAATTCTCGTAGAGCGGATCAAGCGCGATTTCCGCCCCCGACGCCATCAGGCAAAGAAACGGCAGCCACCGAAAAATATTTCTCATAAGACACTCCAGGTTTTGAATGAAACAGTTGAAACGGATATCAGGGATTCGGCCACCAGAACAGATTCAGGTAACCGCCCGGACGGAATGGAATATCCCGATACACGTAGGATCGTACATGCATGTCCCCATGGAGAACGACGGATGAACCCGAATGCCGGAAATACATCGGCAGCGCACTCGCATTGCCGGCGGAAGTCAAAGGATTGAAGTAATTGATCTGAAAGTTGTTCTCCATCTGGACTTCTCCCATGAAGAGAGTGACGGACGGTTTTTTGAAGGAAGTGTAACGCAGGCTCTTCCCGGCATCCGCACCGCCCAGTCCGACGTTGTAAAAGTGATTGTTGATTGCGTATGTGTAAGTCTGTGTCCATCCCGATGGAATGGAGGCGGAGGGACAGACGAACTTTGTGGGCAGGGAATTCGAAAGAAGGCCGATATGCTGATTTTTTGTAGTCTTCATCAGATAGGGTCCCAGAAAAGTGCTTCTTTCCTCCAGGGAAAACAGAAACTTTTCGGGACTGCCGTAGTCACGAATCGGCGGCAGCCAGTCCTTGTTGTCGTCCAGATACATCCGGAAAGCATACCCGAACTGTTTGAAAAGCGAGATGCATGCCGCCTGTTTTCCTTTCTCCCTCGCTTTGTTCAGGGCGGGCAGAAGCATTCCGGCAAGAATTGCGATGACCGCAATCACGACGAGGAGTTCGATCAGAGTAAAATTCTTCCTTTTTTGCATTGCAGTCTCCTGTTTCATTTTCGATTCAAACCGATTCATTTTTTATTTTTTCCGAACGGAATTCCGCGGGTGATGCGAATGAAAACACGAAGCATTCCGGCCAGTTCCGCGGTTCCTTCCTCAATATCCGCATCTCCGGTCAGCAGATCGTGGATGCCGTCGCAGACCAACCGGAACAATTCGGGAGAATCGAGGTGGTGACGCGAATGCACCTTGAGCACTTCCCGCTCAAAAAGAATATCGTGCGGATCGTTCGACGGCTGAAGGACGGATTTCCGGATCGGGATCGCATATTTCAGCTCCGCCAGATGTTTCTGAAACGCTTCCGACAAGAAGAAACGGATCAGCGCTTTCGCACATTCCATGTCCACGCACTCTTTCCGGACGCACAGCAGTTCCGTTGCCTGAAGCGACGTGTCGCACCCGCCGGGGATCCGAGGCAGAGGCAGGACATTCCAGTCATGCACTCCATTCTGTTTCAAACGCCCGACCACTTGTCTTGCACCGATCGCAAATGCGGTTTTTCCCTTCTCGAACATATCTTCATAGGAGGAGCTCATTTCCACTCCCAGCGCATAGCGGAGATCGCGGAACAGTTTCAAGCCATGGCGGGTGGCCGGGGAATCAATTTTCACCGGGTCCTCCGCATTCGGATCAATCAGGGAACCTCCGGCCCGGAGCACACAGGTCATCCAGTTGTAATAACTGGCATTCCAGACGAAAACATTCTCCGCCGGAAGCCTCTTTCCCAGCCGACGGACACAGCCAAGAAAATCCTCCCAGGTATAGTCCGGAGAGGGAACCGGACAGCCGTTCTTTTTCAGAATTCGCGGATTATAGAGCATGACGCGGGGTGAAAAAAGGAAAGGAAGTCCGACCAGACGCCCTTTGCAGCGGAAGGAATCGAACTGTTCCGCATGAAAATCGCTTTTGTCCGGAAAACAGCGGTCCAGCAGCAGCTCAAGGTCCAAATATTGATCCTGATTCATCAGCACGGTTGAAGTCGGAACGATTTCAAACACTCCCCTCGGCATACGGATGGAACAGTGCAGCTGCGGGATCTGATCCGGAATGTTCTTCAGGAAATATTCCCCCCACGGCAGCCTCTTCCAGGCGATATAGGCGCTGATGCTGCTCTGAAGAATACGGTTCGTCCATTCTTCGGAAACATAGGTGCCTTGGCGCGGAACCACTTTCAGGAGACCTTCCTTGTTCATTGTCTCCAGCGCGTTCTGGACCGTCAGCTGGGAAATGCCGAGCCGGACGGCCAGATCGCGCGCGGCGGGAATCTTATCTCCGCCGGAACAGCTCCCGCTTTCCATCAGTCCCAGCACATAATTCCGAATGACGGTATTTTTACTTTTCATGTCCGCTTTCCGCCGTATTTATTTCCTTTGTTCATATTATATCTGTTTTTGTGACTTAGTCAAGAGTGAAAATAAAAAAAATCCGCTTTTTTATTCCTGTGTGCGAGGCTTCGGATGAAATCCCGGATCATCTGCGGTGAAGTTCTGACGCGTTTCCTCTGCGCAAATCAGGCGTGAGGGATCGGACAGACGCGTTATTGAGCAGTCTTTCGGAGCAGTGTCCTGAACAACCGGGCGGCAGCCATCATTCATACCGCGTACGGCCCCTCTCATCCCCGGGACCGGATTCTTTCTCTGTAAAAAACAAAGAATACAGTAAAAGAAATGCTGTTTTTTTCTTTCCGGAAACCTTTTTGGAAGACTTCCATCCATATATTCCCATACAATTCATCGAAATCATATTCCGGTAAAAAAACGGCATCTGGAACTTTTTTCTCATTATTTTGTTAAAAAATACAGTAAAACATTGCATAAAATTCCATTTTCATTATATTCTAAATAACGAACCGGAAAAGGATGTCGCCATGATGCCCGAATCGAAAATTCTTGGAAAAAAGCTGCGGCTCAGGAGCACGATTTTCGAAAAAGGCTCTGTTTCCCGCCAGAATCTCATCAAGTTCACGGGGCTGAATGAACGCACGGTCATCCGGTACGCCGACGAGCTCAAGCGCCAGCGGCTGATCTATGAAAAAATCGACGACACCCTGCGGGGGCGTCCGAAGATCACATATTTTTCCAACAGCGAAAAATGCTGCTTTCTCGGAATCCGGCTCTCCGCCGAAAAACTGTTCGTGACCCTGGTGGACATCAACACCTACCCGATCTTCGTCCGAAACTATTCCCTTTCCGACTGCCGGACGAACCAGGAAATTGCGGCGCGGGTTTTCCAGATGGTCGGCGAAGTCCTCCGGGAGCATTCAAAATACATTCTGGGCGCCGCGGGCATCGCCTATGACATCACGTTCAATGCAAAGCATTCATTTCCGGGCCTCTTCGCCCGTGAATTTTCCAGGCGCTACGCCCATCTGCAATTTGAAGTCCACTACAACGACGACCTCTTTTTCTGGCATTTCGCCCAGCGCACCGGCGTCACGGGCACCCTGCTCGGGGTTGTCTGCGGCGCCTGCTTCTACATGACGCTTGTCTCCGGCGGGGAAATCACGGAACTCAAGCCCGGAACCATGAATCACATCCGTCATTTCTGCGTCGATGAGACCTCCCGGAGAAAATGCTCCTGCGGCCGCACCGGCTGCGTCAACGCCGAATTTTCCTACGACGGCGTGGTGGAGCGCTACCACCGCTATTCCTCCGTTCCCCTCTGCAACAATTCGCGCATCACCGTGTTCAACCTGATCCATCACCGCGCCCTCTCCGGCGACAAGGCGGCCGAACGGACGATCGAAGATTACAACCGCATGCTCGGGATGACCCTCGCGGAAATCGAGCGCATCGAACGCTTCGATTCGGTCGCCCTCATGAGCAACCGCCGCTACGAACCGTCCCTGATCCAGAAATTTTACACGGCCGCCGCCGGAACCCCGGCGAAACCGATCATGCTTTGCGGATCGAGCAATGTGGAAGCCATTTTTTATCCGGCGCTCTACATGCTTCACAAAGTGCTGTATTTCCAAACGGAGCGGGAATATCCATGAACAACCCGCGGGGAGCCGTGTCCAATGCGTGGAATTACCGGAGTTTCAACTCCATAAACCAATGCAAATAGAAGGAGAAAGGAAGAATCATGAATCAAAAAATATCGTTTGCGGCAAGATTTACTTTGATCGAACTCCTCATCGTGGTCGCCATCATCGCCCTCCTGGCCGGAATGCTCCTCCCCGCGCTGAACCAGGCGAGGCTTCGCGCAAAGGCCATTCAGTGTACCGCCAACATGAAACAGATGAGCCTTTATGTCCTGACCTATGCGAACGACCACAACAACATTTTCCGTTCCGGCGACGATTCGGCGGACAAGTGGGCGACCGTCCTTTTTTACTACCACAATCTCACCTACGCCGGCATGAACAAAACGTCCCGCTGCACCCTGAATCTCGGCACCACCGACTGGAACTGGGGCTGGTACACCTATGCGGCCACCTATCGCGCCAGCAACAGCCCGAAAACGCCGTATCTGCGCCTCGACAAAATCGTCCATACCTCCATGACCCTTCTCCTCGGCGACGGCTGGCGGCAGGGCTACGGCAAAGAGTATTTCCTCATGACGGACCAGAATCTTGCCGGCTACGCCTCGCCGCTCCTCTCCCACTCCAACCGCAACAACATGCTTTTCGTCGACGGACATACCGGCAGCAACGGAATGGAGGAATTCATCAACAAGCGGATCTATCAGCGCGATTCCACGGAAGACTATGAAAAGGTCATTTTCAAGAGAGTTTTCCGCTATATAGATGTTCCGATCCTCATCCCGTAACAAACGTTTCTTATCCAGAACAAATGGAGTTGTCCTGATGAAAAAATTACTGATTCCGCTCTCCTGCGCACTCGCGCTGGGAAGCTTCGCCGGGGAACCGATCGTGGAAAGCAATTTCAGGGAGGCGGGTTCCTGGCCCGGCGTCTGGCAGCAGACGGTCTCGGGATATTATCAGCCGCTCGGAAAAGTGACCCCGTCTCCGGACGGGCTCCGCCTGGAGGCCAATTCGCAGACGCCCGTCATGGTGACGCAGAAGGAAAAATTCACCGCAAAACCGGGGGACATCGTTGAAGTCACGGCCGTCATCCGCAGCGAAAAGCCGACGTACGTCTACCTGAGCGTCTTCGAGAGCCTTCCGCGCGCCTGGGTCAAAAACGACACCGTCGAATTCCGGACAAAGGAAGGCGTCCACACCTATGCGAAACAGATCACCCTCCGCGCCGCCCCCGGAAAAACCTTTTCCCTGGGCGCGGTCTCCTTCGGAGTCGCCAAAGGCGGCAATGTCGTCTTCGAGAGCATCCAGGCTGTTTTCAAAGGAATCGACGCCCAGGCAGTCGTCCGCGAACTTCCCGCAGGACTGACGGCCCATTTCGATGCCTCGCGTCCCGCTTCGCTGGTTCGGAAGGACGGCCGGATCGTTCTCTGGCGCGATCTTTCCGGCAGCGGCAACGATGCGCGCGAACGGAAGGAGGGGGCGGGCGCCGCTTTCCTTTCCGACGGCCTGAATCATCTTTCCATGGCCCGTTTCTCCGGAAAACAGGAGTTCATCACGCAGAAGCCGCTTCAGTTGAAAGAGATTTCCGCGTTTGTGGTCTTCCGCCGCGAAGCCTCCCAGAAATCGGAGGGCTGGCAGCACCAGCTTTACTGGGATGACGGCAAACGGGCCGCCCCCGCCACGCACACCCTGACCGGCGGCGCCAACGGCGGAGAAGAGACGCCCCGCATTCTCCATGCTTCCTCGGAAGGGGACTTCATTCATCCGCTGATCATCGGCTCGAACGGCGGACTCCGCGGATATGTGACCGGCGACATCGGGGAAATCCTGATTTTCAACCGCAAGGATTTTACCGCAAAGGAAATCGAAACCATCCGCTCCTGCCTCCTCGAGAAATGGAAAATCGACGAGGATGACTACGTTCGTGTCGGCCCCCTGCCCGAAACACCGAAAAGGATCACCGACGACCTGCCTCTTTCCGATCAGGGCAACCGCGGAAAATGGCGTCTCGTCAAGGAGTTCTCCGATGAGTTCAACGGAACCGCCCTCGACAGGACCCGGTGGATGGACACCCGGCACTACACCATCGGAAGCGCCCCTGCCCGCTGTCTTCCGGAAAACGTCGTCGTGAAGGACGGCATGGCGCAGATCATTACTAAATATGACCCGAATATGCCCTCCGGCCGGGTCGAGCCCCGTGGACCCGAATATCATTCTTTCAGCGTCGGACGCATCTTCTCCCGGAACACCTTCCGCTACGGTTATCTCGAGATCCGGGCCAAGATTCAGGCGACCAGCTTCAACAACGCCTTCTGGCTCTACGGAGTCGGCGAAAACAAAAAGACCGGGGAGGTGACCTGTCCCGAAATCGATATCTTCGAACTCGCCGGGAAATCCTTCGCCCACACCTACACCTACAACATGGCCCTTCACAACGTCATCCGCAAGCCCTACAAACACTCTGTTTTCGCCCGGAACTGGAAGTCCGACTTCAAATTCTCCGACGATTTCCACGTCTACGGCCTCGAATGGACCCCGAAAGTGATCCGTTACTTCATCGACGGCTCGCTCGTCCGGGAATTCAAGGTCAAAAACAACCTCTGGGACATGCCCATGCGCGTTCATTTCGACAGCATTCCGCATTTCGACTGGTTCGGCGTCCCCGATCCAAAAGACTTCCCGTGCGCCTTCCAGATCGACTATTTCCGTCTCTGGAAAAACCCGGAAACCGATCTGCCCGAAGATGACTGGAAGGAAAAGTATAAATACACCTACCTCGCTCCCGATACGGGATTCGCCTTCGACTACTACCAGAAGTACGGCGACAAGATCGTCCTGACCCGGCCCATGCCTCAAAACATCGAAACAAAATCCCTCGCCCTCGTCAATGCTCCCGAAATGGAAAAAGCCTGGAAAAGCGGGTTCGGCGCCGTGATTTCCTGGAACGCCGGGGATAAAGCCATGTCGTTCCTCTTCCCCGCCGCCGTCACCCGCAAGGACAACGGCGAAGTCCAGTATGCCGCCCCCGGTGCACAATGGCCGTATGCCGAGATTCAGGATCTCTCCGTCCGGGACTGGAAGGGATACCGTTATCTCGCGATTGAATTCGTCAATCCCGGCTTCCTCCAGGCGTTCATGCTGACCGTCACCCCGGAAAAAGGCACGCCTCTGGTGGTGCGGCCCATCATGAAAAGCGGAAAAGGCGTCCTCTACATTCCCCTGTCGGAGTCCGTCCAGTCCAGCCCGGTCAAAAGCATCCTGCTGCGGACCCGCGGAAGCGATCGGATTCAAAGTTTTCTGCTCACGGACCTGAAATTGGAAAAATAATCCCCCTCCGCCTGCCGTCTTCTTTTACCGTTCGAACGGAATTTCCGCTTGACAAATCCCGTTCGAACCTCCATCTTATGGATAAACCGGACGAAAGGAAAAAAAATCGTGCTTCCCCCCATCCAGCGTGACTACCTTCTCTCGCCCGCCGTAATCCCGGCGGATACCCGGGCGACCGTGCGAATTTGTCCGCGCTTCTCCCACGCGGCATTTCCGCCCGCGGACCGCCTCACCGTCGAACTGATTCCCGTGGACGGGCTTTCCAAGGAGGGGTATCTCTCTTCTTCCGCCGGCGCCCTTTCCTCCTTCTCTCTCTTGAAAGACGGCACGCTCGAAGTCACGGGATTCTTTGCCGGGGAACAGGAACACACGCTCCTCGTGAAGTTTCCGAAAAACAATGCCGAACGCGTCCTTTCCTTTTCTCTCTACAGTCTTTCCCGCGATCTCTTTTCCCTCTTCCCCTACAAGGGGGATCTCCATCTCCATTCCAACCGCTCGGACGGAACGGAGGCTCCGGAATACCTCCCGGCGCGCTGCCGGGAAGTCGGCTATGACTTCATGGCGGTCACGGACCACCGGCTCTACGACCCGTCCCGGGAGGCGATCCGTTTCTGGAAGGAGTACGCGCCTCCGGTCACGATCCTGCCCGGCGAGGAAGTCCAGCTGGCGGATGAATATCTCCATACTCTGAGCCTCGGTGCGGCTTTCGGAATTCACCGCTGGGCGGAAGAACATCCCGTTCCGTTTGAAAACGAACTGGATTCCATCCGCGGGGAATTCCGGAAAGCGTCCCTCCCCTTCGATCCGGAGCCGCTGGTCCGGGCGGAATGGGTATTCCGGAAAATCCGCGAGGCGGGGGGCGTCTCCGTCTTCAGCCATCCTTGCTGGCGACGGGAGAAAAACAAGATTCACGAAGGGCTGCTCCGGGCGCTCCTCCGGCAGAGCGGATTCGACGCGCTGGAGGTGTTCAGCGGACATGGACACGACGGCTGGCTTGCCAACTCCCTCCAGGAACTTCTGTATCACGGAATGGAACCGGACCGCCGCCCTGCCCCCGTCTCCGCCAGCGACGCCCACGGGACCAGCGGGCTCAGCCAGTGTTTCCGATGGAATTACACGATCGTTTTCGCCTCTTCGCCGAGCGTGGAGCATCTTGTTTCCGCGATCCGGAAAAAACTTTGCGTCGCGGTCGAAGCCCATGAAGAAGCGTATCCGCGGATCACCGGAGAAATGAGGCTGGTCCGTTACGGCGGGTTTTTGATGAAGAATTATTTCCCGTATCATGATTTTCTGGCCGGAGCGGAAGGAGCCGCGATGCACCGGATTCTGGCGGGAGCTCCCTCCCCTGCGCCGACACCCGACCCCGTTCTTTCTTCCGGAAAAAATGACTCGGAGAACTACCGGAAGCAGTTCTTCCGGCGCGGCTGAACGACGGAGCGTTCAGTTTTCCTTCATGAAATGTTAAAAAACAACATTTAATTTCCCCTTTTTTCACTTCCCGTTTTGAATCGTGTTTGCAAGACCGGAAACAGGCAATTATATTTTCCCGTCAAAAGAAACCTGAATATGTTATTTTTTAACAAATCAAAAGGAGGTTCCTTCCCATGGGCAACTACAATCCGACGCCGTATCAACTCGATCTCAGCTATTACCCGCACCTCGTGACCGACACTATCCCCGGACCCAAAAGCAATGCGCTCCACGCCCGCGCCGTCCAATATTACCGCGGCCTCTCCGGACAGGTCCGTCTTTTTCCGGTCGCCTTCGAACGCGGACAGGGGTGCATGCTCGAAGACGTGGACGGCAATCAGTTCATCGACTTCTCCAGCGGCATTTACGTGACGACCCTCGGACACTGTCATCCGAAAATTTCCGAAGCCGTCGCCCATTACGCGAAACAGCTCATGAACGCGCACGATTTCACCACCGGAATCAAGGTGCGCCTTCTCGAAAAAATGGCCGCGATCCTTCCCGGCGACCTCAAGAGCTTCCAGCTTTACGATTGCGGAACCGCCGCCGTCGAAGCCGGACTGCGGACCTGTCGCGCCGCCACGGGCAAGCATGAATTCATCAGTTGTTTCATGGACTTCCACGGAAAGAGCGGACACGCCATTGCCTGCGCCCGCATGACCAAATTCAGCGGCCCCGCGCGCGCCTCCGGATTCTACATGGTTCCGCGCCCCGACACCTACCGTCCGTGGTGGACCCGCGAAGACGGTTCGCTCGACACCGAAAAGTATCTGGAATTCTATGACTCCTTCATTCAGGAATCCACCACCGGACAAGTCGCCGCCTTCGTGCTCGAACCCATTCAGGGCTGGGGCGGTTCCATCATGCCGCCGGACGACTTTTTCCCGAAGCTCCGCAAGTTCCTCGACGAACGCGGCATCCTGCTGTTCGCGGACGAGGTGCTGACCGGCATGGGGCGCACCGGCAAGTATCTGTGCATGGAACACTGGGATGTCCTGCCCGACATCGTCACACTCGGGAAAGGCTTCGGCAACGGCTTCCCGGTCACGGCGATGGCGGTCCGGACTCCCTACGCGGACGCGGTCGACAAGATCAGCGCCTCCACCAGCTACGGCGGCAACCCGATGGCCTGCGCCGCGGCTCTCGCCAGCATCGAAGTGATCGAGGAGGAAGGCCTTCTCGATCACGCGCAGGAACTGGAAATCCTTTTCAAGAAGCGGATGGCGGACTGGACAACGAAATATAAAATCGTCGGCGACACCCGCTGCAAGGGGTGTCTGCTGGGCGTGGAACTGGTCAAGGACAAGAAAACGAAGGAACCCTTCGACGCCGCCGGAAAACGGGTCTACCAGAAAGCGTTCCGCAAGGGGCTCGCATGGATTCCGGCCGGACACATCCTGCGGATGAGTCCCCCGATCGTCATGCCGAACGAAGTGGCGCAGCGCGGAATGGACTTCATCGAGGAAGCCATCGCGGAAACCGAAAAGGAGCTTATGGGATGAACAATGTCAGGGATTTCGGAGCCGTCGGCGACGGCGTGACCAAGGACACCATCGCCATTCAGAAGGCGATCGATGCGGGCGGAATGGTTTTTTTCCCGCCGGGCGTCTATTTGAGCGGCACATTGTATCTGAAATCCAATGGCGGGCTGGAACTGGCGCCCGGTGCCATTCTGCTGGGAAGCCCGGACATTGCGGACTACAACGACCGGGATTTCTGTCCGCAGAACAGTTTCTCGATCGAGGAAAAGGCCTGCGGCGCACATCTGATCGTGGCATTGGAAATCCACCATGTCACGCTCCGCGGCGGCGGACGCATCAACGGCAACCGTAAGGCGTTTTTCGATCCGGCGAAATGCTCCCGGGCCGAATTCACGGGAATCCGGCCTTCGCAAATGATTTTCATCTGCGAATGTTCCGACGTCTCCATTGAAAATCTTGAAATGACCCATTCCCCTTATTGGGCGTGTTTCCTCCACGGATGCGAGGATATACGGCTTCATGGACTGAAAATCACCAATGAACCGGGGGTCTGGAACGGGGATGGACTGGATGTGGATTGCTGCCGGCGCGTGTGTATCAGCGATTGCAATATAGCCACCTCGGACGACAGCCTTGCCATCCGCGCCGGCGGCACAAAAAAATTACTCCGTTCGCCGGGCGTGACCGAATATGTCACGGTAACGAACTGCATTCTGAGTTCCCGCCAGGCGGCCATTCGCCTGGGCGTCGGAAACGGAACCATCCGCCATTGCGTTTTCAGCAATCTTTGCATCCGGGATACGAATTTCGGAATCGTCCTGCTTTCCACCTATCTGCCGGCCATCTTCAAAAGCGGCGCGGAAGGGGTGGAAATCGCCGATGTTCTTTTCGACAATATCCTACTGGACGTCCGGGTTCCGTTCGACCTCAGTTCCAATTGGATCGACGAACCGCTTCCCGCCTCCCGCAAGAAAATATCAGGGATTACTTTCCGGGGAATCCGCGGATATGGAAAAGCGAATTCGATCATTCAGGGAAATCTTGACCGGAACATCGAAGAGATTGAATTTTCCGATGTCTCGCTCACTCTCTCCGGCGGCGAAAGAATCCTGCCGGAAATGGAAAAATGGACCGGCGACAATGTTTACCGGCGTCCTTATGGATTTTATATTGTCAACGCTTCCGGCATCCGGTTTCACCGTTTCCGGCTCCGCTGGCGGGATGAAACGGACGCCTGGAAAAGTGCTCTGTTCCTTTCCAACACGGAAGAGGTCCGCATGGACGATTGTACTTTTGATATTCCAAAAGCCGGATGCGAATCCATCATTCACCAGTAAAAAACAGGAGATTTTCGGATGAACAACGTCAAAGATTTCGGAGCGGCCGGCGACGGCGTAACCAGGGATACCACCGCCATTCAGAAGGCGATCGACGCGGGCGGAATGGTCTTTTTCCCGCCGGGCGTCTATCTCAGCGGCACATTGTATCTGAAATCCAACGGCGGGCTCGAACTCGCGCCCGGCGCGATCCTGAAAGCAAGCCCCGACCGGACGGATTACAACGCCGACGACTTCTGTCCGCAGAACCGTGTGTTCGCCATGGAAAAAGTCAGCGGCGCGCACTTCATCACCGCCGTGGAGCAGCATAATATCGTAATCCGCGGCGGCGGACGCATCGACGGCCATCGCGAAGCCTTCATGAACGAGCCGCATCCGCAATACGATCACGTCTTCCAGTGGCCCGAATGGCGGCCCGGACAAATGATTTTCCTGTGCGAGTGCGAAAACGTGACGCTCACGGACGTGGAGCTTTACAACACCCCCTACTGGACCTGTTTCCTGCACGGCTGCGAGCATGTGAACATCCGCGGCCTCCGCATTTACAACGACCAGCGCACGCACAACGGCGACGGCATCGACATCGACTGCTGCCGCTTCGTCACGGTCAGCGACTGCATCATCGACTCCGGCGACGACTGCATCACGCTCCGGGGCTATTCCGCGCCGCTCAAAAATCCGAAGCCCTGCGAATACGTCACCATCACGAACTGCCTGCTTCACACCCGCTGCAACGCCTTCCGCATCGGCGTGGGGAACGGACTGGTCCGGTTCTGCACCATCAGCAACATCATCATCCACCATTCGCGGACCGCGATCTGTTTCGTGTCGCAGTATTCCGAAAGAAGCGAGGGGGTCGGGATCGAAGACATTTCGATGAGCAACCTGATAATCGAGGCGGAACGCGCCATCGTCGTCAAGACCCACAACCTCGGACCGCAGGATCAACCGCTCGGCAAGCCCATCCGCCGGATCAGCTTCAACCATCTTCGCGGCACGGTCACGCGCGGCTCCTATATCACCGGCAACCGCGGCAATCCGGTCTGCGATGTGACGCTTGCCGACGTCGAACTCGTCTGTGCCGGCGAAGGCGATCATCTCAACGCCGGGGAAGACCGCAAAAAATATATTCCCGTGGAGTACCATCCTTCCGCGTTTTACCTGGAGAACACCGAAAGGGTCCGTTTCGACCGCGTCGGAATCCAGTGGCAAAATGACTCTCCGAATTGGAAATACGGGGTTTCCGCTGTATATTCCCCTGATACGGAAACGACATGCTGCCGTTTCGGAAAGCCCAACAGCATCCATGGAAAGGTCTCATGAAAGTTTACAATGTCGGAATGGTCGGGTTCGGGTTCATCGGAAAGGTTCACGCCTACGGACACCTGAACATCCCTCTGTTTTATGACCAGAAGGAATTCAAAAGCAGAATCACCGGCGTGTGCACTTCCCGCACGGAAACCGCCGAAAAGGGAGCGGCGCAAGTCGGCGCGGAATACGCAACGGCCGACTACCGCGAAATCACCGAAAATCCCGAAATCGACATCGTGGACATCTGCACCCCGAACCATCTCCACTTCGACGCCCTGATGTCCGCCATAAAGCACAACAAGCACATTTACTGCGACAAGCCTCTCACCGCCACGCTCGGCGAAGCCCTGAAAATCCGGGAAGCTCTCAAAGACTACAAAGGCGTCTCGCAGATGACCCTCCAGAACCGCTTCTTTCCGGTCACTCTCCGGGCGAAACAGATGATCGGGGAAGGATTGCTGGGCGAAATCCTTGAGTTCCGCGGCTTCTATCTCCATTCCGGCAGCGCCGATCCGAAAGCGCCGTTGAAGTGGAAACTCTCCGCGGACGCCGGAGGCGGAGTCGTCGCCGACCTCGGCAGTCACATCCTCGACCTGATGAACCATCTGCTCGGCGATTTTGCCGCGCTCTCCGCCGTCACGCACATCGCCTATCCGGAACGGCCCTCCGCCGACGATCCGGCCAGGCCGGTCAAGGTGGACGCCGAGGACAACATGATCGCGACCGTCCGCCTTCCCAACGGCGCCTGCGGCGTCATCTCCGCCTCGAAAATCGCCACCGGAGCGGAAGATGAGATCGGATTCGAAATCTACGGCAGCAGGGGCGCCCTGAAAATGGTCCCCATGGACCTGCACCGTCTTTATTATTATGACGCTGCCGCGAAGAGTTCCCCCATCGGCGGCGTGCGCGGCTGGACGGCCATCGACTGCGGACAGCGTTACGACAAGCCCGCCGGGTTCCCCACGCCGAAAGCTCCCATGGGCTGGCTGCGCGGACACATGCACTGTCTTTACACCTTCCTGGACTCCGTCCACAAGGGAAAAGCGCAGGGTCCCGCCCTCGACCAGGGCGTCCGCATCCAGATCCTTCTTGAAAAGGTCAAAGAATCGGCGGAGAGTGGAAAATGGATTCAGCTCTAAGCATCTCTTCTCCGTGCATCGACTGGAAACGGAATCTGACCTTCATCTGGATTTCCCAGATTCTCGCCATGGCGGGATTCGCCGGAATCACACCATTCATTCCGCTTTTCTTCCGGGATCATTACCATCTGGTCAATCCCCAGGAATGCGGACTGTGGATTTCGGCGCTGACGTTCTTCGGCTTCTTCAGCTTCTGTCTTTCCGCTCCGATCTGGGGAATCCTCGCCGACAAATACGGGCGCAAGCTCATGCTGCTGCGCTCGTATTATGTGACCTCGTTTCTGTTTCCCCTGCTCTATTTTGCCCCGAATGTGGTCTGGTTCATCGCCATCCGTTTCGTGGTGTCCGCCTTCTCCGGAACCGTCACGGCGGCGCAGACGCTGGTCGTCACCAACACGCCGGAGGACAAACAGGGGTTCGCGCTCGGAACCCTCAGCACCGCCATCTGGAGCGGCAACATGCTGGGCTTTCTGGGAGGCGCGCTGGTCGTGAACACCTTCGGCTATTTCTGGGCGTTCGTGATCTGCGGACTTTCCTTCCTTTCGGGCGGCGTGCTGGTGCACGTCTTCGTCCGGGAAAACTTCACGCGCCCCCTGCCGGTCGCGAAGGAGGAGAAAAAGCCGGGATTCTTTGACATGTGGAAGGGGTATTCCTGGGGAATCTGGATTCTGCTGATTCTCTTCATCGTGATGGGAATGGCGCGCCGCCTGGATGAACCGTACCTGGCGATTCTGGTCGAAAAGGTCGGAGGAACGGCGAACGCCATTCGGTACACCGGATGGATTTGTGCGCTCGCCGCCCTAGGCGGATTCTTCTCCGGAATCCTGATCGGGAAACTCTGCGACCGCTATTCGCCCACGAAGATCGCCCTGCCCGCCACCATCCTCGCCGCCTGCACGATGGTTTTTCAGGCCTATGCCGTCAACGTCGTCATGCTCGGTTCGGCGCGGTTCTTCCACTTCTTCGCGGCGGGCGGACTGGAACCCGCGTTCCAGACCCTTCTTTCCCGCATTTCCCCGCCGGAAAAACGCGGGACGCTGTTCGGGATGGCTTCCAGCCTGCGGATGTTCGGAATCCTGATCGCGGCCCTCCTCGGAGGAGGGGTCATCTTCCTTGCCGGAATCAACGCGGTGTTCCTCACTTCCGGCGTGCTTTTCCTGCTTCTGATTCCCATCATGTTTTACGCATCCAAATACGCCCATAAGACAACGTCATCAAAAGAAGGATAAAATCACCATGGACAGAACACTTCTCATCGGCTGGTCCGAAACCGACATCACTCCCGTCACCGACAAAAAAATCGAGCTATACGGACAGTATTACGCCCGTATCGCGACAGGAATCCACTCCCGTCTGAAATGCGTCGCCGCCGCTTTTTCCGACGGAAAGGAACAGTTCCTCACCGCTTCGCTCGACCTGGTTAATTTCCAGGAGGATTTCCACAAGCGGGTCCGTGCGGAAGTGGCGAAACGGGAACCGGAAATCCAGCCGGACAAGATATTCCTGAACGCGATCCATACGCACAACGGCCCTTCCACCGCCACGGTCGGACTCAGCAACAGCTGGCGCAAAGCGGCAAGCGGCGCCCTCACGGCCGATGAATACGTCGAATTCGTTCTGCCGCTGATCGCGGACAACATCGTGAATGCGTGGCGCAGCCGCAAGCCCGGCGGCATCCTGCGCGGCTTCGGCAATGCCCGCGTCGGACACTGCCGCCGCGCGGTTTATTCCAACGGCAAGGCCGAAATGTACGGCGACACCACCCGCCGCGACTTTATCGGCATGGAGGCCGGCGAGGATTCCGGCGTCGACATGCTCTTCACGGTCGACAAATCCGGCAAGCCCACCGGCATGTTCCTGAACACGGCCTGTCCGTCGCAGATCATGGAGTCCACCTACAAGATTTCCTCCGACTTCGCCGGAGCTGCGCGTGAACTGCTGAAAAAAGAGTTCGGCAAAAATTTCCACATGATCTACCAGATCAGCCCCGCCGGATGCCAGTCCCCGCGAGACCTGGTCCGCCACTACGCCACGGAACCGGATTTCTGGCACGAGGACGGCGTTGCGGTCATGGCGGAACGCCTCCTGACAGCGGTTCGCTCCGCCGTGCTGGAAAAGCCCGATTTTTCACCGGTCTTCAAGCATACGGTCAAACGGGTCGTCCTGCCCCGCCGCAGAGCCTCCTATCCGGAGTATGTTGCGGCCAAAGCCGAGCTGGAACGCCTCGTCGCCATCCAGCCCGAAAAAGAAGCCTTCGCGGACTTCTGCGCGGAAACCCATGCCAATGAAAAACTCGACGGACACGGCCCCTATGACAGCAAGCTGCATCATTTCGTGCTCATCAAGAACGCGCAGGCGGTCATCAAACGGTATGAAGATCAGGGGAAGCATCCGGAACTTTCCTTCGATATGAACGTCGTCCGTCTCGGAGACGTCGCCATCGCGAACAACCCGTTCGAACTGTACCTCTCTTACGGGCAGATCATCAAGGCCCGCAGCAAAGCGGCGCAGACGTTCCTTGTCCAGCTTTCGGCGGGCGCGGACCGTCCGGCGGGCTATCTCCCCAGCCCGGACGCGGAAAAGCTCGGCGGCTACGGCGGACTCATCATTAACGGACAGGTCGGTTCCGACGGCGGGTACCGGCTCGCCGACATCACTGTGGACACCATCAACGCGCTCTTTTGAGGAGACGATGAAATGAAAGTGCGAAGTCTCCGGATCGTTTCAGACGAAAAAAAGCTTGCCGGCGTGCTGGAAAAACGCTTTTCCGCACGGGGCATACACATCTCCGCCGACGCGCCGGACTTCACCCTCGAAACACGGCTCGATCCGGCCCTTCCGCCGGGAGTTTTTTCGGTCGAAAAAACCGCTTCCCGCACGGTGATTTCCGCCGCGGACCGGTCGGAACTGGTCTGCGGGGCGGGACGCTTCCTCCATGAATCCGTCTACGGAAAAGACGGTATGATTCCCTGGGACGGCCATGGGATGTTCGCGCCCGAAAAACCTTTCCGGGGCATCTATTTTGCGGTTCACTTCCAGAACTTCTACCATAGTGCGCCCATGGAGGAGGTTTGCGAATACATCACGGACCTTGCGCTCTGGGGCTTCAACGTCTTCGTCTTCTGGTACGATCTGCACCATTTCCGCAACTTCGACGATCCGGAATCCGCCGCCTTCCGGGAGCGCCTGAAAACCTTTGCGGCAACCGCCAAAGCAATGGGCATGAAACGAACCTGTCTGTATGCTGTCAACGAATCTTTCGCGGACTCTCCGGCTCCTCTCCGCGCCCAAAAAGAAAACGGCATCCGGGGCGGATGGTATGATTCGCAGATCTGTCCTTCCAAACCGGAGGGAAAAGAATACCTTCTGAAACAATTCGGGAACCTCTGCCGGAATTTCTATGCGGGACTCCAACTGGATTCCCTCTGTTTCTGGCCGTACGACCAGGGCGGATGCGGCTGCAAAGACTGTGTGCCGTGGGCGACCCAAACCTACCCGGAACTCTGCGTCGAACTCGAAAAAATCCTGAAATCCATTCTGCCGGACTGCCGGACCATCGTTTCCGCATGGATGTTCCGGGAAGCCGAATGGAACTCGTTGCTGGAACGCCGGAAAAAAACGCCGGAATTCTGTGAATACCTCCTGGAAGAATTTCTGCCGAAACCCGCCGGACAGCCCTTCCTGGGATTTCCGGAGATCAGCATGACGGGAATGTATCCGTGGGGCGGCTTCGGCGCTTCCATCCTGGCGCGGAAGCAACAGCAGCACTGGGACGGACAAAAGCGGTTTCTGCAAGGAGGCTTCCCGTATTCGGAAGGAATTTTCGAAGACTTTTCCAAAGTGATTTACAGCCAGTTCTACTGCCGGGATTCACCCGCCTCCGAAACCATGAAAAAATACATTGGATATGAGTTCGGTTTGAATGATCCCGCGCCCGTAATGAAGGCTCTTTCGATCCTGGAAGACAATCATCACATCCGCACGTGGGACGGCCTTTCCGAACTCCTGACCGGAAAGCCGCCCCGGAGGTCGCTTGAGCCGCCGCAAGAGGACCCCGGAGCGGAAGAGGCTTTCGCCCTGCTGAAGGAAACAGATGCTCAACTGCCGGAATGGGGCCGGAAGTCCTGGCGCTGGCGGATCGTTTATCTCCGGGCGCTGCTCGACGCCGGACTCAAGAAGAACGAAGGAAAGCCCGATAAACTCTGTGAAAAAGCGTTTGACGAACTGACCGTGCTGTATCACGCGCAGCATGCGGAAAGCACGGTCAGTCCGCCCGCGAAATCCCGCAACAATTATTGGACCAGCTCCTTATGACGGAACAAAGGGATCAACAGAATCCTTCTGGCGGCTTTTTAACTCGAAATTATCAAAAACAGGAGTCCACATGAATGTCAGGGTCAAGGATTACGGCGCGGTTCCCGATACGGGAAAAGTCCAGACGGAAGCAATCCAGTCCGCCATTGATTGCTGTTCGCAAAGCGGCGGAGGCACGGTTTTCTTTGAGGCCGGCATCTATACGACGGGAACGATCTATCTGCGGAATTCCGTCACGCTGAATCTTCCGCCGTCCTGTGTTCTGAAAGGATCGGACAATTTCGATGACTACAATGCCCCGGACGCCTGGCCGCAGAACTCCGTCTGCGAACCGGAACATGCGAACGGAAAACATCTGATCGTGGCGCTGGAAGTCGACCATGTGGGAATCGTCGGCGGAGGACGGATCGACGGCAATGGAAAACACTTCGGGTTCAGCACGGAAAAAGGGTTCTTCCGCCCGTCCCAGATGGTTTATCTCTGCGAATCGACATATATCACGATCCGCAATATCGAACTGTTCAATTCTCCCTACTGGAGCTGCTTCGTCTACGGATGCGACAACGTGATCCTTTCCGGGCTCCGCGTGAAAAACAATCCGGAAATCCAGAACAGCGACGGGATCGATATCGATGCTTCCAGCCATGTGATCGTCAGCGACTGTCTCATCGATACCCAGGATGACTGCATCACGTTCCGCTGCTGCCGGAACCGCCTCAAAAACAAGGAAAAAATCCTGGAAGACATTGTTGTCACGAACTGCCAGCTCCGCACTCCCGGCTGCAACGCGTTCCGCATCGGCGTCGGAACCGGCCCCATCCGGAATTGCCTGATCAGCAATATGATCATCCGGGACAGCGCCAAGGCGGTTTGCCTGGAAGCGCGTTATTCCTTCAATACCGACGACGCGCCCGGATGCACCATCGAAAACATCTCCTTCGACAATCTCTACATGGACTGCGGATGTCCGGTCTTTCTTTCCTCCCATTGCCGCGGAATCTCGAACGTTCCCGCGCCGCCGATCCGGAATATTCACTTTTCCAACATCACCGGCAAAGCAAAATTGAACTTCGTCGTTCAGTCAAATGAAAACAGCATCGTCGACGGAATCCGCTTCTCGAACATTTCCATGGAATACGATTCCATTCCGGAATACATCGAGAAATACGGATACGGAGAATGGGATTACGCAACTTCCGGGGCGCCCTTCTACATCGCCAATGCCCGAAACGTCCAGGTGGACAATGTGCGTGTGAACATCACCCGTCCGGAGTCGCCGTTCCGGTATGCGGCGATCCTTCATCATCCGGCCGAGCCGGAATTGCGGAATTTCGTCGTGAAAAAAGCCGGGCGGAAACTGGAAGTGAATGCCGAAGCTGTATAATTCAAAAACGGAGGAAGGAAAATCATGATTCGCAAAGAAGGAAAAATCCGCGCCGGATTCGTCGGATTCGGTGAAGTCAATACGCCGCGGGAGTTCATCGACACCCGTTGCGCCTCCGTCGTGAAGGAGTTGAAAAAACGCGGCGTTGAACTCACCGTGACCGCGCCGGTCAGCGACGATCCCGAAGGAAAACAGGCGCGGCGGGCCGTCGAAGAACTGTCCAAAGCCGATTTCGACGCGCTTGTCGTGTGCATCGCGGGCTGGATTCCGACATGGGCGGTCATCCAGACCATCGAACCGTTCAAACACAAACCGATCCTTCTCTGGGGCTTGAGCGGCTGGCGCGAACGCGGCCGTTTCGTCACGACCGCCGACCAGGCCGGTACGACCGCCTTGCGTGCGCCGATGAAGGAGATGGGCTTCCGCTTCCAATATCTCGTAAACAAAAAGGATTCCGCGCCGCGCTATGACGAGGCGGTCTCGTTCCTGAACGCGGCTTCCGCCGACGCCCGGATGCGTCACGCCCTCATCGGCATGAGCGGCTACCGCGACATGCGCCTCTATGGAACGCTCTACGACGGCACGCTCCTGAAAAAGACCGTGGGCGCGGAGATCGAACATTTCGACCTGCTGGAAATTCAACAGATCATGGAAACGATCCCGGAAAAAGAGATTGCGGCCCTCGCAAAGAAAATCCGGAAAGACTGGGTGTTCGTGCGCACGCCGAAGGAAGGAACCGTGGAGAACTCCGTCCGGCTGATGCTGGCCTTCCGCCGGAAGATCGAGGAACGCGGCTATGACGCCTTCTCCTTCTGCGATGTGGACGGCGTGAAAAAACTGCTGAAATTCGCCCCGGCGGGCGCGCTCACTCTGCTGCACGACGTCACCGACATTCCGAGCGTCCCGGAAAACGACTCCTATGGAGCCGTTACGGAACTCATTCTGAAGAATCTGACCGGAAAATCCCCGGCCTACCTGGAGTTCTATGAGTTCACGAAAGACTCCGCGCTGATGGGTGTCCCCGACTATGTTCCGGCTTCAATCGCGGACGGCAGAATCACGGTCATGCCGAACGCCTTCGGTTCCTTCGGCGAAGGGCTCCTGAACGTTTCCAGGCTCAAGACTGGAATTGTAACCATCGCGCGCCTGGGCCAGATGGACGGCAGGCTGATCCTCCACGCGGTCAAGGGCGAGGCAAAAACGCCCGAGGCATGGGAAGAGGCCGGATGGGCGCCGCCCGCCCCGCAGCTGCCGAGCCTGGAAGTCTTCTTCGGAAAGGATTCCGACGAGTTCCTGAAAAACGTCCTGGGACAGCACTACATTCTGGCATACGGCGATCACCTGGATTCCCTTCGGAATTATTGCGCCGTTGCCGGAATCGAATTCATCTCCTGAACCTGTTGCATTTCTTCCGGATTCGCGATATAGTACCGCTTCAGGAATTTGTATTTTGAAACGGGACGGTTTTCGGAATGAATACGCTGGATTGGGTGGAATGTTTGAAGCAAGACGGAACGGCCCTGTGCCGTCAGCCCGGTTCCGTCCGGTGGGGATTGTACACCTCGCCCGCCGAAGTCATCCGCGTCACAAAACACGAAGACATGCGTGGGGCTTTCACAAGACTGGAAACCCATCTTTCCCGGGGGAAATGGGCGGTCGGAATGCTCTCCTATGAAGCCTCCGCCGCTTTTGAGCCGGAAATGGAAACCTTCCCGTCCGGCGAGGTCCCGTATGCGGTTTTCCTGCTGTATAACACCCCTCCGGAACGGGTGGACATTCCCTGCCGGAACGACCTCCCCTGCGATCTGGACTTTATCCCCGAACTCACCCGGGACGAATATCTCGCGCGGCTGGACGTCATCCGCGAAAATCTCGTTCAAGGGAATCTCTATCAGGCCAACTTCACGTTCCGCTGTCACGCGGGACCGGAAAAAGAACCGGAACGGCTTTTCCTGAATCTGTTCAGCCGTCATCCCGTGCCGTATGCGGCCTTCCTGAACCTCTCGCCGGAACTCAAGATTCTTTCCCTTTCGCCGGAATTGTTCCTGGAGCGGACGAAAAACCGTTTGAAATGCTCCCTGATGAAAGGAACGGCGAAACGCGATCCGCTCGGCGCACGGGACAGGGAAATCGCGGAAGCGTTGTCGAACGATCCGAAAAACCGGGCGGAAAACCTCATGATCACCGACATGGTCCGGAACGATTTCGGGCGGATATGTCAACCCGGTTCCATCCGCGTCGATCCTATGTTTCATGTAGACACCTACAACACCGTCCACCAGATGATCAGCACGGTCCGCGGACGCCTTGCCGAAGGAACAAGCCTGTTCGATATTTTTTCCGCGGCGTTTCCTCCGGCGTCCATCACCGGAGCCCCGAAAATCAGTGCGGTGAACCTCCTCCGGAAAGTGGAAACGAGCCCGCGCGGCGTCTACACGGGAACCATCGGCTGTTTCGCCGGGGACGGCTCGTTCTGTCTGAACGTGGCGATCCGCACTCTTCTGTGCACGCCGGAGAAAACGGAACTCGGAATCGGCGGCGGAATCACCTGGTATTCCGATCCGGGCGGAGAATGGGAAGAAGCCCTTCTGAAAAGCCGGTTCGTTCACTGTTTTTACCCCGATTTCAAGGTTTTTGAAACGATGTTCTGGTCGCCGGAAACCGGATTCACATTTCTGGAAGAGCACAAGAAACGGGCGGAAGCCAGCCAGCGCTACATGGGAAGACCGTTCCGCCGGAAAGTGCTGGACAACACTCTGGAAAAACTCGCCCGCGAACTCGCTGGAGACGCGCAATACAAGAACGGCGCATGCGTCAAATTTCTGCTGGCCCGGAACGGCGAAGTTGAAACGCAGGCCGCCCTCCCCCGCAAACCGGACTGGAAGGGGCTGGGATTGAAGCTGATTGTGTCCCGGAAACGGACGAACTCCGGCGACCTGTTTTTATATCACAAGACCACGCACCGGGAATTCTACGACGAATGTTTCCACGAGGCGCGGGAACAGGGCGCGCACGAAGTCGTTTTCCTGAATGAAAAGGGGGAACTGACGGAAGGCGCGATTTCCAATATTTTTTTGAAAATCAACGGTCATTGGCATACGCCGCCGCTTGCCTGCGGACTCCTGCCCGGAATCTGGCGCGCCCGCATGCTCCGGGAACTGAACGCGTTGGAAACAATCCTGACGCCCGACGACCTGAAAAATGCCGAAGAAATCCGGATCGGCAACTCCCTGCGCGGGACCGGAATCGTGAAGGAAGTTCTGTTTTGAAACTCCGGAACGGGACTTTCAAAGGTCACGAAATCTTTTCCAGCCTCTTGATTCCATTGCGGGCCAGTGTGAGGCGGAAACGGCTGACCGAAACCCGTTCCTCCGAGCGTCCGGTGGAGCAGCGGATCGTCATATAGACATGATACACCCGGGCGGCCCGGGCGCTCATGATTCCCCCCTTGCCGTCCGGCAGGAACAGCTCGCGGACCGGGTTGTCCATGTGCTCGAGGAAATGGCGGACATTGAAGCGGATGATGTCCACGAGGCCGTCCACCTGAAAATCGGAATAGATGGACTCGCAGTTCCGGGAGCAGATCTTCACATATTTGCGGGAATGGATCACCGACTCCCCGAGAAAAGTGCTTTCCAGGAAGGAAATCGGGTCGTTGCCGTGCAAAGCTTCGACTTCCGGCTTCATTTTGGACGTGTTCACATAGGAAAAGCTTTCCCGGCAGACACCCACCTCCTTGCCGAGGGAACTGCGGAGGATCGTCTTGAAGTCATACGTGTAGGCGCGCATTTTGGAATAAAGATAGCCTCGCGACAGCTCTTTGATCCGGTCCTTGAACATGTATGCGACCACGATGATCACGCAGAAGGTCAGGGAGAAGTCCTTGAAAAACATGCTCTGGGAAAGGAATGTCACGGCCGTGGCGAACGTCATGGCCAGACCGGCGGCAATCCCGAAGACAATGTTTATCAGGATCACCCCGTCCTGCCTCGTGTCGCTTTTCAGGAAGAGAACGCTGGCCATGACCTTTTTCAGGATGTTTTCCCGGTAGACAAGCTTCTCGTTGAGGCTGTCTTTCTCGGGAACCGACGGATATCCGCATTTTTTGCGGTACTCAATCTCGACGGTCAGGAGTTCCACGATCCGGCGTTTTGCGGCGGCCGCCCATTCCCGGTTCTGCGTGTCATTCTGGAGGGCGATGTAAAGCATATAACGGTATTTATTCACGGTGAGGCTGAGGAATTCGTCCACCAGCAGATAAAACTCCAGGCGTTTCGGGTCCACGCCCGGACGCCCCAGCAGGGGCCGGAGGGAACGGAATTTCGTGACGGCGTTCAGGCCGTTTGAAAGGTATGCGTCCACGGCTTGTTCCGCGTTGTCTTCCGTCAGACGGGCCTCCGTAATCTTCTCCTCGTCCCGGAGTGCGCTTTTCATGATGGAGCAGAACAGCCTCATCCGTTCCTCGTAAAGAGCGGTCTTTTCGGGTGCGTCCGGACCCTCCGAAACGGAATTCACGGCGTCGGAAAGTTTCCGGAACGGGGATTTTTCACCGTCGCAGATCCCGCTCAGTCGGACGGCCGGGGTTTTGAGCCGGATGTATTTGTGCATGTCCCGGTAGAAAGTGTCGGGTGTGTACGTCTGCTTGTTGATCCCGAGATTGTTCGGAATGAAAAGATACGTGTCGACAAAATATTCGTTGTATTCGCGTTTGCGGTCGAGGGGATAGGCAAATTTCAGTTCAAACTGATATTTGTCGTGAATTTTGAACGCTTCCGATATATTTTCCATAGAGACGCCATTTCCTTGCTTCCTGAACGGATACATCGGAATGTACATTCCGTTGGGCGATTGTCAAGCGGATGTAATTGCAAAAATCTTGAAAGTTTGGAAAAGGGAATCCTTCCCCCGCGGTTTCATTCTTTTTGCATTTTTCGCATTTTTTCTCTTTTTTTTCTTTTCCAGACTTGCATTTTACATAAAAAAAAGGAAATTATGTAGTTCTGTTTCCAAAAAACAACCAAAGGAATTGAAAATGTCTTATCTGATCAAAAAAGCCGTCGCGCCGGTCAAGATTTCCGATGCCTGGGACAGTCCCGCCTGGAACGCCGCGGTTCCCCTGAAACTGGAATACGTGTTCGACAAGAGCAGCGCCCACCGTCCGCCGACCACCGTCAAGATGCTCTATGACGACCACTTTCTCTACGGGCTTTTCCTGGTCGAGGACCGGTATGTCCGCGCGGTCCAGACGGAAGACCAGTCGGGCGTCTGCGGGGACAGCTGCGTCGAATTCTTCGTCCAGCCCGCCACGGACGAACGCTACTTCAACTTCGAGATCAACTGCGGCGGAACCCTTCTGCTGTATCACGTCCGCCACTGCCGCAAAGGCGACTACGACAAAATTCCGGAATCCGATCTCGCCACAATCCAGCGCTTCCACACGATGCCCAAGGTCGTAAACCCCGAAATCACCGAAAAAACCACCTGGAGGCTCGGCTTCGCCATTCCGCTTTCGTTTTTCGTGAAGTATTCCGGGATCGATCCGAAGCTTTCCGGACAGGTCTGGCGCGCCAACTTCACCAAGTGCGCCGACAAGACCTCCCATCCGCACTGGCTCTCCTGGAGGAAGCTGTCCAAGCTCGATTTTCACCTGCCCGGCGAGTTCGGAGAAATCGTTTTCGAATAAGCGGGGAGCAAACCGAAAGGACGGGTTTCATGGCGATCACTTCCAGCGACATAGCGAAACTGGCAGGGGTGTCGCGTTCCGCCGTATCCGCGGTGCTGAACGGACATTACAACAAGGTTTCGCTGGCGAAACGCGAGAAGATTCTCTCGATCGCCCACGATTTCCACTACCGCCCCAACCAGGCGGCGCTGATCCTCGCCAAAAAAGCGGTCCGCAAAGTGGGGATCATCACCAGCCCGTTCATGTCCAGCCTTTACAGCGACCTCGTCAGCAAGCTTGCGTTTCTGCTGAAAGAGCGGAATTATTCGTCCTCCATTGTGCTTCCGGTCGACGCGGCCGACGAGCTGGAAGCGATTCTGGACATGGATTCCTCCGGGGTGGAGGGCATCATCGTGGCCTATGCGCTCAACGACATCCGGAAGATCACCACCAAGGCGCCGGTGGTGAGCATGTCGCCCTACCCCGGACAATATGAACTGCGGGTCGATCTGCGCCATTCCTTCCAGCTTGCGGTGGAGCACCTGAAAGGGCACGGTCACGCCGAGGTCGGCATGCTCTGCCCGAAACTCTCCGTGGTGCCGCTCCAGCACAAAGGGTATCTGGACGCCATCGGGAGCGCCCCGCCGCACATTCTGGAGGTCACGGAAAACAAGTCCTTCGCCGCCGAACTGAGGCAGATGGTGGAAAAACAGAATGTCCGCGCGTGGACCGTTACCAACGACCTTCTGGCCGCAAAATTCATGAAGTTCCTGCTCCGGCAGGGCTGCCGGGTCCCGGAGGACGTCGCCGTCATCGGCTTCGACGGCGCGCCGCTGGCGGAGATCACCCCCTGCCCGCTCACGACGGTGATCTTCCCCGCGTCCGCAATCGCCGCGCGCTGTGTGGAAATGCTGTTTGAAAAGATCGCGAGCAAAGACAATTCTTTCCGGAAACCGCCGGAACTGATCCGGCCCGAACTCTACATCGGGGAAAGCTGCGGATGTCCTCCGCACGGCAGAAACACGATGGTCTGGGACGGACAGCGCATCTCGCTCGACGGCGATCTCCATTCCTGACAGCCCCGCTTTTCAGCGGTTCAATTCCTTCCGCATGAACTCCAGCAGGACGTCACGATATTCCGGACGCTTCAGTGCAAATTCCAGCGTGGTCAGCAGGAAGGAAAGCTTGTCGCCGGCGTCGTAACGCTTCCCGCGCACTTTCAGGGCATACATCTCTTCCCGCTTCACCAGACGGCGCATGGCGTCCGTAAGCTGGACTTCATTGTTTTTTCCGCGCGGGGTCTGTTCCAATTCCTCGAAAATCGCGGGTGTGAACACGTAGCGCGACGCGATCGCCAGATTGCTCGGCGCGGCTGAAGGGTCCGGCTTCTCGACCAGGTCGCGGAGACGATACAGGAGACGGTCCTGCGTCACGCCGTCGATCACGCCGTAGCGGCGGACCCGTTCCGTCGGAACCTCCTCGACCGCCACCACGGAGGCTTTTTTCTCGCGATAAACCTCCAGAAGTTCCGAAAGCATGGGGCGTTCCCCCGAGGTGACATTGTCGCCGAGCAGAACCGCAAAGGGTTCATTGCCGACGAAACTCCGGGCATACCGCAGCGCCCCGCCCAGCCCGTCCAGCTCCTTCTGGTAGATATAATGAATAGACGCCCCGCGCCCGATGGAACGGAGCTCTTCGAGCCGTGCGGTCTTACAGGATGCCTCCAGCCGTTGCTCCAGCTCGAATTCCGGGTTGAAGTGACGGCAGATCGCTTCCTTTCCGGAAGAGATGATGATCAGGATTTCCTCCGCGCCGGAGGCCACCGCCTCCTCCACCACATACTGAATCACCGGTTTGTCCACGATCGGGATCAGTTCCTTGGGAACGGACTTCGTAAACGGCAGAAAACGCGTGCCGAATCCGGCGGCGGGGATCACAGCTTTCATTTCCAGGCATCCTTCTGATTTTTGACAATGACCGGTTTGATGACTTCGATCTGGAACTCCCGGAGGGTCCGGACCAGCTTGCGGAACATCTTTTCATCTTCATAAGTTCCGATAACCGCGCCGCCGGAGCCCGTGAATTTCGCGGAAGCGCCCGTCTTGCGCGCCAGTTCGACCATCTGACGGTTCTTCCGGCTGACGGCTTCGGAGCAGACTTCGCAGCGCAGGTCGAAATTCCGGTTCAGAAGAGCCGGAATTTCCGAATAGTCGCGTTTTTCCAGAGCCTCCCGGACCCGGTCGGTCAGGGACGCCCATTCCTTCATGGCATTGAGCACCTTCGGCTTGCCCTTCTCGAAATCCTGCCGCAGACGGCTGTGAAGAATCTCGGACCCTTCCGCAAGATCCGTGCGGTAGGCGATGTAAATGTGGAGGTCGTCGGGAATCTCGATCGGAGTATATTTTCCGACGTGGTATTTCTCCATGTGCGCCCGGTTGAAATCCATGTAGACCGGATGGTTGTAGGATTGCGCCACGCGGTCCTGAAGCCCGGCGGGAATTCCGAGTTCCTCTTTTTCCACCGCCAGCACCAGATTGGCGAAATGGTCCGGCCTGATCCGGACTTCATAGAAAAGGCAGAGCGCCCGCATCGCGGCGGTGATGATCGCGGAGGACCCGGCC
>MWCA01000055.1 GCA_002069785.1 Lentisphaerae bacterium ADurb.Bin242 | reverse complement strand
GACCTGGAAAAGGAGATCCGGAGCCGTTTTCCGAATGGCGTCGACCGCGTGATCGTCACGTCCCCGCCGAAAAGCATGAACGACGCTCTCCGGATCATCCGCTACGGCGGCGTCATCGTTTTCCTCGGCCTCAGTTTCAAGGAGGGGGAAAATCGCATCGACTTCGACGTCAACCACGCGATTTTCCACAAGATCACGCTGAAGCCTTCCTTTGCCGAACCGGCCATCCATTTTCCGATGTCTCTTTCCCTGATCCGGAACGGACCGGTCCGGGCGGAGCTTTTCCAGACGCATTTCTGTTCCTTCGACGATTATCCGGCACTGTTCGCTTCGGCGCTTTCGGGGGACATCCCGGTCATCAAACCGGTCTTCCTGCCTCACGGAAGGCCGTTGTGACGGAAAACGGAGTTGTCCGGCGCCGGGGAAATAGAAAGGCCGTCTCCGCGGCAAATTCCCGGGGACGGCCGGATCGGAAGCAGAAAACTTATTGAACGGGCGTCGCCGTCAGCGAAACCGATTCGATCACCGCGTTGGATTCCCCGATGTAGAGATACCCTTGTTCATACGGTTCCAGTCTGCATTCAAACGGGAAGACCTGCGGACTCTCGGTCAGCTGGAACGGCCCGAACTTCTTCTGGATGGAATGGCTGAACGGCTCTTTCGAATCTTTGCGGATGCATGTGCTCAGGCGCGCGGTCAGCACCCCCTGTTTTCCCGGAAGAGCAGAGGCCTTGATTTCGCCTTTCAGGAGATAGGGCTGCGGGTTGTTCACGATCGGCAGAAACTGGTAAATGACTCCGGATGTCAGGACAATTTTGCCGTCTTTCAGTTCGGCAGTTCCGACGCACGACCAATGCTTCGCCCAGACGGTTCCGGCAATGCCCTGGGCATTTTTCGGAATGGGGGTCGTCTCGGTGAATTTTCCATTCGAGACCGCCTGTTTCGGGGGGTCCGCCGCGATCAGGAGCGCGGAGGAAAATACGGAGAGAGCCAGGGACACGAGAGCTGTTTTCTTCATGATGTTTTCCTTTCGTCGTTGCCGTTGTTTTTTATATTGGAACGGAGACGGCTTTTCTTTCCCGTCTTCCGGATGTGGAATTTTCGGGCGGGGCGACCGATTCCCTCCGGATCAGGCGCGGGGGAATCAGGTATCGGCCGTCCTCCCGCATGGAGATGTCCACGGGTTTTCCAAGGAGGATATTTACGCCCAGCACGCCGCAGTCATAGGGAGACTCGTCGACCGTGGAGACCGGTATATAGGCGGCCCGGCTGTAATCGCTGTTTCCGAAGCCGAAAATGGAAAGGTCGCCCGGTACGTTCAGCCCCATCCGGAGCGCGGTCCGTTCCGCTTCCACGGCCTGTGCGTCGCTGATTCCGAAAATCGCGGTGGGGCGTTTGTTTTTCGGAAGGGAGAGCATTCTTTCCACGGACGGAGAAGCGGAGTCGGAACAATCGACCAAGGCGGGATCGGGTTTCAAACCGGCCTCCCGGAGTCCCGCCAGATATCCGTTATGACGTTCTTCGACATACAGGTAATTGTGCGGCACGCACAAGAGTCCGATGCGGCGGTGTCCGAGCGCGGCCAGGGATCGCACCACCTCCCGCGCCGCGGCGTAATTGTCCGTGTTGAGGGAAGGGAAGCCCTCGCAGGCTCCTTCGAAGAGATAAAGCAGCTTGATTCCTTCATCGCGACAAAACCGGGTGGTCAGCCTGCGGATTTCGGAATCCACGCTCAGCGAAATCACATGGGAGATCCGTCCCCCGGCAATCTCCCCCAGGGCGAAATCCAGGCTGTCGTCCGGATATACGCGGATGTTGTAGCCGTAGCGGGTACAGGTTGTCAGAATGCCGAACAGCATCCAATTCGTATAGGAAAGCGCATCTTCCCTGCCGAACCGTCCGATCACGGCCAGCGTGTTGACGATTCCCGTGCGGGTGGACCATGCGATCAGGTTGCGGCGGTAGCCAAGTTCCCGGGCGGCCTTCCGGATTCGTTCCCGGGTTTCCGGGCGCAGACGGTTGGCCTCCGGACGGTCCCTCAAGGTGAGGGAAACCGCCGCCTTGTCCACTTTCGCGACCCGTGCAATGTCATTGATGGTAACAGCCATTCCAATTCCTTACAGTCAACATCAAGTCAAACGTTTTCGCAGTGTGTTTTTTACTATAAATCGCACTTCCTGTTTTGTCAATCGGGAAAAGACTTTTTTTCTTTTTTTTCTGAGAAAGACATTTTATACGGTTGCAAACCCGTTTCTCCGGATTATAGTAAATCCGCCAATCCAATTCCTTTCATCAATGCAGTGAAGCCTTTTCGCGGAAAATTTTCGTGTTTTGATGTCTTTTCAGATAACATGGCGGCGGTTTCCGCCACGAAAATAAATCAAGGAAAGGTTTTTGTCCAATGAAAATCGAAATTGGAACTGCCTATTATCCGGAAGCCTGGCCGGAGGAACGGGTCCGTCTTGACGCAAAGCTGATGAAAGAAGGGGGAATCTCGCTGGTCCGCATCGGCGAATTCGCCTGGTCGCACATGGAACCGAGGGAAGGGGTTTACACGTTCGAATGGCTTCATTCCGCCGTGAAAATCCTGGGCAGGGCCGGAATCAAAGTCATTCTCTGCACGCCCACATCGACCGCGCCTGCGTGGCTGGTGAAAAAGCATCCGGAAATCCGGATCCGTCGCCCGGACGGAACGACCGCGTATTTCGGCGTGCGCGACCATACATGCTACACTTCCTCCGTTTACCGGAAATATGCGGCGAAGCTGATTTCGCGTCTGGCGAAGGAATTCGCCTCCTGTGAAAGCATCGCCGCGTGGCAGCTGGACAACGAGATCGGGCATACCATTTTCGGAAGCTGTCACTGCGCCGAGTGCCAGAAAGAGTTCCGCAATTTCCTGCGCAGGAAATACGGGTCCCTGGAAAAGCTCAACCGCGCGTGGTGGACGGTGTTCTGGAGCCAGGAATATTCCGACTGGGATGAAATCGAGTTAGGCGGCATGGAACTCAAGATGGATTCCGGGCGTGTGCTGGATTCCTTCCGTTTCCGCAGCGAGGCGAACCGGGCGTTCATAGTCAACCAGATTCAGGCCATCCGCAAATTCGCCCCGGACGCCCGGATTTGCACCAACAATTACGCGGGGCTGTTCGACCGTTTCAAAGCCGCGGAAATGCTGGACTTCATGGGGGAGGACTTTTATCCGTCCGCCGATAAGCCGATGGGACACAATGCCATGGTTCTGGACCGCTACCGCTGCCTCAAGGAAGGCGTGCCCGCCTGGATTCTCGAATCGGCCACCTCGCCCGGAGCCCCGATGCGGAATCTCTTCCGGTTCTTCCTCTGGAGCTTCATCGCCCGCGGATACGACCACATCGTCTACTTCCACTGGCGCAGTCATCTGGGCGGCTACGAAAAGAGTCACGGAACCTTTCTGGGACCCACGGGCAAGCCGCGCGCCCGTTACCGCTTGCTTCAGGAGGTTACCCGCGAACTCGACGCCGTGTTCAAAAAATATCCTTCGCTTCCTTTGCCGAAGCAGGAGGCCGCCATCCTTCACGATTATGAGACCCTCTGGAGCTGGTGCGCCGGGTTCTGGTCCCACTGGGGCGAGTTCGAAAAAACCGTGGAATACTCCCACCGGCAGCTGCTTGCCTGGGGGGTGAATTCCGACCTCATTCCCCCGGACCGCGATTTCAGTCCGTATAAACTGCTGGTGATTCCGCTCCAGACCCATTTCCCGAAAAAACTGGCCCGGCGGCTCCGGGCTTTCATCGCCCGCGGCGGCGTGGTCCTCCTCGGCGGAAGCTCCGGCATGTATGACGGCAATTCCAAACTGCTGCCGGAACCCGGTCCGGAGCATCTCCGGGAAGTGTTCGGAATTTCCATCGAAGACTTCATCGTGTTCAATTCGGACATGCCTATGGCGAAAAACGAGGCGCGGGAGAGTTCCCTTTCCAAACAGGTGACTTTCTCCGGGACTCTGAACGGAAAGCCTGTGGCCGGACTCGCCGACAAATGGATCGCCGACATGGAGCCGGCCGGAGCCTCCGTGCTGCTCTCGTATGAAAACACGATCCTCAAAGGACAGCCCTTCTTCACGGAGAACCGATACGGCGACGGCTGGGCCCTGTATTACGGCGCCAACCTCGTGGACGAGGCTTCCCTCCGCGTCATGACCCGGTATGCCGTAGAAAAGGCCGGAATTCCGTGCCGCGCCTTGCCGGAAAACGTGGAGGCGGTGACCCGCGGGCCGCTGACCTTCTTCCTGAATCACGGAGACACCCCGGTTTCATTCAAACCGGATTGCAAGGGGACCGTGGTAGCCGGGGGGAGGTTCTCCCGGGGCCGCCTAGAACTCCAGCCGAGAGACTTCTGCGTCATCGAACACGAATAAGCAAGGAGTGAAATTAAAATGTCTGTAAGAAAAATCAGTGTGAAGGAACTTACCGCCTTCCGGACCGTTCTCCGGAAAAACGCCGGGCCCGTGGAGAAATTTGCCGCGGAGGAATGGCGCCGTTATCTTGCAAAGGCGACCGGAGCCGCGTTGCCCCCCGCCGGAACGGAAGGTGCCGGAAAATCGTTCGTTTTCGAGATCGTTCAGGACCCCGGACTCCGTTACGACGGGTTCAAAGTCTCCTTCCAGGGGGAGACGGTCCGCATCGGAGCCCTGATCCCGCGCGGATTGCTCAACGCCGTCTACACGCTTCTGGAGGAGAACGGATTCCGCTGGTGCTGGCTGAAGGCGGAGAATGAGATTGTTCCGGAACTGGACGGTATCACTGTCCGCGAGGAAGCCGTCAATCCGGACCTTGAATTCCGGGGCGTCTGCATCTTTTCCGTGGACCGCGACGAGCTCCCTCTCCTGCGGGAGATTTTCGACTGGCTCGGTAAAAACCGCTTCAACTTTTTCATGTCCTCGGTGCACCGCACGGAAAAACGGCCGGACGGCTGGCGCGTGGAATGGTACGACGTCGGTCCGGACCTGTATCCGGAACTGGAAAAACGCGGAATCGTTCTGGACCTCAGCGAACACTCCGGACGTTATTTCTTCCCGGTGTCCAACTTCGAGAAGCACCCGGAATGGTTCGCCATGAACGCGGAGGGCGTCCGGCATTGCAAAGGACAGCTCTGCTACGGGAATGACGAGGCGGTCGAGCTCCTGGCCGAAAATTACGCCCGTTATGCGAAGGAGCACCCGGAGGTGGACATCATGGGCGCCTGGCCGGAGGACGGCTACGGTTTCTGTCAGTGCGAAAAATGCCGCACGACGCCGGGCGTGGTGCTGAAGGCGGTCAACCGGGTGGCGGAAGCCATCGAAAAAGTCCGTCCCGATCTCTGGGTGGAGTATCTTTCCTACACGAAGGAGACCAGCGACGTTCCGCCCGATGTCCTGCCCCGGAAAAACATGGTTACGCTGGTCGCCAATCCGCGTGTGGCCGAGGAGTGGAAAAGGAAGTCCGACCGGGTCGGTGCGCACGGCGTCTACCGTCTTCATTACCGGATCACCGACAACACCGCCGCGCGCGGCAATCTGCCGCTGCGCATCGCCGACACTCTTGCGGACTGCCGGGAAGCGGTCCGGCTGGGATTGCGCGGCATCATTCCGTTTTTCATCGGGACGGATACCTGGTGGCGCTCCACGTTCAATCTCTATTTTCTCTCGCAGTTCTCCTGGAACACCCGTCTGGATCCGAAGGCGCTTCTCCGCGACCTCTGCCATGCCTATTTCCCGTCCGCGGAAAACGAGATGTTCGAGCTCTTCTCCGCGCTGGAAAAGATTCCGCGCGTGGACCAGACCGCCCCGCTTCCCTGGCCGCTCTGGCAGCACTGGGCCGTATTCAAAACGGAATACTCCGGGGAAAAATGGGAAGGAACCCTCCGCGAATTCGCCTCCATCCATGACCTGCTGGAACAGGCGCGAAGCAAGGGAAAGGACATTGCCAACCGCCATTTCATTTCCACCGCCAAATTCATCGACTTTCAGGAAACGATGTTCAAGGCATGGCACTTCCGGGCGCTCGCCGTGGCCGCGTTCGAACGGAACGATCCGGACGCCGTGCGGGAGAACATCCGCGAGACCGGCCGCCTGGAACAGAAGTTGATCGGGGAAGTCAATGCGCCCGAAAACAAGCCGTACGGCGTATGCGGCGCGTGGCCCGACTACGACTTCTTCCTGAACTGGCGTCTCCAGCTGGACAAACAGCTTTACGAAATGCGGACCGATGACAACAAGGCTCCTCTTTCGGACTGCAACCCGGACGTGGAACTTTTCCTGCCCGGACTGCTGGGGGTATAACAGAGTTCATCCCGCGCGCCTTGTTTTCGCCCAGGCCGGAGGGCTGCCCGGAAGACTTCCTATTCCGTCGTGCCGATGTCCCGGACCCGGAGGACCTGTTTGAGCGGGATGCGCCGGGTCAGGATCAGGGGTTTCGGCGGCGCATCGAATCCGAACGCGGTCAGCTTGAGCGGATACCGGAGGTTTCCGGGATACCCGACCCATTCATTACCGAGGCTGGGGGTGCTGGTTTGGACGACAGGAGACTTTGTCGTGATCGGGAACCGGATGAATTTCCAGCCGTCGAAACAGACGGAACGGGTTCCCTCGTAGTCGGCGACGTCCGCATCGGCCGTGCCGCCGCAGGCGATGAACTTCCTTCCTCCGGCGTCCTCGAGTTCCCAGAAGATCCGCCCCCAGCCGGAATTCCCCTTGACCCAGGTGCCGATCGTATGGGGGGCGCCGTCGAGCGTGACGGGCGTTTTCAGCCGGAATACGCCGTATTCGCGGAAGGGCTCGGGCAGATTCATGTCGGGCGTGAGTTCGATCTCGAGGCATTTCCCTTTTTCCCCGTCGGAAACAGTGCGGAGTTCATACTTGCCGAGCGTACGGCAGGGCAGCCAGGTCTGGCCGGGCTTGAACTCCATCCGCGGGTCTTTTTCATGGACGACCGTCCAGTCGGCGGCGTTGTCCGCTTTCTGCGCAACCTTGAATTTTTCGTCCAGGGCGTTTTCCGGATAGGAGCGTCCGGCGAGGGTAATCTTCCGGACCGGCTTGTCGGAGACCAGATAAAGGGCCGCTTCCCCCGCGGTGACTTTGCCGGAGAATTTGCGGTCGCGCCCGTAAAAGTCGATCTGTTCTATGTTGGAGGAAGATGGAAAATCGCACTGGAGTCCGGCGTCGCCGCAAGAGATCCACAGGGCGTATGCCATTTTGCCGTCTTTGCGCTTGAACTCGAGGGCATAGACCGAATTCGAGCCGGTCGGGACCTGCCGGACGAGTTCCGCCCGGTCGAGCACCCGGGTGAGGGTCGCGACACCGACATAGGCTCTTTTCGGGTAGAGATAGGGCATACGCTGACAGAGGCCGCTGCCGCCCCAGAAGCTGTGGTAGTAGTTGTTGGCGACGTCGAAGAGAAGGGCGATGTTGATGTCCGGGAATTTCCACACGTGCATGACCAGCATGTCGCGGACATACCAGACGGCCTGCCGTTTGTCGCCGATCAGCTGGTCGAGGCGGTAGTTGGATTCGAAGCAGCTGGTGGGCGTCCAGTTGTAACGGTAATACTTCGCCAGGATCGCCATGAATTCGCAGGACTGGAGCGACCCTTCCCACTGAAGCTCGGGCAGCGTGTTGCGTCCGACGACCTCCATCCCCATATTGTCGGCGAGTTCCTGCGGAAAACGGCGGCGCATGCCTTCGGCGATCAGTTCCGTGGAAGAAAGCGAGTTGCCGAGCAGAATGCGGATGTGCGGGAAATTCTTCTTGACGATCGCCGCATAGCGTCTTGCGTTTTCCCAGCGCTTGTCGGCTCCTTCCCATTCCTTGTCTTTGGGCGTCGGAGGCTGCCCGAGGACTTCCGGGGCGATCTTGTAGCCCCATTTCGCGGATTCGTGGAAGATCATGGCGTTGCTCACGTGCGGAAACGCGGACATATATTTCCGGAGCATTTCCGCGACTTCGGCGTCCGTCGCGCCTTTCTCGAACATTGCGAAAGCGGCGTTCCAGCCGGGGAGGGTGGTCGAGGTCAGTTTGTAGACTTGGAGGGCTTCTTCGGAGTTCGTGCCGTTCCTGTTTCCCGGATTGAGGAACGTGGTTTTGCGGAATCCGGCCTTGAGAAGGAGCGGTCCGGCGAGGTCGATCCGGTCCGTCACATGGTGCGCGCTGTGGAACCACCAGCTGCCGTAGGGGGATTCGTACCCGGCCTGGCGGGTGTCTTTCCCGAGCAGGGCGAAGGAGGCGGTGTGGGCAACGCGCGTCCGGCCGTTTTCCGTAATGGAAACGGTGATCTCGTAGTAGCCTTTTTCCTTTTGAGCGAGATTGAGGCGGTTTTCCTTTCCGGGGACACGGCTGCCGGTGGAAACGGTTTTTCCGTCGGCATCGACAATGTTCCATTCCAGCTTGAAATTGCCCTTGCGTCGGGGCGCGAAATCGACCGCGAGTTCGGGTTTTTCCTCGTTATGGAAGATATTGCCGGGCTGAAGCGTGCGGACGAACATCTCCGCACCGGCTTTTTCCAGCGTGACGGCAAACACGTGCAGAGAGCTTTTCGAGGCGGGATCGGGTTTACAGCGTTCATCGCCGAACGCATGGCGGCGTTCATGAACCTTGCCGAGAATTTCGAAGTCGAGATACGGCAGACGGTTCTTTTCGCCGCAGGTGTCGTAGTTGAGGAGGTCCTGAATCTTTCCGGTGTCGAGGGGGATTTCCGCAAGGTAAAGCGGAAGTTTCCGTCCGTTGACGTCGACTTCACCGGCCTTCTCCGCGTTTTTCCCGTCGAAACGGTACGGGGTCTGGGAAATGCGGGAAACGGCGCGTCCGTCCCAGACGCCGCCGCGGGAGAACCGCGTGATGCGGGCGGTCAGAACGGGTTCCTTTCCGGGCTCGTCGGGATCGAAGGCGAAAAGCACCCGGGCGGAAGTATAATGCACGCCGGGGACTGTGAACATCAGGGTGTCGGCCAGACCGTCGGAAACGTAGCGCCGCAGGTAGTCGGAATATCCGGCGGACTTGTGAAGGCTGACGTCGAAGTGATGGTTGGCGAAAACCCGGACCGGAACCTTGCCGGGGGAATTGTGGAGGAAGACGTCCGCCTTGTCCCATTTTCCGGGCGTGTTGATGCGGGTGAAATCGAGCGGAAGGAAGTCGGATTCCCGCCGTTCTTCAAGGCTGTGTTTCACGTTGGCGTCGTAAGCGATGATTTCTTTGAGCGGAGCTTTGCCGCGGACGGTTCCGCCGTAATTGCCGTCCAGCCAGACTTCGGCGCCGTCTCCGGTCTTGACGAAGCGAAGATCGGCTTCGTATTTCGACGCGGCGGGGAGCCGGTTCCAGCCCTCGACGAGTTTCGCGGCGGCGTCGCCGGAGCCGCTGTTCTTATCCTCGGTGACGGGGGCGTTCCAGAAAACGATCTTCGCGGCATCGTCGCCGGAAAGAATCTCGGGATTCGGGCGGATGAAACGTTTCGCGCCCGTGCCTTTCAGTTCAAGGACGGCGTCGGGAAGGTCGATCTTCGGAGACTGTGGTTTTCCGGCGGCTTTGTCTTTTTTGCTCAGGGGCGGCTGCCAGGTGCAGCCGGAGGCGAGGAGCGTCAGATTGGTTTTGGTCCCGTCCGCCCAGACCAGGCGGATTCTTTTGCCTTCGGGACCGGCGGCGAGCCGGAGGGCGGCGCCGCCCGCGGTTTCAGGCAGATCGATCCGGGTTCGGGCCGCGCCGGCCGTCAGGGTCCCGCCTTTCGACGTGAATTTCACATTCCGGAAAGCCAGGAAATAATCCTTGGACGGCCCCGCGCCGAAAACGGCAAGCCGGATGAAACGTGTGGTCGGATACCATGCGGTTGGTGAATCGCCCGGTTTCGTGCCGGTGATGCGGCCGGTAACGGTCATCCATTCCTTCGGGATCGGATTTGCCAGACAGCCGATGTAATGGTATGCGCCGCCGGCATGGGCGCGCACATTCATTCCCGAGGGAAGGTCGGTTTTCAGGGGTGCTTTGAGCGTGAGCTTCCATTTGCCCTCGCCGGTCCTCTCAACGGATTCGATCGGAAGCGCGGGAGAGCGGTTGGGAAGATCGGAAAAATCGGGCGCGGCATGGAGCATCAGCGCATGCCAGTTTTTGAAGCGGGAAGCATCCTTGACGAACACCTCCCGGGTCCCTGCCTTCGCTCCTTCAACGACGACCGTGTCCGTGCCCGGAATCGCATTGACCTCGATCGTATGGATTCGCTTCCTGTTCTTATCGTATGGAATCGCGGCGAAAAAGAACTTGTCCTTGTCCAGGGTGCCGGGCATGGCCTTGAACTCGCCGCTCAGGACGGATTCCGCCGCGGGGTCGATTTCAATCATTTCTTCGCCGGCGAAGAGGACGCCCATTCCCCGGATGGCGAGCGAGCCGTCTTCATTCACCTTCATGAATTTCGGATTGCCCCAGTCGGAAGGATGATTGAAGACGGCCGTTTCCTCTGCGGAAAGCCCGCCGAACCCCGCCGACAGCAGGACCGCGGCCGCGGAAACGATCCCTCCGGAACTCCGGAACGTTTTCTTTTGAAGTGTCGCGCACATTGCGGCTCCGGCAATGCGTCCGATGAAAGTGAGAATCCGTTTTCCTCTCATTCTTCAGCCGTCCTTCCCCCTTTGTTCATTCGATTCCGGCGAAACGATCCATTTTCCTTTTTCCGGGTTTTTGCCTCCGCAATGGGTTCCCGTTTTCAATATATCCCGGCGGGCCGCCCGATGCAAATGATTCCGGATGCAGGATTCTGCGATAATCATGTATCCATCCGCTTATTTTTAAAATAATGCGAACGTTTGCATTCCTGGATTATAGCATACCGTTCCGTTTTTGTCAAGTTATCTTCTCTCCGTTTCCTGTGATTTTTGCAATTGGGTCAATTTTCCGTCCCATACGGTATCGCATTCCCCAGCTGGAGATGGCTCATGCTTCCATTGCCGTGCTGGTTGAACCGACCCTACATGAAATCTCCGGTATAGCCCGGATGAAAATAACGCAATCCAAGGCGCAGTTGCGATTTCCGGTCTCCGGGACGGCGCGGCCACGCATCGTAGAGATATTCGAAGTCATGCGGTCCTTCCGCACAGGAGACACTTCCGGAAAGCTTCGGATAAGGAGACGGGAATTCCGCCTCGAATACGGTTCCGCCGTCCCACTGTGCATCGATGCATTTCAGATGGTCCTGAATGACCCCGGAATTTTTGAAAGACAGAAAACGGACCGGCTCCGAAAGGGTCCGGTCGCAAAGCGCCAGTTCGAATACGCGTGGCGTTTCGTTTTGCATGCTTTCCAGGGTGAATTTGAGATGTCCCTTTTCGGGAAGTTTTTCCAATTTCCAGCGGAATGTCCGGTTCTCCGTCCATTGTCCGAAAACAGATTGTTTCCGTTCCGGCATTTGCGGAACAGCGAAGGGGGCACCCAAACGTTCCAGCAGCTTTTCCATGGAAGGAATGCTGGCGGAGAGCATCTCCCGGCTGTAGAGATACCCTTCCGCTTCGGAATGAAATCCAAGGCTGGAATCCCGTGCGCAAAGTTCCGCCAGGGCCTTGCGTCCGGCGATTTCCTCCGAAACCAGAATCCGCATGAACGGAAGCATTTCCGAGGCAAAGCGGCTTCTGAGTTCATAAAATTGGAGAACGCGCGCAACCGATGCAAATTGAACTTCGAGCGCCCGCGCCAGATCCAGAGATTTTTCCCGAGCCCGGCCGAATGGGAGGGACTGTACCGCACGGGTCAGTTTCCGGACTCCTTCCGTCCATTTTTCCGACAGGGTCCGGGTCAAAATGACAGCCTCGCCCAGGGAGTGTTCACGCAGGCATTCCCCGATCGCGTCGCCGTCGTGAGAATCACTGGGATGCCAGGTCGGAGCCAGCGGTTTCAGGCGGAAATCGAACTGCCATTCCCAGACCGTACCGGCGTGGGCCGGACCATAATACTGAAACATGTTTGAAAGCGGATAGTTTCCATAGGCGTCCGCAAAGAGAGTCCAGGCTTCCACCGCTGTTTCCGTCGCGCTTCCCCAGACGGGGCGGGCCAGTTCACGCAGAAAATCGGTTTCCGTTCCGGCGAATTCCTCGAAGGCCAGATGTCCGGCCGCTTTGTTCATGAGTCCCGGATAATTTCCGAAATACCAGCATTGCATGACATGTCTGACATTCATTTCGCGCATTTTCCGGTATTTGCGGTACAGAATGCCGGGAACGGGGACGATGGGAACCGTGGCAACCTCATGCGAACACCCGACCTGAAGTTTGGCGGAAAGCCCGGAGCGATGTTCCTTCGCAGGAAAGGCCATTTTTTCAAAGTCGGCGGAAGGCCCGGCTTGCGAAAGCCAGTAGTCTCCGCCGTTTCGAATTTTTCCGAGCTGGACGGCATTGATATTCGACTCGAAATTGTATTGAAGAATTACTCCTTCCGGGATGTTCCTCGCCAGCGTGAACACCCACTCCGCCCGTTTTTTTCCCTCCGGCATGTAAAGCCAGGAAATGAGATCCGCGTCCGGTGAAAATTCCTTCATGCCGTCACGCATGGCTTCTACGGCGCGTTTCCAGAGGTCCGCATTTGAAAAACCGCAATTCCCCCGGCAGGCCGGAGAAACATCCTGTGTGCACGGACATGAGCTCAAACAGGTGGTCGGCCGTTCGCCATGGGAGATATTGATCATTCCCCCCAGTTTCGGAATGGCTTGGAAAATCGATCCGACGCTTTCCCGGATATATTGCAGGGCATGGGCGGATTTCAGGCAGAAAGCCCGTTTCCCGAAAACTTCGCATCCTCCGAATTCAGGATGTTTTTTCAGAAAGGATGAATCCGGCGCAAAAGCGGCCGGCTCGATGCAGAATACGAAAATCCGGATGCCGTATTCCAGACATCGGTCCGCAACGGAACGGAGTTTTGCCAGTCTGCGTTCCGTGCCGGCGGACGGTTTCGTAAAGGAAGTCGAGGCGAGTTCCTTCCATTCGACCGTGATCCAGAGTCCGTTGATTCCTTCCGAAGCCAGACGCTCCAGATATGCTTCCGGATAATAATCGAATTTATCTGCCAGTTCGTCCCTGAAATGAGGGGCACGCTTGATCGGGGAAAAAAAACAGCGTGAAATCCGGTTTTTCAGCCATGGTTTCCGGGAGAGAGTTCCCTTTTTCAGATAAGGGGCATCCGCGGAAAGAAAAAGGTCCTCCAGATGGTAGAGGGCACGCCGGATCCCTTCGGAGTCACCCGCCTGCACATCGATGCCTCTCTCGGAAATCACGATGTCGTATGATTCGAACAAACGTTCTTGCTGGATGGAAAAACAGAGCGGAAGAGGGTTTCCCGACGTTTTCGCGGGCCAGTTTTTCAGAAACCGTTCAAAACTCTTCCACACAGTTGCCAGGCGTGGAAACGGAGCCTGCCCGGGAAAGCGGATTCCGGAAGAAAAATCGACCTCTTCCGCTTGAGGTTTACGATTGCACCAGCGAAATTCAAAAGGCTGTTTTCGGCGGAGTTCCCCGACAAACTTCCATTCGGATGCGGTACGGTCTTTCATTCTTTGATTTTCCTCATTTTCCGCGTTCGGAAAAATGACGGTCGAGAAAATCGCCGATCCGGTTTCGGAGCACCTCCATTTTTTCTCCGTTCTGAATGGGGGAAAAAAGGTTTCCCCAGGACGAAGAAAGCTGTCCGACTTCAGCAAGCAGAGCCTCTGCTTCGGCGGCGGCTGCCGCATGGCCGGTTTTTCGGAGCGCATCGCGCGATTTTTCCAGCAGAACAAACATCTCGCAGTCTTCTCCTCCCGCCCGGCTCATTTCCATCCGCATGGTCGAGCGCAAACCATCCGGCTGCGGGACCATCCAGGTTGCGTTGTTGAATGCATTCCAGCCGGAAGCATTGTCGAATTGCGGCCACAGGGTGACACACCATTGCAGCATGCCTCCGGCTCCGGACCGCCACATCCACCAGTAGAGACCGCGCATCCCCGAATAAGAAGAGATGTTTTCGTAAAAGCCGGGGTTATAGACCATCAGCTCGGCGTTCATGGACTGGAAGTGCCGCAGCAGTTCCGGAGAACATGCCGTGGCTTCCGGATACAGAAGGATCATCCAGATGTCGAGCAGCCCGTCCAGACGCGGCGTATAGTGCATGGGTGCGGTGAGCTTCACCCCGGGAGCATTTTCCCGGAAAACGGTCAGGTTTTCGCGCAGGTATTCAAGCCACTCGTCGGAGGGTTCGTCAAAAACATCCAGCACGATGGTGTCCAGCAGGTTTTTTTCCTTCAGATATGCATGAAAGGCCTTTGCAAAGCTGGCGACGCGTTTTTTCCATACATCCGTACCGATTTCCTCCTTCGTTCCCCAGAAGCTTTTTTTCTGCGGAACTCCGCCCACTCCGAAACGGGCAAAAGAATTGAATACACGGGGCGCTTTGGATTGCCGTAACACCTCTTGAAGTTCCGTGTCGAACGCTCTTGTATCCATTTTCACGAGATTGCCGTCTTTATCCCATTCCACTTCCGGACCTTTGCGGCAATACCACGTGCCCCGGGCATCTGCAACCTGCCGGTAAACATCCTTCCTGGCTTCTTCCGCCATTGCCGGATTATTCCTGTAAGCCATCGGAGTCCGGAAAGCCCATGGATTCAGAATGGCCGTAATCGCGGTTTTTTCCGGGAGGGCAAAATTCCAGACTTTCAGCCGGAGAGGTATTTCCGCCCGTTTTTTTCCATCGGACAAAACACGGATTTGACCGTCATACAATCCGGACGATGCATCGGAAGGCACCCGGAACCGGATCAGGAACGGCTGGGTTTTCCCGGCCGCGCAGTCGATGGGAGCCGTCTTTCCGAGAATGTCGCCGACTTCGCCTTCCAGCGTCGGCCCGGAAAGGATGTCCGCTTCGTTGCGGACGAATTCCAGCGGATGCCAGGAAAACTTGCCCGCTTCGATTTTCTCCCCGTTCACCGCAACAAGATCGCTGATTTCCAGACTCACCTTCGGGAGCGTCTTTCCTCCGGCACGGACCGCTGCCTGGAAAAGAACGTTCGCATTTTTTGCTGTCTTGAGGAAAATCGCAGACTCTTTGGCCCGGGGAGCTTTTTCATTGCGGAAAATCCAGGTGCCGGCATGATCGAACCAGATATCCGCCTCCTCGGATTTCACCAGGAGCCGGCCCGTGTCCTGTTTGTATGGAATGACATCCGCTTTTTTCAGCTTTTCCATATATTCATCCGACAGGATTTTCTCCGCATTCTGCCGGATGGCTCCATGGAAAGGAGTGATGCTGAAATGCGCCGAACGGGAAACCCATTTCTCTTTGCCGGGACCTATGCCGCCGCAGCGCATTGCGATGAATGTATTTTCCGTTCCGCCCCCCATCAGCAGGGAATCGATTCCGGCGTCGGGCAGAAGAGAAAAAACGATTCCCGCATTGATCGTTTTGTCGTACTGTCCGATCAGTGCAAATGAATTCCACATCGAAAGTTCCCGGGAAACCTTTTTCCTTTTTTTGAGCTTGCGGTCATAGAATGGAGATTCTTCGAAAATTCTCACCTTGTATTGAAGCAAACCGTTTTCTTCGACCGGATTCAAGCGGAACCAGGTTCGTGTATCATCTTTCATGCTGAAGAGAGAAAGGTACCCCCATTCGGCAACAATGGGGCCGCGTGTTTCGAGCCGGACAGTGCTTTCCAGAGCCGGATTGCCTTTCCGAATTGTGCGGATTCTCGTGAGGCGGATATTTTTCCCTTCTGAAACAGCCTTGACCGTAATGCTTTCCGGAGACTTTTCAATGCGGATTTCAACCGGTCCCGCATTTTCTTTCCAGGGAATGGAGGATGTAGTCCACCACTTGTATTGATCTCTGACCCGCAATGCGACTTCCTCGTTTTCCAGCCAGAGTTTTTTCCCATCGAGTGAAAAACTCTTGAGGCGGATCGTCTGTTTTTTATCAAGAACATACTCGGCGCCGCCGCTTTGCAGAATGATTGCATCGGCATTCTCCGTGATTTGGAGTTCAGCGGAAAACAGTGCCGCAGAGAGGAAAAAAAGAACAGAAGAAACCTTGAATGTGCCGGTCATGATACTTTCCTTGCTTTTATCGTGTTGTCTGAGTAAAAATGTCCGGGTAAACCACGGCGCTGATGTGGGTCAGAAACTGGTTTCTCTCGTAAGCGACATAGGTTTTGTGCTGCGCAATCGCCGTTGAGGAAAAAGCTTCGGCGTGACCGTCGGCCATGACACCGTTTGCAATCTGGTTGTGCACAAGATAGAGAGACCCGAAAGAATCCGGAGTGGAAGTCTTGTAAGTCAGAAAATTGTGCCACTGAATATTCTGCTCGATGGCACGGACGTCTCCCGCCAGAATGATTTGAGACGGAGCAACGGGTTTGCCGAGTTGATCCGTCCTGTAATAACTTGCGCGCAGGTGGGACCCGATGGTTCCCGTGGAAGGAGTCCCGTAGGTACTGGTATAATCCCACTCGCCGCCGTAGACGCCAACAGGAGTCACCGGACAGCGGATGGACTTGAGATTGGTGGACTTGAGATTGTTCAGAATTCCGGTGCGCTTGAGTTTCAGTCCCCAATATACCTTGTTGTCAATGTCGGTAATACCGGCGACTCCGCAGAAAACCCAGTCGTCATAAGCATCGCGGTAAAGCTGGAAGGCGAATCCGGTGTGTTTCAGGTTGGAGGTGCAGCTGATGGCTTGCGCCTTTTTTTTTGCCCTGTTCAGAGCGGGCAGCAGCATTCCCGCAAGAATTGCGATGATCGAAATCACGACCAGGAGTTCGATCAATGTAAAATTTGCCGTAAAAGCATTGTTTTTTCTCATGGGAATCTCCTCTTTTTGAAAGTTTTTCCTGATTCATCCTGTCAACCAATTATACCGGAACTTGGAATATTTGCAATTGGAGAAATCCTGAAAAAAGAACTTTTTTTTGAATAAGTTCAAAAATACAGTGAATTTATTTACCGGAAAGCAATTTTCAGGTATAAAAAATTTGACAAAAGAATTTTGAAAAACTATATTTACAGGAGAAGACAGGAACCCGATAAAATGAATGCCGTCACAACGAAAATCTACCGAGCGCTGCTGAAAAAAATCCGGGACGGAACTTATCCGCCCGAAAGCCGGCTGCCTTTTGAAAAGGAGCTGGCAAAAACCTTCAAGACCAACCGGATGAACGCAAAACGGGCGGTTGAACGCCTGGCGGAGGAAGGCTTGGCCGTCCGGATTCGCCGCAAGGGATCTTTTGTCGCGGCCGATGCCGTTTCGGAGCTGGCGGGAGAATTGCTGGCCCTGAAGGAAAAGCGGGTTGTGTTCTTGTATTCGGGGCATCCGACGAATATTCATTGGAATGAGGCCACGCTCCGCAGTTTCCGCGCATGCGCCATCTCCTTCGGCTACCATGTCCATTATGAAACCGTGCCGGTTGACCAGGGACGCGCCGCACTGGCAAAAATGATGTGCTTCCTTGCGAAACTGCGTCCGTCCGGACTGGTCATGTTTCTTGACAACTATGAATATCTTTTCATGAGTGCGAATTCGGATCTCTTCGAAGTTTTCACATGCCCGGTGATTTCCCTGAATCGTACGGGTACTCCCATTTGCATCAAGGACATTACCACGATCGATCTGGACCATTACGGCGACGGGGTCCGTGCGGCCGAACTCCTGCTGGCGAATCAAGTTTCGGAAATCATGTTTTACTATACGGAATCTTTTAAAACGCTTCAGTGGTTTCAGCAGCGCAGGGAAGGCATTGTAAAAACGCTTTCCTTTGCCGGAATAAAGGCGGATTTGTTTGAAATAGGGCGGCATGATCCATCCAGGCTCAAAGATTTTGTGCTGAAGAACAGTCCGCAAAGCATGATCGTGGCCATCAACAATGATCATGCCGAACAGGCGATTAAAATGCTTGCTCTCTCCCGTCTGGCTGCGGGGACGGATTATCGTCTGCTGGCTTTCGACGATTATCCGCCGTTCCTCAAATATCGTCTGACCTCATTCGGAATCGACACGGAATCCCTGGGGATTCTTGCCGCCAGACTGGTATGTTCCGGTCGGCGGAACCGGGAGATGTTCAGAAATTGTTCCATCCGGGTGAAATCTACCTTGTTCATCAGGGATTCTTTCCGTCCCGCTGTTTTTCCCGAGGGTTTTCAGAAGAGGAAAGAATCTCACATTTGAACGAGAAAACCGGGAATCGAAATTTTCTTCCTTCTCATTTCCACTTTTGCCGGGAGCAGCGCATCGCCGGTTTTCAAGAAATTTTCAGAAAAAAGGAAATACGGGCCTTGACAACCTTTGCTGAATGCATTATAATAATATCCATACGACATAGTTCGCATTGTCATTAATTGAGGGAAAAAGAGAATGCCGAATGTCACGATAAAAGAGATTGCCGGCAAAACCGGGCTTGCGCGTTCGACCGTATCGGAAATCCTGAACGGGAAACACAATTTCTGTTCACAGAAAAACCGTGAGCGGGTCATTGAAACAGCCAAGAGACTTGGATACGAACCGAACATCGGGTTCAAAATCATGACCGGGCGGGATACCGGCACGGCCTCCATCATATTTTCCCAGGAGCGTACCTACCAGAATGAATACAACCTTCAACTGGCGATGATGCTCCTGCGGGAATTCGAGCTTCGGGGAGAAAGCGCTTATACTGTAATCATGATGCTGGATGCGGAGGCGAATCTCAAGAGGACGCGTGAACTGGTGCGCCGCGGCAGCCGGCGATTCATTTTTCTCGGAGCCCCGGTCGGGGTGGAAAAACTGTACGCGTTTCTGTCTTCAGAGGGTCTTCCATTCGTCAGTTTCAACGGTTATCCGAATGAAAAAGGTGAAAAAAACATTAAGATCGATTACGAATATGTTTACCATGAATATATCCAATATTTCATGACCCGCAAAGTCGATTTCGTATGTCTTCTGAGCCGGGAATATTTTGATAAAGTCTGCCGCCCGCTGTTCCCGGATTTCGGACTCGTTCCGGAAGATCACTGGTATGAGACTCCCAACGCCGATACCATGACAGGCGACTATACGGAACAGTCTTTTTATATGATACAGGACTTTCTCATGAGGGCGCTGAATCGTTTTCCCGATGCGCAAGGCTGGATTTGCGGTTCGGACCAGGAAGCGCTGGGAGCCATCGGAGCTCTCCGCGGAGCGGGTAAACCGACGGAAAACTCGCAGGGGCCTCTGGTCTGCGGCCTCGGAAATACGCGTCCGGCCCGTTTTTCACCGATCCGGCTGGTTACGGCGGACTACAATCTCAAGGAGGCTTCGCGATTCCTGATCTCGGAGTTATGGGACAAACAACAGAAAGGCATGTGCCTCCGGCCCAAAATAATCTATCGTTGAGAAAAGCTTTGACCGGACCGTATGTTGGATCATGAATGACAAAACGCAGAAAAGAGGATGGGTGTTTTATAAATAAAATGTGCAGAAGCAAAACACAACGTCAGGAGAGGAAAAATGAAGAATAAAAGAAAAGGAAACGCGGATTTTGAAAAAAAGAATTTCACACTCATCGAGCTCCTTGTCGTTATTTCGATCATCGCCATCCTTGCCGGATTGCTGTTGCCCGCATTGCAGAAAACAAGAGTGCTCGTCAAGTCCGCAAGCTGTAAAAACAACCTCAAACAGCAGGGAATAGGACTTCTCATGTATGTAACCGACAGCCGGGAATATCTTCCGGCGCATCACCAGTTCTGGGACCTGGAGAACCCGACGGGTTCCAATGTCACTCCTTTCTGGTACTACAGCATCAGCGCTTATATTCATACGACCTCGGACAAATATGCGATTTCACCGGTTTTCCGCTGTCCGGCCGTGACGACATTCAGAAGCGACTATGATCCGAAACGTCCGGAACGTTTCTGTTTCTATGGATACAATATGACGTCCGCCGCATCCCTCTACAGCACGGCTTCCACCCAGTACACGGACTGGCGGCGGCTTTCTCACATTGCACGCCCGTCCGAGAGGCCGATGATAATCGATTTCTGGCACATCAGCACCACCAACCTTCAAGCCGTGAACGGTTTTCTCGAGAGTGCGTTTACCGCAAGGACCTCCAGCAACAACCGGCACGAGGATCGGGTCAACATCTGCAATGCCTCCGGCAATGTGGACCAGTCCCGGATTCCGACGGGAGCGTATCCGAAGGAACGGGTAAGACTTTCCTATAGCACATGGTAATCATCCCTGGAGAAACGAGAGAATGGAACTTTTAATTTGCGGGAGTTCTGCGGCAGAGCCGATTCCGGCACTTTTCTGCCATTGCGAAATCTGTAAGGATGCCTAGGAAACAGGTTCGAAAAACCGTCGTTCGCGCACCGGTTACCAGATCGGCAACGCCGTTCGCATTGATTTCGGGCCCGATTATCTGCTGCACCGGGAACGGCACCAGCTTCATTTCGAACGCCTGAAGCATCTTTTCGTCACCCACCGCCACAAGGACCATTTTGCGCCTCTGCCGCTTTTCTTTCATACGGAGAACTCACCGGAAGTGATGACTCTTCACGCATCAAAGGAAACGCTGGAGGAAGTTCCATCCGATGTCACGGAAACATCCCGGCAAAGGAAAATCATCATCGATGAGTTCAATCATGATTCCCAGCCGCGGATTCTTGAAGACGGAATGCTGGTGGTTCCCGTCATGGCGAACCATTGCGCCGGAGCCCTGAATCTGATCTTCCGGACATGCGGAGGATTTACTTTGCTCATCGGAACGGACAGCGGTGTTTTCTTCGAAGACGCGTGGAAAAAATTTTCCGGGTTTCAATTTGACCTGGTCATCCTTGACGCCACGGCGGGAAAAGCTGAATTCGAAAATTACCCTCACATGAATTTTCGGGAGAATATCGAAACGGTACGGCGTTTCCGTGCGGACGGGATTGCAAAGAAGGGATGCCGTTTTCTCGTCAGCCATTTCTCCCACAACCCGAATGTGGGAATGACGCACAAGGAAATGGAGGAATGGTTCCTTCCATACGGAATCGAACCGGCGTGGGACGGCATGACTGTCCCGCTGGATCATGGATAAGGCCGGCGTACTGCACATTTTTCAAAGGAGGAATTTTTCTCATGTCGGTAAAAATGTTTTTCAAGCTGATCTGTTTCCAGGCACTGCTTTCATTCACGGCGCATGGTCTTGTGATCGTTGAAAACGGGAGCGCCCGCGCCCAGATCATCATTCCTGAAAATGCAAATCCCGTGGAAGTGCTTGCCGCAAAAGAAATGAAGAACTTTGTCGGACGGGCAACCGGCGCTGAATTGCCGGTGGTGACGCCGGGGACGGCGTCGCCGGAGAAGGGAAAGATCCTGATTGGACGTGCGGCCGGGAAACAATCGGTCGCCCCCAACAGTTTCATCATCAAGTCCGCGCCGAAGGAACTGATCCTTGCCGGAGGCGACACTTCCGGCAGCCTCAATGATGCGAAAACCGCAACCGGAACATTGTTTGCCGTTTACGAATTTCTGGAAAAGGAACTCGGAGTCCTGTGGCTCTGGCCCGATGAACAATACGGAGTGGCCGTGCGCCGGAAAGACAGAATTGAAACGGCGGACTATGAACGGAAAATCGATCCTCCCTTCGAGAATGTCAGAATCCGCAAACTGCCCCTTGCGTGGACACGCCGTTCCGCGCGCGCCTGTTCCACGGAAGTAAGGTTTCCCGGGCGCTCCGGGCATGCGTTCGTGGACTGGGCCGCCAGATATGCCAAAACCAATCCGGACTTTTTCGCACTTGCGAAAAGTGGACGAAATGCCCGGCCCGGCAGTTCGATGTGCGTTGCGAATCCGGCGTTTCAGGATGAAATCATCCGGCTGTGGGTCGAGGCGCGCAACAAAAATCCGGGCGTACGCATCGACATCAACTGCTGCGAAAACGACACTAGCGGGGCCTGTATTTGCGAACGCTGCAAAGCCTGGGATCCGCCCGGCGCCCCCGAAGGCGATGTGAGCGAGCGTTACGCCAAATTTTACAATGCGGTTTATGAAAAGGCGAAACGGATCGACCCGTCGGTGAGAGTCTATGGTTATGCATACAAGAATTATGTCAATGCGCCGGAAACGATCCGTCTTCCGCAAAACATCATGATTTCCATCGTTCCGTCTCCCAGTTTTCCATATAACCGAAAAGCACGGAAAGAGATTCCGGGAAATATCGGAAAATGGGGAAAAAGCGGGTGTTCGCTGATCTATCGTCCCAATCTGCTGGACGGTTACGCCATGCCGGAGGACATCTCCATCGACTACTATACCGAGTTTCAGGTCATGCGGAACGCAAGGATGAGAAGCATCGACATCGACGGTCCGAATTTATCCTTTGCGACGCAGGGCCCCTTCCTCTACATTCTCCAGCGTCTCCTGGTCAAGCCGGACGCTTCGCTGGAGGAACTCAAGAATGAATATTATTCCGCATTCGGGCCGGCTGCCGGACATGTCAGAGACTATTGGGAATACTGGAACCGGTATGCGCTCGACAATGCGGAGCTGTTTCATGAAGTTCCCAAAAAATACAATCCGCTCCGCCATTCCATGTTTTTCGGTTTCCACTACGCCTTTTACGCGCACAGGCTTTTCCCCGAAGAAGTGTTTCCGCCCGCAGAGAAATTCCTCGATGAAGCAAGGAAGGCCGCAAAGGACTCCCCGGATGATCTCAAACGTGTGGAGTTTCTCAAAGCCGGGCTGGACCATGCAAGGCTCTGCGCGGCGACCTGCGCAATTTTTGCCGACGAAAAGAGTACCACGCAGCAACGCCTTGACGCCCTCGCAAAAGTCCGCGCATTCCGCGCTCAATCCCTTCCTCGCTGGGCCGCATGGCTGGAAGGCTTCGTCATGAATGGAAGAAATGAACAGGTTGCATGGACCTTCAGCGCCTTCGATCCAAACACCATGATTGAACTTCCCGTCGAATGGAAGCTTGCGCTTGACCCGCAGAACAGCGGCGAACGCCTGGGGTACAGCCGGACTTCCTTTGATGATTCTTCCTGGCAGAGGATCAAAACCGATCGTTTCCTGGAGTACCAGGGGATCAAGGACGGCTACATCAACGCCTGGTACCGCCTCTCCCTGACCATACCGGAAAAATACATCGGCAAACGCGCCATTCTGCATCTTGGCGCCGTGGACGAATCCTGTTCCCTCTGGATCAACGGCGAAATGGCGGGAAAGTTTACTTTTGATCCGGCGGTCAATCCCGACAGCTGGAAGAATCCGATGGAATTCGACATAACGGAATTCATTCCGGAAAACGGAAAAATCACGATTGCCCTGAAGGTCATCAACAATCAGGGGCGCGGCGGTCTCTGGCGTCCGTCTCAAATCCGTTTTTTCAATGAAGATGACATGAAGATTCTGATCGATGCGAAAACCTTTTCTCCCGAAGACCGTTCCGCCCGCACTTTCGGAAAGCAGCTTTCTTATGTGGACGGAATGATCCGCATTTCAGGGGCTGCAAAAAAAACTTTCGGACGGATTTATCTGGATAAACTGAAAAAACCGGGCGGAAAGAAGCTTGAGATCACGTTCGATTACCGTGACTCAAGAAAACATTCCCTCGAGTTCGTCGTTCTCGAACAGGACATTTCCAAAAAGCCGCTCCGCCATACTCCGATAAAACTGCCGTTTTCGAAGGAATGGAAAACGTTCCGGAAGAGCATTGAGGTTCTTCCGGAAACAGGACGCCTCGATATCGCGGTGAACAACAACATGAAACCAGAAGAATTTGCGGAATTCAAGAAAATATTTCTCGAACTGTCGCCTCAACTGGCCGCCCCCCGGCGGGAAACGGAAAACCAGTGAGGCTTGCATGAAAATATATATATTCCCCCTGTTGTTTTTCTTAAGCCTTCAAACCGTCTTTTCCGCGGAACCCTGGCGGGGACCGTTGACCATCGCCCATATTTCGGATGTTCATACGACTTCACGTGAACGGGAGGGCAATATTCTGAAAATCATCGAGGAGGTCAACGCCAATCCTGAAATCGACCTTGTCGTCGTCTCCGGCGACTGGGGCGGCGACGCGTATCCGGAGGAGTTCGTTCTGGCCAAAAAGTGGTTCGATGCAATCAAAAAGGAAAAGATTACGGTGCCGGGAAACCATGAGACCCAATGGGGATACGGCAGCGGAACCCGTTTTGCGGACACTTTTGGAAATGACCGGTTCGCCATATCCGTGAAAGGAATTCCCGTTTTCGGGCTGAACACCTCCCCGCCGCTCCAATTCATCAAATCGCATATCCGTTCCGATGATCTCCAATGGCTGGAAGGCAAACTCAAGGAACATGCCTCCGCTCCCTTCGTCATCGTCGTCTCGCATTACGGACCGAACGGCAATGAACTGGGCAACTGGTTCGATCTCCCGGAAATCCTCCGGAAAAATGGAATCGGAAAAGCGTTGATTCTTTCGGGGCATTGGCACCGGTTCATGCTCTGCAACTGGAACGGATATCCGGGAATCGTCGGACGCGCCGTCGCTGAAAACAAGAAGAAAAAACAACATGGGCCGGGCTATGTGATCCTGAATATTTCAGGCGACGGCGCCGTAACCGCAAGTGAAAAACTTCTCGGCAAGCCGCCCCTTGCGCCTGAATTCACATTCAAGTTGGGCGATGCCGAATGGCTTGCTAAAACAGTGAATTCCGGGCGCAATCTTCGGAACGCCCGATGGGCGATCAAAACTCCGCCGGAGGCAAAAGCGGTCATTGAAACGAACGAAACGATTTTCGGAGGAGTCGCTTTTTCCGCCGGCCGTTTTTTCTATGCAACGCATGCCGGGGAACTTGTCGCACGCGATTCCGGCAGACATGATTTCCCGGTTTCGTGGAAAGTCAGGCCGGGCGGGCGCTTGTATGGAACGCCTGCCGTCATAGGAAAAAACGTCATCGTCGGTGCAACTGCCCCGGCGCGCGTTTGCGGATATGACATCGCCGATGGAAAACTCAAATGGAGTGTCGAAGCAAACGCCCCGCTGCTCAATTCCGGGGTTGTCTATGATGGTAAACTCTATGTCGGACTTGGCCGGGATCAATTTGCCGCGATCGATCCGGATACCGGAACCATTCTGTGGAAGGTTCCGTGCGGAAACGGTGAATTTCAGGCGCTTCCGGCCGTAACGGATACGCTCGTTGTCACCGGCGTCTGGGACGAACATGCCTATGCTCTTGACCGCAAGACCGGAAAAATGCTTTGGAAATGGCGCTCTCCCAGAAGCGGTCTGCGTTATTCTCCGGGAAACTCGACGCCCGCTCCCGGAAAGGATTGCATCATCATCGGAACCGCCTCAACAGGCGTTGTACTGGATGCGGAAACAGGACAATGCCGCTTTCCGTTCAAGGGACGTGAATCGCATGGTATTTCCGTAGACGGAACAACCGGATATACGCGGCAGTTGAACGGCCGGTTGACCGCATTTTCCCTCTCTGCGCCGAAATATGCGGAAAAGTTTTCCGTTCCCTATGCAAAGCAGGACTCGAACCCCGCCCCGATCCGTGAGTATGACGGCCGTATCTGGCTGGGAACAACGGACGGCGAAATTCTGGTGTTTTCGTCGGATTCCGGAAGGATTCTCTACCGAGGAAAATGCGGGTTCTCCACCGTGATTTCCATCGACAGGGCGCCGGATGGAATGATATGGGTCATCCTCGCGGAGGGCAAAATCATGCTGTTCCCATCCGGTGTTGAAAAGCATGTATCCAGCCAGCCTCATCTATGAATAAAGGGGCAATTTACATGCCCCCATCTTCCGCGGTTTCTTCCGTCGGCATTCCGAAACAAATCTTTTTTACCGCAGCATAATTTTTGCCGTGCTCCGGAGGCTTTGCTCCCTTTGGCTCCGACGAACTCCACGGCCCATTCCCGCAAAAGGAAAACCGCCGCAACTCTACAAGGAGGCATGTTGAAAATAAAGTATTTTTCCAATGATGCGAAGAAAAAAATGCAAAAATAATAAAATGAGGGATTGACATTTTACCTGGCCTGCATTATAATATACCACGTGGTCCATATATGGTCTAATTGAAAAAGGCGGGTTTTATGGAGCTTTCCAAATATTTTTCAGATATCCGGAAACGGGATGGACAGAGTCTTTCCGAACGGTTGGAAAAAGCCCTGGAACGGTATCTTTCCGAGCTTCCCGAAAATACGCTCCTTCTTCCGGAACGGGACTTTGCCGTCAAGATCGGCGTGAACCGGCATACCCTTGGAAAAGCGATGGATCCCTTTGTGAAAAAAGGCTGGCTTGAACGTTCCAAACGGGGAACCGTTGTCCGGCATTCCTCCGAAAGGAAAAACGTTCCGGACGGGAAACATGCCGATCTGCTTTGGATGGACGAAGTACATCCTTTTATTTTTACGGAAACACCGCGTCTTCCGTTGAAAATCGTGCTGTATGAAAACATCCCGCTGCAAAAGGATTTCTGGATGCGCGCCGCGGCCCTGTTTACCCGTAAAAGCGGACGGAAAGTGGAAATCCGGTGGCTGCCCCGGGAATGCGACACGCAATCCGGCCTGGCGGAGTACGCGGCACGGTCCATGTGCGACATCGTTCAGGTTGGTTCTCATCTGTTTTCCTTCTATCCGGAAATCGACGAAATGCTCATTCCGCTGCCGGAGGAAATCCTTACGCTGTTCAAAAGGCCGGACTACCGTTTCCGGGAGTTCTTCGGGGAAGGGGACCTTCCTCCCGCGGCCGGAAAAGTGCTGCCGGTCCACTGTCAGTTCTGGATGGACTATTTCCGGTGTTCGCTTGCAAAAAAATTCGGGCTTGATCTTTCCGAATTCGAAGCGGGAGGCTATCCCCTGGAAAAGCTGTGGAAGGAAGCCTCGGGAAAACTGCCGGACGGAATCTATTTCTCCACGAATTTCGTAACATTGGAACTGGCGTCCCGCATCCCGCGGCCCGCCCCGGTAACCTTTCAACGCGCGGAAGCATTTTATCGCGCCTATTATGAATTGCTCTCCAAGGGAGCGCCGGCCGGGCGGAGACTTTTTCTGCATGATTCCCGGATGCCCTACCAAATGATGAATCCGGAAATTTTCCATGCCTTCAACGCGGAACAGCTGCTCCGGATTACCGGACACAGCACCACCCTTGAAGCCATGCGCGCCAGCGGGGTATTTCGGGCTGCCGCAGAGCCGCTGGCCTGTATGGTTTCCTTCAATCGCAAGGTTTCCATGGCATACGCCGGACTCGGCATCATGAAACAGTCCGTACGAAAAGAAGCGTCGTCGGAGTTTTTCCGTTTTCTGCTCTCGGAAGAAATGCAGAGGAATGCGGCTTCCCTGATGTTTTCCGCCCCGTTTTTCAAAGGAGCCGATTCGATTCTTGCGGAACGGTTCGGGCTGGAGACTTCCGCCGTAACAAAGAATCTGAACTGGATACGCAATCTGAATCCGGAAACCGATTTGCTTGCCAGTTGGTACGGAAACCGGGCCGAAGTCGATGCGGTTCTGGACGGACGCATGAGCGTAAGAAAAGCGGTGGAAAACACACTGAAAAACTTGCGGGAATGTCATGCCGAGCTGTTTCGGCAACCCATACAACAACCAATCGAGGAGGGCGCGCTTGCATGAAAACGATTCGGAACACAACCCCAGAACAAACCGGCCGAAAGCGGAAGAGTTCCTTCACGCTGATCGAGCTTCTTATCGTTATTTCCATTATTGCCATACTGGCGGCCATGCTGCTGCCGGCATTGAACATGGCCCGACGGAAAGCCAATGCCATATCCTGTCTTTCGAACCTCAAACAACTTGGAATGACGGAAAGTTTTTATGCGTCGGACTATCAGTATCATCCGCCATACTATTCCGCGGAGTCTTCAACATGGTACGTGCTGCTGATCAATACGGGACATTACCGGGTGAAATGGTCCGTCACAAACCTTCCGGCGCTTTTCCGGTGTCCCGATTCGGATTTTGAAAGCAAAACAACTCCCGGTCAATTGAAAAAATGGGGATACGGCATCAATCTGTATGGCTTCGCTTCCTGGCGGAAAATCACCGAAATCAAGAAACCGAGCAAGCTTTCCCTTTTTCTCGACGGGGTGTATGTCAGCAGCGAGCCTCCGTACTATGTGACCCCCTACGGAGATGCCAATAAAGGGGCCTACCCCGGATACCGCCATTCGGGGCTTGCCAATGTCGTATATGTGGACGGCCATGCCGATGCAAGAAGGAATCTGCCCGTCTCCTCCCAGGTGAACAACGAATTCTGGAAATACAATTTTTGAATCCAAAGAGAAAGAAATCACCCCATGAAAAAACAGTTCCTGCTTCTTTTTCTTCTGTCGGGCGCAAGCATTTTTGCCGGAGAATCGGCTCTTTTCCGGAGAGGGATTTCCCCGGAAAAAACATCGAATGCCGCTTTTTTCCGGGGATTCCTGAAGGTCTCCGAAGAGTATGTGCAAAACGCTTCCGGATGGATCGTGATGGAAGCCGAACGTCCATCGGCATTCGAAAGCGAAAATACGGATTCGCCCGGGACGAGTTTTGAAAAAGACAGCGCCGCATCGGAAGGGGAATGCGGGGTTCGGCTTGCGCGCGGCTCCTATCGTTTCACCGTTTCCAAACCCGGCCGATATCGCGTCTGGTACCGGGCCTGGTTTCCTTCGCAGGGAAACTGGAACCATTCGGAATATCTGGACGATCCGCAAGCCGTGCTCCGGAATTCGGATCATGGCGCGGAAAAATCCTCCACCTCCGACTTGAAGCGCTGGATCTGGTGCGGGGGCCCCCTGCGCAATGTAACGACAGGGAAACACGAATTCGTGCTCGAATGGAGAGGCGGGGCGAAGCTGGACCAGATCGCATTCCTTCCGGAAGGCGTCTCTCCGCAAGGAACGGCCGCCCTGCCGCCGACATTCCAACCCAAAAGCACTTCCGTGGATATTCTGCTGGAACCGTTTTCCGTTCCCAAAGGAGAAAAAGCGCTGGGGCTTCATTTCGAGAAAATTCCCGGGGAAAACGGCGGAAGCGCAACCGCCCTGGTTTCGAGCGACGGCGGGAAATCTTTCCGGGAACTTCCGACCCATTCCGGGCTGGAAGCGCAGTCCGGCGAGACCTTGCTTTTCAAACTGCGGTTTCATCCTTCGGCGGATGGAAAAACGCCTTCGCTTTCCAACGTTTCCGTTTTGACGGAGAAGAATTTCGACGAGAAAGACCTCTCCGTGAATGTGAGAAAGCTCCTTCGGCCGGTGGGTGAAATCGAGCTGATCCCCTGTCAATGGAGCGGACTGCGCAGAAAGAATTCCACATGGCATTTGTCCGATGCTGTTTTTCCCGACGCGGACCAAGTTCTGTGGTTCGACGCCATCCATGCGGACAATCTGATTTTGTCGCCGTCCGATACCTCATGGATCCTGGAAGACGCCGGAGCCTTTCACGGGAAAGCGGTTTATCAGGGGGTGCTGAACCGGAATCTAGCCAGTTTCGATTTCTTTCTTCCGGAAAACGGCGTTTACCGCCCGTGGTTCCGCGTCAGACTTCTTGAAAATGCAAAACAGTATCGCAGCGGGATTGCCGCTCTCGGGAAGGTATTCGGCGCGGGAATGCCCTATATTCCCCTGATGTATCAGGCGGACGGAGAAGAACCTGTGGAGTATTCCGGGGAAAAACCGTTCCCCGCCGAACCGTTTCTGCGCTCGGAATGGGTATGGATTCCCTGTCCGAAGATCAAGCTGGAAAAAGGTTCACGCGTATTCCGACTTCGCGCGGGACTGGATTACATGCTGTTTGACCGCATTGCGCTGGTTCCGGAAAATTCAAAATTTGTCCCTGTAGGGAAGGGCGGGAAAAGTCTTCGCCGGACACTGGAGCGGGCGGAAGCCGTATTCCAGAAACTGGGCTGGAGTCCGGCGGCAGACGCCGGGAAAATCCAGGCATCCGGAGTGGAAAACGCACGTGTGAGCTACTGGTTTTCGCTGGATGGAGTCCATTGGACGAAGCCTGAAACCCTGTGGAAAAATACCGCTTCCGCAAACAAAGGAAGTTTTTATGTCAAGGCGGTCGTCGAAGCCGTCGAGCCGGGAAAACGGGCTTCTGTGACAGCCTGGAAAATGAACTTCCCCGGATCGGGGAAAGCGCTTCGGTTCGCATGCGGATTGCAGAATCTCTGGTTCGATCCGTTCCGGGGCACGCTCCTGGGATGGGAAAACGGAAAAGGAAACTGGATTGTTCCTTTCAGCGGAAGTCCGCAAAAACTTTTCACCATCGCCTCCGAGACTCCGGCTCCGGAAAAAAAACGCAGGAAAACTCCGCTTGACTTCAAATTCGTCCGGATGGAACTTTCCGGAGACTCGCTGCTGCTGCATTACCGTGCGGAAAAGGAAAATGTGACGGTTGCGGTCCGCCTGAGCCGGGGAACAGACGGTCTTCCCGAGTGGGAATTGACCTTGGACAACCGTTCGAAGCTGGAACTGAGAAACATCGAATTCCCGCAAGTGGAAAACCTGCGGATATCCATGGACCCGGAAGAGGTTTTCTCCACCATGGCCATGCCGAATTTCGGAAGCGTGGACTTTACCGCGGCGCCGTTGATTCCGGCCTCGCCCGGCCGTGCAATTACCGGGTTCAAATCCGCTTTTTCCGGGCATTATCCGGGCTGGCATTCCATGGGCTGGGACTCGTTTTATACGAAGAAGGACGGGGCATTCACCCTCCAGAGCCGCAACCGCGATGGAATCGGCATCTATTTCGGAACCGCCGCCGGCAAGGGAGCTCTCCGTACAAACTGTATCCGCAAGGTTTACATTGGTCCCGGGGAAACCCGGAGCGTGACCTACGCGTTCGGCTGGCACGAAGGCGACTGGCACCGTTCGGCCGACTGCTACAGCAACTGGGCTCATTCCTGGATGGATTTTTCGCGCGTCAATGCAAACTGGGCGAAAAATTCCGACGGCTGGATTCCGTGTGCTTTCTACTACGATTCGGCCTATATTCCCTCCCGTTACGCGACGCATCTGGTTCCCGAACTGCGCTGGCTCGGAGCAAACCATTTCCAGGCGTTTTACAACGGCATTGACAACACCCCCGGGCCGAGTGTGATTCCTTGCGTAAACCCGAAGCTCGGCACCCTTGAAGAATACCGCAGAGGATTTGCCGCCGCACGGAAATACAATATTCACATGAGCACTTACTGGGATGCCCGCGGATGGAATGATGATTACTGCGACAGTCTGCTCATCGGACGCACGCCGCGTTCGCTCCTGCCTCCGGAAATTGAAATTCCCGCCCGTGGGTTCGGGGCTGAAAACGCCACTGTCCGGGAAGATGGTTCGCGTGTGCCTTTCGAATATATGCCGGGCGACTATTCCCTTTGCGCCGGCGCAAAGCCCTGGCAGGATTTTTTGATTCGCGGCATTGCGGACAATTACGCAAAGCGGCTTGGTTCCAGCATCTATCACGATGAAGCCTGTTTTTATACCGATTGTTTCGCAGAGCATCACGCCCATGGCAAACAGCATGGCATGCACATGGAAGAACTCCGGAAAACCCATCGCACCGCGATCGACTCGGCTCGAAAGGTCTACCCGGAAGCGGTCATTGCCATCGAAGGGTCGCCCGACCAGCTTGCATGGAATGCCGACATTCTGCTTTTCGGGCTCAGCGCCTATGCGAACGGAACCGCTTACCAGTATGTTTTTCCGGAGGCAAAGCTCTACCGGGGGGTCTCCAATCCGGGCGCATCCTGGTTTATGTCTCTGCCCGAATACACCCGTTATATTCACCTCTTCAACCGGTTTGACACGCATCCGGACAGTCCGCTCAAGCGGCATTTCTTTGCACATCGGAAGCGGATTCGCGATTGGATGTATGTACGCAAATTCATGGATAATGTGAACCTGACGGTCTCGAAACCCGGCGTGATCGCAAAATGGTTCCAAACGGAGGAAAAGGGAAAAACCGGCGCGCTGATCAATATCCAGAATGAGTTTTCCTTTGATTCCGTCACGCTCACACTCCATTGGGACAAGCTTCGGAATGCGAAGGCGGCCGCCGCCTATCTCCTGGAAGAGGAACGGGTGGTCGCGGTAAAATATGTTCGTGAAAAAGACGGCGTGACCGTATCCGTTCCTTCCGCAAAAGCCTCCAGCATTCTGATTGTTGCGGAGACGCCGCGGAAAGAAGACATGCAAATAAATGCTGTCTGGCCTCAGGAAAAAGGCCCGGACAAGCTGCGGCTGGCACTTGTGAACTTTACGGAAAACGATAGAAAGGTTTCTCTGCGCTGTGAATTGCCGTCCGGCGTATCGGTTTTGAATGCTCCGAAGGAATTGACGGTTCCATCCGGAGTGAAGGAAATAGAACTCCCGATCAAAGGAATTCCCGGTCTGAAGTCGCTGGAGACTGTCCGGGTGACTGTCTCGGACGGCGCGCATGAATACTGTGGCGAAACCCTGCTGGCCCCTCCGCTTTTCAATGGCGGATTCGAGCTTGACAGTACCGGCAAGGGGACTCCCGACCATTGGCGGGCGTACGGAATGTATTGGAGGGCTCTGCTGCTGCGGGCGCCTTCTTTGCCTTTCCCCATCGATCTTGCGGACGGCGTTCTTGATCCGGTTCATCCCGCTTCCGGAAAATACTCCCTGCGTCTGCCCGGAAAAATCGAATTGCCGGATTTCTCCGGACGGGTTCTTTCGAGCACGAAACCAATCCAGCCGGGAACCGTCGGCATGATGCCTTGGTATTTTCATACGGGACAGCGCTTTACGCTCAAGCCCGAGAGTCGGTACCGCGTTTCATTCAAATACCGTTTTGCCGACGACAGCGGAATTCTCGAGGTCCGCCCCAGCGCGCCGGGCCCGGTGTATGGCTCCGGAATTTTCATCCGGACTGAGGCGAAAAAGGGAGACCGCCAATGGCGGGAAAGTCATTTCAACTGTGTTACGGGGAAAAACTATTCCGAACAGCTTGTGGTTTTTGCCAATATGAGCGGCGCCCCGGTCTGGATTGATGATGTCAGAGTGGAAGAATTTTGATTCCGATAAAAGGAGGTAAGTTTTTCATGGAACCGGTCGAATTTCCGAAAGGGCCCACGCCCCCCCCGCAACCCTATCCCTATTTTCCGGACAGACTCCATCTGTTCATCTGGCGGAACTGGGAATTTTTCCCGGCTTCGAAACTGGCAAAAATAGTAGGGACAACCGCGGCGAACATCACACGCGCCGCCGTCGGAATGGGTTTGGAGCCCCAGGGAAAAACCAGTCCTTTATGGAAAAACCGCGGATGCAATACGGTCCTGCGGGCCAACTGGCAGATTCTTCCCTATGAGCAGCTCCTCGATTTGCTTGAGTGGACTCCGGAACAACTGGTGTATGCCTTGAAAGAAGACGATTTCCTTTTTGCAAAGCTGGGCGCCCTCAAACCCGACTGCGGGAAACTCCTCTGGCATGAACCGGCGGCTTCCGAAACCCGGCGTACGGCGCAAATCCGAAAACGGATGAAAATCCATTTCCCTTCCGGCATTCATTCCGGGGAACCGGCGTTTTCCTTCCTGGATTCAGGCAATCCATGTCCTCGCAGGATTTTCCCGCGGAATACATTCCGTTCCGGAGAAATCTCCCTGGACGGTTCCTGGAGGATCGAACCGGATTCTTCCCTTGGAAAAAATGAACGGATTGATTCCTTTACGGAAAACTTCCGGCGCAAACTGAAAGAAAAATGGGGTGTTTCCCTTTCGGAAAAAGGGAAAAAAACAATCCGGGTTTCCATTCGGGAGGATTCTTCCCTTCCGCCGGAAAGCCATCATATCGGGATTTCTTCCGGAAAAATCGAAATCGTCGGATGCGACGCCAATTCCATTCTGCGTGCGTTTCAGTTCCTGCTGCGGCAGATGGAAACACGGAACGGCCCCTGTCTTCCAGTAGGAAGTTTCACCCGGAATACCCGGATCGAATCGCGCATTATTTATCCATGCCATGCCCCGTATGCCAATCCGTTCACAGAAGATCCGGAAACCATCTGTCCGGACTCTCTGCTTGAACAGTTGTCGATGGACGGCATCAACGGGATCTGGTTCCAGGGAATTCTTTATACACTTGTTCCATGGCGCCTGGAACCGGCGTTATCCAAAGGTTGGCAGGACCGGATTGCCAATCTCCGTTCGATTGTCCGCCGGGCCGCGAATTACGAGATCGGGGTTTATCTGTACATGGGCGAACCCAGATGTTTGCCGCTCACTTTTTTCAGAAAACATCCGGAATTGAAAGGAATTCGTCCGCCTTATGTTTTCGGCGAAGTGGCCGCTTTGTGCGTTTCGACCCCTGAAGTCAAGATGTTTCTGCGGGATGGAATGACGGAGCTTTTCCGGCAGGTTCCCGGACTGGAGGGAATCTTCACCATCACCGCCAGCGAAAATCCTTCGAATTGTTACTCGAAATATACAGGTTCGGAGTGCCCGCGCTGTTCCAAACGGTCGCCGGAGGAAGTGATTGCGGAAGTGAATTCCCTGATCGAGGAAGGAGTTCACCGGGCCAAACCGTCGGCCCGTGTGATGATCTGGTCGTGGGGCTGGAGAAGCGACTGGGAGATCGTCGTGCCGGCCCCGGTCGACTGGGCCCCGGGAATCATCGAACGTCTTCCGGAAAAGGCGCAGCTGCTTTGTACCAGCGAGGAATCCATGCCGCTCTGCATCGGGGGCGTTCCGTCCTATATGAAGGACTATTCCATCTCCGTGCCGGGTCCGAGCGGACGCACGTTCTCTCTCTGGGCCAGAGCCAGAAAACGCGGACTTGAAACCGCCGCGAAAATCCAAATCAACAATTCCTGGGAAAATGCATCCGTTCCCTATATCCCGGTATTGAATCTGGTGGATGAACACCTCCGCAATCTGGAAGACGCCAAGGTGAAAACGCTGCTTCTCAGCTGGACGGTCGGCGGGTTCCCGGGCACGCCCAATCTGCGCCGTCTTCAGGATCATGTCTGGCATGATTCCGGTCCGCGTCCCCTGCGTGAATTTGCCGCGGAACTCTACGGGGAAGAAGCGGCGGACTGTATTTCTTCCGCCTGGAAGATGATGAGCGATGCATTCCGGAAATTCCCGCATTCCATTCCCGTCCTTTATTTCTCGCCGCTTCATATGGGACCCGCCAACATCCTTTTCGAAGGACATTCCGACTATCGCGCCACCATGATTTCCTTCCCCTACAACGACTTCGCACGATGGAGCTTTCCCTATCCGGAAAACGTGTTTCTGAACCAGTTCAGATGCTTTTCCGAAGAATGGAAAAACGCGCTGGATTTCCTTTCCGCCAATGCGCCTCCTCCGGAACGGCGAACGGATTCCTTCAATGATTTCTTGAATGTCGCCGAAGCCGCCGGGTGCCATTTCCGGACCACATACCTTCAGAGCTGGTATATTGTCCTGCGGGATTCTCTCAGCATCCGTTCCCGGACCATGGGAATCCTGCGCGCCGATGAAGAAAGACCCGGAATTCTCCGCAAGATCATCGCAATCCTGGAAGAGGAACGGGAAATCGCCAAGCGCCTGCATTCGCTTGCCGTCAAGGATTCCAGACTGGGCTTCGAGCCGACGCAGCACTATTATTACCGGCCGGGCGATCTTGCGGAGAAGGTAATCAACTGCGAGTATCTTCTGGAGCATTTCCGGCGGATGCTTTCCGAATGATTTCCTCACTGAAATAATAAGGAGACCTTCTCTGAGGAGCGGAACAACCGGCAGTAACGATAACTTCATCCTGCTGTTATTATGTAAAAGTCTTTGAAATTACCTCCCTTGAATAGAGGGATCGCTTTATTTGCTTTTCGGGCCGTGTCTTCGGCGGTAAAGTCCCGGCGTGTCTCCTGTGATTTGACGGAACACCCGTGTGAAATGATACCGGTCGACAAAGCCGGTTTCCGCCGCGATGGCATTGATGCTTGACGGGGAGAAAAGGAGAAGGCAGCAGGCTCTTTCGATCCGTTTTTCCCGGTAATACTGTTGAGGCGGTTTTCCGACACATTCGGTGAAGAGCTGAATAAAGCCGTTTTCGCTCATTCCGATCCGTCCGGCAAGTTGACGGTTGGTGTAGTGTCCGATGCAATTGCCGTTCAGGATGCACAGAATCTGCTGAATGCGCGGGTCGGATGCTTCCGGCATACGGAAAACGTCTTCCGGCAGTTTCGAAAGAGCCGTATGCAGAAAACCGAGTCCGCCCAGAAGATGCTGTTGGTTCCTGCGGTCGAAATGGAGCGCCATGTGTTCCAGAAAAACCACGGCGTCCTCCCAGACAGGTATGGAAAAGATCCGGTTGCATGGCTGGCAACTCTGCCAATCCATGGAAAAATGAAAATAAAGCTGGTGAAAATCTTCGGTGGAAACGCAGAAAAACGGGGTTTCCGGTGCGATCAGATAGACTTTTTGGGGAGACATGGGGATGATTTTCGCCCCCTGCCTGAGAAGCGGGCCGTCTTCCCGATTCAGGTAACAGCGCCAGTAAGGCATCTGCGTCTGTTCTTCCGCATAATTCCAGCCGCTGGCGGTCGTATATCCCCAGCTGTGAATCCTCAGGGGGGATTGATACAGTCCCGGATTAGGATTATACATTTTTTTTTCAGAATCAGTCATTTTATTTTCAGCGGTTTGTTATTATAATATACACAACGGCCGGAAAATATGCAAGGTCCGGACATATTGCTTCCAAAGATTATCCTGAAACACTCGGGAATCTCTGAATGGGAAAAGGAACGGATGGACGAAATACGACAGAAAGGCGCTTGAAAATGAAAAAAACATCTCTGCGGAACCTGACCCTGTGCCGAAACAATCCGTCATTGCTTTGTCAATTTACTTTAATAGAGCTCCTGATTGTGATTTCGATCATCGCCATTCTGGCGGCGATGCTGCTTCCGGCATTGAACCGTGCCAGGGAATTTGCAAAGCAGGTGAATTGCCTCGGCAACATCCGGCAGTTCGGGCTTGCCGCCCATTCCTACGCCCAGGACAGCCGGGACAATATCGCCGTCTGGCAGATCGATCACCCCGGAATCCGCTGGAACGGAGGAAGCACCGGAGCGCTTCAATGGAGAAGCAGTTTCAACACGTCCCTGATGGCTTGCCTCAACTATTTTTCCGTACGGAAGACCGGCACCGTCCTCACCGGCCTGTTGTGTCCGAAGTGGGAAAAAATGGATGCCAACATGACTTATATGGATTGTTACTCGCCCAACGCCTACGGCGCCCGCGACGCCATTGACGAGAGCAAATCACCCGGAATTCTGACGTCTCCCGCCGTCTGGGGGCTGAACAGCGGATGCCGTCCGGCTCTGCTCGGCCGCCTCCGGCAGCCCGGAAAGACCATGATGGCGTCCTGTCTGGTCTATCGGAACGAGACGATGTATCACTATCCGAATTTTCCATCCCTGAACTTCGATGCTTCCGCTGCGATCCGGCGCGATCATCATTTCAGTGTGCGCACATACGTTCTGGAAAAGGAGGGAAGTACCGGTTCGGGGCTGTTTTCGACGCCCTCGTATTTCACCACAGCGGTCCAGAAACTCGGCAGCATGCAATAAAAAGGAGTTCCCATGCACAGCAGACTTTTTTTCTTCATTCTGCTTTTCGCGTCCGGAATGATTGCCTCCGCCAAGGATTTTTCCATCCGTGTTCAGCAGGAAAAAGACAACATCACCCCCGGCGGCGACATACCGGTCCGCGTTCTCATGGAGTATCCTCCGGAGTATCAGCCGTGCGCATGGCTGCTGACGGCTTTTCAGCCCGATGTCCCGGAAGAGTTCCTGAAGGCGCTCGGACTCATGGAGAAACTTTCCCGCGCGGCGCGTCCGGAATGGCGGTACGTCAATTTTTCGACCACCTGGTTTCCCGCCGCAGAGCGGGCCGCAAAGGAAAAACGGATCACCCTCCGGACGACGGAGAAATGGCCTCCGGGAGATTACCGGATCGTCCTGCGCATTCTTTTCCGCCGGAAGGTTTCGCCGTCGCCCGGAACGGATAAATACATCGGTTCTCCCGTCAGTTTTACAATCGAATAAGCGAGGAACGTACATGGCATCTCTCAAGACTTTACTTGTTATCCCGGCAATCCTGTTTGCGGCGGCGTTCCGCATTTTCGGCGCGGACGCGGTCGAATTGCCCTTCGGAAAGGAGGCTCCCGCAATAGACGGGCGTTTCGAGGACGCCTGCTGGCAGAAACTGAAGTGGCATTCCGGGTTCCGCCGTCTTTCTACTCTTGAGCGGGCGGAACCGGACACCCGTTTCAAGATATTTCACGACGGGAAAAAACTTTTCATCGCACTGGAAGCTTTCGAGCCGGACACCGGGAAACTGCGGAAAGATCCGGTTGTTTTCGATTCCGCCACGGTCTGGATGAACGATTCCATCGAACTGTTTCTCTGCACCGATCCCCGGAAACGGTATTTCTTCCAGATCATTGCGGATGCGGCCGGGCAGCGTTTCGACGCCCGTTTCGAGGACAATAACGCCGGAGGATATAAAAGCGATGCCGTCTGGGACAGCGGCGCCGAAATCATAACTTCCATGGATGCGGACCGCTGGCGTCTGGAGATCGCCCTGCCGCTCGGAATGCTGGATTTTCAGGGCGGGGAATGGTCTTTCAACATTGTCAGGAACCGCTGCCTGGTTTCTCCCCGTCAGTTGAGTTCATTCGCTCCGAATCCGGGAACGGGACACGCACGTCCGGAGATATTCCTTCCGTTGCGCCCGGAACAACTTCCGGCGGATGCCTATGCGTTCCGGATCGATCGCATGACGGCGGATTGCAGGCGGATCGCCGCCGGAAAATTCGCCGCCGACGTCCGGATGCATGTCAGCAGCCGTGCAAAAACGATGCGTATTCTGAAACAAAGAGTACGGCTTCTTTCCCCGGATGGAAAGACGGTTGCGGAAAAATCCGGGAAATTCGAGGTGCCCGCCGGAAAATTTGCCGATCCGGCGATGACTCTGGAAGGAATTGTTCCCGGTGCTTATCTTCTGGAGTGCCTGTTGTTCGACAACCGTTCCGAACCCGCTCTGCTGGCCGGGGCGCGGCAGACGGCGACGCTGGAATACACGCCCATTTCCATCGTTCTGGTTTCGCCGGCATACCGCGACTCGATCTTTGCGAGCATGCCGGACAAAACCGTGGAGGCCCGGATCGATTTCAAGGATTTCGCCGGAATGCCGTTTTCCGTGGAATTTTCCGGTGAGAACGGAGTTCTTGAACGGCGTCGTTTTCCCGCCGCCAAAGACACGCAGACCGTCCGGTTTGACGCATCGAAGCGGCCGGATGGAAATTATCGTCTCACGGTGACGGGCGGAAATGAAAAATTTCCCGTGGAAGTCGTCAAAAACATCCGCAAGCTCCGGCCGCATCCGGGAGAAGTGTGGCTGGACGCTTTCGGGATCACCCATATCGACGGGAAACGTTTTTTCCCGTTCGGATGGTATGGACACGATGATGCGGATGCTCCGAAAGAGCACTTGAATTCCGTGCTCGACACCGCGCTGTATCCTGCCCGCGAATCGCTGGACCGCGCTTTTGCCCGCCGTCTGGAACTGGGAGAGAAAATGCTGATCTTTCCGTATCAGGAATTCAATCCCCGCGGCGGCTGGAATCTATTTTCCGAACAAAAACGCAATGGCGGCCTTACCCCGGAACAGCGTGACTATCTGAAAAAATTCATCCCGACCATCCGGGACAATCCCGCTCTGCTCGGATATTATCTGGCCGACGAACCTGAAAACCGGGACAACAATCCCCGCTGGTACCGGGAGGTTTATGAACTGCTTCGCGAGCTGGACCCGTGGCATCCGTGCATCATGCTCAACTGGGGACCCGGCGGCATGCGCCGTTTCTACGAAAGCTGCGACATCCTGCTCCCGGACTGCTACCCCACGTATTATGAGGACGGGACCACCGGCAAGCCCCGCCACTGTTCTTCGGAATGGGCTGCTGTCGCAACCTCGCTGCGCCCGGCCTGGTTCATGCCGCTGGCCGCTTCGTGGCCGGCCCGCGACAAGCGGAACGTGCGCGGCGTTCCGCCTGCTTATGATGAATTGCGCAGCCAGATTTTCCAGGCGCTGATCCACAACGTCAAGGGATTCAATCTGTATGCCTATTTCGAATCCCAGCGCTTCGCATCGCTGATCCTCGGTCCGGACGCCATCGGCATCACCCTTCACCGCCTGCGCGATTATCTCCTGCCGGATTCGGTTCCCGGCGCGGTTCAGGTTCGGACGCAGCCGGAGGTTCTTCATTTCCAGGCGGGATTCAAGAGCGATCCCCCGAAGCAGTGTCTGATTGCGGTCAATACCGCAATGCGGAAGGTCCGGGCCACTTTTTCTTTCAAGGTTCCCGTGAGCGGACGCCTCTTCGCGGCGGGGGAAAACCGCTCGGTTTCGCTGAAGAACAATTCCTTCACGGACGAGTTCCTTCCGGGGGAGACCCACATTTACCTCAATGACTCCAAAGACGCCGAATCGGTTCCTTCCGTCGAAGACACCCGGCTGGCGATTGCGAAGCTCCGTGCGGAGCGGAAAAAAGAAGGAAACCGGATCGGAATGGGTGAAATGCTGGTTGCGGATTATCTGGATTATTCCGCGGGAAAAATCCCGCCCGGCGTTCCGGTAATCACGGCATCCAGCGATCCGGGCACATTTTTTGCAACGAAACGGACCGGTTCCCGCTATTATCTCATCGACGGTCTGACCGCGCCGCGGCGGGTGGAATACACATGGTCGCCGGCGGCCTCCGACCGGTCG
>MWCA01000054.1 GCA_002069785.1 Lentisphaerae bacterium ADurb.Bin242 | reverse complement strand
CTCTCTTTGGCGGCAGACTTCCTGGCGGCCGCGGGAGCTGCCTTGCCGTGGGACTTCGCTGCTTTGGCGGAAGGAGCTTTCGCCGCCGCCTTGGCCGCGGGGGCTTTCACCGCTTTTCCAGCCGGCGGAATCAGGATGGTCTGTCCGATTTTCAGCTTGGCGGTAGCCGGAATATTGTTGTAGAGGGCAAGCTCTTCGATGGTGACGGAATACTTTCTGGAGATGGACCAGAGAGATTCCCCTTTGACCACCTTGTGAGTGGCTTCCGTTCCGTTTTTTTCGATGGGCTTCTTTTCAGGATGCTTTTCCTCTTTGGAACTCGGGAGGGGCTCCGGCGGAGTTAAAATAGAAGATTCGCCCGGCACCGGAACAATCGGTGCGGGGGCTATGCTCTTAGGCTGCGCGGGGGTGGTTCCGGGAGCCTCTTTGGTGGGAGGCACATACACTCCCGGAGGCATGGGCGGGTCCTCCTGTGCACAGCCGCCAGCAAGGAACAAGACACCCATCACCACATGAAGTACCGCCACTGTTGCCAAAAGAACAATTACTTTTATTTTCACGATGCACGCCTCCTATTTGCAATAGTTGTATTTGCGTTAAAAATCTGTAGGTGCTATATAGTACGGCCGGATGGTGATTTTTTCAATGGCCTTTTCAAAAATTATTTCACTTTCTTGATGGAATCAAGCCCTTCTCTCCGGTAGAAAACGGTTCCGGAAGCTCCTCGCCGACAGCTTTCCTTGTCAGCCATGTCAGGACAAAGGCGGCGAAGACGCAGACATACGGGGCGAAAAACGGATACCGGTACCGCAGAACGAACAAAAACGGAATGGAGATGACAAGCCCGAACAGCGGCGGAAAAAGTAGAATCAGCGTCTCTTTGCGTTTTCGCAGGAGAAACAGCCCGGCGAGCGCAAGGATGAAAAGGCACGTGAAAAAGGTTCGCAGCAGGACGATTTGAGTTGTGGAAAGGGATGCCAGGTTCGGACACATGCGCCAGTAATGGAAGAAACGTTCCTTCCATATGTAGGCCATCTTGTCCGGATTCTGGCGGATATAATCGAGCCCCCATTGCTTCCACCAGCGCGAGGCTTCGGCAATGTCATAGGCTCCTTTTTCCTTGAGTTCCGCAAGGCGTTCCGCATGAAGACGGTTCCAGAGTTCGCCTGTTTTCTTCTCATAGTCGGGCGTGTCCATTGTGCGGTAAGTCTCATAAATGACGTCGGAAGACGACAGCCAGAATGCATAGCTTCCGTAGTATGTCATGGGTGTGAACTTTCCGCCGACTCGATAGTTCCGGATGGTCCACGGAAGCAGAAGCAGCAGGAAAATTCCGAGAAAAAGAGCGGCCTGTTTCCCCATGACGCGCCATGAGCCGGATTTGTATGAGAAAAACACCCAGATGACAATGAATGCAAAGGCGAGAGGAAGAGCGGTCGGTCGGGTCAGCGAGGCCAGGGCCAAAAACAGCCCGCAATAAGGAAAAGAAGAGGGGTTGCCCCTGCATGCTTTGAGCAGAAAAGTAAACGACAGGGCCAGGAGGATCAGGAAGAGGTTTTCCGTTGACCATGAGATTGTATAATAAAGTGCGTAAGGATAAATGGAAAACAGAGCCGCTGAAAACAGTCCGCAGACAGCCCCGGCAAATTCCTTCCCCAGAAGAAACACGCAATAAATCGCCGTCAGGGAGAGCAGAAGAGAGATTCCTTTCGCCCAGAAAAGCGGATTTACCGGAAGAAAAAACACAAGGGACCCCAGGAGGGGGAACAATGGAGGGCGGGACAAGTCTTTGTGCAGCATATCCTTCTGTCCGGGCCGGGGGAATTCATACCAGCGGTAGAAGGAAAGGGAGAAACCGTTTCCCTGCGAGAGCTGCCTGGAGATTTCCATATATTCCCCGCCGTCGTTATGGAGGAAATCTTTTTCCGAGACTTTCGCAAGCAGATAAACCCGCGGGAGGAGAGCCGTCAGGAGAAGAATTCCCAGAAGGAGATGAACTCTTTTCCGGGATTGCGGAAGAGTTTGTACAAATGTCTGAATCGAAGCCTGTAATTGTTTCACGATGCGTCCTGTTCTTTTCTTTCCTCGAGGTTGTCGAGGGGGGCCTTGCGGCGGGCGACCACCAGAATCTGATAGGCGAACAAAGGCGGGTAAATCCGGGCGGCCAGGGAAGAAACGAAGTCGGCGAAACGCAGCAAGCGGGAATGAGTGGAAATATCGGCGATGGGCGGACCGAATCCGCGGATCTCCACGATCTGAAATCCTTCATTATAGAACAGCCGCTGGAAGGAGGCCGCCGTGAAAAGACGCATGTGGGTCATGTCGAGAATGCCGCGCCGTCCGTAGTTGAAGAAGCCGAACAGCAGCATGAAGCGGGTAATGAAGTATCCGATGTTTCCCGTGCTGGCGAAGAGTTCGGCGTCCGGGGGAAGCATGTCCCGGATTTGCCTCACGGCGTTTTCCGGCGACTTCAGATGCTCCAGAATGTCCAGTGCCAGGGCAACGTCGTATTTTTCAGCGGGGAACTGGGACGCCCAGGGTTCATTCAGGTCCACATGGTATTGACGGGTGCACGGACTTTTCGGGTCCACGATCAGGTCGATCACGGTGACGGCGTGCCCTTTTTGCGCGAGAGGGCAGGCGACCGCTTCGCCGCAGCCTCCGCCGATGTCGATGATTTTCCGTTTTTCACCGAAATCATGACGGAGAATCGTTCCGTGGATGGAGGTTCCGGCCCTTTTCGGGATATAGCGCAGCCTGTATTTTTCTTTGACGTCCAGATGAAGAGGCACAATATGAAAACGCGGATCGAAGAAGATTTCATACCGCATGAAACGGATTTTGCAAAGCGAACGGAAAATCCGGTAATACAGTCTCCACAGCGAAACCCGGGGCGGATGGGAAACGTAAAAAGATTTGCTTACCGGAAACTTTTCCGTATGAGCTTCCACCATCTGCATCTGGATGGCCAATTCCAGTTCAAACGCCTCGGAATCGTCGTTGTACTGAAACGGAAGGACGTGAAGGGTTTCCACTTTCAAGACGCTGCACAGCGGAAAGGTCAGGTCATATCGCGTACCGCCGAGAAAACGCGCCAGTCCGGCGGAAAACCGCATTTTTCTTCGGGAGAAATACGGCGGCTTTGAAGTTTCCGGAGTTTTACAGTCGTACGGTTTTTCCTTCTTTCCGGAAGAGGGGAGGACGAAGAGGGCGTCGGGACTGTCTTTCAGGCGTGCAAGCAGCGTCAGGATCATTTCCGGCGGAAGGGGTGTTTCCCCGTTCACGATCAGCAGATAGTCGAAGCGCTGCCGGGCATAGTTGAAGATCAGTTTCCGGCGTTCCCCGTAGCCGGCGTCCGGCCTGACCTTGAACAGCGATACCCGCCTGTCCTCTTTTGCCGGTTCCCGGCCGGGAGAATTTTTCCTGTATAACAGCATTATTTCCGCAAACCCTTCCCGGATGGATTCCGGAAGAAGGTCGACGGAATCCCGGACGGTTTCGGAAAATGTTTCAACGTCGTAAATCAGGGCGCATCTGTTTTTCGACAGTATCTCCGATGCCGGTTCCAGAAGGTCCGAAGGAATTGCCGCCATGATGCGTTTACCATTCCTTTTTCAAAGAATTTCTGGGAATCCGGTCTAGGAGCTTCCAGTGTCCCAGGTTGTGACTGGCCAGGAAATAGCGGAGAGAGACCCACAGGCAGCCGATTCCGTAACGGAGACTTCTGGAAAAACAGATGCTGGACGCCTCCTCGAAGTATTTGGTCGGACAGCTGACCTCGGCGATCACGGCGCCGGTCCAGACGATCTGGACCAGCATCTCGTTGTCGAAAATGAAGTCGTCGGAATTGGAATCGAAGTTCAAGGTTGTCAAAAGTTCCTTCGAGAAGGCGCGGTAGCCGGTGTGATATTCGGAAAGCTTCTGCCTTATCAGGAGATTCTCCGCAAACGTGAGGAACCGGTTGCAGACGTATTTATAGAGAGGCATTCCGCCCTGGAGGGCATAGCCGCCCAGAATCCGCGATCCGAGCACGCAATGATAGAGTCCGTTTCCGATCATGGAGGCCATTGCGGGGATCAGCATCGGGGTGTACTGGTAGTCGGGATGGACCATGATGACGATGTCGGCGCCTTCCTCGAGGGCGATTTTGTAGCACATTTTCTGGTTGCCGCCGTAGCCGGAATTCCGGTCCTTGCGGTAGGCGGTGACCCGGTCGAGCTTCCGGGCGATCTCGTAGGTGTTGTCCCCGCTCGCATCGTCGACGACGATCACCCGGTCGACAAAGGGCTGGGCAATGACTTCGTTATAGGTTTTCAGCAGGGTTTTTTCCGCATTGTATGCGGGCATGACGACCACTACCTTTTTTCCGTTGAACATGATCCGATATCCTTTATCGCTGATGAACCGTCATTCCGGTAAGATACCGGAACATGGATTGTTTTTCAAGGGGCCGGGCGGCCTTTCCTCCGGATTTTCCGTTTTTCCGGAAGGACTTTTCCATCCTCCTTTTCCGGCAGGACGGAAACGATCACGCGGGTTTTCGAGCTCAACAGGCGCTTCAGTGTCCGGTTGACGTCTTCCCGCGCCAGGCGTTCCAGCTCCGAACGCTTGTTCCAGAAGGACAGATACCCGGTGCCGGTGAACTCCGCGGCCGTGAGCGCGCTCAGGAGATGCCCGGGCGACTGCCGGAGATTGTCCAGCTGAAACAGGAGCATCCGGCGGGCGTTCTCGAATTCCTTCCCGGTCATTCCCCGGGAAACGAGCCTCCGGATTTCATCCCGCAGCAGTTTTTCCAGCTTCGGGACCGCGTCCGCGCGGGTTCCGCCGTAATAGGCCATGACGCCGTCGAACCCGATTCCCGGCGTATGCGTGAAGCCCGTATAATAGACCAGTCCGTTTTCGTTCCGGACCTTCTGAAACAGATGGGAGGCCATGCTGGAGGTGTCCGCCTTGAGAAGATCCAGAACGTCGGATTCCGGCGAGGTGATCTCGGTGCCGGGCATGGACAGGAACAGGATGGCCTGTTCGCGGGGAAGCCGGGCTTCGACGCGGAGCTCCCGATCCGAAAACCGGGGCGGAAGGGACGCTTCGAGCTTGTTTTTCGTCCAGCGGCAGGCGGCGGAAAGCGCTTTCGCATGCCGTTCCGCCTCCTCCGCCGAAAGGTCTCCGGCAAAACCGAAGAGCGCTTTGTCCGGCGTGAGGCAGACCTTCCGGTAGAATTCCGCCAGTTTTTCCCGGGGAAGAACGGATACGGATTCCATCACGGTCTGGGTGCCGGTCCCGTAAGGATGCCCCTCGAAGAGAGTCTTGCGCATCCGGTCTTCCGCGACGGCCATCGGAGTGACGAGTTTGCTTTTGCACTCTTCCAGGAGGCTGGTCCGTTCCCGTTCCACGGCTTCCTTTTCGAACGCGGGCGAGGCAAGCATGGCGCGGAGCATCCCGACGGTGAACTCCAGTTCCTCCCGCGGACAGTTCGCTTCAATTTTCAAGGAGGCGTTGCCGTCGCTGACGGATAGTTCGACGGCGTGGTCGTCCAGCAGGCGGTTGAACTCGATTTCGCCGTATTCCGCATTTCCGGCGGGGAGGGTGTTCGCGATGAATTTCGTGATTCCCCACAGCCCCGGTTTTTCAGAGAGCACGCCGCCGGGCAGCAGAATGGAGATGTCCGCCAGCGGGAGGGAATGGTTTTCCAGATAAAGGAAGCGCTGTCCGCCGGGGAATGTCTTCCGGATCGGGGGAGGCGACGCATGAGGGTTCTTTTCGTTTGCCTTTTTCTTCTTTTTCGAGGGCGGCGCCTGTTCGACGATCGTCGCCGCGTCCGGGGAGAAATACTGCCGTCCGACGCGGAGAACGTCCCGGGCCGTCACTTTTTCCAGCGCGGGCAGGAAACGGTCCGCGGCGTCCGGCGAACCGTAGACGATCAGGGCTTCGCCGATGAGTCTCGCCAGGCCGCTGTTCGTGCGCATGGAGCGGATATGGTCGGCGGTCTGCTGGGCGAGGGTCCGGGCCATTTCCTGTTCGGTCGGACCTTCCTCCGTCAGCTTTCCGAGGATCCGGAAGATGCCGTCCGAGACCCTGGACAGCTTGGCGGGCTCCGCCGTGGCGATGAACCCGGAGAGTCCCGCCGACCGGATGGCCGTCGTGTGAAAGAGAACATCCAGCGCGAGCTTCTGTTTTGTCACCAGTTCCTCGTAAAGACGCGAACTGTTGCTGTTGCCGAGAATGTCCGAAAACACGTTCAGTGCGGGCAGATCGGCGTGCGACGCGTCGGGCGTCAGCCACGAAGCGGAACAGTAGGCCAGCGGATGCGGAAATGCAAAGACGCTTTTCCGCCGGAAGGGACAGGGCGGCTCCATCGGGATGACAGGGTTCTCCATACATCCGCGCGGCCAGTCCGCGGTCCGGCTCCGGACCATTTCCAGCACGGAATCCGGGTCCGCGTCACCGACGATCACATACGAGGTGCGGCCCGGCGTGTAGCGGCGCGAATGGTAATCGGTCATCATTTCCCGCGTGACGGTCTCCAGCTTGTCCTTGTAGCCGCCGGCGGGAAAGCGGACCGGATGGACGCGGAAAGTTTCCTCCAGCACGTGTTCGTACAGGTTGTGCGTAGGGGAATCCTTGTACATGGCCAGTTCCCGGAGGATCACTTCTTTTTCGGAAAGGAACTTGTCTTCGGGGAAAAGCGGATTCCGGAGCATGTCGTCCAGCATGAGGAACGCCTCCTTCACATGGATGGACGGCAGCGTAATATAATAATAGGTAAACTCGGAGGAAGTGGCGGCGTCCAGATATCCCCCCAGCCGTGCGACCTGCTCGGACACCCCGTTGCGGGGATAGCGGCGGCTTCCGTGAAAAAGCATGTGTTCCAGGAAATGGGAGAGTCCGCACCCGAGGTTCTTTTCTTCATGAATCCAGCCGGTGTGGACCCAGGCCTGGACGGTGACGGTCGGAGTATCGTTTTTGGGAAGCACGCAGATGCGAAGGCCGTTATCGCAGAGAATGGTGTGGAGGCGGTCGGCGATCCCGGGGACGGTGTTTTTACTCAATGTTTTTCTCCCTGTTCTGGTTGGAATTCAGGCGATGATGGGCGGATCGGACGGCTTCGGGAAGTCCGACGGGGATCCCATACGGATGCGGAGCTCCCGGATCAGCTCCGGATGGCAGTCGAAATCGGAACGGGAATCCTCCGGGCTGGCGGAGAGCAGTTCCACGCCGATCATATTATAAACGATGTTGCCGACGTCGTTTCCGCAGCGGATTCCCCAGTTTTCAAGGACGTCCGGGGCGAGAGGGCCGAACTGTTCCACCGCCAGGTCCATGGTCCCGGAGACCAGTTCTCCGCCGGAAATGTGGCGCGCCCCGCGCGGCTTGCCGGTCCGCGCCAGTTTTTTCACGGTGAACGAAACCGCCTCGTTGATGAATTCGTACGCGTCCGGATGGTAACGGGCATCTTCCCGGACAATACGGTCAACCGCCTGTGTAAACTTTTCATCCATTTTCCCGTGACAGCCTCCAAACTGGGTTTCCGGTAATATACTCCATTCCGAACAATTTTCATAATTTATTCCGCGGAATAATTGAAAAAAACGTTTTTTGAAGTATTTTGTTAGGATCATGCAAAACCGCCTGAAATGGAATGGAGAAAAAGGAAGATGAAAGTCGTTGTCGCTTATTCGGGAGGACTGGACACCTCCGTCATCGTGAAATGGGTCAAGGAAACCTACAAGGCGGAAGTGATCGCTTTCTGCGCGGACGTCGGGCAGGAGGAAGAACTGACCGGGCTGGATCAGAAAGCCGTCAGCACCGGTGCCTCGAAGTGTTACATCGAGGACATCCGCGAGGAATTCGCCCGCGATTTCATTTTCCCGATAATGCAAGCCAACGCCATTTACGAGGGTACTTATCTGCTCGGAACCTCCATTGCGCGTCCCCTGATCGGCAAGAAACTGATCGAGATCGCCCGCAGGGAAGGCGCCGACGCCATCTGCCACGGCGCCACCGGCAAGGGCAACGACCAGGTCCGTTTCGAGCTGACCGCCTATTCCATGGAGCCCAATATCAAGATCATCGCCGCCTGGCGCGATCCCAACTGGAAGTTCAAGTCCCGCACGGACCTCATCCATTACGCCCATGAGCACAACATCCCGGTGACCTCCACCGTCAAGAAGCCCTACAGCATGGACCGCAACCTGCTGCATATCTCCTTCGAGGGCGGCATTCTGGAAGATCCGTGGAGCGCCTGTCCGGAAGAGATTTCCGTGCTGACGACTCCGCTCTCCCGGACGCCGGACACCCCGGAGGACGTCACCATCGAGTTCCTCAAGGGCATCCCCGTCAAGGTCAACGGAGAGGCGCTCTCCCCCGCGGCCCTGATGAAGAAACTCAATGGGATCGGCGGCAAGCACGGCGTCGGCCGGATCGACATCGTCGAGAACCGCTACGTGGGCATGAAATCCCGCGGCGTCTATGAAACGCCCGGGGGAACCATTCTCCACCAGGCCCACCGCGCCATGGAATCGATCACCATGGACCGTGAGGTCATGTTCCTGCGGGATTCCTTCATCCCGACGTACGCCCGGATGGTTTACAACGGTTTCTGGTACGCCCCCGAACGGGAAATGCTTCAGGCCGCCATCACCGAAAGCCAGAAGTTCGTCACCGGAGAAGTCCGCTGCACCCTCTTCAAAGGCGCGTGCCACGTCAACGGACGCCGTTCTCCCTACAGCCTTTATGACGAAAAGCTTTCCACCTTTGAAAAGGATGACGTCTACAATCAGCAGGATGCGACCGGCTTCATCCGTCTCAACGCGCTGCGGCTCCGCACGCTGGCGAAGAGCGGACAGAAGCGTTATTGATTCACTTGTTCCCGGGGGAAATCTTCGGATTTTCTCCCCGAAAACAGGATGTTCCGGAGGGATTCTATGCACAAGATATATTGGTTTTCCGGCACAGGCAATACTCTTTACATCGCCCGTGAATTCGCCAAATGCTTCACCGACACCGAACTGATTTCGATCGGTTCGCTGGACCGTTCACAGGACGTTGTGTTCGATTCGGAAATGACCGGAATCTTTTTCCCGGTTTATTGTTTCGGCGTTCCCGGCATCATTGAGAAATTCCTCGAACGGGTCGAGCCGATGAAGGAACAGGGCGACAGGTTCGTTTACGCGGTATGCACGTCCGGCGGTTTTCCGGGCGCCGCCCTGCCGATCGTGGAGGACACTCTTCAGGAGAAGAACATCAACCTGAACGCCTCCTTCCATATCCGTATGGTGTCCAACTACATCCCGCTTTCGGAGCCGCCGGACGAAAAGCACATGAAAGCGACCTTTGAAAAGGCGCGGCGGGCTCTCCGGATTGCCGTGATCGCGGTGAAGAAACACAAAAAGACACGGCCCCTCCGGGTGTTCCCGATCGATACGTTCCTGAAATTCGTCGCCCGGCGCGCCGTGGCGACGCTGCCCGCCTCCGACGCCGCTTTCCATGTCGATGAGAACTGTACCGGCTGCGGAATCTGCTCGCAGGTCTGTCCGGCTTCCAACATTTCCCTGGACGACGCCGAAAAACCGGTCTGGCACCGGCATTGCGAACAGTGCATGGCGTGTATCCAGTGGTGTCCGGTTCAGGCGATCCAATATAAGAACATTACCCGGAACCGGAAACGGTATCACCATCCGGATGTTTGTGTCGGGGAAATATACCGTGTCCGGGATGAAGAACAAAATATCTAATTTTTTTCACCATTTTTTTTGTTTCGGGGCTTGTTTTTTTTCAGGTTTCGATTATAATATAAGGCTGTAGAAAACTGAGATGCATCACATATCATCCCCCCCAAAAAAATGATGTGTTTCAGTTTTCTTTTTTTTTGTGCTTTCATCCCTCTCCCTTCCGGAATCCGCCGCGGGACGGCCGGACTGAACCGGGCAGGGCCAACTGGAGGAGTCTCCCATGAATGTTCAGGAACTTTCCAAAGCCCGGCGGACTTTTTTTGCCTCGGGCGCCACGCTCTCTTATCAAGGCAGGAAACAGGCGCTGAAGGCTCTGTTCGATGAGATCAAGCGGCGCGAGGGGGATCTCTGCGCGGCGCTGCACGCGGATCTCGGCAAAACGGAATTTGAAGCGAAAACGACGGAAATCTCCCTGACCCTGGAAGATCTCGCTTTTCTGATCTCCCATTTGAAAGCATTCATGAAAACCCGCGGCGTGCCGGTTTCCCCGCTGAACTTTCCGGCCCGGGGAAAAATCCGTCCGGAGCCGCTGGGCAGCGTTCTGCTCTTTTCCGCCTGGAATTATCCGTTTCAACTGCTTTTCTCTCCGCTGGCCGGAGCTGTCGCGGCCGGGAATTGCGTGGTGGTGAAGCCCGCGGAACTGGCGAAGGCCACTGCGGCGATCGCCCGGGAGATCATCGAAAAAGTCTTCCCTCCGGAACACGTCTGCGTGGTTCAGGGCGGACACGAGGTCTCCGCCGAACTGCTCCGGGAATCCTATGACTACATCTTCTACACGGGCGGTTCCTCCGGCGCGAAGGTCGTCATGCGCGCCGCCGCCGAACATCTGACGCCGCTGACGCTGGAACTGGGCGGCAAGAGCCCGTGCATCGTGGACAGCGATGCCAAAGCGGACCTGGCCGCGAAGCGCATCGTCTGGGGAAAGTTTCTGAATGCCGGGCAGACTTGCGTCGCGCCGGATTATGTGCTGGCGCATTCTTCCATCCGGGAGAAATTGATCGAATCCATGCTTGTCCACATCCGGCGTTTTTACGGGGAGGATCCCGCAGGATCGCCGGATTATCCGCGGATCATCAGCGCGGAACACTGCGACCGGCTGGCCGCCCTGATGGGAAGCGGCAAAATTCTCTGCGGCGGAACCGTCGACCGGGAGAAACGGTTCATTCCGCCTACCCTGCTGACCGATATCTCCCCGTATTCCCCCGTGATGCAGGAGGAGATTTTCGGCCCGATCCTCCCGATCCTCCCGGTCGAGTCGCTTGACGAGGCAATCCGTTTCGTCAACGAGCGTCCCAAGCCCCTGGCCCTGTATTACTTCTCCGGGAAGCTCCGGCAGCTGGACGCCCTGCTGGAAAAAACATCCTCCGGCGGGGTCTGCGTGAATGAGACGATCATGCACTTCGTGAATCCGTCCATGCCGTTCGGGGGCGTCGGGGCGAGCGGCTTCGGAGCCTATCACGGCAAATGGAGCTTCGACACCTTCACCCACTACAAGGGGATCATGCTGAAGGCCGACTGGCTCGACCTTCCCATGCGTTATCCGCCGAACCTGAACCGGAACCTCGGACTGCTCCGCCTGATCTCGAAGTGAATCAGTCCCGCGACTCCTTTTTCCCGTCGGGCGTTTCTGCGGCGAACTCGACCAGAGGGCGGTTGCCCGGGCGCTGATCGATCTGCCGCCGGATTTCCTCGAGAAGCCCGGCATACTTCCGGTCGGCTTCCGTCTGGAGCCGTTTCCCGCCGATTTCCTCCAGGGAGCGGATGACAAACGCCGGAGTGATCTTCTCCAGCGGGACGGCCACCTGATAGAAATGGGTGGAAGACGCATCCCGGCTGACCACCTCTGCGAGAATTCCGCCTGTGATCAGCTCGAACAGGAGTCTGCGCACCGTCCGGATCGGGATCTCCAGCAGAAGGGAAATCTGTTCGTCCGAGAGGGGACCCTTGCATTCCGCGAACGAGCGGGTGATGGCAGAAAGGATTTCCAGGCAGTACACATATTTCTGTGTCTGGCTCAGGCCGTCGTCGACCGGCTCCATTTCGTATTCGTTGACGTTCTGGATGGAAAAGGTCAGCTGGGCGCCCGCGAGGATCAGAATCCAGCTCAGGTTCAGCCAGATCAGAAACAGGGGCAGCGCGGCGAAACTGCCGTAGATCGCATTGAGCTGGGTGGTCGTATACTGGGCGAAAATATACACGGATTGAAGCGCCGTATAGGCGATCGCAGTCAGGAAACCGGCGGGCAGGGCGGCAAAGAAGCGGACCTTCGTATTGGGAATCGCGGTATAAATGAAGGTGAAGACTACCCAGGTGACCAGCAGGGGCAGAAGCCCGGTGCCGAATTGCAGCAGGGTGTTGAAAATTTCCGAGAAGGGAAGTTTTTCCGTCAGTCCGCTGGCGCGGGTGGCCGTAAAAACGATTCCGCCGGCCGCGGTGAACAGCAGCACCGGACAGAGGATCAGAATCGTAAGATAGTCGGCAAGTCTGCGCGCGAAAGAGCGTCCGCGCTTGACGCCCCAGATGTCGTTCAGCGTGTTTTCGATGTTGCTGAGCAGCTTGATGGCGCTCCACAGCAGAAGTGCCACGCCGAATCCGGCCACGACCCCTCCTCTTGTTTTCTGGAGCAGGGAATCGGCAAAGTAAATGATTTTTTCCGCGGCTTCCGGATAGGAGACCATCACTTCACGAATCTTCATTTCCAGGTTCCGGGCGAATCCCAGTCCCTGGGTGACTCCGAAAACCAGGGCCAGAATCGGAACGACCGAAAAAAGGGTGTAGAACGTGAGCGAAGCCGCCTTGACGGTGCATTCGTTCTGGATGAAACGGCGGATCGTGAGCACGAGAATCCGGGCGCAGCTCAACGGAAGCCGCACATACGGCGGCACATCCTTGCTGCGGATCATCCACAGTTTTTCATTGCAGAAGCGCAAAAGGGAATCCAGCATTTTCAATCCTCCTTGTGAAACGGCTCGGCCGAACGGATCCAGGCGCCGCCGATCAGGGTTTCCTTATCGTAAAAGACCGCGGCCTGTCCGGGCGTGACGGCCCGCTGCGGGTCCTGAAAAACCAGACGGCACGAACCGGAGTCCGTCAGGGTTGCTTCCGCGGGAACGGCGCGGGAACGGTAGCGGATTTTGACCGAACACTCGAAATGCCGGAGTCCGCGGTAGGCTTCGTGCAGAATATGGGGAGGGTCCAGAAGAACCGTCCGGGAAAGAAGGTCTTCGTTTTTCCGGGTGAGGACGACCGTCTGCCTTTCCGCGTCGATCCGGAGGACATAGGCGGGAGTTCCCATGGCGACACCCGTGCCTTTGCGCTGCCCGATCGTATAGGCGTGAATTCCCGAGTGCTTTCCCAGCACCCGTCCGTCGGTGGAAACGAAGTCGCCGGTCCGGACGGGTCCGTGAAAATGCCGCCGCAGCATTTCGGCCATGTTGGAGCCGTCCCGGGGTGCAAAACAGGCGTCCTGGCTTTCTTCGGCGTCCGCATTGGGAAGTCCGAGGCTCCGCGCCAGTTCGCGCACCCGGACTTTGCTCATGGCTCCCAGCGGAAAACAGGCGAAGGAAAGCTGTTCCGGGGTCAGTCCGAAGAGAAAATACGATTGATCCTTTTCCGCGCAGACCCCTTTCCGGAGGACGGAACCGGTCCCGCCCGGCTGTTTCAGGAGAACGGCATAATGCCCGGTCGCCAGCGCGGCGCAATGCTTTTCTTTCGCAAATTCCATCAGCTTTCCGAACTTGAAGCGGGGATTGCACAACGCGCACGGATTGGGGGTCCGGCCTTGTGCGTATTCCTCCCAGGTCCGGCGCATGACGACGTCTTCAAATTCCCTGGAAAGGTCCAGCACATCCAGCGGGATTCCCAATTTCTCCGCCGCGGCAACTGCCCTTTCGCCCTGGAACCGCTCCGTCCCGGGAAGAGACATCGTGACGGCCGTCACCTCGAATCCGGCCTCCTTACAGAGATACGCGGCCACGGACGAATCCACGCCTCCGCTGAACGCAACCATCACGCGCGAGCCTTCCGGAATGCCCGCGAAAGGATCATACGGCTCCGTCATGATGCGAATTCCTTCAGAAAAAGTTCCATGCGAACGCCGCGGAGGAAAATCCGCTTTTTCCGGGCGGCATGCCCCGAAAGAAGCTGCACCGCCCCGGACGGAATCTGAAAGGTCTCCGCGAAGAAGCGGCAGAGCTCCTGATTGGCCTTGCCGTCGACCGGCGGGACCTTCAAGGCGATTTTGAGTTCATTTCCATACATTCCGGTCACGGCGGTCCGGGAGGCGTTCGGCTGGATGTGGCAGGAAACGACAAGCCCTTTTTCCGTATTTTTCAGCGCAACTGAAAGTTCCGGAGGGGTCATTGTCGGCTCCCTGTCTTTTTTCAGGCGAACTGCTGTAGGGGCAGGTCGAGAAGGGTGCGGATTTCGGAAACATCCATGGTTTCTTTTTCCAGGAGGGCCGCGGCCAGCTTGTCGAGACGTTCCCGCTGCTCGGTGAGGATTTTTTTCGCATGATCCTTGGCTTCCGTGACAAGGCGTTTGATTTCGAGGTCGATCTCTCGCGCGGTTTCCTCGCTGTAGCCTTCGCTGCGGGTGATGTCGCGTCCGAGGTAGATGTGCTCCGAGCGTTCGCCGTACTGGACGGTGCCGAGCTTGTCGCTCATTCCGAAGCGGCAGACCATGGCATGGGCGATATCGGTGGCCTGGGCGATGTCCTGCGCCGCGCCGCCGGTGACGTCGTTCAGGGCCAGTTCTTCCGCGACCCGTCCGCCCATGGAGACCGCCATGGCGTCGAACATTTCAAGACGGCTGCGGGAATACTTGTCCTCCTCGGGAAGCATCATGGTCATGCCGAGCGCCATGCCGCGCGGGATGATCGTGACTTTATGAAGGGGAGTGGCGTTTTCGCAGAAAAGAGTGACGATGGCATGGCCGGCCTCGTGCCAGGCGGTCAGCTTGCGGTCCTTGTCGGAGATTTTGCGGCTCTTGCGTTCGCGTCCCCAGCAAACCTTGTCGCGGGCTTCCTCCAGGTCGTGCTGCGTGACGGCCTTGCGGTTTTCGCGCGCGGCGAGAAGGGCGCTTTCATTGACCAGGTTGGCAAGGTCCGCGCCGCTGAAACCGGGCGTGCTCTTGGCGATGATGTCCAGGTTGACATCCGGTTCGAGCTTGACGTTCTTCGCATGGACGTCGAGGATCTGGCGGCGTCCGCGGATATCCGGCAGGTCGATCACGATCTGGCGGTCGAAACGGCCCGGACGGAGCAGCGCGGGGTCCAGCACATCCACACGGTTGGTGGCCGCCAGAAGGATAACTCCTTCCTGGGTCTCCAGACCATCCATTTCCACGAGGAGCGCGTTGAGGGTCTGCTCCCGCTCGTCGTGCCCGCCGCCGATTCCGGAGAAACGGGAGCGTCCGACGGCGTCGATTTCGTCGATGAAAATCAGGCAGGGCGCCACCTTGCGGGCCTGCTCGAACATGTCGCGCACGCGGCTCGCGCCGACGCCGACGAACATCTCCACGAAGTCCGAGCCGCTGATCGAGAAGAACGGCACGCTGGCCTCTCCCGCGACCGCCTTGGCCATCAGGGTTTTGCCGGTTCCCGGAGGACCGATCAGCAGGGCGCCTTTCGGAATTTTTCCGCCGAGAAGCTTGTATTTGAGGGGGTCCTTGAGATAGTCGACGATCTCCTTGGTTTCTTCCTTTGCCTCGTCGCAGCCGGCGACGTCATCGAATTTCTTCCCGTGCTCGTCCGGCATGATCATGCGGGCGCGGCTTTTGCCGAACTGCATTGCGCCCCGGTTCGCATTATGAATCTGGCGCGAGAAAAGGAAATACAGGAGTCCGATGATGACGATCCCGATGATGAAATTGATCAGGAGCGCCTTCCACCACTGTTCCCGCTGCATCACCTTGACCTGGGCCGAGGCCAGCTGCTGCATCAGGGAGTCGGTCATGACCACCCGCGTGGCGTACACGTGATCCGTTCTGGCATTGCCTTTGGTGCTGAGGTTTTTAAGGGTCTCCGGCGTCGCCGGAGCTTTGAATTTTCCCTCGATATAGTAGACGTTGTCCGATTCCGGCGTCAAGGCGGCGGAAAGGATCTCCCCGGCTTTCAGTCTCTGTTCAAACTGGGACTGCGTCCATTCCTCCGGATTGACCAGCAGGGAGGAGGAGCGCAGGATGAACAGTCCGATCAATCCAAGGAAAACGAACAGCCAGATGAATACCGCGGGCGAGGGGCCCTTCGGAAATTGGTTGTTGCGCATGGGAGGCTTTTGTGGTTCTTTGTTATCGTTCATTTTGTTCCTGAGAGTTGTTCAATTTTTAAGTTCCTGAGAAACGGAGAGAATTTACCTGAGAAGTTCCTTGTTCCAGAAGAGAGAACCGGTGATGAAGTTTTACGGCCGCCGGGTTGCAAAATTCATTTGCCGCCAAAGATCTTGTAACCCACGAAACCGAGGAGCACCACGACGGCCAGCACCAGAAGACCGATCAGCAGGAAAATGATTTTCTGACTTTTTTTGTTGTCCGCCTTGTTCTTTTCGGCATAGGGAGAGATCGCGTCCAGCTTTTTGATCGAGGAGGACGACGTGGGATTCACCTTGAGGCTGATTCCCGTGATGTTGCTGGTTTTGTCCGCGGGGTTGGCCTTTTCATCGCAGTCGTACAGCATCTCGACGTCCCCGAGCTGGATGATGTCGCTGTTCTTCAGTTCCTGCTCCATGACGGGCACATTGTTGACGTAGGTCCCGTTGGTGCTGTTGTTGTCCTTGATGATGTAGGTGTTGCCGCTTTTTATGAAAGAGCCGTGATACGTGCTTATGGTGGGGTCCATAATACAGATGTCGCGTTCCTCGATTCTTCCGACGGTATAGGTATCTTTCGTCAGTTCGAAGGTCTTGCCGCGCAACTGCTCCGAAAGTATTGTAATTTTTGGAGACCCAGCCATATCCAAACTCCTGATTTGAAATTCCTCAAAACCGGCCCATCTTCTTATTTTGCGGAAATATATACAGTATTATCAATATAGTTGCAATACCCGAACTCGACAAGCCTGAATCCGAAAAAAAAAGCAAAAAAAATGTGATTTTTCTTTTTCAGATTGCATTTTCCGGTTCCGCACTGTAGAGTAATGGATTCCGGGAGTAAAATTGCAACCAGCATGAGGGAAGATTCATGAATTCAGAAAAACGGATCGAATTTTCGCGGATTCCCCAGCCGCCGCAGGACAAGATGGGGTTCATCGACGACTTGAAAAAACCGCTCACCGATTTTTTTACCCCCGGCAGCGGCCTTCCTCCCGGCGCGACGAAGGACTGTATGAAAGACGGTGTGGAAATCCGTGTGTCCTTCCCGGAAGCCGAACTGCCCGAAACCGCTTTTGAATCTTTGCGCAATGTGCTTGCTTCCAAGGGAATCCCGGAAAAGAAAGGCGCCTATCCCATGGAATTCCGGCTGGATCAGGCGCTGTCCCGCGAAGAATACGCCGTAGCCGCGGATGCCCGGAAGACCGTAGTCCGGGCGGCGGATGCGGACGGGTTTCGCCGCGCCGTATATTTTTTGGAAGACCGCATCCGCGAGGTGGAAGGCCCCGCCGTGATGGAAGGAAACTGGAAACGGCGGCCTTTCGTGAAACACCGCATTTCCCGCTGCTTCTTCGGCCCGACCTACCGTCCGCCCTTCTTCATCGACGAGCTGACCAATGACGTCGATTATTACCCGGACACCTATCTCAACAAGCTGGCCCACGAGGGCATCAACGGCCTCTGGCTCTCCATGTATTTCCGCGATCTTCCGTCCTCGATCTTCCCCGGACGCGGCAAGGATGCCCAAAAACGGTTTGCGAAGTTGCGGCAGACGGTGGAACGCTGCGGACGGTTCGGCATCCGGATCTACATCTATTTCTGCGAGCCGAAGATATTCGGCAGCACTTATTATTCCGTTCCGGTCGCGGAGGCCGCGGATCACAAGGAACTCCTGGGCGGGGAGGAAAACGGCTTTTTCTCCTTCTGCACCTCCTCGGAAACCGGAAAAAAATATCTGGCCGAATCGGTAGAGACCCTCTTCACGGCGGTCCCGGAGCTGGGCGGAATGATCAATATCATGTTCGGGGAGGACAACGGCGCGTGCGTCAACTGGATGATGTACGATCATGCGCCGCGCAAGAGGTGTCCGCTCTGTTCCCGGCGGCAGCCGTCCGAAATCTTCGGCGAGTCCGCCCGGATCATGACCGACGCCATGCACCGGGCCAGTCCCGGCGCCGAATTCATCGGCTGGTTTTACGCGCCGGGCCAGCGGGACGGCTCCGCCTTCATGCACCGTCTGGAGAAGGTCGCGGACCATTGGCCGGAGGAGAGCGGGCTGATGTTCAACCTGGAATCGGGCGGCGTGGAAGTCCAGCTCGGGAAGGGACGCAACGTGTTCGACTATTCCCTGGCGTATATCGGCCCCTCCGAACTCTTCCGCAGCATGGCCTCCAGGACAAAGAAAATGGCCGCCAAGATCCAGGTCGGATGCTCCCACGAAAACGCGTCCGTGCCGTTCATCCCGGTTCCCGGCAACCTGTATGAAAAATACAAGGCCATGCGTGAACTGGGCGTGTATGCCGCCATGCAATGCTGGTATTTCGGAAACTATCCGGGCCTCATGAACAAGGCGGCCGGAGAGCTTTCCTTCGAGCCGTTCCCCGGGTCGGAAGAGGAATTCCTGGCCCGGCTGGCGCGTCCGGACTGGCGGAAAGACACGCCGACGGTGGTCCGGGCCTGGATGCTGTTCTCCCGCGCCTACCGGAAATTCCCCGCGAACATCGCCTTCGAATGGTGGGGCCCGCTCCATCAGTCGATCGCGTGGCCGCTTCATCTTTTCCCGGTCGAGGAGCCGATCTCCCCGAGCTGGGTGTTGAAGCACTTCCCGGAAGTCAGCGGCGACCGCATCGGAGAGTGCCTCGGATTCCAGCATACGCTCGAAGAGGCCCTGGTGCTGTGCCACGAGATGTTTGAAACGTGGCAGGAAGGATTCTGGCTGCTCCAATCCGTTCAGCCGCAGGACCCCGCGCGGAAAGCGGACATCGATCTGGCGGAGGCGATCCTTCTCCAGATGCACAGCACGTTCAACGTTCTCCAGTTCTATTCCGTGCGGGAAGAGATGTTCCGGGATCATGCGGACCGTCTTCCCTTACTCCGGAAGATCGTGGAGAGCGAAATTTCCAATACTCTGCGCATGAAGGAATTGTGCGAGCGGGATTCCCGTCTCGGCTATCATTCGGAAGCGGAGGGATATCTCTTCTTCCCGGAAAAGCTCGCGGCGAGGGCGGAATTGCTCCGTCTGCTGCTGGAAGAAGACTTTCCGCGTTTCCGTCCGGACGATCCCGCGATCGACGAATATACCGGAAAAAAGCCAGCCGGACTCATTGCCGTTTCCACCCGGAAAGGAAAGGCGCTTCAGCCCAATCCGATTCCCGGAAAGAACGCGTCCTGGACTTCGTATCACGATGAAGAGACCCTGTATTTCGAGGTGGAAGGACTGTCCGGCGAAGATTTCCGGCTGGAGATCGAACCCTGCCGTTTGTGGCAGGCGTTCCGGATCGATTTCCTGAAGAATGGCGAGGACATCGTTTACGAATTCATTTTCCGGGTTCCTCCGCAAGTCTCCTTCCGGCACGAAGAGAACCGGATCACCGTCGGAATTCCGCTTTCGATTTTCGACGGATACCGTCACGAGGGATTCCCCATGCGGGTGAATATCCAGGGCAAGGATTTCTCCTGGGCGGGCGGAAAGCCATGGGAGTCGCGTCTTCTCCAGCGGGACTTCAATCCGAACAATACCGGCTGGCTGATCCTGCAATAAGAAAAATCCCGAAGAAAAAACAGGATGAATACGATTACCCTGAAACCCGACCGGGACTTTACCCTTCAGAAAAGACATCCTTGGATTTTTTCCGGCGCCGTGGCGAATGTGGAGGGACGGCCGGAGAACGGAGAGACCGTCCGCATCGTCAATTCAAAGGGGGCTTTCCTGGCCTTCGGCGCATACTGTCCGAACTCGGGTATCGCGGTCAAAGTCTGGACCTTCAGCGAATCCGAGACGGTGGACAAAGCTTTTTTCGAGCGCCGGATCGAAACGGCCTTCCATCTGCGGCAGGGCGTTTTCCCGGGCGGCCTGCCGGACGCTTTCCGGCTGGTCAACGCGGAATCGGACGGTCTTCCCGGTCTGGTTGCAGACGTGTTCGGGGAGTTCATTGTCTGCCAGTTCACGGGCGCCGGGGCGGAATTTCACCGGAAAGAAATCGCGGAAGTCCTCGAAAACTACGCGGGGAAAGGCGTCTATGAACGTTCGGACGTCGACAGCCGCCTGAAAGACGGCCTGGAATTCCGTACCGGAGTTCTGAGCGGAGAGATGCCCCCGGACCGTCTGGCATTCACCGAAAACGGAATCCTGTTTCAATGCGACGTGAAGCAGGGACACAAGACCGGATTCTATCTCGACCAGCGGCTCAACCGGAAGGAAGTCATGGAGGCCGCGGCCGGAGCGGAAGCCGTCCTGAATTGTTTTTCCTACACCGGCGGATTCGGGCTGGCGGCGCTGCGGGGAGGCGCGAAACATGCGGTCAACGTGGACACCTCCGAATCCGCTTTGAAAGAGGCGGCGGAAAACGCAATGTTGAACGGATTCCCGGACGGTTCCTTTGAAACGGTCTGCGGCGATGTGTTCCAGTATTTGCGGCTCTGTCGGGATTCCCGCCGTTCCTTCGACCGGATCGTGCTGGACCCTCCGAAATTTGCCGAAAGTTACACGCACAAGGAGAAGGCCGCGCGCGGTTACAAGGACATCAATCTTCTGGCCATGAAATTGCTCCGGCCCTGCGGAAAACTGTTCACGTTTTCCTGTTCGGGGGCGATGGACGACGAGTTATTCCGCAAAATAGTGGAATCCGCCGCCCTCGATGCGGGCGTTGATTTCCGGGTCGTGAAATGGCTGTCCCAGGGACCCGATCATCCCGTTTCGGCGTTCTTTCCGGAAGGGCGCTACCTCAAGGGGCTCTACGGCATCCGCTGCTGACTTCCGTGAGGCCAATCGGTTTTATTTTCCATTTCTGCGGCTGACCACCGTATCGATGATTTTTTCCACTTCCGCACACTCACCGTCAGCCAGATATTTTTTCACAACACCCAGGCCGGTCAGATTGAACTCACGCACCAGAAATTTGATGTCGAATTCCGCTTCATCCGCCTTGCGGAAATTGCCGTTGAGCGTATGTTGGACCCATGCAAAGGCCTTGAGATCCAGAAGCGATTGCGGACTGGCCATCTGCCTTCCTGTTTCCAGTTTGTAGATTTCCCGGAAGAATTTCATTCCGCTGGCATTGCAGTAATCCACTCCATTCTCGTGGATGAAGGCTTCTTTCGATTCCGGAATGTCAACCAGATAATCGATATCGAGAGTGTTACGGCTGGAGCCCAGCGCGACCAGCGCACGTCCGCCGATCAGAATTTTTTCTTTCGGATTCATTTTTGAAGTTCCTTCAATCGGGTGAAAACCGGAATAATATAACCCGGCAAAACAAGTTCTTCAAGTCGTTTTGCCGGGACAGTTCTTCAAAAAATTGGGAGGATAATAAAGATTCAATCGAGGTGGAAGACCTCGTTCATTTCCTCTTCTTTGGCCTTGTCCGCGCCGGGGGCGGCGCAAACCAGATTTTCCGTCATCTGTTTCCACCACTTGTGGCAACACTCGTAGCTGCCGATCTTGGCGAACTCTTCTTCGCTCTCGATTTCCATGTAACCGAACATCGCATTGGTGCCCGGATGGTGGAAAATGGAATAGTTGTGCACTCCGTGGCGTTTGATGATGGCGGCCAGTTCCTCCGGGATCGGATTGTGCACCCGCGTGTATTCCGCGATGCGTCCCGGTTGGATTTCCATGTAAAAGGCTTTGCGGATCATATTTATTTCTCCGATTCAGTATTGAAGGGTGAACAAAGCGAATTCTTCCAGTTTATCCATACGGATTTCCAGAGAGTTTCCTTTGCGTTCGAACGGATACGCCGTATCCTCCGGCGCAAAGAACAGCGCCTTGACCGCATATTTTTCCGGCAGGTTCAGGCGGAATTCAAGGTCGTGAAGCGGTACGGGCGGCAGTTCGGCCGGAAGGTTCAGGATCGACAATACCAGACGTTTCCGTTCCGGCTGGTCGAAAAGAGTCACTTCCACGAAGCCGGGGGCGTTGGTTTCCGTCAGCGGGGTTCCGCGGAGCCGTTTCATCAGCGCGGTGAGGATCGCGTGGTGGTAAGGAAACGGAATCTCCTCCAGGTTCCCGGCGACATACAGGACTTCGCCCTTGCCGTATGGGTGCCGGACCAGCGCCGGAGACACGGTTTCCTTCATCGGCGGATTGCTGATCGCCGAACCGAAGCGGACATTTTCGCTTGCGGAAGAGATGGGGAGCGTAAGCGTGCCGAGCACTTCGGTATCCGGAGCGGCTTCCACGATCAGTTGACGGCTGTTGAGCATCAGCGGGTAGTCCTTCGTGGCGCCGGGAATCGCATCCGGCGAAACGGGTGCGATATAGGTGACCGGATCGGTCTGCCGGCCGGTGTAGTGAATTCCGAAAAGATCGGCCAATTTGAAGTCGGACAGAAGTCCCTTGTCCGGATCATACAACGAGGTGCGGAACGAGGCATAGAGTTTTCCGCCGTCGCGCACATATTCTCGCAACGCGGCGCATTCGGAATCGGTCAGGCACGAACCGTCGCTGAGAACGATCACCGGGCTGCTTTTGAGCTTGTCCGGATCGTCGCCGCGGACGAATGAAAAGAGAAGGTGCGCTCCCTGGAATGCGGAGGTCATGTTCATGCGCGTTTTCGTGTACGGACGGGAGTACTCTTTCTCGAATTCTTCGATCGGCGCGGGCGTCGCGTCCAGATTGATCAGCGAGAACGGACTGTGAAAGATTCCGATGTCCTTCAGCGGAACGGAGGAGCTGTCCAGGTATTTTTCGAAGCGGGCATACGATGTGTTGATGCCGCGCGCATGCTCGTAAAACCGCCGGTCGAGCGTCCCGCGCGGATCGATGGCGTCGATCAGTGTGAAGGAGGCCTGGTTGGCGAGGGCCGCATAGGAGCGCATCAGCAGATTGCTGCAGGAGCGTTCCGTCGTGTGGTGAATCAGGTTTTCACACCGGGGCGTCATGAATTCCATGGGATGATTTTTGGAAAGGGCGCTGAAGAACTTGCAGATGTAGGATTGCTCGACGCGGTCCCCGGTAAAATCGCCCGCAAGGAAGTCGCTGGACCGGAGGAATCCGTCTCCCACGCCGCTGTCGCGTCCGCGCATGATGCTGGCGGTCTGGAGCGTGACCGTGCGTTCCGGGGTGCGTTTCTTCACCGTCGCATAGATCTTTTCAGCGAATTCGTCCAGCCAGAGACGGCGGCAGCGGTCGAAAGCAATCCAGGCCGGATCGCTCCAGTCCGCCGTGCGGGGGAGTTCCGGGCGCCCGGTTTCCCGGAGGAAGCGTTCCCGGCACGTCGGACAATAGCAATGCTGATAATTGCCGATCATGTCGATCCAGAAACCGGGACACTCATACCGTGAATTCAGTTCGTCCAGAAGGTCGAGGAAATATTGTCCGAACCCGGTGTTGGGACAGCATTGTCCGAAGCGGTAGTCGTAGTGTCCGACGGTTCCCTTGCCGTCGGAAAGACGGATGCGCCATTCGGGATGGGCGTCATGCGCCGCGCGGCTCCACACGTTCAGATAGATCTGGACGTTGATCCCGCGTCTGCGGCATGCTTCGATGGTTTCGCCGAGAAGGTCGCGTCCGTGGAGTTGTTTGTGCGGAAAACCGACTTTGGTCGGCCAGTAACAGAGGCCGAGACACGAACCCGCGTAGATTTCCGCGGTATCGACTTTGGCCAGTTCCATCATTTCCGCATACTTTTCCGGAGAGAAGTCCCGGAGGAACTCATCGTTCCAATCCGGGATGTGCATATCCACCAGAAGGCGGCGGAACGACGTTTCGAACCATGCTTTCGGAGCCATCGGATGTTTTCCTCTGTTTTTTATTGATTCAGTTCGGCCAGTATGTTTTCACAGCAGATGACTTTTTCACGAAGATCGTTCAGGGAATAGTAGTAATGATTGCTGGCTTCGAAACCGATCCGTGAATCCGCGCGGGCGATTTTGTGAAGCTCGACGGCCAGTTCCAGTTCCTCCCGGGCGCATTCCTTCATGACGGCGCGGTCGAACCCGTTGTTCCGGGCGCGGGTGAAGCGGACTTGGAGATAGGTGCTGCGCAAATGACAATAGGCGGCGCGGGAAATGGTGCGGATCTCTTCATATTCGGCCCGTTCGCCTTCCCGGATCAGCGGTTCGAGCTCCGCAAGGGTGTCCAGACCTTTTTTCCAGCCTTCCGTGAGTTTGCGGAACTGGTCCTCCAGAACATCCTCCGGATAGATGGAGCGCCAGCCGCCGATGTCGTCGTAGGGGAATCCGATCATGGTGGCGGCATACCCGGTTTTCTCCAGGTGCAGAAGATTCATCGGACCGTAGTTCATGGGGCCGACGTAGAGGGTTCCCACGTGGAAGGGGAATTCCCGGAAGGCTTCGCTGAATTTTTTCCAGGCTTCGCAGATTTTCCGGGCGGCTTCCTTGTGGAATTTCCGGCTGGCGACCTCTTCCGGAGAAGCGGTCAGAAGCTCCAGGTTTCCGCCGGGAAATCCGCCCAGCGTCCAGCTCAGCATCAGGCCGTTCACGCCCGCCTTCGCCAGATTGTCCAGATGTTCCTGAATCAGATACGGGACGGGGATGTACGGCACGCCGGAGAGTTCCCAGGAGTTGTTGATCTGGACCTTCGCGACCACGCCGATCCCGAGCTTCTGCGCGTGTTTCCAGACCTCGACGGCTTCCCGGCTCGGCCCGACCTGGGAGATGGAGTAGTCGACCACGCTGCCTTGGACGCCGCCCGCGTTCGTTTCCTTGCCCCATTCGCTGACGGTCGTCACATAGACGTTCCGGGGGAGACGGTCCAGCACACCCTTCTTGAATTCAATATTGTCGGTGTCGTTGCGATGTCTGCGCCAGGCCCAGTCGTATGCAAGGAGCTTCGCGTCCGGGGCGGACGCGTGCATGCCGCGCTCCATGGCCGTGATGACCTTCGCAATGATGTCTTCGCCCGGCACGTTCCGGCAGCTGGGACACTCGTTCTTATTGAGGGAATAGTTGCAGTTGGTCGGATTTTCGGACATGGTGATGGTGAGAAGCCCGCCCAGCTCCGGCACGTCATGGAAAAGGGACTTCACCGCATTTTCGAGCCATTCCAGCGGTTCATTCGTGCGGGTGACGCAGATTGTCTTCGTATGATTCGCCGGAACGTCGACTCCTCCCCAGTGCGGCTTCTTGTCATAGAAGGGCAGGGGCATGCAGCGCGGCTCATTGAGGTAGAGATAGACCTTGATCCCGTGGCGGACGCAACGGGTCACGATCTTTTTCAGGTTTTCCAGACGTTTTTCATGTCCTTCGGAATATTCCTCCGCGCCGGGGATCGGACAGAGCAGATACATCAGCGCATGCATCCAGACGCCTTTGATCCCCATGGACGCATACTGTTCCAGCAGATTTTCCGGGACCGGGTCCAGAAGGTCCGCATTGGCCAGGACATCTCCGCAGCTTGCCGCGTAGGAGTGGATGAAGTTGAATTCGAATTTATCCTTCCCGCCGGAAGACGGCCGGGCGGCGTATTTCTCCGCGAACGCGAAGGGTGGTTCCTGATAAGGCATGCTCTTTTCGGGGAAATGCTTCCGGAGGTTCTTTTTCAGCAGCGCCGTGGCGTCGTGTTCCGCCGAAGTCAGGGAGGCATAGCGCAGATTTTCGCAGAGCGGTTTGAGCTTTCCGACCTTCGACCAGAAAAAATCTTCCTCTTTCAGGGTATACGCCATTTTTTCAGGCGTCCAGTCCAACAGGGCAAGGAGCTGCCCGTAGTTCAGAAGCTGCCAGTTGTTGCGGATCAGCGTCAGATATCCGTGCGAAACCCACTTCGACGGGACGACGGGCGTTCCGCTCAATCCCATTTCAACGGCCGCGTTCAGGATTTCCGCTTCGGAGCAATGCAGGATTTCCGCGATTTTCCGGGGCGGGACCATTTCCCAGTTCCGCCAGACAAACACCTGCCAGCGGGCGGGAAAATGGGGGTAGGGGACAGGTTTCGGCGCGTTTCCGACGGGCAGGTCTTCCAATTTCATAAGCACTCTTTCTCTCTAGATGGTTGAAAATGTTAATTTTAACATCCCGGTAAAATATTGCCGGAAACACAAATTGCAAGCCGTGAAAAGGAAGGGGAAGGCCTTTTTCCGGCAATTTTCCCGTCCGGATCATGAAAAACGGGCGGAAGTGAATGGGTCGGGTCACCGGTCCGGAGGAGGAAAGAGATTCCGGGGGGAGCTTCCGTAGTATTTCTTGAATTCTTTTGAAAAATTGAACTGGCTGGAGAACCCGACCCTTTCCGCGGTCTCCTTGACGGAGCAGTTCCTGGACTGGAGAAATTCGAACGCCCGTTCCATCCGGCGCGAAATGATGTAACGATGGACCGGGCGGTTCTGGTGTCGCCGGAAGAGCTGGTTGAGCGTGGCCGGACAGAGGCCGAACTCCTTGGAAAGCCGGAACAGGGAAAGGTCGCCGTTCAGGTTCATTTCGATGAAGTGGCGTCCAGAATCGGCGGAACCGCCGTTTCCCTGCACTCATCGGACAGCCTTTGGAGAAGCTGAAAGCAGATTCCCGCATTGAGGGATGGAACCGGTTCGTCCCGGGAGACGAATGTCCTGCGCAGCGCCTCGTAGGCTTCCAGAAAATCCGCGGACGCGGGGGCTTTCAGCGGGATGCTGATTTTTCCGGACAGGTTCGACTGCGCCAGTACCGCATGGAGCAGGGAACCCTTCATGACGATGGAGCGTTTTTCGGAGAAGCCGTCCGGACCGGTCATGAATTCGTAGTCGTGGAAGGGAAGGAAGATCATCAGGTCGCCCGGCTCCATGCAATAGCATTTCCCGTCGTAACGGACATATTCGGAGCCGTTCAGAACCAGGCGGAGGGACAGGAAATCCGGACGTCCCAGCCACGCCCGGTGTCCGGGGAGGAGCCGGTGCTTCACCAGGCTGTGCGCATACAGCATGGAATCCGAACAGAGAGGGGAGGCGAAAAGACATTCAAAGTCCGTATAATGTTCGCGGGTGTAATAGTAATGATATTTGTTTCCCTGACGGTCCGGGCCTGTTTTCCACCTCCCGGAAAAGATGGAGGAGTCCTCGAGAATTTTCATAAAATCTCCGAAAGTAAATGTTTTTTATTCCTTTTGCTATGTATTCTAGCACGAATGGCGTTGCTTTTCAAATCGGAAAAGATATTTTAATTGACACGGAACTGTTGGAAACGGCAAGCAAACGAAAAGGATTTTTTCAATGAAAGCGATCACCTGGAGTTTCGGAATGCAGAGCCGCGCGGCGTCCCGCGTGGGAGAAAAACCCGATCTTTCCGGCGCGGTGGAAGCCGCCGCCCGGGCGGGCATGACGGAAGCCATCATTTTCGGAAAGGACCATACGGGATTCTGTTTTTACCCCACAAAAACGGGCGTCATGCATCCGAGGCTGAAAATCAACCTCACCAAAGGGATGAGCGACGAGCTCCATAAGCGCGGCATGAAGGCCATTGCCTATGTCAACTTCGGGATGGACGGCGAGGCGGCCCGGCGGCGTCCGGAATGGCGGCAGGAGAAGTCGCCGGGCGTCTATTCCACGACGAAGGATCACTTCGCCGATCTCTGTCTCTACAGCGGGTATCTGGATGAATACCTGCTTCCGGTTTTGAAGGAGCTGCTCACGGAATGCCGCGTGGACGGCTTTTTCCTGGACACCATGTCGGCGTTCCATTACTGCTGCTGTCCCGTCTGCCGCGCCGACTTCAAGGCGAAAACCGGACACGAATTGCCTCTGCCGGAAGATGAAAACAATCCGGATTGGGACCTTTTCGGTCCGTATTCCTTCCGGCGCATGACGGATGCCATCGCCAAAGTCCGTGAATATGTCCATACGATACGCCCGGAAGCCGTCGTCATTTTCAATCATGTGGGAGGTCCCTGGATTCCCTTGAATTTTCCCGGCGTAATGGACGGCGTTGTTTCCTGCGATCCGCCGGCCTTCTTTCCGTGGATTTCCCTGTATTCGAATTATACTTCGTCCCTGCCGGTTACGGGGGATGTCTTTGTCGAACGGTTTGCGCGGGGCTGGGGCGACCGTTCCGCCAATGACGATTTGACCATGATCTATAAGAGCGCCGTCATTTTCATGTACGGCCAGCGTTTCTGCGTAGGCGACCGTCTGCATCCCGAAGGCAGGCTTGCCCCCGGTTCCCTTCATGCGATGAACCTTATCTTGCGGAACTGGCGCAAGATGAACCGCCTGATTTCGTCATCCGCAAAACTTGCCCCCGATTTCCTTCTGCTCTATTCCGAATCTTTCAAAGCCGGAAAAGCCCTGAAAGATTTTTCCCGGGGGAAAATATATTATCCCCTGGGAAGTTACCGTCTGCTTCTGGATTGCGGACGCAGTTTCATGGTGACTCCGGAAATGGCGCTGGCGCGAAACCTGGACACGAAACGTTTTCTGCTGTTGGCCGGTACGGAGTATCTGAAGCCGGAAACGGAGAAACTCATCCGTCGATTCGTCGCGGACGGCGGGAATATGCTTGTCGGCGAATGTCTGCCGCGGCTGGACGACGATTCCATTCCCGAGTGGCTCGGGATCGGGGGCGAAGCATCCGAACCGTATCAGCCGTGTCTCTACCTGCCGGATTTCCGGAAACGGATCGCGGACAGCGAACGGATTCTGGTCCGGGGGGATGTCCGGAAAATCGAACTCTCCACCGCAGAGCCTCTGCTGTACGGGTATCCGCAGTATGACATGACCCTGATGGGCGGAGGCTACAATTCGTCCGCCGCCGAACCCGCGGACGTGCCCCTGCTGACCGTCAACCGTTACGGAAAGGGGAAGGTCTATTTCCTGAACTGCGCCCTTTTTGCCGACTACGCCGACAGCGCTTCCCGCCAACAGCGGCAATGGGCGTCGGACCTTCTGAAAAAACTCTGGAAAAACGCTTCCTTCGAGCTGGAGTCCCCTTCCGGCAATGTGGAAATCGCCTCGTGGCGCGACGGAGAGAAAACCTCCGTTCACGTGCTGGTCAATCATGGGGGACGCCGGAATTCACTTCAATATTTGCATACCTCGGAACAGATCGACGCGCCCCAGCCCGTCTATGAAGTCGTCCTGAAGGTTCGTGCGAAGGCAAAGAGCCCGAAGGTCATGCTCAACGGGAAGAAAACGGAATGTACCCGGAAAGGGGAATTCCTCCATATTCCGGTCCGCATGGATGACGTCTGGAAAATCGTGAAAGTGACGGAATGAAAAGATGCTTGCCGGAATCGGATTGGCTGTATTTGCCGGGGGAATCTGGACGCTGACCGGCGTGGTCAACAGCTGCTGCGCCCGCTTCAAGCTGGACCTGGTCACCTATCTGCTGGCGAACACGCTCTTTTCCCTGCTGCTGACCTCCCTGCTGTTCATTCATCCGGACGGGCTTCTTTCCCGGAATACTGCCCTGCTGGCCGGGGTCCTGATCCCGGCCGGAGTGCTGAACACGTCCGGGGCGCTTGCCCTCCAGAAGGGGTTGCAGAAGGGACACCACGGGATCGTTTTCCTGATCGCGCAGTCGGCGCTGGTCCTGCCGTTTCTTACGGGCGTGGTGTTTTTCGGCGAGAAACCGGGCGCTCTCCGCTGGCTCGGAGCCTTCTCCATCCTGGCCGGAATGATTTTCTGCGCGATTCCGAAAATCATGGCCGAAAGGGACGGAGAAAAAAGTGAAAAAGGATGGCTTTTCTATGCGGTTGCGGCGTTTTTTCTCTTCGGGATCGCCCAATCCATGATGACCGTGCCGTCCTACTGGAAAGGATTCACGGACAGTGCGGGCGTCCGGACGCCGCTCATTTATGCGGGAAGCTCTTTTCTCATGGTGACGACCGCCCTGTGGCCTCCGGTTCGGAAAACACTGGTTTTCAACAAGCCGCTGATCCTTTGCGGGATCGTCGTCGCCGTCCTGAACACCGCATCCATGGGAATCATTTTTGCCGCGCTCGACCTCCTTTCCAAAGGAGGAATCGGGGCGGTCGGCTTTCCCCTTGCCATCAGCGCTTCGCTGGTCGGCTTCACCCTGTACAGTCTGTTCGTGATGAGGGAAAAATGCTATGCGTTTACGATTCTGGGATTATTCATGATTCTGACAGGAGGCATCCTGATTTCTCTCTGAGACAGGAGGGGGAAAGTCAAAAACGGCCGCGGCTCCTGTTTCCGGAAGCCGCGGCCGAATATTTTTTGAAGGGATCAGGTCAGATCAGGGAATCCCACAGGGCGGCATCTTCCAGTTTGGATTTGACCGCGTTGACGAACTTCGCGCCTTCGGAACCGTCGACGATGCGATGGTCCACGCTGAGCGTGACTTTCATCATTTCCCTGGCGACGATCGAACCATCCTTGGCTGCCACCGGAGTCAGGATCGCGGAAGAGACCGCGAGGATGCCCGCTTCGCCGGGGTTGATGATCGCGGCGAAGTTCTCCACGTTCATCATGCCCATGTTGGAGATGGTGAAGGTGCCTCCGGAAATCTCTTCCGGGGTGAGCTTGCCGGCGCGGGCCTTGGCGGCCTGCTCGGCGATCTCGTCCTGAAGCTCGTCCAGAGCCTTTTTATCGGCGTTGCGGATCACGGGGACGATCAGCCCGTTGTCCAGGCTGACCGCGATGCCGAGGTTGACCCTGGATTTCTGTTTGATGGCGTCGCCGGTGCATTCAGCGTTGACGGTCGGGAATTCGCGCAGGGCGAGGGCGACCGCCTTCGTCACGAACACGTTCACGCTGATGCTGATGTTCTGTTTCTTGAGCGCGGCGCGTTTGGCTTTGACCGCGGTCATGTCGATGGAAACCGTCACATAGAAGTGCGGCATCATATGCTTGGACTCGGTCAGGCGGCGCGCGATGACCTTGCGCATCGTGCTCATGGGCTTGGGCTGTTCGAAGACCGCGTTCTTGACGTCCGCGAGCGTGATCCGCCCGCCGTCGCCGGTTCCCGTGAGGGAGAGCAGTTCCAGCTTGGCTTCCTTCGCCACGTTCAGGGCAACCGGAGTGATCTTTTTGGCATTGTAGCCGGAATTGTCCAGATACGCCTGGACGTCCTTTTCCGTGACGCGTCCGACTCCGCCGCCGGTGCCCGGAACCTTGTTGATGTCGATCAGGTAATCCTTCGCGAACGCCCTGGCGCGCGGGGAGACCGCCTTCTGAGCCGGAGCCGCGGGAGCCGCCTTTGGGGCGGACACGGGCGCGGAAACCGGAGCGGATTCCGCCGCCGGTGCCGTTGGTGCCGGAGCCGCTTTCTGAACCGCCGCCGGAGCGGTTGCGGCAGCCTTGGGAGCCGCCGCGGGAACGGCGCTTTCCTTGAGCAGCGCCGAGATGTCTTCGCCGGGGCTGCCGATGATCAGGCCTGTACAGAGAACGGGAACCTCCTTGCCGGCGGGCACGAGAATTTTCAGGACCGTTCCCTCGAATTGCGATTCGACATCCAGAACGGCTTTGTCCGTTTCCACATCGAACAGGACATCCCCCTTCTTGATCGTATCGCCCTCTTTGACCTTCCACGACTGGATCGTGACGGTCTCCTCGGATTGCCCGAGTCTGGGTATGGGTACTTTTGTTGCCATTGAAAGGGCCTCTTCCGGTTAAAGGATTTTCTTTGCGATTGCGACCATTTCCTCCACGCTCGGGAGGAAGGCCTTTTCCAGGCTGTACGCCTGCGGCGCGATTCCGTTCTTGGCGCCGAGCTTGAGGACCGGTGCGTCGAGGGAGTCGAAGCATTCGGCCACAATGCGGGAGACGATTTCACCCGTGAAGCTGCCGATGTCAATGCACTGGCTCATCACGACGCACTTGCCGGTCTTGCGGACGGAGGCAAACACGGTTTCCCAGTCGAACGGAACCAGCGTGCGGACGTCGATGAGTTCCACGCTGACGCCTTCCGCCGCGAGAGTGTCGACGGCTTTGATCGCATCCACGACCGCCGGGCCCCATGCCACGAACGTGAGGTCGGAGCCTTCGCAGACCACGTTGGCTACGCCGAACGGAATGGTGTAGTCTTCTTCCGAAACCACGCCCTTGTTGTTGTAGAGCAGCTGGCCTTCCACGAACACGACCGGGTTGTCCTCGCGGATCGCGGTCTTCATCAGACCCTTGGCGTCATAGGGATTGGACGGATAGACCACATAGGTGCCGGGGATGTGCGCGAAGACGGATTCAAGGGACTGCGAGTGCTGTCCGCCGTATCCTTTGCCGCCGCCGACGGAACAGCGGATGACCATCGGGACCTTGGTGGAGGCGCCGGTCATGTAATGCCATTTGGCGGCCTGGTTGGAAATCTGGTCGGAGGCCATCAGGGCGAAGTCCATATACATGAGTTCGACGACGGGGCGGTAGCCGGTCATGGCCATGCCGACGCCGGTGCCGATGATGGCGGCTTCGGAGATCGGGGTGTTGAACACGCGGGCGCGGCCGAAATATTCGAGCATGCCCTTGGTCAGCTTGAACGCGTTGCCGTAGTCGGCGACGTCTTCGCCGTAGCAGACCACGCGGGCGTCGCGCTCCATTTCCTCGATCATGGCTTCCTTGATCGCGTCCTTGTAGGTGATGCGGCTTTCGGCGTCGCGCTTGATCGACGGGCGGGGCCCGCGCGCCATGAGCTGGTTGTAGGGAGCGGGCACGATGTCGCTGGTGGTGTCCGTATACATGTATTTGATGACGTCTTCGGGCTTCGGATCTTCGGAATCGGCGGCGCGGCGGGCGGCGCGCTCATTGCGCTCGGCCACGGTCTTTTCCATGGCGGCCAGTTCCTTTTCGGTGAAGGCGCCGGCGTCGATCAGTTTCTTGCGGAAGCACGGGATCGGATCGGCTTCCTTCCAGAGAGCCTCTTCCTCTTTGGAACGGTATTCGGTCCTCGGGTCGGAGAGGGAGTGTCCGAAGTAGCGGTAGGTGTTGAATTCATACAGCACCGGGCCCTTGCCCTTGGCGATCAATTCCTTGGCGCGTTCGATGGCGTCGCGGACAGCCAGGGGGTCCATGCCGTTGACCACTTCCGCATGCATGTTGCAGTCGGAGAATCCGGCGCCGCGGCGGGCGAGCGGATTCACCCCTGTGACTTCACGGTCGGCGCGGCCGGTCATGCCGTAGTGGTTGTTGATGAGGCAGTAGATGATCGGGAGGCCGAAATTGATGCTGGAGAGGGCGGGATCGGTGAACTGCTTCTGGGCGGCCCAGTTGAGGGACTCGAGCACGACGCCGTTGGAATACGCGCCGTCGCCGGCGAAAGCGCAGACCACCTTGCCGTGCTTTGCCTTGTCGATGTCGATACGGCTGGTCATGGCCGCGCCGGTCGCGATCGGAACGCCGCCGCCGACGATGGCGTTGGCGCCAAGGTGTCCCACACGGAAGTCCGCGATGTGCATTCCGCCTCCGCGTCCCTTGCCGTAGCCCGCTTCCTTGCCGAAGAGTTCGGCGATGGTGCGGAAGACATGGTCTTCGAGAACCGCTTCGAGAAGGGCGTCGCCGGAGAGAGACGCAAATTCAGGGCAGCGGGCCTTGAGCTGGGCTTCGGTCATGCGCTTGATCGCGTGGAATCCCTTGGCGATGGAATCGCCGTGGCCGCGGTGCGTCGAGGTGATCTCATCGGTGATCTTGAGGGCGGAGCAGACGCCCGTCGCGGTGGCTTCCTGGCCGATGGAAAGGTGGGTCGGGCCGCGGTATTCGTAGTCGGCCAGCTTTTCGTAAGCGCCGTTCTTGAGCTTGAGGATCATTTCTTCAAATTCGCGGATCACGAGCATGGATTCATAAATTTCGGCCAGTTCTTCCTTCTTGAGCTTGCCGGCCTTGAACTCTTTCTTGAGGTCTTTGCCGTACTGGTAAACCGGAATGGAATCCAGCTTGATTTCTCCGGCTTTGAAGTTCGGGCCGGAATCGTTGATGAAATTACCCATTTTTGCTTTTCTCCTTGCTTGGGTGGTTAGAAAATCACTTCGATGTTCTGATTTTTCAGCTGTTTCAAAACGGCCGGGGCAATCCCCGGATCCGTGATCAATACGTCGATGTCGCGGATGTTCCCGCTGAAGACGAACGAGGAGATGTTGAGCTTGGAACTGTCCGCCAGCAGAAAAACCTTGTCCGCCCGCTTCATGACCAGCTCCTTGGTATAGGCTTCGTTCGTGTCCGTGGTGCTGATCCCGCGCTCCGGCTCGAATCCGATCGTGCCCAGGAACGCCTTGGAGATGGAAAGACTCTCCAGAATCTTCGCGGTCAGAGGACCGACGAGGGTCCGGCTGAGGCTCCGGAACTCGCCTCCGACGAGGATCAGGCGGTAGTCCTTCTCCATCAGTTCGGCGGCCGCCATCAGCGAATTGGTGACCACGGTGAGGTTGCGAAGGTTCGGCAGACGTTTGGCCAGCTCCAGAATCGTGCTCCCGCCGTCCAGAAAAATCGTGTCGCCTTCCTGTAGGAACGAAAGCGCCTTTTCCGCAATCTGCGCTTTTTCCCGGGAATGGAGCGAGGCTTTTTCTTCGTACAGCGGTTCATGGTGCCGCTGGCGCAGCAGCTCCGCCCCGCCGTAGACCCGGCGGATCATCCCCGATTTTTCGAGCGATTCCAGGTCACGGCGGACCGTCGCCTCGGAAACCTCCAGTTCCGCGCTCAGTTCGGCGATCGTTTTCACACCGTTGGAGAGCGTCTGGCAGATCAGGGCTTCCCTTTCGGCGGAAAGCAGTTTGCGGGTGCGTTCGGGATTCATCGTTATTTCCTGTTTTTGTTTCAATATGCAGTAATATGACACAGTTTGCATGATTTTGCAAATCTTTGAAAGAAAATAATTCCAAAATTTCTTTCCTTGAGGGGAAGTGCCTGGACCACAGGATTGAAAAGAAGCAAGCCGAAACGAAAAACAATCTGAAAATGGAATCGGGAGCGGTGAGGAAAATGATTTCGGGCGGCGCGTTTTTGAACGCCGCCGCCCGCTGTTTCGAACTGTTACCGGAAGGAGGACTGGGACAGTCGCCTTTCTTCGTCACGTCCTTCCGATGGATCGAGGCGATTTATTAAGGGTTGGCGACCGAGGTGATTTTACGGATTCTGATGGTTCCGGGGGCTCTGACATTCACTTTGCCATCGCCGCCGTAAAGGATTTCGGAAGCATCGCGAGTCGTGCCTTCGATGACGCCGTTGAGTTTGGCGACTTCAAGTCTGGAGCCGTCCCGCATGTGGACCTTGAGTTCTTCGGCCTCAGTGATGCGGGCAGTTGCGCCGTCCCGCATGGACAGATTGCCGTTCACGATTTTGTCCGCCGAGAATTTTGCGCTGTCTTCCATTTTGACATCAGCATTGCCGATGCGTCCCACATACGAAAAACTGCTGGAATCTTCGAGTTCGCATTTCATTTTATCGATGCCGCTTCCGTCCATAAAAAGCAATGTGCTGTCTTTCAGGGATGTTTTGAAGTTGGCCGGCTGGTTGCCGACGATTTTTACAGAGCCGTTATTTTCAATTTCAACTTCGGTGATATCCCCGGTCGTTTCGATCTTCACGGAAATCGGCAGTGTAGGTATGACTCCGCCGGAGAAGCTGAGTTCCATTTCCGGCTGCCGTTTGATGTCGATGGCAGGCCAGACATTTTCTTCGGCGGTGACCGTGCAATGATTTCGCGGTGCGTTGCAGACAACTTCGATGCGTATCGGGCCGGACACATCGAGTTTATCCACCTTGATATTGGGAATTTCTTTTTGTAAAGTTACGCCATTTCCGATGGTGGTGCAGCCTGTCGTTGCGCCGATCAGCGCGGCCAACCCGCAGAGAATCCAGATTCTGTTCATGTTTCTTCTCCTTTTATCTGGTTTCAAAAGGTTCCCAAAAGTTTTTTCTGGAAATACCTTTGAATTCAGTTTTTTCAGCAGGATGGAAAACTATGGGTAAACTATATACCGAAAAACGGAAAAAGCAAATTGAAATTCGAATCAGAGATTTCCTTCGGCCTGAAAATACAACTGTGAACCGTCGGAATTCCGACCGTCCACATAGAACTCCCCGGAGTCCGAAATCGTTCCTCCGCAATGAATGGAGTCGTTCAGCGCGCCGGAATGCAGAAAATTGATTTGCAGTTCGGACGGGGTGAGGAAACCATTCGTCAGAATTCCGAGCACATCGGTCACATAGCCCCCGACAAAGGCGTTGTTGAGGTGCTTGTTCAGGTCGATGTGGGAAGCGCGGACCATGTATTCGCAGAGCCGCGGCGGGACTGTCTCCGGTTCGGGGATCTTGTCCAGTTCCGGATAAAAGCGCTCCTTCTCCGGGTTCAGGCCGACAAAGTCGGCGAGCATGTGGAAGGGCTTGACCGGGTGGAACCGCACACGGTCGAGAACAAGCCAGAAGCTGGTGCCTATGACAAGCTGGTTTCCGGCCTCGTCCAGAAGCTGATACTGGCGGGTGGCGAAAAGACGGTTCAGGCCGGTGGGATAGGTCAGCACCCGGACCCTTTCCCCGAGCACCGGAGAGCGGCGGATGCGGAGTTTCAGGCGGGAGAGCACCCAGAGGAGCTGCTGTTCCTGAAGCCGGAGCATTCCCACGCCCAGAAGGTCGGCGTGCCGCGCCGCGATGTCCTGAAAATAGTCCAGCAGACACACCAGCTTGAGTTTTTCGTCGGGTCCGCATTCGTGGTGGAGCACCCGGTGTTCGTCGGTCAGGAATTCCGGAATATCCATGTCACACCAGCTTTCCGAGAAGCGCCCGGACATCGTCGTCGCTCATGGGACGCGGATTGAGTTTCATGCTGGCGCTCCGGCAGTTCTTCACGATGAAGTCGAAATGGGATTCGTTCAACCCGTATTCGGAAAAGCCGGCTGGGATTCCCAGTTTGCGGCAGAGTGCGAGGCAGGCGTCCAGAAAATCTTCCGCCGTGCCGCCGAGTCCGCCCTCGCGGGCGATCGCGGCATACTCGTCCGCACACGCGGACATATTCCATGAGACCATCGACGGGATCAGGATCGCGCACGCCTTGCCGTGAGGGACGTGGAGCAGGGAACCGATCGGGTGCGCCAGACCGTGGATTGCGCCCAGTCCGGTCTGAGAGAACGCCATGGCGGAAAGCAGACTTCCTTCCGCCATGTCCGAGCGGGCGGTCCGGTCCGAACCGTTCGTGCAAGCCGGTTCGAGACTGCCGTAAATCTTGCGGACCGCGGCATGGGCCAGCGCCCGGGTTGCGGCGGACGCCTTGGGCGAGGTGCACGATTCGAACGCTTGGACGAACGCATCCAGTCCGCTGGCCGCCGTGAGGGAAGGAGGACAGCTCATCGTGAGGAGCGGATCGACCAGCGCCAGATCGGCCGTCATGGAGGGATGGCGCAGGGATTTTTTGATCCGAGTCGCGGTGTCGGTCAGTACGGCGTTGTTCGTGATTTCCGCGCCCGTGCCGGACGTGGTCGGCAGGGCGGCGAAGAAAAGTCCCTTGCCGGGGATTTCGCGTTGCCCGCTGAAATAATCCGCACAGGAGCCTTCCAGCGGAATCAGGGCGGCCGCGGCCTTGGCGCAGTCGATCACGCTTCCGCCTCCGATGGCGATCACCGCCTCCGCCCGGAAGCGGCGTCCGGCAGCGGCCAGACGATCCACATCCTCCAGCGGCGGTTCGCTTTGAATTCCGCTCTCGGCATGAAGCTCATAATCGGAAAGGCTCCGGACGATCTCCCGATAGGATTCCGTCTTTGCAAAATGGGTTCCCGGAACCAGCAGAATCCGTTGGAAGCGGGTCAGTTTTCCGGCCAGTTTCAGCGCGCCGCCGGGTTCGAATACGATTTCAGCCGGATAGGTCAGGGTGAAAGAGTCGTTGCTCATGAGTCGGGTTCCTCCTTGCGGTCTTTGAGTATTTTCAATGCTTTTTCTGCGGCGGTCTGCTCCGCGTTCTCGCGGTTTTGCGCGCTTCCGGTCGCCAGCAGTTCTTCCCCGAGAAAAACGGCGACCTCGTAGCTGGGTTCATGGGCGGGCCCGGTCACGGACAAAATTCTGTAGTGGGGAGTTTGGAAGAGTTCCGCCTGCGTGTATTCCTGGAGTGCGCCCTTCGGATTCAGACGGGAGAGGAGCCGGAGCGGGTCCTTCACATTCTCTTCCAGAAGGGACAGGATGAATTGTTCGGCCGTCTCGTATCCGGCGTCCAGATAGAGCGCCCCGCAGAGCGCCTCGAAGGCGTCGGAGAGCGTGGAATCCCGGTCTTCGCCGTGGGCGTCGATCTCGCCGCGTCCGAGCTGGATGTATTGTCCGAGCCCGATGGAGCGCGCGAAGACCGCCAGGGAATCCTGGTTGACCAGCGCCGAGCGGAGCTTGGTCAGGTCCCCCTCCTGTAACTCGGGATAACGGTAGAACAGATATTTCGTCAATACCAGCTGAACGACGGCGTCTCCGAAAAATTCCAGACGCTGGTTGTCATAATCCAGTTCCAGTTCGGCGGCATGGGATTTGTGGGTCATGGCTTCCCGGAGCAGCGAATCTTCGCGGAAAGAGTGACGGATCCTTTTTTGAAGCTGGCGGAGGGGTTCGCTCATGATCCGCAGACTCCGTTCCGATTCCATTCCGGCGTACTGTATTTGGCGTCCGCGAGCGCCTGTGCCTCCTTCAGAAAGTCCGGAGACGGCTCGAAGACGGAATAATCGAACGAGAAAGCCGTTTTCAGTTCCGCGCAGATGGCCTCGACGAGCGACTCCGCCCGGCCCGCCTGGAGGCTGACGCTGCCCTGATGCAGAATGCCCTTGCGGGTGCGGCGCTGGGCGGCCCCGGCCAGCTTGCCGCCGTCGGAGGCGAGCACGTCGTTGGGGGAGGGGGAGACGAAGCATTGGAGCGTCGCGCGGTCGTGCTTCTGTCCGAGGTCGGGAGCCAGGCACGCCTTTCCGCCCAGACGAAGAATCGCCCGCATCACCGGTTCATGGATCACGCGGTAGCTTTCCATCCGGTTGAGTTCACAAATCGGATGTCCGGCGGGAATCGCAAGCGTATAGGTGAGGTCGCAGTCGTGATAGACCACGCCGCCGCCGGTGGGACGCCGGACCAGCGCAAGTCCCGGACGGGTGACCGCGGACGGTTTCTGCGAATAGCCGAAGGAGGCGGACGGCGCGTTCCATGAATAGAAACGGAGGACCACTTTCCGGATCGAGTCCATCTTTTCGAGCAGAAGTTCGTCCGTCGCCATGTTCATGGAGGGCGCGCGGGCCCGGTCCAACCAGAGAAGACAATTTTCCATAAGAACAGTCCTGTTCCCGGAACGATACAAGTTTCACTCCACAAGCCGGAAAGACCTGTGATTTGAAACTTATAATCCACGGGACGCCCGCCTGGAGACGGACGCCTGTGAATGATTCCGAATGATTCGATTCAGAAAAATCAGAGATTCTTCACCACGAGATCGCCGACCTCCTCCGTGGAATAACCCATTTTACCGGCGGAAAGGCTCTTGAGTTTCCTGGAGGTGACGAACGCCGCGGATTTCTCGATGGCCTGCGCCGCCTTCTTCTCGCCGAGGTAGTCCAGCATCATGGCGCCGGAGAGGACCGCCGCAAGCGGATTGATGACGTTTTTGCCGGTATATTTGGGAGCGGAGCCGCCGATCGGTTCGAACATGCTGAGGCCCTCCGGATTGATGTTGCCGCCGGCCGCGATGCCCATGCCGCCCTGGGTCATGGCCGCGAGGTCGGTGATGATGTCGCCGAACATGTTGCTCGTGACGATCACGTCGAACCATTCGGGATTCTTGACCATCCACATGCAGATGGCGTCCACATGGCAGTAATTGATCTTGACGTCGGGATACTGTTCCGCCATTTCGTGGAAAGCGCGTTCCCAGAGGTTGAAAACGTAGGTGAGCACGTTGGTCTTGCCGCAGAGGGTGAGCTGGGAGGTTTTTCCGGCGGCGATGTCTTCGGGCGTCAGGCCGCGCCACGGATTCTTTCGGGTGTGGCGTTTCCGGGCGAGTTCGAAGGCGAACCGGAGGCAGCGGTCGACCTGCGCGCGGGTGTAGACCATGACCTGGGTGGCGACTTCATGCGGGGTGTCCTTCATGGCGACGCCGCCCATTCCGGTGTAGACGTCCCCGGAGTTTTCGCGGACCACGACATAGTCGATGTCTTCCGGGGTCTTGCCGACCAGGGGACATTCCACGCCGGGGAAGAGCTTCACCGGACGGAGATTGATATACTGGTCGAGGTCGAAGCGGAGCTTGAGGAGAATGCCTTTTTCGAGGATTCCGGGAGGCACGTCGGGACGTCCGATCGCGCCCAGATAGACCGCATTGTATTTTTTAAGGATCTCAACGGCATCGTCGGGCATGATGGTGCCTTCGTTCACATAACGGGTTCCGCCCCAGTCGTAGGAGTCGAATTTGATTTTGAAGCCGAATTTCTTTGCGGCCGCTTCGATCACTTTGATTCCCTGTGCGATGACTTCCGGCCCGGTTCCGTCTCCGGGAAGCGCGGCGATCCTGTAATTCTTTCCTGCCATGATGCGGTTACCCTTCCAAAGAATGTTTTTTCTGTCAAGAGCCGGTAATTTACACCCGTTTGCCCGAAAGTGCAAGCGGGAAGACGAATTTTGCGGGGGATAAAGAGAGACGGCCGGAAAAACAGGAAAAAACAAGGGGGTTCCTGTGCGGCAAGGTGTTAACGTCTTTCTCGGGATGCCGCGGTCTGATAAAAATTTCACATTTTAGTCCAAAAGTGCTGTGAAAGGACTTGACAATACAAAATAAGCGGTTATATTGAGGGGAGAAAAAGCAATACTTTTGCGTGTAATTCTATTGAAAAAGGATAATTGAGGGACGTATTCAAATTTTTCGCTGTGAATAATATCACAAATTGTTCGCATTTCGTTTTCACAATTTCACTGTCAAAATAGGGGTGGTAGACGATGAACAAGAGAAAAACACCGATTCCGGCAAGGACCATCGAACGGATGGTGCTTTATAAGCGCCTCCTGACCGATCTCAAGTCAAAAGGGACCCATACGCTGTTCTCCCACCAGCTTGCCGGGCTGGCGCACAACACCTCGACCCAGGTCCGCCGCGACCTGATGGAGATCGGGCACACCGGAAGCCCGCGCAAAGGCTATGATGTGGCGGAGCTGATCCGCAATATTTCGGAAATCCTCGACGGTTCCAAGGAACGCATCATCGCCCTCGTCGGGATCGGCAACCTCGGACGCGCGATCCTCTCCTACTTCACCTACAGCCATCCGGGACTGACCATCGCCGCCGCGTTCGATACGGACGAAAGCAAGGTGGACCGCGTGATCGCCGGATGCCGCTGCTATCACATGTCGCAGTTCGATGAAAAGGTCCGGGAAATGGGGATCAACCTGGGGATCATCACCGTGCCCGCGGGCAACGCCCAGTATGTGGCGGACCGCATGACGGAGGCGAACATCCGCGGAATCCTGAACTTCGCGCCCGTTCCGCTGAGGGTTCCCGACGGTGTTTTCGTAGACCGGATCGATATTGCCAGCGCGCTCGAAAAACTGGCTTACTTCGCCGGACTGGGGTAAGGGAAGAAATCAAGAAAAAAAGCGTTCCCGAGGGAACGTTGTTCCTTTTCAATATTATAGGGTGAGGTAATTTCAAAACAAAAAATTAAGAAACTACTTGAAAAACAGCAGTTGAAGATTCATTTTACGCCAAACGAA
>MWCA01000053.1 GCA_002069785.1 Lentisphaerae bacterium ADurb.Bin242 | reverse complement strand
CGCCCCCGCGCACACAAAAAACGGTGCCGTTCCTCTTTTGAACGGGCTGGAAAGGGGAACTCTCATGACATCGCTTTTAATCAATGTGTTCGGCGGACTGGCAATCTTCATCTTCGGAATGAAGCTGATGAGCGACGGTCTGCACAAGGCCGCGGGCGAAAGGATGCGCGCGATTCTGCGCTTCTTCTCCGCCAACCGTTTCATGGGGGTCCTCTCGGGAACGGTCGTCACTACCATCATTCAGTCTTCCAGCGCTACGACGGTCATGGTCGTCGGCTTCGTCAACGCGGGCCTGCTGAATCTTCTTCAGGCAATCGGCATCATCTTCGGCGCGAATATCGGAACGACCATCACCGCGCAGCTGGTCGCCTTCGACATCGGCTGGGTCATCATGCCCTCCATCGTCCTCGGCCTGCTGCTGGTTTTCATCAATAACCAGACCGTTCAGGGCTGGGGCGACACCGTCATCGGCTTCGGCTTCCTTTTCATGGGAATGACCTTCATGAGCGATGAACTCAAGGTGCTCTCCCAGAACGAGGCCTTCATGAACGCGTTCCGGATCTTCGACTGCGCTCCCGTCAACGGATGGATTCCGCCGGGCGCGCTCCTCGGAGCCATCGGGATCGGACTCGTCACGACCCTGATCATCCAGAGCAGCTCCGCCTGCAGCGGCATCATCATCGCGATGGGCGCGGGCGGTCTCCTGAACTTCTATACGGCCGTTGCGCTGATTCTGGGCACCAACATCGGCACCACGGTCACCGCGCAGCTTGCGGCCATCCCGGCCAACCGGATCGCCAAACAGGCCGCCTTGGCCCATACGCTCTTCAATGTGATTGGCGTCCTGTTGGCCGTTTCCACCTTCTGGATCAGGACCGGTGACACCGACGCGCCCATATTCTTCAGTCTGATCAATTATCTCAGCGGGAGCAGCGACCTGCCCCGTCACATCGCCAACGCGCATACCGTCTTCAACGTCTGCACAACCCTCCTCCTGCTCCCATTCGTGCCGCTTCTGGCAAAAGTCTGCGAGAAAATCATTCCCCGGACCGAGAAAAAGATCAAATACCAGCGCCTGGAACCCAATCTGCTGGCAGCGCCCGCCATCGCGCTGGCGCAAACAACCGCCACTCTGCGGAAAATGCTGAAAAAAGCATGGAAAATGATCGATTGCGCATGGGACACCTATGAAAAAGACGATGAAAAAACCTTGGCGAAAGCACAGAAACTGGACCGCAGGGAACAGCGGGTGGATGAACTCCAGCAGGAAATCACCGACTATCTTTCCATGCTGATGCAGAAAGAACTTTCTCCGGAACAGGCCACCGCCATTCCGGTTCTGATTCACTGCACCAACGATGCGGAGCGCATCGGCGACCACACGGAAACGATCATGGGAATCATCAAACATCTGAAAACCGACCTTGCCAGGCTGAGCGAAGCGGCGCGCCGGGAACTCGCAGGACTTTATGATATTCTCCGCAGACAAGTGGAATGCACCCTGCTTCTGCTGGAAAAAAATTCTCCGGCCGATCTGGCCCTCGCCAAAGATCTGGAACGACAGATCAAATCGCTTGCCGGAGAATATGAGGCCAACCATCTCAAGCGTCTGGCGGAAGGCTCCTGCAATCCCGTGAGCGGTATTTTCTTCATTGAAATGCTGGCGGAATTCCAGAAGGTTTCACGTCATGTCGCCAACATTGCCGAACGCTCCGAAACTCTGGAAAAACTGGTCATCTGAAAGGAAGCCGCATGACCGCAAAACAATGGATATGGAAGAAATGGATTCTTCTTTATTCGAAAGTCGTCAAGGAAAAAGCGACTCCCGAATACATCGCCCGCGGCTGGGCCATCGGAATGTTCTTCGGATGCCTGATCCCCTTCGGGTTCCAGCTGCTCTGTTCCATTCCGACGGCATTCCTGTTGAAAGGGAGCAAGATCGGCGCCGTCCTGGGAACCTTTATCAGCAATCACTTCACCGTTTTCATTATTTATCCCGTCCAGTGTTATGTCGGCGACAAGCTGATCGGGGGAAACCTCTCTTATGCCGCGGTGGAGGAGGCATTCAAGGAGGTTCTGAAAAAACAAAATTACTCCGCTCTGCTCGAAATCGGCAGGGAGCTTGTCATCGCGTTTTTCATCGGCGGAGCCCTTCTGACTCTCGTCATGACTCCCCTGACGTACTGGTTCGTCAGAAATCTTGTGATCCGCTCCCGGACGAAGAAAAACAAAACGGCGGAAAAAAAGGACGGCGTTTGAAAAGGGTCCCGTCCGGACCGTCGATCAGCCGAGGATCATGAAGCCGCGCAGAGGCGACTTCTCCGGAGCCAGGACCTCCAGGGACGCCCCCCTTTTGGACAGAAGGCGGTTTGCCCAGCGGCGGAACTCCAGAATCGACATCATATCCCAGTGCGGCAGGGAGACCAGACGCGCACGGTCGAGATGTCCCGCGTTCACACAGTACACCGGCAGGACGTTGTTCAGGGCGAAAACATCGCCTTTCTTCACGGAGTCCAGATTCGAACGCACCCATTTTTTCAGGATATTGAGCGTCGCGGCCGCACACAGACACCCGCGTTCGGCGGCATCGTCATGGCTTTTTTTGACCGACGAACTGGCCAGCGTCGGCGTCGGCCAGTTGCAGACGGTCAGGTCATAGCTTTTCCCGGGAGTCTTCCGTTCGGAAAGGGCGAGAGGTTTCCATGCGGCCGCCCAGGTCAGACGCCAGTTCCGCCCGGGCAGCGCCTCCATGTCCGGCTTCAAGTCGAAAAGTTTCCATTGGAACAAAATCCCGCCGTTCTCCTTCGTGACCGTGAAACGGGAAAAGCCGCCCAGCCGTCCGGCGTTGGTCCAGCGCCAGAAATCGTCTCCGACCATCCAGTCGAAACGCTTCGTTTCGGACTCCAGGATCATGCCGAGCGGCGGATACGATTCCTCATACAGGACTTCGTTTTCCGGAACCGCGACAAAATCCGAATGAATCGGACGGGTGATGCCCGACCCCTTTTTCGGCGGGTGGATCCAGCCGATCCGGCGGATGTCGCCGGCAATCCGGAGCCCCCCTGCGGAAAGAGAGGAAAACGCACAGGCGTTTCTCATGACGATGTCCATGGACACGCTCATCAGCCCGTTGGAAACATGGATCCGGCGGCAGACTTCCGGCTCCGCGCCGAAAGGAATGGTGTTGCTCAGTTCCAGCGTGAGTTCGGAGCCGTCCTCCGAATGATGAAGGCGGCGCTTGCCGGACAGGGCGACGGCTTCGGAAAGTTCACCGACCTCCACCGGAAGGGTCGTCAAGGTGAAGGAACGCGCCTTCAGGGTCACGGTCTCCACGGAAGGGGTATCCGAGGAAAGAAAAGCGTCCGGACATTCGGCTGTAATCATGCTTCAACCTACGATCTCTACCAGTTCTGAAAGCTTCTTGCGGGAAAACGGACCGGGCGCAGCCGCCGCGAACCCCAGCGGAGAAATCGCAAACGAGGTATAAGGCGACTGAATTCCGAGAAGGTCGTCCAGCTTCGGACGGCTGAAAGCGCAAACCCAGCACGCGCCCAGCCCTTCCGCCGCCGCGGCCAGAATCAGGTGTTCCATTGCAATCGTCGCATCGATCTCCGTGGCGGAATTTCCCTCCAGACGGCGCCAGGCTCCGGACTCGCTGCACAGCATCACCGCGATCACCGGCGCCTGCGCAAGAAATGCTCCGGAATATGCCTTGCAGACGTCCGCGCGCTTCTCCGCGTCCCGGATCAGGAGCAGCTTATAGGACTGGCGGTTGCACGCGGTCGGGGCGGCGCGGACCGCTTCCGCGATCCGTTGAAGAGACTCTTCCGGGACAGGGTCCGGCTTGTAGGCACGAATGCTGCGGCGGGTGTTCAGGACCTCGTAAAATTCCATGGTTATGCTCCTTTCTTTCTGGAAAAATGCTTGAAGAACAACTTCATTTCATCCATACGGAGTAATATAGCAAGGATCAGGAAGATTGCAAGGTAAACGCCCGCCCCCGCGCAAAGAGGCGGAAAAACCCCGAACCAGGTCTTGGCGGCGCCCCACCGGAGCAGGTAGTCGAACACCTGTTTCGCGGGCCAGAGCCCCGCCAGGGAAACCACCATCAGGACCGACAGGAAGCGGAATGTGGCCGCAATGGGGATTCCTCCGATCCTCCTTTGCAGAAGGTAAAGCAGAATCAGATTGTTCAGGTAGGACGAGATCACTGTCGACAGCGCAATGCCGCCCTGTTTGAGGGGATGCATCAGGATCAGGTTCAGAACCAGGTTCAGAAGCACGCAGAAAATCGAAACGAACATCGGGGTCCTCATGTCCTTCCGGGAGTAAAATCCGGCCAGTGTCACCTTCATGGCCGCGAAGGCGGGAATCCCGAACGAATAAAAGAACAGCGCCTGGGCCGTTTCCGCGAGCGCCCGGTCGTCGAAAAGCCCCCGGTAAAACGTCAGCCGGATAATCGGGATGTGGAACACGCAGAGGAACGCCGCCAGCGGCACGGTCAGAAACAGCAGATACCGCATGGAGGAAAACTGGGTCGCGATCAGCTGCGGATAGTCCTTCTTCTGCGCCATATACGACATCTCCGTCAGGGAGACCGTTCCGAACGCCACCGCGAAAACTCCGATCGGAAGATAGATCAGGCGTTCGCTGTAGCTGAGCGCCGCCACCGCGAAGGGGCTGATCCAGCCTGCGATGATCGCGTCGGAGATCACGCTGAACTGATATGCCAGCGCCCCGGCCAGCCCCGGCAGGGCCAGATGCCACAATTCCAGCAGGGCGCGGGTCCGGAGAAACAGTTCCTTGCTCACGCCGGGCAGAAAACCGTATCTCTTGAGGAGAACCAGCATGAGAAAAAGCTCCAGCACGCCGGAGAGCAGGACCGACAGCGCCAGCGAATCCAGCATTTTTTCCGGCTGTCCGTCGAACATCGGGCAGACCCACAGAAGACAGGCGATCATGAACACATTCAGCAGCAGGCTCAGGACCGCCGGCAGGAAAAAGACCTTCACACTGTTGAGGACCGATGTCATCACCCCGATCAGGCAGATGAAGATGCAGTAGGGCATCAGAAGCGGAATCAGCTTCAGCGCCAGCACGAAATGCTCCTGGGTCACGAACCGCAGACAAAGCAGGGAAATCAATGAAACCACGATGCAGACCACGCCCAGGATCAGGCTCAGCCAGAGGAAGATGGTGGAGAACCGTTTCCGCGCGCTCTCCCGTCCGTTGCGCTGGATGGTGTGGGACATCATCGGAATCAGGACGGTTCCGATCAGCCCCTCCCCGAATACACGGCGGAAGAGGTTCGGCACCTTGAAGGCGAAGGCCCACGCGGACGCCACGGCGCCGCCGCCCAGCACGGCCGCCATCAGGATTTCGCGCAGGAATCCCAGCAGGCGGCTGGCAAACGTGGCTCCCGCCAGGGAAGTCGTTTTCTTCAGGATGTTTACAACCGCCGAGGCCATGATTCATACCGAGAAACGGACAAATACGGAGTCGCCGTCCCGCATGACGTATTCCTTGCCCTCGATGCGGAGACGTCCCGCGGTCTTTGCGGCGGCCCAGGAACCGTAGACCAGGAGATCTTCATAGGAGACCACTTCCATGCGGATGAACCCCCGCTGCATATCCGTATGAATTTTTCCGGCCGCTTCCGGGGCGGTCATGCCGCGGGTGATGGTCCACGCACGCGCTTCCGTCGGTCCGGCCGTGAAAAAGGTGATGTAGTCCAGCAGGCGGTATCCCGTATGGATCACGCGTTCCAGACCGCTTTCCTTCACGCCCAGGTCCTCCAGAAACGCGAAGGCATCCTCCGGGGTGAGCTGTCCGAGCTCCTCTTCCAGCCTGGCGCAGACCGGAACCACTTCCAGGCCGTGCCGGGCGGCTGTTTCGAGAAGCTTTCTGGAGAGCTCGTCCTTGCCGAAATTTTTGAAAGCCTCTTCGTCGGTATTGGCGCAGACGAATGCCGGCATCAGGGTCAGAAGCTGGAGATCGTTGAGCCCTTTGCGCACTTTCGGATCGGATTTGTCCGGACGGGGAAGCCGGCCGGCTTCCAGCTCCGTCAGAAGCGAAGAAGCCAGATCGAACTCGAATTTGAGGTCGGGATCGCCGCTGCGCATCTGCTTTCTGGATTTGTCCAGACGGTTCTGGAGGTGTTCCAGATCGGCCAGCATCAGCTCGGTGAGGATGAGTTCAAGGTCATGGGCGGGATCAATCTCCGTTGAAACGTGGACAATGTCCGGGTCCTTGAAAAGCCGGACCACATGCGCAATGGCGTCCACTCCGCGGATGTGTCCGAGGAACTGGTTGCCGAGCCCCTCCCCCTTGCTCGCGCCTTCCACCAGCCCCGCGATGTCGATGAACTTCATGGTCGCGGGAACGATTTTGGCGGATTTTTCCATCCGGGCGAGTTCGTCCAGGCGCTTGTCCGGGACCGGCACGATGCCGGTGTTGGGATCGATCGTGCAGAAGGGAAAATTCGCGGCCGCCGCGTTCCCTCTGCACAGGGCGTTGAAAAGAGTGGACTTGCCCACGTTGGGCAGTCCCACGAAACCACAAGCAAAACCCATGACATGTCTCCAAAATAAATCGTTGAAAAAAACATGCATAATAATACTTGCCGTTCGTGATTTTTTCAATCGGTGAAGTATATTAATCCCCGAATTAATTTCTCGCAGGAGGGAAAAAATGACTTTTGAAAATACGGTGCTGATCTGTGGATACGGCATCAGCGGAAAAGCGGCCGCCCGGCTGGCGGCCTGTCAGGGAAAACAACTGATCGTTGTCGACGAAAACAAAACTCCGGAAATGCGCACGGCATTGTCCGAACTCAAACTGGAAACCGGCGCAGAAGCCATGGCCTACTTCGGCTGGACGCCCGAACTGCCCCTGCCGAAATGCGGGACCGCGGTGCTCAGCCCGGGCATAAGGCACACCTCGCTGCTTTACAAGGCGGCCTGCGACGCCCTTCTGCCGGACGGACGGCTCCTCAATGAAATGGAATTCGCCCTGGCCAGCCTGAAATGTCCCTTCGCCGCCATCACCGGAACCAACGGAAAAACCACGACCACCGAGCTGACCACCGCCTTGCTGAAAGCCCATTCGCTCCGGGCCGAAAGCACCGGCAACATCGGCAACGCGCTCAGCGATTGCGCTCTCGAGGCGCTCCGGGGCAACCTCTCTTTTCTGGTGATCGAGACCAGTTCCTTCCAGCTGGAACCCATCGGGACGTTCCCCTCCTGTCCCGCCGCCGTCCTGAACGTGGCCAGCGACCACATCGACCGGCACGGTTCGCTGGACGCCTACGCCCAGGTCAAATTCAAGATTCTCTCCCGGACGCTTCCCCCCGAACAGCGGGTCCTGAATGCGAATCTTCTGCCGTACCTGGAACGGTTCCTGCCGGGATGCGGGGCAACCACCTTCTCCGCCGTTTCGGAGAAAGCCGACTTCACACTGTCCGGACAGACCATTTTCTTTCACGGAAAGCCGGTGTTCGACCTCTCCCGCACACCCCTGAAAGGAGCCCACAACGCCGAAAACATCATGGCGGCGCTGGCGCTTCTGCGCGCGGTCAAGGGAGAGGCCGCCCTGTTCTCCGAAAAGACGGGCGAAGCGCTGGAGGCGTTCCATGGCAGTCCGCACCGGATGGAAGTGTTCGCCCGCCGAAACGGAGTGATCTACGTCAACGACTCCAAGGCGACCAATCCCCACGCGGTGAACGCCGCGGTCCGGACCTTCGCCGACGGCAGGAACCTGCTGGTGATCCTCGGCGGACTGGACAAGGCCATGGATTTCTCCGAGCTGGAGCCGAGCCTGCCCCATATCAAGCAGGCATTCCTGATCGGACAGTGCCGCGAGACGATCCACAAGGCCATCTCCGGCTCCGTCAAATGCAAGCTGTGCAGCAGCTTCGAATCGGCGGTGCGGGACGCCTGTTCCGCTGCGGAATCCGGCGACTGCGTGATGCTTTCCCCGGCCACCGCCAGCATGGACATGTTCAAAAACTATGCCGAGCGCGGCGACACCTTCAAGCGGCTGGTCACCCAATGGACGGAGGTCATGGGGAAACAGTGATCCCTGTCCCGTCCGTTCAATAACCGTTCATGGATTTCGAGTCGAAAAAGGATTCGCCGCCGGGGACGTCCAGCGACTGTCCGCGCGCCGAGGCCGGTTGCGAGACCGCCGTGGAAAACTGGAGCTTCCCTGCGGAAAGGTCCGCAAGCCGGTCCAGACACTCCCGGTAGGATTCTCGAATCTTCTCCGGAACCGCGCCGCCGGGTCCGCGCTTGTACAACTCGTATTCGGCGATGCGGAGGGTCCACTCCTCCAGCAGTTCGTTTCGCGTCATCGGAACCTGATAACGCACCGCGGCAAAGCTGTCGACCAGCGCCTCCGCGCGTTCGATCACCGCGGCAGCCAGCCCGGTCAGTTCGGCGCCTTCCACATTGCAGAGAGCTTGAAGCCGGACAGCGGTCATCCGCTGTTCCAGTGTGCCGTAATCCAGATAATTTCCCATTCTGAAACCTCCTTTTTGAAAGAAAAAAGGGAAAGGCGTTTCCGCCCTTCCCCATGGGTGATGCTGCGGGTTATGCGCTTGCGCCGCCCCGGTAGATCAGGTGCGGGAACGCAAGGAACGCTTCGCCGCGGGCGTCGGAACCGTAGACGTATTCCTTGCGGGCGAACACATTCTCATCGCTCTCGTTGTCCAGCCGGACCAGTTCGGGCTGTTTGCGCTGCTGCACGAACACAGGCTTCAGGACTCCCTGGGTGGCGCAGAGGAACCAGAGGTCCTCATAGTCGCCGGAGATTTCAGGGAGAACCAGAAGCTCGGCGGAACCGTTCCACGGGTTGTCGGTGGCGCCCACGCCGGAAATGGAGTCGTCGGTGTGCGCTTTCAGGATCAGGCGGTCCTTGAGGACGGCGAACGCGGCGGCCTCGTTCCCGGGACCGACGATCAGGAGATTCGGCACGATGCCGAGATTCCGGCCGTTGTGGCCCCGGTATTCCATCATGGTCTCGCGGGCGGCGGCATACGCCTCCGCGGAGAGGGCCGACGTGCTGTTGTTGCAGATGGTCTGGTCGCCGTAGGCGCGGGCGGCGTGGAAGAACGCGGCGCCGTCGATCCAGTGGGCGCTGGAGAGCAGGGCTTCGACCGCCAGCTGCTGCCAGAGCTTTCCGGCATTGTAGCCCATCTGTGCAATCAGCATGGAGTAGATGCCGTACTGATCGTCTTCGATGTCGTTGCGGGGAATCGCGACGGTGTCTTCAAAATCGCGGTTGACGACTTCGATTTTCCGGCTGGAAAGGTTCTTGATCTGGCGGTCGCCGATCCACTCGCGCATGCCGCCGAACTGTTCCAGGAAGGGATACACGTTCGAGGAGGCGGAGGACTGAATCACGCCGCAGAAGCGCTGCCAGGTGTCGGGCACGTTTTCGAGCGCGGCGGCGAACTGGGTGTTGAAGCCTTGAAAGAGAAAATCCATGTTTTTCCGGTTGATGTCCATAATGAGGAATCCTTTCTGTTAACCGAGGTGGAGGGTGCCGAGTTCGACGATGACCTGGCCGTCGCGGTCGATGTCGCGGAGGATGCCGGCCTTGATCTTGTTGGTGCCGCCGGATTTGCCGACGGTATGGTCGTCCAGCGCATAGACGGTCTTGTTGACGTCGGCGATGGACAGCGCTTCGGAGTCGGCGCCGTTGTCGAACTTGAAGACGCCCGTCTTGATGATGGCTTTGCCGTCGGCGGTGAAGCCTTCGACCCGGCCGAGCACGACGAGATTCGCGCTGTCCGCGGCGGGTTCCGCCTTGCCGGTGCTCGCGGCAATCGCCGCGATGGAGCCGACATACAGCGTGGTGTTGTCTTTCACGGTTTTAATACGGTGGAACTTCTGCGCATGGCAGAGGATTTCGGTGGTGTTGCGGTTGGAAGTGAGGGCGCTCATTCTTTGTTTCCTTTCTCAGAGACTTTTTTCAGTTTTTTTCCCGTCAGGCCGAGAAGACGGAGAATTTTGGCTTCTTCGGAGTCGGCCGCGTCCGGAGGAGCGGTTTCCGCGGGGGCGGAGGTATCGGCATTGTCGGGGATGATTCTCGGCGCGGCCTGGGACCAGGCTTTGAAGGCGTCGAGGTTTTCGCGGGCGAAGCTGTCCGCCCATTCGCGCATGTTTTCGGCCAGTTTGCCGTCGGAGAAGGCCTGCCGGACCGCGTCGGCGGCTTTCTGGTCTTTGAGCTGCGCGAGCTTGTTTCCGGCCTCTTCGAGGGTGCGGAGATCGTGCAGAGCCAGAAAGTCTTCGAGCGACCGGGCGGCTTCCTTCAGTTCGGCGATCCGGCCGGAAAGCGCTTCGAGCTGCCGTTCCTGCGGCGCATCGCTGAAAGCCTGCAATCCGAGTTGTTCAAGGAGTTCTTTCATCATTGTTCCTTTGGTTGGGGGTTGGGTTGAAATCACGGTCTCGTTGCTTGCGTCATCGTCCGCGGAATCATGGAGGTCGTCGGCCACGAGGGCCGGAGTCATGTGCATCGCGGGATGGTTCGTAAGAGCCGTCGAATGAATCGCGGACACCCTTTTCCCGCTGCGGGAAAAGTAGAGCGTCGGCGAAAAATAGCGGTATTGGCCTTTGAGCAGAAACTCTTCGGCCTCCTTCGTCCAGTATTTGATCTTCGCGAGAATTCCTTCCGGGGTTCGGACGAGCTTGTCGATCCATCCGGCGGCGGGGGCTTTTTCCCCGCTGAGGCTCTGGTGCTCGAAATCGATCACCAGGTCGCGTCCGCGCTCGGTGAAGTCGGCGATCACGGCGTCGGCGTCCTGCTCGGTGAAATCGAATTCGCCGCGTTCGCCGTTCTTGGTGAACGTGTTCTTCCCGAATTTCACGAGAAGGATATTTTCCGGGAGGGTGCGTTCGGCACTGTCGCTGATGCTGCCGCCGTCGAAGAATGCAAGTCGGGTCGTTTTCATATTTTCACTCCTTTTTCAAGTTCGATTCCGAAGGTTTTCCGGATCCAGAGCGGGTCCGCGCGGAATCCGCTGTCCGCAAGCGTTTTGACGATGGACGCCTTTTCCATGAGATTTTCGGGGGCGGAGAAGTCCAGATGGAAACGCAGGGTTCCGCTCGTGCCGTAGCGGTACTGCTCGAGCGGGGCGAGAATCTGAGTGTTGACGGTTTCCATCAGGTTGCGGCAGTCGGCTTCCAGAATGTCGCACCGGACGTTCTCCTGGATCTGGCCGCGGCTGAACCCGGAGGCGTCCGAGCTGGAGGCGGTCTGCCCGAGGATGAGCAGAGTGAAAAGACGGTCGATGTAATCCATCCAGCTCTGATAATCGGACGAGGTTCCCGAATTGGAATCGAGCAGCTGGAGCTCGGAGCCTTCCGTCACGACGCCCGCGCCGTCCGAGCCCACTTTCGAGAGGGATTGGAGGATGGACGCCCGGACCGTCTCATTTTCGAAATCGTCGTTCCGGATTTTGGCGATGATGAACGGGATTCCGTATTTTTCAAGGTAGCGGGCGCGGTCCCGCATGGCGTAGTGCTTGAAGAAGTAAAGCCAGAGCAGCGGACGCAGAAGACCGCCCCGCTGTCCCGGCCCGGACTGAAGTTTGTGCGTGTGGAAAACGAACTGGCTGGGATGATACTCCGAGAGCGGTTTGACTTTGCCGGAAAGGGTCGTGAGCGCCGGATTGCCGGCCAGGTCGAAGTTCCAGTTCGCCCCGTTGATCTTCTTGAAAGAGCGGATGGTCCCGCCGCCCTCCTCCCAGAGAATGGCCGCGCCCGAATATCCCAGCGCGAGGGCATCCAGCAGATGCCGGAGCAGGGAATGAAGCCGGGCCTCGCGCAGAAGTCCGGCGACCTCCTCCGCTCTGGCTTCGTCTTCGCACTGGATCGACCAGTCGCAGGCGAGCACGGACAGGATGCGGGTCTGGAGATGCGCCGCCGCCACCGGTTCCTTCTCGAGCATGCTCCGGTACAGGAGCGCCTGCTCCGAGGGCGAACCTTCGTTGGCGGCGGCGGTCAAACGCTGGATCAGTCCCGCGGTCAGCTTCGGACTCGAAAACGAGTTCCAGGAACAGGTGAATTCATCGAATTCGCCCGGAGCGTTCCGCGGCACGCTCCGGATTCTCTGCCGGACGCGCTCCTCGTGGGAGAGTCCGTTCTTCGCCCGGTATTTCATCGCGGGCAGTTCAATCGCTTGGATCTTTTTCTGATTCATGGATGGATTCCTCCTTTGTATTTGACTGGGTGCGGAGCGTCAAATAAAAAAAGGAAAAAATCCCCGGAATCGGCGGAAAGAGGACCGGTTTTTCGGTTCAAACGGCCGTTTTCAGGCCGGAAATCCGTCAAAGGAAACCGGAGGGAACACCGGCAAAAAAGAACCGGCCGCTCCCACACGGAAGGGCCGGGCAAAGATCAGGAAGCAGGAACCGTTTTTCAGGACGGACCGCGGATCAGCGCCAGAAGCGCATCGCGTTTTTCCTCCATGGTGGCCTTGTCCTTGGCCTCCACGATCAGACGCAGGAGCGGTTCGGTGTTGGAGGCGCGGACGTTGAACCACCAGTCCGAATATTCGGTGGAAATGCCGTCCAGCTCGAACATGTGGCCGTCGGAATACCGGGCGCGGATTTTGTTCAGGACGGCCGGAACATCCGAAACCCTGGAATTGATCTCGCCGCTGGAGAAATATTTCCGGAGGGGCGCCATCAGTTCGCTGACCGGCTTGTTTTTCATGCAGATCAGGTTGGCCAGCTTGATCATGGCCAGCCCCTGGGATTCGGCCACATAATTCTCCTTGAAGTAATAGTGTCCCGAAAGTTCGCCGGCGAACACCGCGCCGCATTCGCGCATCTGCGCCTTGATGAAGGCGTGTCCCACGCGGCACATGATGGGCTTGCCGCCGTGTTCCGCGATGCTCTCCCGGACGGCCCAGCTGCTGCGGAGGTCATACAGGATGGGAACGGTGCCCGCGGCCTTTTCGGAAAGGATGTCTTCGGCGATCAGGGCGGTGAAAAGGTCCATCTGAATGACCTGTCCTTTGTCGTCGATGAAGCCGCAGCGGTCGGCATCGCCGTCGAACGCGGCCCCGAAGTCGGCGCCGACTTCCACCACCTTGGCGCGGATGGCGGTCAGCGTATCCTGTTTCAGGGGGTTGGCCTCGTGATTCGGGAACGTGCCGTCCAGTTCCTTATACAAAGGAACGATCTCAAAGAGGTCTTCGATCCCGGCGATCTCGGCGGAGCCCATGGCGTTGGCGTAGTCGACCACCACCTTGAGCTTGCGGGTCACTTTGGCATGGGAGCGCAGGAACCGGGCGTATTCCGCGGAAATATCAAACGTGGAAACCGTTCCCTTGCGGGCCGAAACGGGCCATTCATCCTGATTCACCAGAGCCTCGATGTCGCCGATTCCGGTCAGGCCGCTGAGCGGAATCGCCTGTTCGCGGCAGATTTTGAAGCCGTTCCATTCCGCCGAATTGTGGGAGGCGGTGATCATGACGCTGGCATCCGCGCCAAGCTTTCCGTTGGCATGGTAGGACATGGGGGTGGAGCATATTCCGATGTCAACGACATCCGCGCCCTGTCCGGTGATCCCTTTGACCAGCGCGTGAAACAGCGGGACGGAGTGCGGGCGCATATCCCGGCCGACCACCACCTTGCGGGCTTTCAGGAAAACCACAACCGCACGGCCGATCTTTTCGGCGATTGCTTCGTTCAACTGTTCCGGGTAAATGCCGCGGATATCGTACGCTTTGAATATGCCTGCCATGACTTTGCCTCCATTGCACAGTTGTGTTTTTCGTCGAAAATACCCTGTAATTTACAGCCGGAACAAAAGGTTTTCAAGTAGCCCAAACCTTCTGTATAAGATTTTTTTTCACGGGAACCCGGATCACGAAAAAAGCGGATCCCAATCCTTGAAAACCGGTTCCATGTGAACCTTTTTCAAGCCCTCGACCACATTTTCCACGGAATGGTCGTCGACCACGGTGAACTGGCCGACGTCTTTTCCCTCGGACTGTTTTTCCGCCTCGGCATACCCGCCCGGATTCACTCTGGAGCCCGCGCTGATGTGCGTCGCGCAAGTCTGGATGACGCGCATGCGGAAATCGTGCGGCTCGCGAGTCGAAATGAACATGTCGATCTCCGGAAAAAAGATGCGGAAGGAGAGCATCATCTGTTCCAGTTCCTCCGTATGGACCGGGTTTGGAATCTCGAAACCGCCCTCCATCGGAGTGATCCGCGGAAACGAAATCTGGTTCCGGACCTTCCAGTTGACTTTCCGGATGCTGAGCGTGTGGGCCGCCATGGAAACCGCCTCGCTGCGCCAGTTGTAAAGGCCGAGGAGAGCGCCGATGCCTATGTTGTAAAAACCGGCGCGGGCCCCGTTTTCGGGAGCCGCGATCCGGTTTTCATACACGCTCTTCGGTCCGGACGGATGCAGCCGCTTGTAGGTCTCCTGATCATAGGTCTCCTGATAGAGCGTCATGCCGTGCACTCCGGCCGCGATCAGGGCCTTGTAGAAATCCACGGTCTGGGGATGAAGCTCGATTGAGATATAGGCGAACATGGTGCGGAGTTTCTTCACGATGGGAAGCATGTAATCCAGATTGACCGTCCGCGGGTCGGACCCGGCGATCAGCAGGACCGATTCCATCCCCCATTTCCGGAGGATTTCCGCCTCGGCAATGGTCTCATCGATGCTCAAGCGTCTGCGCTTGAACTGGTTGCTTGTGCGGAAACCGCAATAGACACAGCTGTTGACGCAGAAATTCGAAAAATAGATGGGGGCGTACAGCCGGGCGACGTTTCCGAAACGCATTCTCCGGATACGCTCCGCTTCCGTACGCATTTCGTCCATGTATTTTTCGGCGGCGAGCGGCGAAAGGAGACTCAGAAAATCGTTGAAGGAAGCTTCTCGGGCGGAAAGAGCCCGCGCCATGTCCGCGTCGGTCGTCGAGCGGATGCGCGTAAGCAGTTCCTTTTCAGAATACTTGATTGCGGGAAACACTTTAATCTTACCTCCGGATGAAAAACTGTTTACTATAGCACGTATTCTTTCAAAAACCAGCGGAAATGTTTGTTTTCAGTTTTTTTGAATGTCGTCCGCGCGATGAATTTGCAACAGCCGTTATCCGTGCTATAGTGCAGACGGATACAGAAAATAATGAATCCCGACATCGACAGCCTGGCTTCCGCCGCGGCGCTGGCCGAACTGAGACGGCGGCAGGGCGTCGCCGATATCACCGCGACCTGCCCCGGATGAAAAGGGCGGGAAGTCTCCCCGTTCCCGCTGAAAAGTGACGTTTTTCACATTTTTTCTCGCCGCCGCCCTCCATTCGCGGATTGATATTTCCCGGCGGAACGCTACTGTATGCAGCGGGAGGAATCGGAATGGAACCCCGCGCCAACGGAAAAATCAACTTCAGGGAACTCGCCCGGAGTCTCGGAATCAGCATCATGACCCTGTACCGGGTCGTGAACGACGCCCCTTCCGTGCGCCGCGAAACCCGCGCCCGGGTGATCGACGCCCTGAACCGCCACGGTTATTACACGCACAAGCCGCGGAAGAACATCAAGGTGCTATTCGACTTCACCGATCACGATTATCTGACTTATTTCGGATCGCTCCTGAAAAACAACATCTCCAAACTGAACTACACCTGTTTTTCCACGGACCACCGCAAGCGGCCGCGCGAATTTCTGGACGCCGCCGCCGAATGCGAGGTCGCGGTCTTCGCCTCGATCCCGGACGAGGAGACCATCCAGTCGGCCCGCAAGGTCAATCCGGACCTCTACACGATCACGCTTTCCACCAAAAGCAATGCCGACGTGACGCTCTCCCCCGACAACACCCGCGGCAGCGAACTCGCCGCCCGGCATTTCCACTCCATGGGACACCGCCACATCGCCGTCCACCTTTCGGAACGCCACCCCACCCGCATGGAGCGCTACAAGGGTTTCTATGCGGAAATGAAGCTGCTCGATCCCGAATGCCGGATCGACCGGATCACCGAGACGCGCGGAAAACGGACGGTCGACGTGCTCAACGATTATTTCAGCAAGGCCGATTCCATGCCCACCGGGCTTTTCTTTCTCGCCGGACAGTTCGCGGAAATCTTTCTGACCGAGTTCCTGCCCGGCAGGCCGGGGTTCCTTCAGAATCTCAGCATCATGACCTTCGACCGTCCGGAGGACCCCGAATTCCAGAAACTCCACTATAATTTCGACCGCATCGAGTTCGTTTCGCGCGATCTTCTGGACTGGGCCGAATACTACATCACCAACCGCCCGATGATGAAGAAACGCTCTCCCATCCACACCAACATCCATGTGCATCTGCTCAAAACCGGGTCCGTCAAAAAAATAAACTGAAATCCATGGAAATGAAGATGAAAATATGGAAGAAAATGTGCCTCGCATTGTCAATGGGCCTCGCGGGAGCCATGACGCTCACCGGAGCCCCAACGGAAAAGGAAAAGAAAATGAGTGAATCCGCCCCGAAACAAACCGTCCCTCCCCTGGAAAAACCCGGCTGGAAACTCACCTTCCACGACGAGTTCGACCGTCCGCAGCTCAACGATCTATACTGGTATCCGGCCTACCGTTCCGGCCGGAAGGAATATTTCCGGCGGATCGGCGTCCAAAGCCGCTGGACGGACCATAACGCCCATTACGTGATCGAAGACGGACTCCTGAAACTCCGCATCACGGAAACCCTGCCGTACCGTCCGACCAAAAGCACTCGGTGCGTAAGCTGTATCACCACCTCCGACCACCGGTTCGGAGACACCACCGCCGAATACAGAATCCTCGACAAATTTTCCCAGAAATACGGCTGGTTCGAAATGCGGTGCCGCTGTCCCCGGGGCAACGGTCTCATGAGCGCGTTCTGGCTTCATCAGGTGAACCCGCTCCATCAGGAATACACCCCGGAAGGCAAGCGCAAGGGACTCGCCGACGGCGCGTTGGAAATCGACATCTTCGAGCAGCAGGGACGCCATATCAGCGACCGCGAAACCAAGGTGGACCTGAACACGCATTTCACGGAAAAGGGACACTTCCTCCATTCGCTTCCGCTGGACCTCTCCGGCGAATTCCACGTGATGGCGATGGAATGGCAGGAGGGACGGATCGACTGGTACTGCGACGGCGTCCGGATGGAAACGTATGAAGGACCCACGCCGCAGGAGAAAATGTTCCTTCTCGCTGCGCTGTTCCAGTATTCCGGCTGGATCGGGGAAATCGATCCGGACATGGTCTACCCGAAGGATTTCGTCATCGACTACATCCGGGTCTATCAGAAAGAATCCGCACCCGCAAAAGAAAAATGATTTCTCTTTCACAGGCAAAATCCATTATAAAAACAGGGAGTTTCATGCATCGTTTTTCAATCAACTGCAAGGTGGATTCCGTCTGCGGCGAACTGTCCGATCCCTCCGGGCGGGCGGAGGCGCTCCGGATTTTCCGTCGGCTCGGTGTGAAAAAAGTCTGGCTGGAAACCTACCGGAACCGGAACGTTGTCCCGGCGGAGACTCTCGCTGCAATCAAAAGCTGTCTCGTTTCCAACGGGTTTGAAACGGGCGCGGTCATCGTGCCGACCCGGATGAGCGAACGCCCCTCCAGCGGCTGGGATTCGGTGACGTGTTTCACGGACCCCGCCGCTTCCCGGAAAATGGCCGAGGTCGTGACCCGTTCGGCGGAGCTCTTCGATTCGCTGCTGTTCGACGATTTTCTCTTCACCGACTGCCGCTGTACCGAGTGCGAGGCCCGGCGGGGCGTGCGTTCCCTGGCCGACTTCCGTTCGGAACTGCTGGCGGGCGTGATCCGCGAAAGCATCGTGAAACCCGCGCGCAAAGCGAATCCGAAAGTCCGCCTGATCGTAAAATATCCCTGCTGGTATGAAAACTACCATGAGAAGGGCTATTCGCTGGAAACCGACAATGAACTGTTCGATGCCGTCTGGGCCGGCAACGAAACCCGGAGTCCGGACGTTCCCCAGACGAAAGCCTGCTGGATTCAGCGCTGGCTCGGGAACAGCGGAAAATGCGAAGGCGGCTGGTTCGATCCGCTGAGTTGTACGCCGGAAATCTACGTGGAACAGGCCCGCAACACGATCCTCGGCGGCGCCCGGGAAACCCTGCTGCACTGTTACGACTATCTCTATCGGAGTTCCACGGCCTTCGCCCAGGACGGCGGTTCCCTGAAAGTCGTGAACGACGCGCTCTGCGCCGCGGCGCTGGAACGGGAACTTCCCGGATTGCGACATCTGGCCGAACTTGTGGACGGCATGGAGCCGTACGGCGTGAAAACCCTGAAAATGCCGGATGCCGATCCGGTATCCGACGCCGGACTTCATCCGTGGTTCAACATGGGCGGAATCCCGGTCACCGCCGAGGTCCGGCCGGGAACGCCCGGAAGCACCTTGTTCACCTCCCATGCGGCGGCCTTCCGCAACATCCGGGAATACATCGAAAGCCTCAAGGCCGGAAACCTCCCGTTCTTCCTCACGCAGAACGCGGCGGAGGCGCTGGGAATCTCCGGGGAAGAGCACCTTCTTCCGCCGTTCGGGTCCGGACCGGATTTCCTGAAACTTCCCGGACTCGATTCGATCCGCAACCGGCTGCTCCGTCCGTTCGGGATCGAATTTCACGCCCCGCCGAACGTGTCGCTGCTGCTCTTCCACGGCGGCGGACGCCGTCTGGCGGCGATCCAGAATTTCAACGACGCGGAGACGGAAGCGGAGCTCAAAGCGCCGGGGACGCGGAAAAAAGTTCTCGCCCTTCCCGATGAAGACCGGGCGGAAATGCTTCCGGATGGAAAAATCCGCCTCGGCAAACGGTCGCTGATCGTGCTCGGAGAGGGAATATGACGAAACCGGATGCGAAACACCTCTGCGCGGAACGCCGCGCGATTCTCTCCTCCTGCTGCGGCCTCACAGGGGAAGTCACGCTCACGGACAGCGCGGTCATACTCCTGTTCGCGGGGATGCTGGGCGCGGGGGACATGCTTTCCCTGATCACGACCTCCGTCCTGCCGCTGTTCAACGGACTGCTCATTCTCCCGATGGCCTGGTGGGCGTCGCGCGCGGGACGGAAAAAGCTGATTCTCGGAGCCTGTTCGCTGGCGGCCTGCGCCTATTTCATGGCGGGGTCGGCGCCCTTCTTCGGGTCCTATGCCGTCCCGGTGCTGATCTCGATGATCCTCCTTTTCGCGATGACGCTTTCCGGATTCATTGCGGGCTGGTTCCCGATGCTCGACACCTTTCTCTCCGGCGGGCGGCGGACCCTGTTTTTCGGGCGGATGCGTTTTTTCCACCAGCTGACCGCCGTCCTCTTCCTGTTTCTGGTCAGTTCAGTGATCGGGAAAACTCCGCCCTTGTGGAAACTTCAGGCCGTCCTCTACCTCGGAGCGTTCATCTTTATGGGCCGCATCTTCTTCATTGCCGCGATCCCCGATTTCCCGGTGGAGAAGCACGACGATCCCTCCTGGCTCAAGGGACTCCGGACTGCGGCCGGAAACCGGAAGCTCCGGCGTTTCTCCGTTTACCAGTTCGTGCTGAACCTCGCCGTCTACGGATCGGTCCCGCTCTCCCTGCTGTATCTGAAAAACGAACTGAAGGCGCCGGATAACGTGATCGTTTTCATTTCGGCGGCGGCACTGTCCGGGATGCTGCTGGGATATCTCCTGATCCCGCGGATCATCCGTATCCTCGGCTTGAAATACACGTTCATCGCGCTTCATGCGCTGTATCTTCCGGTCAACATCGGCCTCTTCTTCATTGAAAAGGGATCGTTTGCAACCTATGCCCTGATGATCCTTCTTCTGATGCTCTCCAGCTTCGCCATTGCCGCGACGTCGATCGTCTGTTCGGCCGAAATGATGGCGCTCGCGACCCCCGGCAACAAGACCATGGCCATGGCTTTTTCCGGTGCGCTCTATTACAGCGGAGCCGGACTCTCCCGTCTGCTGGCATCCTTCGCGCTGGGCAGCGGGCTCTTCGCGTCGGCACAGATGTCCGGCGGAATGGCCTTCGGCCCGTATCGGACGCTTTTTCTGCTTTATGCGGCGGGCACGGTCGCGGCGGGCTTCTTCCTGTTCTCCATTCCGGCGGTTGCCGACGCCTCCTGTCCGGCGGGGCAACCGGAAGAAAAACGGGCCTGAGTTTCCTGTTTTCCCGTTTCCCGGTTGCGGAATCCTCTTTTGCGCGGTATAGTACGAATGAATGATCCGCAAAAAAAGGAAAGACACATGATTCCGAATACGAAAAAACTTCAGAAGATATTGGACGACGCCGCGGCTTCCGGCGAAGAGTGCGGATGCCAGCTTGCCGTCTTTCAGAACGGGAAACCGATCCTAAGCCTGAGCGCCGGATTCACCGCTCCGGACCACACCATTCCGGTCAATGAAAACACCCTTTTCCCCATTTTCTCCAGCGGGAAAAGCATCGCGGCCACGGCGGTCCACCGCCTGGTGGAAAAAGGGATTCTCCACTATGACGACCGCGTCGCCGACTACTGGCCGGAATTCGCCCGCCACGGCAAGGAAGACATCCGGCTGTGGCACCTGCTGTCCCACCGCGCCGCCCTCTTCGAGACGCCGCCCGCGGATTCGATCGAGCAGTGGGCCGATTGGGACCTCATGTGTTCCAGGCTGGCGGACATGACGCCCGCATGGCCCCCCGGAACCAAGTCGGCCTATCACGGAAGAACCTTCGCCTGGCTGATCGGCGAAACCGCCCGCCGCGCCGACGGACGTTCTTTCAAACAGATTATCGAAGAGGAGGTTTTCGCTCCGCTTCATCTCGATTCCATTTTTTTCGGGACCACGCCTGAAGCGGACGCCAGAACGGCGCCGGTCGACAGCAGCGGCGCCGAAGACCCGAACGACTGGCGGCGGGAAATCGACAACCTGGTCCTCCGGCACGGGTTCATCCCTTCCACCAACGCCGTCTCCAACGCCTTTTCCCTGGCGAAATACTATGCGGCGCTCCTCGGGGAAGTGGACGGCGTGCGTCTCCTGAAACCGGAAACCGTGGCCCGTGCCGCCACGCTCTGCCGCGCGGACGACGATCCGATTCCCCCGGAAGGCACCTGGGCCAAGTTCGGACTCGGCTACGCCCTCAGCGGACCGCCGGACAATCCGGGACGGATCTTCGGACAGGGCGGCGCGCTCGGAGCCGAAGGGTTCGCGGACCGCGAAACCGGCCTTGCGGTCGGCTTCACCAAAAACAAGATCAACCGCACCCATCCGGTCCACCCGGTGCGCGACCGGATTTCCGAAGCGTTCGGCCTCCCCATCCGTCACTGGTGAATGAAAAACCGGTCACTCCTTCCCTGAATCGCCTCGCAATGGAGAAATCCTTACTTTCATGGAGAAATTCTTATTTTTGCCGGTTTTTCCAGAAAAATAATTACTTCTTCTTTATGAATGGCACGGTTTCTTATGAATTGCACGGTTTCCCTATTAAAGGGGCAACCCCTTCCAACTCTCCTCAACATATAAGAATAGAAAAATTATCACAGTAAAAGCAAACACTGCAAAGGGAATGAGATAGAATATCGATAAGTTTTTATAAAAGTGCTGTTTATAAAAATTAAATATGACTATCATCACTAAAAGAAAAATGAAATAATAAAATCCTGATGTTGATAAAAAATAAACAATTCCAATTACAGGTTCAGATTTACAATGATATTTTAGAAGCCCAGAAAAACATAGCATATAAACCGATAAAATTGTATTTATGCCAAACACCAATTCTGTGTGTATTCTTCTCATTTTATAAACTCCTATATTTTTCAAATCTCTGAATAACAATCAATCATTGAACTATCATAAAACTACATCGAAACCAATTGTGGCTTTCCAATTTTCCCAAGCCCAAATAAAATCAACTGGTTTCGTCACAGGGCAATAAATAAGACTTTTCTTATTGAGTCACTGGTGTTATTTGAGTGCGAATAACTTCAGTTCTCACGTTATTGACGGCATCTTCCACCGAAAGTCCATTTAACCAATCTGTAACATATTGCATCATCAGGTTCAAGTAGATGGGTTGTGTTCCATAGCCTAACCCAATGTATTTCTTAGCTTTATTGCATTATACATCGTATTCGATTACGCAGAATTACACGCTTCCGGAGATTTCAATACAAAAACATTACTTTTTCTGTTTTTTTTCAAAGAGAAATTCAGACTACCCTTCACCACTGGTGAAAAAAGAGACTTCCATTTACGCGGAATCCGTTGATCCGTTCGTATTTTTTCGAACCGGCGTCAATCCATTTTGATGGTGCCGGTGATGCCTTTTTTGTGGACGTTCACGATGTAGTCGCAGGCTTCCTCGGCCGTGTCCACCAGCATGAACAGTTCCAGATCCGCCGGGGTGATCGCGCCATGCTCCAGAAGGAGGGTCTTCTTGAACCATTCCAGCAGCGGATGCCAGAAACTCTTTCCCACCAGCACCAGCGGGACATGATTGACCTTGTTTGTCTGGATGAGGGTCAGCGCCTCGCTGAACTCGTCGAGCGTGCCGAAGCCGCCAGGGTAGACCACGACCGCCACCGCGTATTTGATGAAGCAGACCTTCCGGATGAAAAAATAACGGAAATCCAGTTCCACGTTCTGATAGCGGTTCGGATGCTGTTCCATCGGAAGCAGGATGTTGAGTCCGACGGAATTGCCGCCGCTCTCGTATGCGCCCTTGCTGGCGGCTTCCATGATCCCGGGGCCTCCGCCGGTGATGATCCCGTAGCCGTGCCCGACCAGAAGGGAGGCCAGATGCTCGGCGCTCTTGTAGGATTCGCTGTCGGGGGTGATGCGGGCGGAGCCGAAAATCGGGATCAGGGGTCCCTGACGCGACATGGTTTCAAACGATTCGACGAATTCCGCCATGATCCGGAAGATGCGCCAGGGCTCTTCCTGGGTGAAATTGATCATCGGGGGTTTGGAAAGGCTGTTCTTGTATTGCGTAATCGAATCGTCGCTCATTCGGAAGTTCCTTTTTTTCTATTTTTCCATTTTTCACATATAATCTATGAATAATATTCCAAAAAGAAAAAAAATCAAGTCGCTATTTGCTTTTCAGAGAAAAACAGTTATTGTACCGGATTGATTTTACGGGCGCATGAACGGCGGCTCCGCCGTTGGGATGCGCGGCATACTGTTTTACAGAAAGGGCTCCCGCATGCAGAGCAGAGGAATCGAGTATCTGGCCTCGCTGACCCATTCCTTCCAAGAGAAGAAGATCGCGGTCGTCGGAGACCTGATGCTGGATGCGTACACCTGGGGGAAAGTTAACCGGATTTCGCCGGAAGCCCCCGTTCCGATCGTTCAGGTGACACGCCGTTCCCGCTGTCTCGGGGGCGCGGCCAACGTGATGCGCAACATCGTCTCGCTGGGAGCTTCCGCCGCGGCGTTCGGCGTGATCGGCGAAGACGGCAACGGCGAAATCCTCCGCGGGCTTCTCGAAAAAACCGGCATCGACTACTCCGGAGTCATCGTGGACAGGGACCGCCCGACGACCTTCAAGGAACGGATCATCGCCGGGTCCCAGCAGCTTCTCCGGCTGGACGACGAACTCCAGACCCAGGTGGAAAGCCGTATCCGGGAACAGCTTCTGGACCGCTTTGAAAAATATTTGAAGAAAAACCGTCCCGACGCGGTCATTCTGGAGGATTACGCCAAGGGACTTTTTTCCCGGGACAGCGCGCAGCGGATCATCGATCTCTGCAACCGGAACGGGATCATGGTGTCCCTGGACCCGAACCCCCGGAATCCCATGCGGCTCCAGGGGCTTACCCTCATGAAGCCGAACCGAGCGGAAGCGTACTCGCTGGCCGCGGTTCCGCCTCCGCTCGGAGAGTGGACGATGGAAGGACTTCAGGAAGTCGCGCAGGCGATCCGCCGGGACTGGCATGTCAAATACCTTCTGGTTTCGCTGGCGGAACACGGCATGGCGCTCTTCCTGGAGGACGGCGGCTGCAAGGTGATCCCGACCCGCGCCCGGGAAGTGTTCGACGTCTCCGGGGCGGGCGACACCGTCATCGCGGCCAGCACGCTGGTCCTCTGCGTCAAGGACGACCCCGTCTCCTCGGCGGAGATCGCCAACTATGCCGCCGGGATCGTGGTCGGAAAACTCGGAACGGCCACCGTCACGGTGGAAGAACTCCTGGAATATATGAAGTTATGAAAACCCGACGGACGGAAAAACCGCTGCGCTCGATCCATTGGCAGAACGGTTTCCGTACACTTTCCGGAGGCAGGAACTTTCCGGACGGGCTAAAGGAGCTTCTCTTTCCACGGAAAGGAGTTCCGCGATGAGGGACCGCCAGCGGAAAATCCTGGAAATGCTCCGGAGGGGGAAAATCTTCATCAAGGAAACCGCTTTCGAGCTCGGCGTCACGGAAATGACCCTTCGCCGGGACCTCCGGGCGCTGGAGGAACGCAAGCTCCTGATCCAGATCAAAGGCGGCGCCATTTCCTCGCCGATCCGGTATGAAACGGACACCGGGAACCGGCTTCTCAACGACTTGAAATTCATGATCGCCGAGGCTTTATATAAAAGGATCATGCCCAGCGAAACCCTGTTCATCGGCGCGGGCTCCACCGCGCTGGCGTTCGCCAGAGTGCTGGCCCGGAAGAAACTGCCGGCGCTGACGGTCGTCACCAACGCCCTGCCGGTGGCGTCGACCCTGTTCCAATCCTCCTGCAAAGTGATTCTGCTCGGAGGGGAGCTTCGGACGAACTCGCTGGATCTGGTGGGGCCGATGGCGGAGAGGAACCTGGAGGAATATCACGTGGACTGGCTGGTTTCCGGATGCGACGGGGCACTCGCCGGAAACGGGTTCTACACGTCGGACATGAGTCTCTCCAACCTGGAAAAGCGTTCCATTTCCATCGCGTCGCATGTGGCCGTCATCACCGAAAGCGGCAAATTCGGCAAAAAAGCGCTGACGTGTTTCGCCTCCGTGAATGCCGTCGATCTGCTGGTCACGGACTATGGCTTGCCGGCCGGAGAAGCCGCCCTTCTGAAAAAAGCGGGGATGGAAGTGATTCTGGTCCGGCCGCCGGAAAAAGGAAAGGAGGGCTGACCGTCCAATCGCTGTTTCGGAGAACGTATGAAGCTCGATTCCGCAGGGATTTTTTCGATTTTTTCCCCGGGATGGAAAAGAAAAATCTTTGCATTTTTCACAGTATATGCTATAGTATGGTTTCGATTTCTACCCGGACAACTCAATCCGGGTGTTCGACAGGCTGAAAAACACAACAACAACCCAAAACTTGTAACAAGGAGCAGCCAGTGAGTTATAAGATCATAGTCTTTGTGAAGCAGGTGCCCGACACGAAGAACATCACGGGCGACGCGATGAAACCGGACGGTACGGTAAACCGTCAGGCGTTGCCGGCGATTTTCAACCCCGAAGACTTGAATGCCGTTGAGCTGGCATTGCAGTTGAAAGACCGCTTCGGAGCCCATGTGGTCGTCGCCACGATGGGACCGCCGAATGCTTCGAAAGTCTTGCGGGATGCCCTCTGCATGGGGGCGGACGAGACGGTCCTTCTGACGGACCGCGCGTTCGCGGGTTCCGATACGCTCGCAACCAGTTATGCGCTCAGTTGCTGTGCAAAGAAAATCGGGAATTTCGATCTGATCCTTTGCGGAAGACAAGCCATCGACGGAGATACCGCGCAAGTCGGCCCCCAGCTCGCGGAAAAACTCCATCTCCCGCAGATTTCCTATGTGGAGGACGTTCTTGCCCTGGAAGGGAAAACCATTCGCGCCAAACGCGCCATCGAAGGCGGATATGAAGTCCTCGAAGCCCCCTTGCCGGTCCTGCTGACCGTCATCGATTCCAACGAGCCGCGTCCGCAGAACGCCGCCCGCATCATGAAATACAAGAGAGCCAAAACCCGTTCCGAGTTCATGGCGGAACAGACCGACGACTACGCCGCCTCCGGAGCGGTCGCCTCCTACGAGGAAAACTACGGCAGAAAAGGCCTGATCATCCAGGAATGGTCCGCGGCCGACGCCGATGCGGACCCGAAGCGCTGCGGTCTCGCCGGTTCCCCCACCAAGGTCAAACAGATCATGAGCGTTGTCCTGACAGCCGGGGATTTCAAGAAGATCGAGCCGACGGAAGCCGGCGTTTCCGATCTCGTCCGCGAACTTATTGAAGATCACACACTGGGGTAAGCCATGTCCAATATTGGTAATGTCTGGGTTTTCGTCGAGCAGGAAGGCGGCAAAATCGCCGATGTCAGTCTCGAACTCGTCAGCAGAGGCGTTGAACTCGCCCAAAAGCTTAACGTCAAAGTCGAAGCCGTCCTTCTCGGCGACAAGGTCGCTCACGGCGCCGATACTCTCTTCCGCTATGGCTGTTCGACGGTGTTTCTTGCGGAAGATCCGCGTCTCGAACCCTTTACGGTCCTTCCCTATGCCAAGGTCATCATGGACCTCATCAAGGAGCATAAGCCCAATATCCTTCTTTTCGGCGCCACCATGAAGGGCCGTGAACTCGCCCCGCGGGTCGCCTCCGAGAAAATGGCCGGCCTCACGGCGGACTGCACCGACCTTCAGATCGACGACTTCGACGATAAGGTCAACAAGAAATTCTATGCCAACAAACTCATGCAGATCCGTCCCGCGTTCGGCGGCAACATCATCGCCACGATCGTGAATACCTGGGACGATCCCCAGATGGTCACCGTCCGCGAAGGCGTCATGAAAATGAGCCCCCCCGACTCCTCCCGCAAAGGGAAGACCGTCAAAGTGGAAGTCGCGCTCACCGCGCAGGAAACGGTCGTCAAGGTGATCGAGCGCATCCGCCAGGAGAAAAGCGTCAACCTCAAGGCGGCGCAGATCATTGTTTCCGGCGGATACGGCGTCGGCGCAAAGAGCAACTTCAAGCTCATCCATGACCTGGCGGCCACCCTCGGCGGCGAAGTCGGCGCCTCCCGCGCCGCGGTCGACGCCGGCTGGATCGACCACGACCATCAGGTCGGACAGACCGGCGTCACGGTCCGTCCCAAGCTTTACATCGCCTGCGGCATCAGCGGTTCCGTCCAGCACCGCGCCGGCATGACCGAAAGCAAGAAGATCATCGCGATCAACTCCGATCCCGACGCTCCCATCTTCTCGGTCGCCCACTACGGCATCATCGGGGACCTGAACAGCATCATCCCCATGATGATCAAAGCCTACAAAGCAAAAGCCTGAGAGGAGCTGCAACATGTCCAACTTCTACACCGACAACAAAGACCTTCTCTTCACCTTGAAAAATATCAATCTGGAGGAAGTCGTCTCCATCCGCGAAAACAATTACGCCGATGCGAAAAAGTATGACTTCGCGCCGGAAAACTACGCGGACGCCCTCGACAACTTCGACCGCATTCTTTCCGTCATCGGCGACATCACCGGCGAACGGATCGCCCCCCGCGCCCGCCAGGTGGACGAGGAAGGCCCCCGTTTCGAGGACGGCGTGGTCACCTACCATCCGCTGACCGTCAAGAATCTCCAGGAACTCCGGCAGTCCGGGGTCTCCGGCGTAATCCTTCCCCGGGAATACGGCGGCTTGAACTTCCCGACCACCATCTACACCATGATGACCGAAATGGTCTCCCGCGCCGACGCCTCCCTCCAGAACCTTTTCGGGCTTCAGGACATCGCCGAAACCATCAGCGAATTCGGCGACGAGGACCAGCGGCGGCGCTATCTTCCCCGCTTCGCTTCCGGCGAAGCCGACGGCGCCATGGACCTGACCGAGCCGGATTCCGGTTCGGACCTCCAGTCCGTCCGCCTCCGCGCCACCCAGGACCCGGCCACGGGCAAGTGGTATCTCAACGGAATGAAGCGCTTCATCACCAACGGCTGCGCCCAGATCCACCTGGTGCTGGCGCGTTCCATCGAGGGCAGCACGGACGGGCGCGGTCTTTCCATGTTCATCTGCGAGAAATGCCCGGAGCTGGTGGTCCGCCGCATCGAGCACAAGCTCGGCATTCACGGCGTCGCCACGTGCGAACTCCAGTATAACAACGTTCCCGCCGAACTCTGCGGCCTCCAGCGGCGCGGCCTCACGAAATACGTGATGTCCCTGATGAACGGCGCCCGCGTCGCCATCAGCGCGCAGGCGGTCGGCATTGCGGAAGCCTCCTACCGGGAAGCCCGCAAATACGCCTCGGAACGCGAACAGTTCAAGCAGAGCATCGACAAGTTCCCCGCGATCTACGACATGCTGGCCCGGATGAAAATCAAGCTGGTCGCGTCGCGCGCGCTCTTGTATGAAACCACCAAGATCGTGGACCTGCGCAATGTCTACACGCACATCATGGAACACGGGAAACTGGCGGAACAGACTGATTTCGTCCGCGATAATGCCAGGTACTACAGTAAAGTCTCCGCCATCCTCACTCCCATGAGCAAGGCGCTCTCCACCGAGTCCGCCAACCAGATCGCCTACGACTGCATCCAGATCCACGGCGGAACCGGTTTCATGCACGACTTCGATGCCGAACGGTATTACCGCGACGTCCGCATCACCAACATCTACGAAGGCACGACGCAGCTCCAGTTCGTCGCGGCCATCGGCGGCGTCATGCAGCGCGTCCTTGACACGTATATCGCCCAGCTTTTCGAGAAGATTCCCGCCGACGCCCTGATCGGACGGCTGAAAAAAATCATCCGGGAAATGCATGAAAAGCACCTGGAAGCGGTCAAGTTCGTTGCCGACAAGAAGAGTTCCGCCTATCACGACCTCCGCGCCAGAAATCTGGTCGAAAACGAAACCTTCATTTTCGTCGGACTTCTGATGCTCCGCGACGCGTGCAAGGATTCCTCTCGCGAACCCCTCGCCGAAAGATACATTCTGGACGCGATTCACGACTTTGACCGCAATTACAAAATGATCCTCTGCGACGACCTCTCCACGATCGACAGGCACCGCGAGGTTATAGACTACTGAAAGGAGTCGATTCCATGAACAATGAGTATCTTGCAAGAGCGCGTGAAGCCGTGCCCGATGCCAAAACCCTGATCATCCTGGCATCCAAGCGCGCGCGTCTCCTTGCAACCGGCGCGCCGCCCATGGTCCGCTGCAAGGATGAAAATTTCCTTGACGTGGCTCTCCTTGAAATCGCGGAAGGCAAACTTGTCCCCAATTTCAACGGCGAACCCGACGACTTCATGGCGGAAATCGCCGCGGCAAAAGCGGCCGCCGCCTCTTCCGGCCAGAAGCAGGAAGAGTAAGTTTATATCTGGAATGACACGGAAAACGCCCGGGCGGAATCCAGCCCGGACGAAGTTTTCGTTTTGGGCGGTCCGTGTTCATCCGTTTGACATGAGGAATGAATCATGACCTCCAAAGTTGCAATCATCATGGGCAGCAAAAGCGACCTTCCTTCCCTGAAAGGCGCTTTTGAAACCTTGCGTTCCTTCGACATTCCCTTCGAGGCGCGCGTCCTCTCGGCACACCGGACCCCGGACGCCGCCGCGGACTACGCGAAAACCGCCGAAGAACGCGGAATCCGGGTCCTCATCTGTGCGGCGGGCATGGCGGCCCACCTCGCCGGAGTCATTGCGGCGCACACCATCCTGCCGGTCATCGGCATTCCCATTGCCAGCGAACCCTTCAACGGGCTGGACGCCCTTCTCGCCATGGTCCAGATGCCTCCCGGAATCCCGGTCTCCACGGTCACGGCCGGACCCGCCGGAGCCAAAAACGCCGCATTGAGCGCGGTCGCGATCCTCGCGCTTTCCGACCCCGTCCTCTCCCGGAAGCTCAAGGAGTTCCGGGCGGAGCAAACCCGCAAGGTGGAAGAAGCGGATGCCGCTCTCCAAAAAGAGCTGGCCGGCCCCTGACACCGTTCCGTTCTGAAACAGCCGGAGGTTCCAATGAAAAAATTCTTGAATTTCATTCCGGCGGTGCTGCTTCTGCCGTTCCTCCTGAACGCGGCCAATGAAAAGTTCCGGGTCCTTCATGATCCCGGGACCGGAAAGGCGATGCCTTATTCGGCCATTCCCGGAGACCGCCGGAACGTGATCATTCCGCAGGAATACACGAAAAAGCCGAATGAATTCCGCGGTGTCTGGGTGGTAACCGTCGCCAACCTGGACTTCCCGCGCACCGATTCCCCGTATGCGTTCAAGCAGCGGTATCAGGAGTTCATCCAGAACATCCGACGGGCGGGCTTCAACGCGGTGATCTTCCAGATACGCCCGACGTGCGACGCCTTCTACAACTCGAAGATCAATCCTTTCTCCCGGACGATCCGCGGCGAAGAGGGACACGGGTATCCACAGATGGATATGCTCCGCTACATGATTGACGAGGCCCACCGGGCGGGACTCGAGTTTCACGCGTGGCTGAATCCCTACCGGGTGACCGGCATCACAAACCTCCCGAAGACAGCCTATCTGAAAACTCTCTCTCCGATCAATTTCGCACGGAAAAATCCCGATGCGGTTCTGGCCGCGCCTTTCCGGAACGGACAGACCCTTCTGCTGGACCCCGGGAATCCGCTCGTCCGCAGGCATCTGGTGGATACGGTCGCGGAGATCATCAGCCGTTACAATCCGGACGCAATCCACTTCGATGACTATTTCTATCCCTACGACGGCATAGGAAACGCCGACTCCGTTTCCTACCGCAAATACAATCCGGCCCGCCTTTCCCTTGACGACTGGCGGAGGAACAACGTCAACATGCTGGTGAAGGAGGTTTCGGACACCATCCGCCGGAACAACCTCCAGCAGGGCAAGAAAATCCGTTTCGGGATCAGCCCCTTCGGGATCTGGCTGAACAAGGACTCTTCCCCGTACGGTTCACTCACCCGCGGCAACGAATCCTACAAAACCTCCTACGCCGACACCCGGCTGTGGATCATGAAGAACTGGATCGACTACATCGTCCCCCAGATTTACTGGCCCTTCTCGCAGCCGAAAGCTCCCTACGCCGCACTGGTCGACTGGTGGGCGGATACCGTCGGCAGGACCGGCGTCAAGCTCTATATCGGGATCGGTGCGCACCTGCCGTTTACCGCGTCCAATCCGGATGAACTCAAGAATCAGATCCTGTACAACTGCCGCCGTCCGGAAGTCGCCGGAGCGGCGTTCTATTCCTACAACAAACTGTTCCGTCCGGACAGCAATGCCCGGCGCAACGCCGTCAACAAGGTCATCGGGGACTGCTGGAAAAAAACGCTTCCGCCCGCATCCGGAAGTTCCCGCTGAAAAACCGCCGGGAGAAAGAGGTGTCATGAGAAGTCTGGATGAGATCCGATGTGCCGTCGTCCGCGCGATCGACAAACGAAGGGATGAAATCCTCGCCCTGGGAGAATTCTTCTGGAAAAATCCCGAGCCCGGATATCGCGAATTCAAAACCTCCGAAAAAGCCGTGCGGACCCTCCGGAATCTGGGCCTCGACGTGAAGGAAAAACGGGCCCTGACCGGGTTCCGTTCCGACATTCCGACCGGGAAAGAAGGCCCCACGGTGGCGCTTCTCGGTGAAATGGATTCCCTGATCCTCCCATCCCATCCCGAAGCGGACAAGTCCACCGGCGCGGTCCATGCCTGCGGTCACAACACGCACATTACCGCGCTGCTCGGCGCGGCCATGGGCCTGGCGGACTCCCGCGCGGCCGAAGAACTTTCCGGACGGATCGCCCTGGTCGGGGTTCCCGCCGAGGAAGGAATCGAGATGGACTACCGGATGTCGCTGATGGAAAAAGGGCTCATCCGGTCGCTGAACGGCAAGCCGCAGATGATCCGGGAGGGCGTTTTCGACGATGTGGACATGGCGTTCATGAATCATGTCGGCTCTTACTATGTTTCCGATTTCAACGGACATGTGAAAAAACAGATCACGTTTCTGGGCAGAAGCTCCCACGCCGCCAGCCCGCAGAACGGCGTCAACGCGCTCAACGCGGCCAACCTCGCCATGCATGCGATCGCCCTGATGCGCGAAACCTTCGCCAACGACGACCGCATCCGGGTCCACGGCATCATCCGGAACGGCGGCGACGCCGTCAACATCGTCCCGGACCACGTCGTGATGGATTACATGGTCCGCGCGGACACCATCGAAAAGATCCTTGCCCTGAGCGGGCGTTTCGACCGCGCGGTTTCGCATTCCGCGCTGGCTATCGGCGCCGACGCGGACATCCGGACGTTCGCGGGTTCCATGCCGCTGAAAAACGACGACGATCTCTGTGAAGTCTTCTGGGAAATCGTGCGGTATCTGGACCCGGCCGCCGTGCCGTCCATCAAGGCCTCTTTCAACCAGGGATGCACCGACATGGGAGACATGAGCCAGATCATGCCGTCCATTCACGGCGGCGTTCCCGGCTGTTCCGGGGCCTGCCACGGAATCAACTTCCGGATTTCCGATCCGGAACAGGCTTACCTCACCAACGCCAAAATTCTGGCGCTCGCCGCGGTCGATCTTCTCTATGGGAACGCCGAAAAAGGAAAACGCATCGCCGCAAAAAAATCCGGCATGATGTCCATTCCGGACTATATCGCCCGGCTGGATTCCATGATCGCCGTGGTCGACACCCGGCGGAAAAACGGCTGAACCGGAGTTTATCCCATCCGAGTTTATACAGCATCTATTGGAACGTCTTTCCGGTAGGTTCGGCAGTCCCCTGCCGAACTGAAATTCAGTTCGGGAACGGAGTCCCGAACCTACCTGTTTTTACGCTCGGATTGAAGCAAAAATTTTTATTTCAGAAAGGCCCTGGCCTCTTCGAGATGCTTCACCACGTTCTCCACGCCCGGAAACGAACTGAACAGAAAACAGCCCGGCAGATTTGAAAAACGCTCTTTCAGCGCGTCGTCCCCTTTCAGGCATGCCCGGTCCGCCCCCAGGAGGAGCGGCGTTTCCGGGTGCTTTTCCAGAAAATCCAGACGCTCCGCGAGCGGTCCCTTGTGCCACTGGTGAAACAGTTCCAGATCGAATTCCGCGCCGTCGTCGGAACGGAAGCGGAAATCGGGAAACGCCAGACGGTTCCCTTCCAGACGGAGATAGGCATTGCGCTGAACCAGCCGCCAGGAGGCTGCCTTGCCGTTGAAGTAGTTCTGAAACATTTTCAGTTCTTCGGGGATATAGGCGCCGAAATTCGTATAAGGGCAGACCAGCTTGCTGGTTTCATCCAATGCCAGCCGGAGCGGCTTGTCCCGGAGCTTCAGGCCGCTGGCCGCCTTCCACGACTTCATCGAGCAGAGCGCCGGGAAAAACGAAGCCAGCTGAAGCCCGTATTTCGTGCTGTTTTCGAGGATGGAGGCCGGACCGTCGATCTTCAGATGGATCATCGGAACGGAACCCTTCTTGCGGTCGCCGGAGAGTTCCGCCCGGAAAAGAAGGCGGAAGAATTTCAGGTATTTGAAAAGGCGGCGCAGAAGGGCCGGATCTTCGGCGGAAACCTGACACTCCAGCCCTTCGCTGAACAGCAGGAGCGACTGCACCAGCGACAGGTTGTAGCGTTCCAGCAGTTCGCGCGGGAAAGTTTTTTTCAGGGAGAGAAGACGCTCGTTTTCCGGGAGGTCCGCATAGATTTCCTGTTGAAGAACCGTTTCTTCCTCCATGACTTTTTCCCGGAAGGCAGCCGCGCCGGCGGGACAATTCTCCCCGGCGAGGAGCCGGGCGCTCCGCCGGAAAAGTTCGCGCCGCAGCGCCGGATAATCCTGTTCCAGGCACTCCGAAAAAATACAGCGGTCATTCAGAATCTTGGCCAGGCCGCGGGCCAGCTTGACGTCATGCCAGAGAGCGGTCATACGGCCGACGTTCTCTTCCAGCTCCTCGCGCCGGCAGCCCGCCGCCTGTTCATGGATCGAGATCAGCTGGGCGGCGAACTCCAGCAGAGGCGCATTGTCCGCCGCAATAAAGGAAGGTTTGGCATATCCGCCGGAAACCTTGTAGCGGAGAAGGTCGCGCGTCAGCATTTCGAGTCTCCCCGGCCGAGGAAACGCAGTCGGCGCTGTTCATACGCGCGGTGCTGGCGGCGGCGGTCGCTCACGCTCATTTCGGAGGTGCCTTCGCTGACCAGTTCATACAGGACGGCCTGTTTGCCGTCACGGGCGCGGAGGATGCGGCCAAGGCGCTGGACGTGTTCCCGCGTACTGGCGCTGCCGGAAACCACGATCCCGATGCTGGCTTCCGGAACATCCACGCCTTCGTTGAGGACCTTGCTGGTGAGGAGAACCGGATATTCCCCGCTCCGGAACCGGTCCAGAAAATCGCGCCGCTCGGCGGCCTTGGTCTTGTGGGTGAGGACCGGCATGCAGAAGGTCTCGCCCATCCGGTAGGCGGTATCGTTGTCGGCCGTGAACACCAGAATCCGTTCGCCCCGGTTGGAACGGATCAGATTCCAGACGGTTTCCAGCTTGGCGCGTCCGCAGCGGGCAATGGCGCGCTGACGCAGATAGGCGTTCATCGCCTCGCGGCCGCCGGGCAGACGCGCGGACAGCGCGATGAAGCGTCCCCAGCCGTCGGGTGCGGAAAAATCGATCCGGTGGCGGCGGATGAACGCAGTATAGACCCGCCGCGCCTCGGTGTATTCGGCGGTTTCAGCGTCGGAAAGATTCACCCGGATGCGGCGGGTGACATACGGCGCCAGGACTTTTCCCTCCAGCTCGTCGATGTGGGCTTGAAACACGATCGGGCCGATCAGTTTTTCCATGACTTCCAGACCGCCGTCCTCGCGTTCCGGCGTGGCCGTCAGACCGAGCCGGTAGGGGGCGATGCACATGGATGCCGCCATCCGGTTGACCTGTCCCGGCAGATGGTGGCACTCGTCGAAAACGATCAGTCCGAAACGGTTGCCGATGAACTCCATCTGGAGCACGGCGGAGTCGTAGGTGCTGACGGTCAGGGGCAGGATTTCCTTCGAGCCGCCGCCGAGCATGCCGACATCGACCCGGAAAAATTGTTTCAGGACGCCCGCCCACTGCACCATGAGGTCGATGGTCGGCACCACCACCAGCGCGGAACGGTTCACCGCCGCCATCGCCAGGACGGCGAAATAGGTTTTCCCGGAACCGGTCGGCATGACCACCATGCCGCGTCCGTGCGCTTCGCGCCAGCGGACCAGGGCGTTTTTCTGGTGCTCCATCGGCGTATGGGGGAAATGGATTTTCAGGTCGAGCGTCTCATACGCGCGGGCCCGGTCGGAGACTTCCACGCGGTTCTGATGGGCCAGGCGGACGATCGGAGCATACTCCGAGGCTGCCGCGCGCCACGCATCGACCCGGTCGTCCCGGAGAATGTGCGGTGTGAAAATGCCGGGCAGGGTCCCCTCCCCTTCGGCTTTCAGGAGCAGCGTCCCGGCGGCAAATTCCAATGCGATTCCATCCATCGGATCAGCGCTTCCGCCCTGGACTTCTCATTTCCGGCTCTTCTTCTCGGTCGGACCGGCGGCCCGCGTCACCGCGGTGCTTCCGGTGCGGGCGACTTCGACGATCTCGAAATCGCTCATCAGCAAGAGGAAATGTTCGATCTTCTGGGGCGGCCCGGAAATGGCGATGCAGAGTTCGTTCTTGTTGACGTTGGGAATGTAGCCCTGGAAAAGCTCCACCAGCTGGACGATGGCCACCCGCGTCAGGGCGGTCGTATGGACCTTGATGATCGCGAGCTCCAGCTCCACATAGTCGGAGGAGTTCAAGTCGGTGACGCTGACGACGTCCACCAGTTTGTTCAGCTGTTTTTCGATCTGCTCCAGAACCTCGTCGTCCCCTTTCGTGACAATCGTCATGCGGGACAGATTCGGGTCGTGGGTGTGGTTGACCGTCAGGGACTCGATGTTGTAGCCGCGTCCGCTGAAGAGTCCGGCGATCCGGGCCAGCGCCCCGAATTTATTTTCCACGAGCACGGAGATCGTGTGCTGTCTGACCTTGTTTTCCATAAAAGCCCCCTTGCCTGTTACTTGAGCATCACCTGGCCGCCCGTTACGGGAATGGCCTGGCCGGTTTCATATTTCTGTTCGACGGAATAAAGAATCGCGCGGGCTACGTCCGCGGGGAAACAGCCGCGGTTCATCGGAACTTTCGATTCGTAGAAACGCTTGACGTCTTCCACGGTCTTCGCGCCGGGGACCTTCCCGCTGTTCAGGTACTGCACGAAAAGGCCGCGTTCCGGATTGCTCCACAGCGGACCGTCGAAGTAGTTGCCGGGGCATACGCTGTTGACCTTGATCCGGTCGGCGACCAGCTCCATCGCAAAGCTCTGCGTCAGGCCGATCCCGCCGAACTTTCCGCCCGCATAGGCGGCGTTCTTGTTGCTGCCCTGGAGCCCGCTCTTGGAGTTGACCTGAACGATGTCCAGCCAGTCGCCGCCGTCCGCGGTTTCCGCCGCCATCAGGCTGGAGACGTGCTTGACGCACAGGAAGTAGCCGTTGTAATTGACATCGGTCACAAATTCCCAGTCTTTGAGCGTGAAGGTCTTGACGGACCCCGCCTTCAGCACGCCCGCGTTCGCCACGAAGAGGTCGATTCCTCCGCAGCGCTCGGCCACGGAACCGACCATGGCCGACACCGACGCCTCATCGGCCACGTTGACCGCCACGGCAAACGCCTCGGACGCGGGATATTCCGCACGGATCGCCTCCGCCGCCTTGTCCGCCCCTTCCAGATTCATGTCCGCAACCACGATCACCGCACCTTCGCGGGCCAGTTCCTCGGCAATGCCGTATCCGAAGCCCTGCGCGGCGCCGGTCACGACGGCCACCCGTCCCTTGAGACGTCCGCAGGCGGCGCTTCCGGACTTCCCGGCCAAGGAGCGGCGGTAGGATTCCACTTCCCAGTTCTCAATGAAAAGACGGTCCCGTTCGCTCAGATAACGGGGTCCGCCGAAAGCGGCCGTCAGCTGTTTCACGAGCGCGGCGTCCGCGGCCAGCGCGGCCACGGTGCGGGCGCCTTTCAGGGTATCGGACGCACAGAAAACCCCTTTGTCCGGCACATTCACCACCAGCGGTTTGAACCCGTTGGCCTTGACATAGGCGGCGACTTCTTCCTTTTTCGGGCTTGTGGAAACCATCGGGAAGGATTTCGCATACACGATGTGATCCGGGGAAAGCGGCCCGTCGGCCACGTCGAACGCCCCGGCGCAGACCACGAATTTGCGCTCGATCGCACCGTCTTCGGATTCCGTCCCCAGAAGGGTGCGCAGTTTTGGCGCATACTGCTTGACGGCTTCCATGTCCGCGTTCCCGCGGACCAGTTCCGGGGAAACGCCCGCCCCGGCATACGCTTTGGAAAGGGTGCTCATCACCGAGGCATACAGGGAATCGATCTCCTCCGGGGTGTCCGCGCCGGCGAAGACGCCGTGATTCTGGAGGAAAATCAGATTCGGGACTTTCCCTCCGTTCGCCGTCCTGTATTGGGAAATCCCGTCGAACACTTTCCCGGAAAGAGTATAACCGGGGTCCACATACGGAATCCAGAGGGCCTCCGGGAAAAGCTGCGCACAGGCCTTCTCGCCGTTTTCGGAACAGGTCATTCCGTTGACCGCCGCCGGATGAAGGTGCACCACATAGGAAAACGGGATCACTTCATGCAAGGGAGCCTCCACGGACGGGCGTCCCGAAGATTCCCTGCTGACCGCCCCCATCATCATTTCCTTGGCGGCGGCTTCGCGCTTTGCGACGTCTTCCGGAAGGGGTTCGGAGAACATGCGCTGAATTTTCGCGCGCTCCATCTTGACGAACTGATCCGGACGGATCTCGCTCAAGGCGATGCCGCTCGGCTTGATGAATAGAAAGGTTTCATCCTTGTAAGAGGTGTTTCCGCCCCCCGCCAGAACGAACCGAGGGTCGGAACCGTATTTCACGGACAGCGCGGCAATTTTTTCCAATGACATTTTCAACAACTCCCTGTTCAAAAACCTGAATTCAAAAGCAATCAGCGAATGTTCATCTGGACACAGCGCCAGAGGAAATCCTTCGGGTCGATCTTCTTCCGCTCCTTGATCGCCATCTCAATGGGCACATGCGTGAAAGTGTCGCTCCAGTGCCCTACCAGCATGTCGGTTTTCCCGGCCATGGCCGCATGGACCGCGTTCTGCGCCAGCAGGAGGCAGAATACGGCGTCGGAGGCGTTCGCCGGAATGCCGCGGATCAGGTAGGTCGGATCGAAGTATTTGATGTTGGCCTCAAAGTTCAGCTTGTGGAAATACTGTTTCATTTTCTCGCGCATGAACATGCCGATATTGTTGTTCAGCAGGTTTCCGGACTTGTCGTATTCACGCTGTCCCTCCATCAGGTCCTGGCCCGCGCCTTCGGCCACAATGATCACCGCATGGTGGCGGCGTTGGAGCCGGTCATGCAAGATCGGGAAAAAGGAATCCGGTTCGCCTTCCAGAGTGAATTTCACTTCCGGCACAAGACAGTAGTTCACATGGGGGTTGGCCAGGGAGGAGGAGGCGGCAATGAACCCGCTGTCGCGCCCCATGACATGAATCAGGCCGACCCCGTTCGGGGCGCCCTTGGCCTCATTGTGGGCAACGGTGATCATCGGAGTGGTCGCATGAACGGCGGTTTCGAAACCGAACGTCTTGTCGATGTAGCAGATGTCGTTGTCGATGGTTTTCGGAATGCCGATGATGCAAATATTCAAGTTGCGTTTCAGGATTTCCTGCGCCAGTTCGTGCGCGGCCCGGAGCGTTCCGTCGCCCCCGATGCAGAACAGCATGTTGATGTCCATGCGGACCAGCGTTTCCAGCATCGTGAGGATATCCTGGTTTCCGCGCGAGGACCCCAGAATCGTTCCGCCCTGTTCGTGGATGCCGTCCACGGCCAGCTCGTCCAGAATCATCGGGCGATGCCCCATTTCCGGATTCAGGCCCGCGTATCCGTAGGGAATGCCGTACACAACCGGGATATGATAAATCAGTTTCAGGGTTTCCGTGAGTCCCTTGATCACGTTGTTGAGGCCGGGACACAGGCCGCCCGCGGTCAGGATGGCGGCTTTGCACCAGGCCGGATCGAAGAAAATCTTTTTGCGCGGTCCCGCTTTTTCAAAAGCATGGATTTTACCATACTGCTCATAGGAACGTTTCACATCGAGAGAATCGCAGTCATAGAGAATCTGCGATTCTTCGGTCACAAATGGAATATTGGAATCCAAAGGGGATTCAATATTGCATTCACCCACGTTTTGGATGGGAAAATTCTCTATTTTCATGTTTTGCGCCTTTCCAGCCGTTGCAAGTGGAGGATAATCTAGCATCCATTGAACGCAAAGGCAAGTTGAGAAACGGAAATTTTACCATTTCCTGAACACGGAAAAGTCCGGCGCCGGGATGCCGGACTTCCGCACGGGAAATCCTTGACATCCGATCGGAACGCCGGACCTGAAAGCGGCGGAAAGCATTTCCGGAGAAATGAACTCCAGTCCGTCAATAAGAATGCCGGCGGAGAATCTTATCATAAAATCATGAAAGGAACACTGAAACATGAAGCTCCTGACAACTTCCCCTGTCCGTTACACCACCGTAAAGCTGATTGGGAGACTCCTTCAGCCCCTGGCGGAAACCGGACTGATTTCGGTTCCGGAACTGAACAATGTCATGAGCAATCTTCGCCATCTTTCCCAAAAGGGAGAACTGGTTCCGGACATTTTGCCGAAGCTGATCGACCAGCGGGAAGCCGGTGAAATGCTCGGCATCGGTCTCAGCAACTTCAAGAACATCGAGAGAGCCGGAGGCTTTCCTTTCAAACGCCGCAGGATCGGAACCGCCGTCCGTTACCTGAACACCGACATCATCCATTACATCCTTGCACTGGCCCCGGACAATACCAAACCGGAAGAAAACCCCGTTGACGATATATCCGGACCAAAAACCGCACAATGAATAGCCTCCGGGAAACGGTTGAATCCATCTTCCGGAAGGCTTTCACTTTTTTTGAGCAAAGAAGAAAATGATAAAAATTCCGGCCGCCATCCGTATAAATTCCTTTTCAAAAACTTTCCGAAAAGAAAGAGCAATCCGATTCCCTCAGGACTTTGCGACGTTTCCAATCTTCTTGAAGTTGACGAAAGAAACTTCGTTCAGTGTCGGCGTCAAATCCCCGGAGTATGCGACAATGCCTTTTTTTACCTTTGGAGAGAGTTTGCGCAGGGCAATGATGCTGTCGGCAAAGTCGGTGGAGAAGGTCTGCGAAGCCTTGATCTCCACCGGCAGCAGCGCGTTTGCGCCACGAAGCAGCAGATCGACCTCGTTGCCATGGGAATCACGAAAGAAATACATCTCCGGTTCCATGCCTGCATTGAAGCGGGCTTTCAGGACTTCCATCACCACCATATTTTCATACAGTCCTCCGAATAACGGATCGCGCATGACCTGCGTGACATCCTGTATTCCGAGAAGGTAGGCCGCAAGCCCCACCTCCGTGAAATACAGTTTCGGGCTTTTGATGAGACGCTTGCCGAAGTTCTCGAAGTAGCACGGAAGACGAAACACGATGTAGCTTGCCTCCAGAACGGACAGCCATTCTGCAAGCGTGGTGGCCGATACGCCAATGTCATTGGAAAGACTGTTCAAATTGACAAGCTGACCGACACGCCCGGCAAGAAGTTTTATGAACATCTCGAAATGTGTGAGGTTCCGGATGTTGACAAGTTGTCGTACGTCACGCTCAACGTAAGTAGAAAAATAATTGCTGTAAAGACGAGTCGGATTCATTTTCTGTTGATACAGCCTCGGCATGAATCCTTTGAAAATATATTCGTCCCGTGTCATGGATATTCTGGCCTCGGTCAGTTCTTCAATCGAGAGCGGAAGCAATTTCAAAATGGCAGCGCGCCCGGCCAAAGACTGCGAGACCTCCGCATTCAATTGCGGCTGATGGCTGCCGGTCAGGATATATTGCCCGTTTTTATGCGAGGCATCGACAATCGTCTGGATATAACTCAGAAGTTCCGGAACCCGCTGGACTTCGTCGATGATTACCGGGGCGGAATAAAGGTTCAGAAAACCGCGTGCGTCTTTTTGTGCGAGTTGCCTCGAATCCGGCTCCTCCAGATTCACATACTTATATTTCGGAAACGCCGCTTGCGCCAGCGTCGTCTTGCCGGATTGTCTCGGTCCGGTAATCGTAATCACCGGGAAACTTTTCGCCAGAGTCAACAATTCTTTTTGTATTGTACGCCGAATCATGATTACCCCCATTTTTATACCGGTTTTCTCTTTTCCATATAAAGAATAGCATTGTCTGTGCAAAAATCAAATTAAACTTTAAAATTACACAAAATATAATTTTTGTGTAAAATCAATATTGAATCTTTGATTTACGCAACTGTCTTCCGTCGCAAGGGGGGATGTCATTCCTTGTTTTCGCTCTTAGGGGCTCCTTCAACAGTTCTTTGGAATTCGGAGGGGCTTTCAGGCCGTCCAATACACAGCTGTTTTTTCTTCCGGATTTTCCGGGGCTGGGGTCGGATATGATAATCATTGCCTCCCCTGGCATGAAAGGGAGGGAAGCCCGGAAACGGGAAGAGCAAGTGCGGAAACGGAGAAGGGAATCCTTGTTTTTCAACAGAGGATTCCCTTTCCGGAGAATTTGCCGCTTACTGGTTTTTGAGGTAGTTCCGGACCGCCTCCGCCGATTCCGGCCACTTCTTGATTTCGCGGTCGCCGAGAAGGATCACGCCTTCCAGAACGCCCCTGGTCAGATATTCTCTGCACTTCTCCAGCTGATAGACCAGGAGTTCCGGCAGATTCCCGACGTCGCTGCGTCCGTATTCGTGCAGGAAAATTCCCTGAATGATCGGTTTTCCCGGGAATTTCTGCCGGCAGAGCTCGATCTTTTCATCGTATTCGAGGATCTCGTCCTTGTGCCAGAACCACAGGTTGACCACATCGATGTAGGGGAGAATATGGGAGAAATCCTTGGCGTCCAGTTCATGAACGTAGAACACGCCGTACATTTTGAGCGCCGGATTGTATTTTTTCAGCGCCTTCGAACGCGCCTCGAAAGACTCGGGCAGGACCACTTTCCAGAAGTTGACGCTCACATCGTCGCACATGGCGCCGACCACGTTCGGGAACTGGAGGGAAAGCTTGCTGAGATGTTCCGCGTTCTGTTCGTCCGTCTGATTGCCCTGCGCGCCGGGGGTGCGGCAATTCGCATTGATCTGGCAGAGCATCCGTTTGTATTTGCTGTGGATGCCGAGCATTTTTTCATCGGTCGGTCCGTAGACATAAACCACGTTTTTGGCGTTGAAGTAATCCGCGCCGCGGACAAGGGTATCGTCCGCCATGCTGCCGCCCCAGTAGGGCGTCGGGCCGCCCCACACCCACAGGTTGTCGTCGCCCAGCTTCACGAACCGGGAAGTATCCTGGCGCGGCGCTTCAGCCAGAAGTTCCTTGATGATGCCGTCGACGATGGAATTTTCCGGTTCGATCAGCTTCACCCATTCCGTGTCAACCGGACTACAGAGGGGATCGTCCTCCACATATCCCGCCGGACGGGGGGCCGCGCTTGTGCCCAGTTTGTAGTCCCGTTCTTTTCTCACCTGCCATTCCTTGCGGTAAAGGCGCTCCAGCGCCATGTCCAGACGGCGTCTCTGCGTGTCACTGATTTTCATTCTGGTTTTCTCCTTTTTTAATTGTTTGAAAGGGAATCTTGAATCATGTCATTTCGTGTATATATTATACTCCGGAAGAAATGAAAATAAATGTCAGAAGGTAAAAAAGAAATGTCAAAAAATACCGAAAATGATTTTTCCATCCACCCGATCGAAGCTTTCGACATCCGTTTCCGCGCCTGCCGCTATGCGGCCATTCCCGGATGGAACTACACGAATATCACGTACGACTTGTGGCTTTTCTACTGGAATCCGACCGACGGCGCTTTCCTCCGCCAGAACGAACAGGAATGGGAATTGAACCGGCGTCAGGCCGTCCTCATCCCCCCATACACCACCTTTTCCACCCGGAACACGCAGCCTTTCCGGCATTTCTACATTCATTTCGAAGCGGGCGACCCCTTCAGCCGGGTCAAAAGGGAAATTCTTTTCCTTCCCCCGGAAACCGTCCGGAAAATGCTCCCGCGTTTTCAGGAGACGCCCGACGATACGGCCCGGAAGCTTCTCCTCCGCATCCTTCTGTATGAATATCTGCTTCTCATTCCGCCGTCGTCGTTTCTTCCGCCCGGACAAACCGTGCTGGACCGGCGG